>CAZSAT010000079.1:0-34092 GCA_964604675.1 uncultured Enterobacterales bacterium
TACTGCTGGTGGTCGTCCCTCGCCATCGAGCCCCGACCTAATACCACCCACAGTCCCCCAACCCATCCAGCGCCTCCGCCGGCAGCTGCTGCTCCCCGTACACGTTCGGGTACAACCACTGCGTCACCGCAGTCTTCCACTCATTGGGCACATAGTGGCCCAGCCCGTGGTCGCAGAGGGCCACCTGGTGACCGTCTTCCTTCAGGGCGTCGGCCATGGCGATGGTGGTGCCCATGAACTCGACCTCGTACACCCCCGAGATGCCCCACACGTCGGTCTTGCCGCCGTGGAACAAGAGCGCCGGGAAGTTCTGCCCGGGGTCCAGGTACTCGAACACGATGTCCACCACGCCGCCGCTGAAGGCCACGATGGCGGCCAGCGTGTCGCCGCGGTTCAGCGCCAGGTAGCTGGTCCACACCGCGCCCGCCGAGAAGCCCCAGGAGTAGACCCGGGTCAGGTCGACCTCCAGTTCTTGCGACAGGCAGGTGCGCAGGTCGTCGTAGAGCACCAGGTCGTCGCCGCCGCCCTCGATGTAGTAGTCCCACGCCAGGTAGTTCGCGGGCTTCTGCTCGGGCAGCACGAACACCGTGTCCTGATCCTCGGCCATCTGGTCGAGGTCGAAGGTCTGCACGAAGTCTTCGGGCAGGGTCCCGATGGAGTGCCACACGAAGGTGACCGACTTGCCCTTCGCCCCGGTGGACGGGATGAGCACGGTCACGTCCCGCATCTCGTCGCTCGACCAGAAGGTGGAGGTCTGCTTCTCGAAGTCCGGGCAGTCGTAGTTCGAGAGCTCGGCCAGGCCAGCCAGGGGAGCGTCGTCGCTGTGGTCGACCTCGGCAGGGCCCTCCTCGGCGCCACCGGTGTCGGCGGTCCCGGTGTCGGTCGCCCCGGTGTCGTCGGAGACCTCGGTGGCCTCCGACGAGCCGGTGTCGTCGGCGTTGATGGAGGTGGGCGAACACGCGAGCAGGAGCAACATGCCGAGGTTCTACACGATGAGCCTGGGGTGCGCCGCTCGTTTCTCGGGTATGGAGGATCCGGAGGTCGGATGAAGGATCTGCACACCCTCGAGCAGGCCTGGCGCACCCTCGAACCCGCTCCGCGCCAGGGCCGCGTGGAAGCACTCGTCGTGCGCCTCGGCAACGGCCGCCACGACAACCCCGAGGCGGTCACCATCTCGGTGGACGACGGCGTGGCCGGCGACCGCTGGACCGTCGGCGACGGCGACCCGCGCGCCCAGGTCAGCCTGATGGAGCACCGCATCGCGCGCCTGGTGGGCGACGACGGCTGGACCGGCGTGGGCGACAACCTGCTGGTGGACTTCGACCTCTCGGAACCCCACGCGCCGATCGGCACCCGCCTCGCGGTGGGCACCGCGATCCTGGAGATCACCGACAAGGCCCACCTGGGCTGCGGCACCTTCCGCAAGCGCTTCGGCGCCGACGCGCTGAAGTGGGTCAACGGGGTGGAGCGCCGCGCCCGCCGCCTCCGTGGGGTGCACACGCGCGTGGTCCAGGGCGGGGTCGTGCGGGTCGGGAGCAGCATCAAGGTGATCTGATCGGCGTCACCCGCCGCGCGATCCGCTTGCCCCCCCGGGGGCGCTAGGGTTAGTAGTTGAAAGTGATTTTCAATTTCATGTTCAGTTGAGGTCCCAACCATGCTCCTAGCGCTCCTAGCATGCACCGACAAGGTCGCCGACACGGCGGACACCGCGGCGACCGCCACCGACACGGCGCTCGTCGACGACACCGGGCTCGCGGCCGACGGGTCGGTCTATGCCTTCGACTCGGCCTTCGGTGACGGCAGCTCGGTCAGCTACAGCGGTCAGGTCCTCCGCCAGCTGCTGATCGACGACATGAAGGCCCACCTGGGCGGGATGACCGACCGGCTCGACGGCGGCGCGTTCTACCCGGTGGCTGGCGACGTGGTCGCCGAGCTCGACTTCTACTTCTCCTTCGACAGCAGCGCCTACGGCCAGGTGCCGATCCTGAAGGAAGCCTCCGCGCCGGTGCTGCAGGCGGTCTACGACGACGTCTCGAGCGGCAAGAACCTGGTCGAGAAGCTGGCAGGCAACGATCCCACCGGCCAGCACGCCGACTGGTCCACCGAGCTGGTCGGCTGGGACGCCGCGGGCATCACCACCCCCGAGAGCCTGGTGCGCTCCTGGTTCGACGCGATCGACGCGCAGGCGGTCGACTGGGCGGCGGGCGCGGTCCCGCTCGGTCCCGACGGCACCCCGGTCCCAGCGGTCTTCGTCAGCCCCGAGGGCCTCGACCACCAGCAGCTGCTCGAGAAGTTCCTGCGCGGCGCCATCGCCTACTCCCAGGCCACCGACGACTACCTGGACGACGACCTGGACGGCAAGGGCCTGAACCAATCCCACGAGCCGCCGGAGGATGGCCTCTACACCGACCTCGAGCACGCCTGGGACGAAGCCTTCGGGTACTTCGGCGCGGCGGTCACCTACGGCGGCTGGACCGACTCCGAGATCGCCGACGGGGACCTGGACGTCGACGGCGACGGCTTCATCGACCTCAGCTCCGAGCTCTGCTGGGGCCACTCGGTCAACGCCGGCAAGCGCGACCTCGGCGCGGTCGTGGCCACCGACTTCACCGCCGAGGCCTGGCAGGGCTTCCACGCTGGACGGGCGCTGTTGGCCGAGTCGGCCGGCACCCCGCTCTCCGACGACCAGCTCGCCGCCCTGTCGAGCTCCCGCGACCAGGCAGTGTCCGCGTGGGAGAAGGCCATCGCCGCCTCCGTGGTGCACTACATCAACGAGACCCTGGCCGACCACGCCGCCATGGAGGGCGACGGCTACAGCTTCGCCGACCACGCCAAGCACTGGTCGGAGCTCAAGGGCTTCGCGTTGAGCCTGCAGTTCAACCCGCGCAGCACCCTCTCCGCGTCGGAGTTCGCCAGCCTGCACGGGCTCATCGGCACCGCCCCGGCGCTGGCCACGGCCTCGGCCGGCGCGCTCGACACCACCACGGCCAACCTGCGCGAGGCGCGCACGCTGCTCGGCGAGGCCTACGGCTTCGACAGCGCGAACCTCGGGGACGACGATGGCGCGGGCGGCTGGTAGCGCGGCGTCGTGGCTGCTGCTCGGCGGGCTCGCCGGGGCGGTGGTCCTCCAACCCTTCGCCTGCTCCGGGAGCGGCGACACCGGCACGGGTCCGGGCGCGGCCGGCTCGGAAGCCGCCGTGGCCTACCTGGGTGCGGTCGGTGGGGTGGTGCAGGACCAGCTGTGGTCCTTCGAGCAAGCACTCCTGAGCCTCGACGAGGCGCTCGCCGCGTGGTCCGCGGCGGTCGAAGCGGGCGGCGACGGGCTCACCGAGCGCTCGGTGGCCCACGAGGCCTTCGAGCAGGCGATGGCGGCCTGGCAACGCCTGGAGGTGATGCAGATCGGCGCCCTCGCCAGCAGCCTCGAGGGCTCCCCCGGGGCCGAGGACCTGCGCGACGAGATCTACAGCTGGCCCACGATCAACACCTGCCGCGTGGACCAGGAGACGGTGGCCCGGGGCTTCGAGGAGGCCGACTTCTTCACCGAGAACCTGGCCAACGCCTACGGCCTCGACGCGCTGGAGTTCCTGCTCTGGGCCGGCTCCGACACGGTGTGCCCGGGCCAGGTTCCCCCGGCCAGCGACGGCTCGTGGGATGCGCTGGGCGAGCAGGGGGTGAAGCAGGGCCGGGCCGCCTACGCGCTCGCGCTCAACCAGCACCTGCTCGGGCTGACCGGCGAGCTGGCGTCCACCTGGGAGACCTTCGGCGACGAGCTCACGCTGGACGGCAGCGGCGTCTACGAGAGCGAGCAGGAGGCGCTCGACGCGGTCTACCGGGCGCTCTTCTACCTGGAGACCTCGGTCAAGGATCGCAAGCTCGCGCAGCCCCTGGGCCTCATCGACTGCAGCGAAGCGCTGTGCCCGGACGACGTGGAGTCACTGCCGAGCGGGCTCGGCGCGGAGGACATCTACTGGAACCTGGTGGGCTTCGAAGCCCTCTTCACGATCGACGGGGAGTCGACCGGCCTCGACGACGTGCTGGCCGAGCTCGGGCACGGCGACCTCGCCGAGCAGCTGCTGGCCGACCTCGGCGCTGCGCAGGAGGCGGCCTCCAACGTCGACCGGCCCTTCGACGAGTCGGTCGAGCTGCGCACCGAGAGCGTGCAGGCGCTCTACGACGCGGTCAAGCTCGTGACCGACACGCTCAAGGGCGACGTGGCCACCGTGCTCTCCCTCGCCATCCCCGACGACGCCGCGGGGGACAACGACTAGGCAGGATGCTGAAGAACCCTCCCGTCGCCTGCTTGGCCCCTTCCGCCGCTGTCGCCGCCCCTCCTCGATTGCGTTAGCCCATGCCCCCCCTGGACCCGCTCGTCGGCTACCTCGTCGCGCCGCTCGTCGACCCCACGAGCCGCACCTGGTGGGGTGGGCTGGTGCTCTTCGCCCTGGTCGCGCTGGTCGCCGCGCGACCCGGGTGGCCGCGCCGGGTGCTCGTCGTGCTGCGGCACCCGTCCTCGCTGCTCGACCTCCAGCTCCTGATCGGCGGGCAGCTGCTCCGCGCCCTGATCGGCGTGCCCACGCTCGCCACGGCCTGGTGGCTGGCCACCCACGGCGTGCGCCTGCTCGACGCCACCGTCGGCGCTCCAGCGCTCACCGCGTCGCCGTGGTCGGTGGCGCTCGGCTACACCCTGGTGATCTTCGTCGTGGGCGACGCCAGCCGCTTCGCCTTGCACCTGGCGGTGCACCGCGTGCCCGCGCTCTGGGCGCTGCACCAGGTGCACCACTCCGCGGTGGTGCTCACCCCGCTCACCTTCCACCGGCTGCACCCGCTCGAGAGCGTGCTGCACGACCTGCGGGCCATCGCGGTCGCCGCCCTGGTCGGCGGCGGCTTCTGGTGGGCCTTCCGCGACGCCACCACCGGCTGGACCCTGCTCGGGGTGCCGGCCCTGGGCCTCGGGCTGAACGTGGTCTTCGGCAACCTGCGCCACAGCCACGTGTGGTTGCGCTTCCCGGCGCGGCTGGAGCGCTGGCTGATCTCCCCGGCCCAGCACCAGCTGCACCACGCCGCGGCCCCGGAGCACCACCACGCCAACCTGGGCACCTGGCTCGCGGTCTGGGACCGGCTGGCCGGCACCCTGCAGGTGGCGGGCCCCGAAGCCCCTCGCGCCTTCGGCCTCCAGCACCCCAACCACCGAAACGACCTCCTCTCCGCCTGGTTCGGGCCGCTCCGGGGGCTGGTCCCGTGATGCTGCTCGTGGGGTGGGCCTGGGCGCAGGAACCGCCGCCGGATCCCGGCGACCCCGTGCTCGGCGCGGAGATCCTGGTGATCGGAGAGGGCGAGACCACCCGCGTCGCCGGCTCGGCCTTCGAGGTCGACGAGGAGGTCCTGACCACCTTCGAGTACGACGACATCGAGCGGGTGCTCTCGGGCGTGCCCGGCGTGTCGACCCGCGGCGAGGACGGCTACGGCTTGCGCCCGAACATCGGCATCCGCGGCGCCAACAGCGATCGGAGCGCCAAGCTCACCCTGATGGAGGACCAGGTGCTCCTCGCGCCTGCGCCCTACGCAGCGCCGGCCGCCTACTACTTCCCGATGACCACCCGCATGACCGCGGTCGAGGTCTTCAAGGGGCCGGCCGCCACGCGCTTCGGGCCGCAGACCGTGGGGGGGGCGATCAACCTGGTCACGCGGCCGATCGAAGCGGGCGGCTACGGCGACGTGGCGATCGGGCTGAACCAGACCCTGAAGGCCCACGCCTGGGGCGGGGCCACCGGCGACACCGCGGGGGTGCTGGTCGAGGGTGTGTGGCTGCAGACCCGGGGCTTCAAGGAGCTCGACGGGGGCGGCGACACGGGCTTCGAGCGCTCGGAGGTCATGGTCAAGGGCCGGCTGACCCCGCCGGGCCACGGGCTGGAGCTGAAGCTCGGCTTCGCCCACGATGCCGACCGCGAGACCTACCTCGGGCTGACCCGGGCGGACTGGGAGGTCACACCGTACCGTCGCTACGCGGCGAGCGCGCTGGGCGACATGGCGTGGCAGCGCACGCAGGCGGAGCTGGCGTGGTCCACCGCGGCTGCGGAGGTCGAGCTGCGCACGGTGGCGTACCACCACTACTTCACGCGCCAATGGTTCAAGCTCAACGGCTTCGCGAGCGGCGTCGACCTGCACAACCTGCTCCAGTCCGACCCGGCCAGCGGGCAGGGTGCGGTCTACACCGCCATCCTCCGGGGGGACGAGGACAGCGCGAGCAGCGACCAGGCCCTGCTGCTCGGGCTGAACGACCGCCGCTTCCACAGCACGGGGGTGCAGAGCACGGCCCGCTGGGAGGTGGTCGGCGACGAGGTGTCGAGCACCCTCGAGGGCGGCGTGCGGGTGCACATGGACCACGTGGTGCGCAAGCACAGCCAGGACACCTTCGCGATGTCGTCGGGCGAGCTGGTCCTCACCGGGGCCGAGGCCGAGACCACCCTGGACTCGGTGGCCACGGCCCACGCCGTGTCGGCCAACCTGCACGAGGACCTGCAGATCGGCATCACCCACGTCCTCCCGGGTGTGCGCACCGAGATCATCCGCAGCGACCGTGTCGACGAGGGCGCCGAGGCGCTGGGGCCAGCGATCCGGGTGGCCACCCTGCCGGGGATGGGTCTGTTGGTCGCGCCGCTCGACACCGTGAACGTGTTCGGCGGGGCCTACCGCGGCTTCTCGCCGGTCGCGCCGGGCCAGCCCGCGGAGGTCGAGCCGGAGACCTCGTGGAACTACGAGGCGGGTGGCCGTTGGACCGAGGGCGACGCGCGCGCGGAGCTGGTGGGCTTCTTCAACGACTACACGAACCTCACCGGCGAGTGCACCTTCAGCGCGGGCTGCGACAGCACCGAGGTCGGCCAGCAGTACAACGGCGGGCGGGTGTTCATCTGGGGCGCCGAGGCGGTCGTGGGGCACACCCTGATGCTGCCCGGTGCGTGGACCCTTCCCGTGGCGGCGACCTACGCCTGGACCACCTCGAGCTTCCGCACGGCCTTCGACTCCGACTTCGCCCAGTTCGGCGCCGTGGCGGTCGGCGACAGCCTGCCCTACGTGGCGGAGCACCAGGGCTCCGCCCGGGTCGGCGCCGAACACCCGAAGGTGAAGGTCACGGTCGGGCTCACGGGCCGCAGCGGCATGCTGGACGAGGCGGGCACCTTCCCGGTGAGCGAGCTCGACATCCCGCCGCTGTGGCTGGTCGACGCGGCGGTCAGCGGGCACGTGGGCGAGCGCGTGTCGCTCTATGCCACCGGCACCAACCTGAACGGCACCACCGCCATCACGTCCTGGCGGCCCTTCGGCGCAAGGCCCGTCGCGCCACGCCAGGTGATGCTCGGCGTGAAGGTCCAGACCGGCGTGGATCGGCCGGATCGCGGGCCAGCCGGATAGGTGCGCGCTCCCGCGAGGACTTCATGGGCCGCCAGTCCGACCTGCTCGCCGAAGCCACCCGGCACCTGCCGCAGGGGGTGGCCGAGAACTACCGCTACTGGGGCGAGAAGACCGTGTTCGTGGAGCACGCCCACGGCTGCCGCTTCACCGACGCCGACGGCAAGCAGTTCGTCGACTTCCGCCTGGGCTACGGGCCGATCATCCTCGGCTACCGCGACGACCGGGTGGACGAGGCGGTGTACCGCGCGCTCCGGCAGACGGGCACCACCACGGGCTTCGCCACGCCGCTGGACCACCAGGTGGTGCAGCAGATCAAGGCGCTCTGCCCGCAGATCGAGAAGCTGCGCTTCGCCAACTCCGGCACCGAAGCCGTGATGGGCGCGGTCCGCACCGCGCGCGGCTTCACCGGGCGGGACCGCATCGTGATCGTGGAAGGCGGCTTCCACGGGCTCTACGACGAGATGATGTGGAAGTCCGACGTGGAGGGCTGGGACGGCGCGGGCGATCCGGCGGTCGTGCCCTTCGGGCGCGGCGTCCCGGCCCGCACCCGCGAGCTCGTCGACCTGCTTCCGCTCAACGCCCACACAGCACTCGAAGCGCTCTTCGCGCAGAAGGGCGAGCGGATCGCGGCCGTGGTGCTCGAGCCCATCATGGGCAACTGCGGCAGCATCGCCGCCACCCCCGCGTGGCTCCAGGCGCTCAAGGCGACCTGCGAGGCGCACGGGGCGCTGCTGATCGTCGACGAGGTCAAGACCGGCTTCCGGGTGGCGAAGGGCGGCGCCCAGGAGCTCTACGGGGTCTACGCCGACCTGAGCACCTACGCCAAGGCCATGGGCAACGGCTACCCCGTGGCCTGCTTCGGCGGGCGCGCCGAGGTGATGGACGTGATCGGCGCCACGGGCGGCGTGGTGCACGGCGGCACCTACACCGCCAACATCGTGGCCCTCGCGGCCGCCCACGAGACCCTCGACCTGCTCGCCCACACCCCGGCGCTCGAGACCGCCGCGCAGGTCGGGCGCAGCGTGCAGCGGGTGCTCGGTCGCGTCTTCACCGCGGCCGGCATCGAGCACCGCTTCACCGGCCCCGACGCTATGTTCGGGGTGCACTTCTCGGACCGGGTGCCCACGACGTACCGGGACTGGCGCCGCACCGACGGGGCGCTCTACGCGCGCTTCGCCTGGCAGCTCATCGAGCACGGTGTGATGCTCGAGCCCGACAGCCGCGAGCCCTGGTTCCTCTGCGAGGCCCACCGGGACGTCGACCTCGGCTGGCTCGAAGACCTCGCCACCCGTGCGCTGCGTGAAGCCCTGGAGGCCTCCTCATGACCCTGCTGTTGCTCGCCTGCACCGACAGCGGCCCCGAGGGCCACGACACCTCGGCCACGGCGTCCGATCGCGGTCCCTGGACCACCCCCGCGCCCTCGGTGCTCGACGCCCCCGCACGCCTGGTGGGCTTCGCCGACGTGCACGGCGACTACCAGGCAGCGATCGACGTGCTGAAGCTCGCCGGGCTCATCGACGACGACCTGGCGTGGACCGGCGGCGACACGGTGGTCGTGCAGACCGGCGACCAGCTCGACCGCGGCGACGGCGAGCAGGCCATCCTCGACCTCTTCGAGCTGCTCAGCGAGCAGGCCTGGGACGCGGGCGGTGGCTTCTACCCGCTGCTCGGCAACCACGAGACCATGAACGTGCAGCTCGACCTGCGCTACGTCACCGACGGTGGCTTCGAGGACTTCGCCGACACCGAGCACGACCCCGAAGACCCGGAGCTCGCCAGCTACCCCGAGTCCCAGAGGGGCCGGGTGGCGGCCTTCCGTCCGGGGGGCCCCTACGCCACCCTGCTCGCCGGCCACAACCTCACGATGCAGGTGGGCGGCACGGTGTTCGTGCACGGGGGCATCCTGCCCGACCATGCCACCGCCGGGCTGCAGACCATCAACGACGAGGTGCGAAGCTGGATGCTCGGGGAAGCCTCCGAGCCGCAGACCTGGGTCGGCTCCAGCGACGCGCCGGTGTGGACCCGCGTCTACTCCGACGACGGCGACGACGACGCGGACCAGGCCTGCAGCCTGCTCGAGGAAGCGCTCGACCTCCTCGGCGCCGACCGCATGGTGGTGGGGCACACCGTGCAGGACCAGGCCAACCCGGCGTGCAACGACCGCGTCTGGCGCGTGGACGTGGGCATGGCCGACTACTACGGCGGACGGCCGGCCGCGGTCGAGATCGTGGACGGGGCCGTCACCCTGCTCGAGTAGATACGGGCTGCCCTACCGGGAGATCCGCTACCCCCGGGACATCGGCGACCAGCTGGCCATCATCGGGGGCCAGGTCATGGCGGTCCATGGACCGGACCTACCCGGGCCCGACGCGGTCCCGACCGAGGCCCTCACGTAGACCTCCCCGCGAGCCGTTCCCGTCGGGAGAGGCTTCGGAAGCGAGCGCGCGTGATCCGTGCAGGCGATGCACACCCCCCCGACCGTCGTGGACACTCGCTCGTCGAGCTGATCACGGTGGTCGCGCTCGTCTCGGTCCTGGCCAGCGTGGGCCTGACGAGCACCGCCGAGCTCGATGCGCAGCAGGACGCCCAGGTGGACGTGCGGCGGGTGCGCTCCGCCCTCGTGCAGGCCCGGAGCCTCGCCCGCACCACGCAGCGCTGCGTGCGGGTCACGGTCACCGACCACCGCCTCGACGTGACCCCCTTCGACGTCTGCGACCCGGAGCCCAGCGCCGCAGCCAGCACCACGACGTGGGACCTCGAGCCCGGCATCACCTTGTCTGGCTTCAGCGACGGCAGCCGCACCCTGTTCTTCGACGCGGAGGGCGGACTCCAGGCCGACGAGCCGGTGGACCTCGACGTCGTCACTGCCCAGGGCACGCAGACCTACCGGATCTACCCGGCCATCGGCACGGTGCGGCTGGTGAGCGGGTGAGGCGGCGCGGCGCCACGCTGGTCGAGCTGCTGATCGCCTTCGGCGTGCTGGCGGCCACCTCCACCATGACCACCTCGGCGGTGCTGTCGTACCTGAGCGCGGGCGAGGGGCAGAAGCACCTGACCCACGCGATGGGCATCGCCCAGTCCAAGGTCGAGGACCTCCTGGTGCTCTACGCCGACGACCCCCTGCTGGACGGCGCCCACGGCCCCGAGCGCTACGACGCCGCCGGCGCGCCGACCGACAGCACCGACGCCTACCAGGTGAGCTGGACGGGCCGGCCGCACCCCGGCCTCGACGGCCTCCTCGTGCTGGAGGTCTCGGTGACCTGGACCGAGGGCCTCGGCCAGCGCAGCTTCGCGATCGAGACGGCGAGGACGGGCCCGTGACGGGGTCGCGCGCCGGCTCGTCGCTGGTGGAGTTCCTGGTGAGCACCGCCATCGCCGGGGTGCTCACGAGCGTGGCCATGGCCTCGATCCTCCAGGTCCTCCGCACCGCCACGGAGGAGGGCCACCGGACCGAGGCCGACGAGGAGATCAAGCTCACCGCCGAGTGGCTGGCCGCCTCGGTGCGCGGGGTCGGAGGCGACGCCTTGTCGCCCTGGATGGCGCTGCACGTCGAGCAGGACGTGGCGATGGGGCGCACCGACCGCGTCACCTGGGCGGGTGTGGACCCCGACCAGACCGCCTGCCGACTGGGCGCGCACGACGGGCGGGACGGCTACGCGCTCGACTTCGACGCCGGGACCGCAGCGTGCTGCCTGGACGACGAGCTCGCGGACCGGCAGGCCATGCTGGTCACCCCCGAGGGGGAGGCCTGGCGCTCGCTGCAGATCGCCTCCGTCGACGTCGATCGCGACGGGTGCAGCGTGAGCTTCTCCGACCTCGGCGTGCAGCCGGCCGGCTCGCGGGTGGCGAGCTCGGGGCTCCTCCGCGCCAACGATCGCCTGCCCGCGGTCGCCGACGTCGACGCCGCCTTCGAGCAGGCCACGCTGCTCGTGGTGGACGTGCAGCGGCTCTCCCTGGACCCGTCTACCCACGAGCTGCGTCTGGAGGAGGATCGCGCCCCCCTCGACGGGCGCCTCGAGAGCCGGGTGGTGCTCGACCGGGTGCACGACCTGCAGGTCGCGCTCGGCTACGACTGCCACCCCCGCGACGGCCGGGTGACCAACGCGGGCGACGCCTCGGACGAGTGGCTGGGCAACGCCCCGGGCGACGCGCTCGGCCACCAGGGCCTCACCGACGCCCGCTCCGACGACCTGCGCATGGTCACCCTCGGCTTCGTGCACGGCAGCCCGACCCGCGGCCCCGACGCGAACGCCGTGCGGCTCCTCGACGGCGAGGTGCTCACCACCCCGTCGGTGCTCCTGCGCGCCCACACCACCCGGGTCGCCTTCCGCCACCTGGTGCAGCTCCGATGACTGCGCGTCGCCACCGCGGAGGCTTCGCCCTCGCCACGGCCCTGATGCTGGTGGTGGTCGTGACCGGCAGCCTCGGGCTGCTCTTCTACGCGCTGGACTCGACCGTGCGCGTCAGCCGCCACCAGCGCCACCAGCTGCAGAGCTTCTACGCCTGCGACGGGCTCGACCGGATCGTGGTGGCGCTGCTCGACGACTACGTGTCGGACGCGGGAAGCCCCGACGCCGACGGGCTCGAGGGCTGGCTCTGTGGCGTGGGCGGAGGCTGCGGCGAGGCGCTGCTGCCCGAGCTCGTGCCCGAAGGCTTCGAGCTGACCGACTTCGCGGTCGACACGGTGGCCACCGGGCTGGTCGCCCCGTTGGCCACGGGACCCTTCCGCGGGCTCGCGAGCGAACAGACCGTGCTGGCGGTGACGATGGACCTGGTGAAGCCGCACGAGGAGCTGCCCTACCGCTGCCAGATCCGGCGCGAGGCGGCCATCGGGCGGGTCGCGGGCACCCAGTTCTTCCTCCGCAGCGAGGGCTACACCGACTGGTTCCCCGACGACGCCGTGGCGGTCGACGGTCGCGTGCACGTCAACGGCGATCTCTGCCTCGCGGGCCGGGCCGGGCTCCGCCTCGGGCGGGTGACCGCCTCGGGCAGCCTGCTCCACCCCCAGAACGACGCCTGCCTGACCGACGAGGGCCCCGAGTCCGGGTTCGCCGAGCTGGCCACCGAGGCGGGCTTCGAGCGCTTCGCGATCTGGAGCGAGGGCACCGACCACGGCTGCACCCGCTGCGGCGGCACCGACGTGCCGTGGACCGCCTGGGCCGAGGCCACCTGGCGGGGCCGGGTGCTCGACAGTGCCCACGGCGTCGCGTCGCTCCGGCCCGCGGTCGAGGCCACGCCGACCGTGCAGTCCGGTGCGGACGCCCTCGGCCTCCCGGTCGACAACGCCGGCACCGTGCGCTTCGCCGTCGAGCCGCTCCCCGGGGCCACCGACCTCGACGTGCTCGCGGCCAGCCTCTCCCACCAGGCCCACCTCCGGATCCTGAACGGGGTCTGGTACCTCCAGGACCCCGCCGATCCGACCGCCTGGCCCGGCGTGCCGATCTGGTCGGATCACCCCGGCCACCTCGTGTCGGAGGGCGAGGAGGGGGTCGAGGCCTGGGGCATGCCCATCGGCCAGGAGGACGTGGGCGACGCACGGGGCTGGAAGTCGCAGCCCCCGCACCGCTACTCGTACTACCGCTTCAACCCCGCGAACGGCCGGCTGCACGTGCCCACGCCGAGCCGGGACTACGTGGTGTCGTACGGCTCGCTCACCCGGCTCGACGACGGCGTGTGGGGACCCGCCCGCTGGGTGGATCCAGGCATGCGCCCCAAGTGCAAGAAGGGCCGCGGCAAGCAGCTCGGGCTCGTCGACGCGTGGACGCCGGCCGGGTGTGGCGAGGGGGCGTCGCCCACCGCCCGGCACCTCGACGCCACCCGGGGGGGCTTCCGGGATCCGCTGGTGGAGCTCCAGGCCGACACCGACGACCGCGCCAACATCCTGCCGATGAACTTCGACGTGGCGGCCTTCCTCGATGCGCTGGCCGACGACGGCACCGGCGAGCTGGGCAGCTACTTCTGCGACGCGGGCGATGGGTGCTTCATGGACGAGCCCTTCAACGGCATCGTCTGGATCTCGCTCACCTGGCCGGGCTCGATGGCCGACGGCCAGCCCTACGCCGCTCCCGGCCAGGGCGACGTCGGCCCGCTGCCCACCGCCGAGCAGCCCGTCGGCCCCGGTCACGCCGCGGCCCAGCAGGCCCTGCCCATGCCCCTCTGCACGACCGACCGCGCCTACGTCGGCGACGACCTGACGGGCGGGGACTTCTTCGTGGCGCCGAGCTGCGACGACTACGGCTACGGCGACCGGGACGCCGACGGCGCGGCCCGACCCAACGCCGTGCGGATCTTCCACGCCGCCGACCTGCTCGCCGAGGGACGCGGCGGGCCCGTGCTCGACCGGGACGGCGACGGCCACGCCGACGGCCTGACCCTGGCGAGCAACCTGCCGGTGTACCTGCTCGGTCCGACCAACACCACCTCCGACGCCGACGACGCCTCGTCGGAGGCCTGGACGCCGTTCTACGTGGCGGCGGACCAGGTGACCCTGATGTCCTCGGCCTGGGACGACGAGCACGCCCCCTGGGGCGAGCGCGCCCGGGACACCGCCGGCGGCCGGGTCGCTGCCGACACCACCTTTTGCGTGTCGGTGCTGGCCGGCTGGGCGCGCTCGGCGGAGGACCCCGGCGCGGCCTACAGCGGCGGTGTGCAGGGCTTCCTGCGCACGATCGAGGACTGGTCGGGCGCCACCGCGACCTTCCGGGGTGCGCTGGACATCGGCTACGCCTCGGTGCACCACCGCTGGCCCCCCTCGGACGAGGCGGAGGTCGCGGTCGCGCCCACCTGGGACCTGGCCCACGACCCCCACCTGACGAACCTGGACAACAGCCCGCCGGGGGCCGCGACCTACGTGGTGCACGGACCGACGCGCTGGCAAGGGAGATGACGTGAACCGACCGCCGCACGACCCGCAGCCGATCGCGAGCCGCATGGCGGCCCGGGCCCGGGCCCTGACCCTGGAGCGCCTCCGTGCCCTGCGCAGCGGCCTGGGTGCGTGCCCCGAGGCCGACCTCCTCCGGCGCCTCGAGCTGCGCATCGTGCGCAAGGACCTCGACCTCCCGCGCTTCCCCGACGTGGCGATCCTGCTCAGCCGGACCATGGCCGAGCCGAACCTCACCGTGCCCCGGATCGTCGAGGTGGTGCGGCAGGATCCGGAGGTGGTCCACCAGGTCGTCGCAGCGGCGAGCACCTCCCACTTCGCGCGGAGCCCGAAGACCCTCGATCAGGCCATCGTGCGCATGGGCCTCGCGAGGGTGTGGAAGGTGGGCGTCGGCCAGGCCCTGGAGCGCGTGGCCTTCCTCGTGCCCCACCAGCAGGAGGCGGTGGCCGCCCTGCGCGACCGGGGGCTGTTCATCGGCGAGCTCGCCGAGCGCCTCGCGGGCGAGGGCCGCGGCCCCCACTACATGGCCGGTCTCTTCGAGCCCGTCGGCGAGATGCTCGTGCACCGCGACGCGCCGCCGTCGCGGTCCGGCCGCGCCCCTGCAGCCGCCTTCGTCCGTCGCCTCGCCGCGGACGTGCGCCAGCTCCTCAGCTTCCTCGCGGTGTGCGAGTGGGGCATCGGCGACGAGTGCGCGTCGGCCATCTGGTTCCACGGTGACCCCTCCCGGGCGCCCGAGGCCTTCCGGCGCACCGCTGCGCTCGTCGCCGTGGCCGAGCGCACGGTGGCCGTGGTCGCCGACGAGGCGCGTCCGTGCCCCGGGCTGCCCGCGCTGCTCGCCGCCATCGACCGCGAGGCGCTGGGCATCGAGGGCCTGGTCGAGCTCGCCCGAGAGGTCGGCGACGAGCTCCGCGGCCGCCAGGCGGCCTGAGGGCTACCGGTCGCAGACCGTGAGCACCTGCTGGAGGTCGGTGTCCCCGGCGATGGCCTTGGCGAGGCCGTCCTGCAGCAGGGTCGTCATGCCGCACGCCCGTGCGATGCGCCGCACCTCCGACGCCGTGCCCTTGCGCTGGATGGCGGAGCGGATGCCGTCGTCGACCAGCAGGAGCTCGTGCAGCGCCACGCGCCCGCGGTAGCCCGTTCCGCCGCAGTGCTCGCAGCCCGCGACCCGCCACAGCTTCAGGTCCGAGCGCTTCTGGATGCCCAGGTGCTTCTCCAGGTCGTCGGGACCGTAGAGCTTGGCGATGCGCTGGAACTCGGTCGCCGAGGAGGGGCGGTTGCTGCGGCAGTGGGTGCAGAGCCGCCGCGCGAGCCTCTGGGCGAGCACCGCCACCAGCGAGTCCCCGAAGCTGAAGGGATCGATGCCCATGTCCAGCAGGCGGGTGACGGTCTCCGGAGCCGTGTTCGTGTGCAGGGTCGAGAACACCAGGTGGCCCGTGAGCGAAGCCTCGACGGCCACCGACACGGTCTCGAGGTCCCGCATCTCGCCGATCATGATCACGTCGGGGTCCGCGCGCAGGAAGGAGCGCAGGGCCGCCGCGAAGGTGAGGCCCGCCTTCCGGTTCACCTGCACCTGCCGCAGGCCGGGCTGCGTGATCTCCACCGGGTCCTCGGCGGTCCAGATCTTGCGCTCCACGTCGTTGATGTGGCCGAGGGCCGAGTGCAGGGTCGTGGTCTTGCCCGAGCCGGTCGGGCCCACGCAGAGCACCAGCCCGTACGGCCTGCGGATCGCCCGCGTCAGGCCTTCGAGGTTCGAAGCGGAGAAGCCCATCTGCTCCAGGGGCAGCGGCTCGCTGCCGGCCAGGACCCGCAGGACCACGTCCTCGTCGCCGTCGAGCGTGGGGATGGTCGCCACCCGGAGCTCGATCTTCCGCCCGTCGAGCACCAGGGAGATCTTGCCGTCCTGGGGCTGACGCCGCTCGGCGATGTCGAGCGACGCCATCACCTTGTAGCGACCCACCAGGGCCCGACGGAGGGCCGCGCGGGTGCTGAGGTAGGCCTGGCAGCGGCCGTCGATCCGGAAGCGGACCTGCAGCTCCTGGTCGGGACCGTTGGGCTCGATGTGCACGTCGGAGGCGCCGCTCCGCACCGCGTCCTCGACGATCTGGTGGGCGAGCTTCACCACCGGGTGGTCGTCCTCGCGGACGGGCGCCTCGTCGACCTCCACGGGCTCGGGGTCGGCCTCTCGGAGGTGGGAGTCCAGCTCGCGGAAGAGGTCGTCGATCGCCGCGCCGTGCGTCCGGGAGCCCTGGGCGCGCGCTCCCACCGTCTGGAGCTCGCGGTCGAGCTGGCTGCCGCTCACGAGCACCCGCAGGATGCGCTTCTTGACGTGGCGCCGGACGACGTCGAGGTGGTCGTTGCCCAGGGGATCGGCGACCGCGACGGTCAGGGCCTGGGTCGTCGAGCTCAGCGGCAGCACGCCGTAGCGCTCCGCGATCCCCTCGGGCAGCTCGGCGAGCACCTCCGCGTCCAGCTCCACGTCGTCGAGGTCCACGAAGGGGAGGCGGAACTTGCGGGCGAGCGTGCGGCACACCGCCTCCTCGGTGACGAGCCCGCGCTCCACGAGGATGTCGCCGAGCCGGAGCTGCCGGAGGCGACGCTGCTGGCGCACGGCGTGCTGCACGTCGTGGTCCTCGACCAGCCCCTGCTCGATGAGCACGTCGCCCAGCCGCATCGCGCTCTCGGCCCGGAGCCCCTCGGCGCGCTCGGCCTCCAACGGGCTGAGCTTGCCGTGCTGCACGAGGATCTGCCCGAGCGGGATGCGCTTGAACTCCGCCTGCGCCCTCGCGGCGTCCTCGACCTGCTCCTCCGACACGAGCCCGGCCTCGACCAGCATCCGGCCCAGCGGTTGGGGGTCCTCGAAGGCCCGCACGGCCCGGCTGAAGAAGTAGAGCTCCGAGTAGGGACCGCTCGGCCCGAGCGCCACCCCGAAGAAGCCGAGCGGGCTCGCGATGTCGGCGCGATCGACCCGCACCCGGAAGGACCGGTCGCCCATCAGGTGCACCCGGAGGTCGGCGAGCGACTTGGAGATCACGAGCTTCGGGCTCTCGTCGGGCACCGCCTCGAAGCCCACGAACGCGATCTCCTCGGCCGGGAACTCGAGCTCCACCTCGGTGCCCTCGCTGGCATGGGTCCAGAGCGTGATCGAGCGCGTCCAGCAGTGCAGGGGCTCGATCAGCCCGCGGGTGGTGGCGCCGTCCACGAAGCCGATCGTGACCGGCACGTGCTCGTCGGTAGCGGGGGGCGGTGACGTCGCGATCTGCACGGTCTACAGCTCCCGGAGCTGCTGCATGAGGCGCTCGTAGCTCTTCGGCGGCACCGCCTTCTGCACCCGCGCCACGACGTAGAGGAGCTCGGTCCCTCGTTCCCAGGCGTGCACCTCGAGCACGTGGGGGCGTCCCAGCCGGTCGACCCCGGCGATCCGCGCCGTGGCGCCCTCGGTGTCGAGGTCCAGCTCGGGTTCGCCGGAGATGCCGTGCTGGAGCCGGGCGAGCTCCAGCCCCTGACGTGCGGCGGTCCGGGGCGAGCCGGCCAGCACCCGGGGCACGAGCGCGATCTCCACCCGGGTGCGGCCGTTGCGGTTCGCCACGGTCACGACCTCGCCCGCCACCCCGTCCTTCGCGCGGGTCCAGGTCTCCGGCAGCAGGACCTGGCGGTCGCCGAGTCGGAGGAGCCCGTTCTCCCAGAGGGCCGGGGCGCTCGCGATGCGGCGCCCGACCGTGGCCGCGGCCAGGTCTGGGGCCACGCGCAGGGCCTGCGTCCAGCGCCCGCCGGGCGGGTTGGTGCCGGCCCGCAGCTGCACCTCCCCGTGCCCGCCCACGAGGATCGTGAGGGTCGGTCCGCTCTGCTGGGTGGCGACCGGTCGACCGCCCCGCAGGGTGCGTCCGTCGAGCACCGACGCGAGCATGAACGCGTCGTCCTCGCTGCCGAGCTGCACCGTCCACGCGGCCCGGACGGCGTCGGCACGCTGGTAGACCGTGACCGCGTCCCCCCGCCAGCGCTCCACGAGCACCCCGTAGGGTCCGAGCTGGCGGAGCCAGAAGTCGAGGGTGAAGCGCCCGAGGCGCTCCTCGCCGGCCACCCGCCACCCCTCGCGCTCCCAGGCGCGGACGCGGGGTCCCGCCAGAGGGGCGAGCGTGGCCTTTGCCGCCCACCCGTCGGGGTCGTCCAGGGCCTGCGTGGCCGCGGGCGGTGCGGCGCAGGTGGCCTCCAGGGTGCGGAAGCCCCCGGTGGGGTGCAGCCTCGCGGCGACCGCGGTCCCGCGTTCCCGCGCCCAGGCCCGCTCGGCGGCGACGAGGGGGTGCACGCCGGTCCAGGCCGCCTGCTCGGACAGCACCTCGGCGACCGCGGCGGCGTCGATCGGGACCCGCGACAGGGGCACCAGGCGCTCGTCGAGCAGGGCGTCGAGCACCGTGAGCGTCGCGAGGCCCTCGTGCACGGCCTTGGCCGCCAGCCGCGCGTCGCGGGTGTTCGCGGCCGGCGCACAGCGGTCGTCCAGCGCCAGGGCCAGCGCATGCTCCAGCCGCGCTCCGTCGAGGATGGCGTCCTCGCGCACCGCGAGCAGGCCCCGCGCCGGAAGCCAGGCGATGGGCTCCGCGCCCGCCTCGAGCTCGGTGAGGCTGGCGTCGTCGCCGAGCAGCCCGACCGCGCGCAGCGCGAGCTCCTCGTCCTGGCGCAAGGCGGTCGCCACCTGCTGCGCCACGAGCTCGGCGAAGGCCTCGGGGCCGACCACGCGCACGAGCGGCGGGGGCGCCGCCGACCCGCGGCTCTCGGCGAGCCGGAGCCAGGTCCGGGCCAGCAGCGCGCGCTCGTCGAGGTCGGGATCCCGGCCCGGGAGGTCGCGCAGAGCCGAGGCGAGCTCGAAGTCGGTACGGGCGCGGGTCGCGTCACAGCCCGCCGCGCTCAGCAGGAAGGGGATGATCACCAGCCCTGGGAACGGCTCGGGAGCGCTGTCGCATGATGCCTGTCGATCCCGTCGGAGGCGGGAAGGGCCGGGCGCGGCGCTCAGGCCGCGGGCGCCAGCAGGTCCTGCAGCCGGACCCACGCCTGGCCTTCCCAGCTGACCAGGACGGGGGGCAGCTCGGCGTCGACCAGCTCTTCGAGCCGCGTGGGGCCGAAGAGCGTGTCTTCGCAGGCGAGGTACCAGCCCCGCTTCCAGCCGTCCCGCGCGCGCCGAGCCCGTAGGGCCCGGACCGCCTGCTCGTAGGCCGCGGTCTCCTCGGGGTCCCAGAGCCCGTCGCGGTCGGCGTCCCAGTGGGCCTGGAGCTCGACCTGGAGCACGGCGCGCCGCTCGCCCTCCTGGGTGAGGGTCGCCCGCAGCACGTCGATGCGGCGGGCGGCCACGGGGTGCTCGGCGCGCAACGCGTCGGCCTCCTTCCTCAGCGTCTCGAGCAGGTGGGCCTCCCGCCAGCGCGAGGGCAGGAGCCCCAGCTTCCGGAGCACCCACGGGGTGACGAAGGTGCCGCCCGGGATCGCCTTCAGGCCCACGGTCAAGGCGCTCGCGGGCACCATGCGCACCACGTCCCGGAGCTGCTCCTCGAGCCGGGCCCGCTCGTCGTGCGCGAGGGGCTCGTCGCCCGCCGTCCGCGCCAGGAGCCCCAAGAGCTCCGCGCTCTCGTCGAGCTCCCCGAGCGCGCGTTCCCACTGGGTGCTCGCGAAGCCCTGGAGGCGCTCCAGGAGACCGGGCTGCTCGACCGCCTGCAGCTCGGCGTCGAGGGCCTCCAGCCCCCCCACCTCGATGCCCTCGGCCCGCAGCTCGCGGACCAGCTCGTCGATGCGGCTCACGAGCGCAGCCTACCGTGGAGCTGGCCGTGTCGACTGTGCGATCCATCGCGCTCGTCGCCGCCCTCCGCGCCCTCGGCACCGTCACGGATGCGACCGCCTCGTGCTGGCCCACGGCGCCATCGTGCACACCGGCGCCCAGGAGGCGCTGGACCGGACCTTCCACTTCCTTCGAGGTTGAGCGCTCCGGCCGCCGCCGAGGCTGTGGTCGCCGTTCCCCCCGCGGCCCGCGGCGTCGTCCCTCCGCGCTCAGTCGCAGGCGCTGTCGTAGCTCCCCGAGCTCGCCAGCTCCTCGAAGTAGCGCCAGCTGGTCATGTTCTCCCCCCAGCCCCAGGTCTCGGGGGCGTGCTGGTAGGCGGGAGCGTTGTCCTCCACCCAGTCGCGGAGCTCGTCTGGCAGCCCCTCGTAGCCGTCCATCACCTTGAAGCCCTGGGCGTGGTAGACGAGCCGGCCTTCCTGCTGCCCCATCTTCATCCAGGGCAGGTACTGGCCCACGCGGGTCCAGCTCAGGTGGGCGGGCACCGAGAGCTGCTGGCGGTCCTCGAGGTCGCTCCGCTCGACGAAGAAGTCGAAGAGCTCCATGGTCTCGTAGGTGTTGCCCGCGGAGTGCTCGGGGTAGGTCTCCACGGGCAGGGGGGAGGCGTACTTGAGCAGCACGTCGAGGTTCCAGGCCACGTGGGTGGGCAGCTCGGTGAAGTCGGCCCCGCTGATCACGTGGTTCACCGGGTCGTTCTGCACGTGCACCACGCGCACCTGCTCGGGCGCTTCGGCGCCCACCTTGCCGTTGTCGAAGCAGTCGATGATGCGGCCGGCGTTGTCCTGGTAGACCGTGATCTCGCGGGTGAGCATCTCCCACTCGCGGTTGGCGGTCTGCTCGAAGCGGCCGATGTTGAAGCCCTCGAAGCGCAGGATCGGCGAGGCGTACTCGCTCTCGGCGTCGCCGGTGGGGTCGGAGCGCTTGCGGTCGTAGATCTGTCCGAACCAGTAGAAGACCACCTCTTCGGTGGCGTCGAGGGAGCCGCGCGTGCGCGCGAAGGCCTCGGCCACGCCCTTGTTGGTGCCCAGGTCGAGCTCGCTGGCGAGCAGGCCCGAGGTGTCGCCGGCCACGTCGACGGTGGGCGAAGCGGTGTCCGAGGGGCTGTAGGCGCAGGCGAAGAGAGAGATCGACAACATGGGGGCTCCCGGTGCGGGCCCCATGTGCTCTGTCGGGAGGGGGTGGCGGCTGTCGTTGTTGTGACGGTGGGGCCAGCTGGTGCCCACGCCTCGCGGTCAGTCCCCGAACCCCATCCCCCGAGCCACCTCCACGAACCGGCCCATGTCGCTCGGATCCCCCAGGACCGCCTCGAGCGCCTCCAGGTGCCGAGCCGACAGCCGGTCGACCTTGCCATCGAGCACCTTCCGCACGGTCGAGATGAGGATGCGCTTGCCGTCTGGCCGTTGGTCCCTGCGGACCGCGAAGGCCTCCGGGGTCCACCAGGTGTCCATCAGCGCGTCCTCGCACGCACTCACCTGGAGCCCCGCCAGGATGTGCTGGAGGAAGCGCCTGCTCGGTGCGCGGCCGAGCACCTGGGCGAACTCCGTGGAGCGAGTGAACGCCAGCACCTGCGCTGCGCGCTCCCACCGCCGCGGCTTCGGGATGCGCACGAAGCTGCAGTCCCGCAGGCTCGGCACCCGCTGCAGCGCGCTGTCGAGCTCGTGAGGGGTCATCGCGAGCACCACCTGCGCGTCGGGCGTTCCCGCGATCATCGTGTGGAGCTCCGCGGCGCTGTCGGGATCGTCGACCACCCAGCACGCCGCGGCCTCCTCCCAGGTGGACACGAAGCCCGTGAGCGGGTCGGTGATCGGCTCGGGGAGCGGGCGGCGCTGGCGCGTGTTGCCCGTGACCATGCGCACCACCTGGCTCCCCGCGGGACCGGCGATCCGGCGGGCGACCCCAGGCGCGGTCGCGCGGCTGGGATGCGCCCACGCCCACGCCCGCATGAGTGCCGTGCGACCGCTCCCCCGCTCCCCGACCAGCACCACCGCTGCGCCCTGGTCGATCGCGTCGCTGAGGGTGGCCAGCAGGCCGTGCGCGTCGACGTAGCCGGGCGGGCACCTGGGCAACCTGGGCGTGCGCCCATCCCGGTGGGCCCCACCGATCCGGTGCACGGCCTCCGCACGGGTCACGAGCCCCTCCTCGTACTCGAGCGACCACTCCGCGATGTGGGCCGCTTCGACCGCGTCGAGGGCTGCCCCCACCAGGGCGCTGCGGTCGACCGGGCGCTCGTCCGCGGCCAGTCGGAGCGCCCAGCGGTCGGCCCATGGACCGCCCACGTGCTCGACCGACGCCAGGTTAAGGGGCCGCAGGCCGCGCCACCGGTTGCGCTGCTCGTCGAAGGCCTCGGAGCGGTCGTCCGCCACGGCCTGGGCGAGCAACGGCTCGTCGGCGGCCAGCAGGGCGCGCAACAGATCGGTCTCGGTCAGCCCGGGTCGGGGCAGGGGGCGAGGCGTGCGCGTGTCGAGGAAGGGTGCGCCCTCCACCTCGGCGATGCGGGCGTCGACCTCGGCCCAGCGGTGCGCCCGCCAGGTGGCGAGCCGGGCCGCGGTGCGCACCACCGGGGCCGCGTCGGCTTCGCAGCGGGCGAGCAGAGCGTCGACCGTGAGGAGCTGCGGGCGTGGACCCAGCGGATGGACCAGGATGGACACGCTCACCTCCTCGCGGGTCGACCCCCCGGTTCTACGACAGGGGTCACCCAGCGGCAAACCACCGGATGCGCTTCCGGTCGCGGCGAAGCGGACGTTGCCGACGCCACCGGCTACGAGCGGTAGCCCCACCCTCAGCGGCCGCGCTGGCGTCGAGCCTTCCGCCGGGTCGGGGGTGCCCGGGTGCGGTCGGAAGGCACCGCATCCCACGCTCGCTGGCTGGGAGACCCCGGGAAGCCACGCTCCCGCTCCTCGCCGCTCCGCGCCCGACAGGATTTCAGGAGCTTGCGGGGTCACCCGTGTCGTCGGTGAGCCTGCGCGAGCGCGGAACGTGGCTCGAGCGTGGCATCCCGACCTCTCCCAGCGCCCGAGCGTGGCTTCCGACCCCTTCCGACCTCGGTCGGCGCGGACCGAGCGGCGCCAGACGCGCGGGCTCGCTTGAGCGGTGCCGGCCCTGATGCTCGACGCCGCGCACCCTGGACGAGACGAGCGCCTGCGGGCCGTAGCCGGCCTCGCTCGGCCAGGGGCACGTCGAGGAGGCGCGGGGTCGCTGGGGCTCGAAGGGCCGGCGAGGCCCACCGTGGAGAGCCCCGCGTCGGCCGCTCAAGCGAGCTGATCACCCAGCGGCAACTTCCGGATCCGCTTCCCGGTCGCCGCGAAGATCGCGTTGCCCACCGCACCGAGCACGGGCGGCAGCCCCACCTCGCCGATGCCTCCGGGAGGCTCGTCGCTCTCGACGATGTGCACGTCGACCGTGGGCGCCGCGGCCAGCTTCAACAGCGGGTACTGGTGGAAGTTGGACACCTGGGCCTGCCCGTCGTCGGCGATGGCCACCTCTTCGTACATCGAGCTCACGCCCATCACCGCCGCGCCCATGATCTGGGCCTCCACGGTGTCGGGGTGCACCACGTGGCCGCAGTCGACCGCGCTCGTGACGTGGTGCACGCGCAGCTGGCCCTCGGTCACCGACACGTCGGCCACGCTGGCCACGATGCTGCCGAAGGACTGGAAGATCGCCACCCCGCGGGACTGGCCCTCGGGCAGCGCCGGGGCCTTGTCGACCGCCAGGTCGAAGCACGCCAGGAAGCGCGGGTTGTCCTTCATCAAGGTGCGCCGCATCGCGATGGGATCCTGGCCGCCGGCGTGGGCCAGCTCGTCGAGGAAGCTCTCGCGGAAGAAGCCGTTGTGGCTGCCGTGCACCGAGCGCCACCACCCGATGTGGATGGGCAGCGAGATGCGCGCGTACTGCACCTCCACGTTCGGGATGGCGTAGGGCGTGTGCGACACGCCGCCGTGGGCGGTCTCGGTGGCCAGCTCCAGGCCCAGCAGGAAGTTCGGTGCGAGGCCCTCCAGGATGGACTGGCTGGCCAGCACCGCCTGGTAGTCGGTGGGCAGCCCGTCGGTTCCGATCGCCCCGCGGAACCGGACCTTGATGCGCGGCCGGTAGTAGCCGCGCGCGAACTGCTCCTCGCGGGTCCACGTCAGCTTCACCGGCACCTGCAGGTGCTTGGCGATGGCCGCCGCCTGGTCGGTCCAGTCCCAGAAGCCGCGCCGGCCGAAGCCGCCCCCGAGCATCGTGGTGTGCACGTTCACGTTCTTCTTGGGCACGCCGCAGATCTGGGCCGTGCGGTTCTTCGTGTAGTCCTGGTTCTGGGTGGAGGTCCACACGTCGACCGTGTCGCCCTGGATGCGCACGGTGGCGCTCAGGGGCTCGAGGGGCGCGTGGTCCAGGTAGGGCACCTCGTAGGTGGCCTCCACGGTGGTCTCGCCGACCGTGCCGTGGCTGTCGACCACCTTGCCGCCCCCGGCGATGGCCTCGTCGAGCCGCCGACCGATCTCCGCGTCGTCCAGGCCCGCGCCGTCGCCGGCGTCCCACTCGACCTCGAGCAGGTCCCGGCCCTTCTTCGCGAGCCAGGTGCTGTCGGCGACCACGGCGATGGCCTCCCAGCCCTCGATCTGGAACACCGCCACGATGCCGTCGAGCGCCATGGCCTGCTCGGCGTCGAAGCTCACGAGCGTGCCGCCGAAGTGCGGGCACTGGAGCACCGTGGCGTGCTGCATGCCCTCGACCGAGACGTCGATGCCGAAGAGCGCGCTGCCGTCGACCTTGCTGGGCAGGTCGAGCCGCGCAGGCGAGGTGCCGAGCAGGCGCCAGTCCTCCTTGGCCTTCCGCGTGGGCTTCTTCGGGGGCTTCATCGTGGCCGCGTCGGCCACCAGCTCGCCGAAGCCGGCCGACTGGTCGCCGCAGATCACGCGGCCCGCGTCGGTGGTGCAGCTGGCCTCGTCGACCTTCCAGCGCTTCGCCGCCGCGCTCACCAGCATGGCCCGGGCGGCTGCGCCCGCGTCGTGCAGCTCGTCCCAGTAGCCGCGCACCGACAGGCTGCCGCCGGTGAGCTGGCCGGAGCCCGGGTAGTCCACGTTCAGGCGGTCGTAGGGCTTGCTGGCCGCGGCGGACTCCACGCGCACCTGCTGCCAGTCGCAGTCCAGCTCCTCGGCGAGGATCATCGGCAGCGACGTGAACACGCCCTGGCCCATCTCGCTCGCGCCCATGCGCAGGGTGACCACGCCGTCGGGGTTGATCTGGATCCAGGCGTTCAGCGCCTCGCCCTGGCCTTCGGCCACCGCACCCAGCACCACCGTGGTGTCGTTGGGCGGGATCTTCTTGCAGCCGGTCAGGTGGAAGCCGAGCAGCAGGCCGGAGCCGGCGCCGAGGAAGCCGCGGCGCGAGAGGTTCTCGATGCGCATCACTCTTCCCCTTCGCCGTCGGTCTCGCCGGCGTCGTCGAGCTCTTCGGGCACCTCGGGCTCGGGCTCCGGCAGGGTGGCCGCGGCCGCGTGGATGGCGCTGCGGATGCGCTGGTAGGTCGCGCAGCGGCAGAGGTTGGTCATCCAGGCGTCGATGTCGTCGTCGCTCGGGCGCGGGTTGCGGTCCAAGAGCGCCGCAGCGGCCATCAGCTGACCCGACTGGCAGTACCCGCACTGGGGCACCTGGTGCTCGAGCCAGGCTTCCTGGACCACGTGGGACAGCGCCTCGATCGTGGTGATCTGGGAGCCCGCCAACGCGGCCGCTGGGAGCTGGCAGCTCCGCATGGGCTGGCCGTTGAAGTGCACGGTGCAGGCCCCGCACTGACCGATGCCGCAGCCGAAGCGCGTGCCGGTCATGCCGAGGTGGTCGCGCAGGACCCACAAGAGCGGGGTGTCGGGGGGAACGTCGAGCTTCTGGGCCTCGCCGTTCAGGGTGAACTCGACCACGTCGGCCTCCTGTACCGAACCGCTAACCGGAGGCGGGGAGCTGTCGCCGGTATCATCCCTTCGATGGCGCCAACCGTGCTCAGCTGGGACCTCGACGTCCCCGGTCCGCTCACCCGGGCCTGGGCGCTCTTCGGCGACACCGACCGCTTCAACCGCCTCGCGGGGCTGCCGTACCGCTTCGACGTGAGCCCCGGGGAGAACGGCCTGGGGGTGGTCGGTCACACGCGCGAGCTGGGCATGTCCCTGAGCTGGGACGAGGTGGCCTTCGACTTCGAGGCCCCCCACCGCTACCGGATCGAGCGGGTGTTCCGCGGGGGGCTGGTCGCGAAGGTCGAGGTGCACCTCCACCTGGAGGCCGCCGCCGACCGGGTCCGGGTGACCTACCGGATCGAGGCCACCCCCCGTGCCGCCGTGCTGCGCCCGCTGGTCTGGGCGGCACTCCAGATCGGGTCCAAGCCAAAGCTCCAAGGCGCGCTGAACGCCCTCGCCACCGAGCTCGAGGGAGTCGCCGTCAGCGCGGAACACCTGCCCGAGGGTCTGCCGGAGGGCTTCCGCGAAGCCTACGGCGCCTGGCTCAGCGTCGCGCTGCCGGAAGACCTCGACCGGATGCAGGCCTACCCACTGGCACACCGCTGGGGGCTGCCGGTCCACGAGGTGGTGGAAGGCTTCCTGTGCGCCGCCGACCACGGCTCGGTGGCGCTGCGCTGGGACCTGCTCTGCCCCGCCTGCCTCGGGGCCGACAACCAGCTCGAGACCCTCGACCTCTCCGCGCGGCTGTTGCACTGCCCCACCTGCAGCCTCGCCTACAAGACCCATGGCCTGGAGGGCATCGCGGTGAGCTTCCGGGGCGCCGGCAGCGCCGAGGCGAAGCCCTTGTGCGTGGGCAGTCCCGCGCGCACCCCCCAGGTCCGGGCGCGGGTCGACCTCCCGCCGGGCGGCAGCACGGTCTGGGAGCTGGAGCTGGAACCCGGCGCGTGGCGCCTGCGGGAGGCCACCCGCCTCGACGCGGTCGCCATCGACGTCGATCGCTCGGGCTTCGACACCCTGGTCGTGCGCGTCGAGGGCTCGCTGGCCCCGGCCCGAGCGGCCTTGCGAGCGGGCCGCGTGACCCTGGTGCTGGAGAACCGGCGCGACATGCCGGTCCGCCTGGTGCTCGAGCCGCGTGGGGTGTCCGAGGTCCTGACCGCCGGGCGCCTGCTCACCACCGAAGCCTGGCGGGAGCGCCTGCCCGCGGGCGCGCTCGCCGATCAGCTCGACCTGCGGCCGGCCGAGGGCACCGTGGTCGCCACCGAGCTGCTCCGGGATCGGGAGGTGATGGGCTTCGGCTTGAAGGCGTGGGGCCAGCGGCCCTCCCTGCAGGCCCTGAGCATCGGTGAGCGGCTCGTGGTCGCGAGCTTCGGAAGCGCCGACGATGCGCTGGCGGCCACGCGCATGCTGGAGGGCGTGCCCGAGGTGTGCAGCGCGATGGGGCATGGCCAGGTGCTGATGCTGGTCGCTGGCGAGCAGCGCGTTCCGCTGGGCGCCGTCGTCGATGCCACGATCGACGCGCTCGGCCACGGCCTCCCCGGTCGCACCACCGCGCTCGGGCCCTCCTTGGCCCACGAGGCGTTGGCCGGAGCGCTCGGGCGCGAACAGATCGGCGTGATCGAGGGGCCCACGCTTCGGGGAGCTGCCGACAGCCTGCTCGTGTTCCCCGGTCATGTTCCGGCTTCCATCCGTCGCAAGGGCGCGCCCACCGAGCCGGTCATCGGCCGCCTGCTCCGGGGGCGCTGGCTGCTGGGGGCCGAGGTCGGGCGCGGGGGCTACGGCATCGTCTACGCCGCCACCGACCCGACCACCGGCGAGCAGGCGGTGGCGAAGCTGCTGCACGCGGAGCTCGCGCTCGACCCGTTGATCACCCAGCGCCTCTTCCTGGAGGCCCGCGCCGCTTCCCAGGTGCGCCACCCGCGCCTGCCCGCGCTCTACGACTGGGGGCACACCGACGACGGCCGGGTCTGGCTCCTGCTCGAGCGCCTGCACGGGCACGAGCTCGACCCGGCGGCCCCGATCACCGCGGCCGAGGTGTGCCGGCTCGCCATGGACGTGCTCGATGCCCTCGGCGCCCTGCACGCCCTCACCATCGTGCACCGCGACGTCAAGCCGTCGAACCTGTTCGTGGAGAAGGATGGGCGTGTGCGGCTCATCGACCTCGGCATCGCCGCGCCGCAGGCCGAGCTCGAGCGCCCGGATGGCACCACCGGCACGGTCGTGGGCACCCTCGAGTACATGGCGCCCGAGGTCGCGTCGCAGGAGCCCTACGACCACCGCGCCGATCTCTACTCCCTCGGCCTCGTGCTCTACGAGCTGTTGGCGGGCGAGCTTCCCTTCGAGGGGCAGCAGCCCTTCACCATGGCCTTCCTGCGGGTGAGCAAGCCGATCCCGGCCACGGACGACGTCAGCCGCACCGAGCTCTTGCCGGGCTTGGGGGAGGTCGTGGACCGGGCGCTGGCCCGGGATCCGGCGCAGCGGTGGCAGACTGCCGAAGCCATGCGCGGTGCCCTGGAGCGGGTGCTGGCCCGCGAGGCCATCTGACGAGGAGGCGAGGTGAAGGACGTCCAGGCCGCTGGCGACGCGGTGCTCGCCGAGCTCGAGAAGGTGGTGTTCGGCAAGTCGTCCACGCTCCGGCTGATGATCGCGGCCCTGTTCTCCGGTGGCCACGTGCTCCTGGAGGACGTTCCCGGCACCGCGAAGACCCTCGCGGCCAAGGCGCTGTCCAAGGCGGTCGGCGGGCGCTTCCAGCGGGTGCAGGGCACGCCGGATCTGCTGCCCGGCGACGTGACCGGCTCGTCGATCTTCGACCCGCGCGACCAGGCCTTCGTCTTCCATCCGGGCCCGGTGTTCGCCAACGTGCTGCTGGCCGACGAGATCAACCGCGCCACGCCGCGCGCCCAGGCGGCGCTCCTGGAGTGCATGGCGGAGCAGCAGGTGAGCGTCGACGGGCAGACCCGCGTGCTGCCGGCCCCCTTCTTCGTGCTGGCCACCCAGAACCCGGTCGAGCACGAGGGCACCTTCCCCTTGCCCGAGGCCCAGCTCGACCGCTTCCTGATGCGGCTGTCGTTCGGCTACCCGTCGCTGGACGCGGAGGCGAAGATGCTGGTGGAGGACCGCGAAGACCCGCTCTCGGTGGTCGACGAGGTGCTCACGCTGGAGGGCCTGGTCACCTTGCAGCGGCGGGTGCGCGAGGTGCACGCCGCCGACGAGGTGCGGGCCTACGCGGTCCGGCTGGTGGCGGCCACGCGCAAGAGCGACGAGCTGCTGCTCGGCGGGGGTCCGCGGGCCACCAAGGGGCTCTACCGCTCGGGCCAGGCCTGGGCGGCGCTGGCGGGCCGGGACTGGCTCTCACCCGACGATCTGAAGCGCATGCTGCCCGCGGTGCTGGGCCACCGGGTCATCCTGGGACCCGACGCCCGCCTGGCCGGCCGCGACGCCGAGGCGGTCGTGGAGAAGGCGGTTCGGTTGGTGCCGGCGCCCACCGTGAGGCGCTGAGGCAGCGTCCGGCCGCTCAGGCTCGACGGCCGGCGCTCCTCACCAGAGCACGGGGTTGGTGGTCGCTCCGTACCAGGCGCCCGGCACGGTCTCGGTCCGCAGCACCGCGCCGCTGCCGCTGTCGAGCACGTAGGCCTTGCCCGTGGCCGCGAAGGCCCAGAGCTCGCCGTCGGCGTAGCCCAGCCCCCACAGCGACGCCGCCGAGGTGCTGCCGAGCTCGGTGGCGTTCCCGTTGGCGGGGTCGACGCGCACCAGGCTGTCGCTGCTCCACCCCGACACGCTCCAGTACAAGTAGCCGTCCGGGAGTCCGACGATGTCGCCGCTGGAGGTGTAGCTCGTGTTGGCGAGCGGGCTGGCGGCGCCGGTGCCCGTGTCCACGCTCAGCACGGTCGAGCCGGCCACGCCCACGAGGGTGCCGTCGCTCACGAAGGCCAGGCCGTTGCAGTCGCTGACCCCGAGCCGGCCGACCTCGGTGACCGCGGCGCTCGTCGCGTCGATGGCGTAGAGGGTGTCGAAGGACACGCCGTACATGCGACCCGACAGGTCGATGGCGATGTCGGTCATGTCGGTGATCCAGGTGCCGCCCTGGCGGAACTCGCCGATCAGGCTGGCCGACACCCCCACGGGGTCGAAGCTGTAGAGCATCGACCCGGTGTTCAGGTACACCGGCTCGGTGGCGGCGCCGGTGTCGGGCTCCTCGGGCGGGCCCTGGTCGGCCGAGTCGCCGCCGGAGTCCACCGGGGGCGCCGTCTCCTCGGGGGTGGCCGAGTCCGCCGGTCGACCCGTGTCGTCGCCGGTCACGTCGTCGTCGCGCTTGAGGTCGTAGTCGCTGCAAGCCAGCCAGCACCAGAGCACGGCGTCTCCTCGAGAGGGTGCAGCGTAGCGGCTGGTCCCGCGGGTGTCAGGGGGCTGTCACCGGTGTGACGCCGGCACGGTGTCCAGCCCCGGTCCACCGGTGCGGACCGGTAGACTCGAGCTCCGATGAGCTTCTTGGTCTACCCCCTGGTCGTGGTCGCTCTCGCAGTCGGCGTGGGGCTGGCGCTGTCGCGGCTCGGGCTGGCGGTCTTGAAGGTCGAGCGCACGGTCGGCGCCGCCCGCATCGAGCAGGACGAGCACACCACCGTTCGGGTCGACGTCACGTCGTCGATCTTCCTGCCGTGGCTCTACTGGGAAGACCGCATCAGCGGCGCCGAGGTGGAGGAGGCGTGCGCGCTCGACGCGGTGTGGCCGGGGGCGGTGCGCAGCCTCGCGTACGAGCTGAAGCCCGGGCGGCGCGGTCTGGTCCGGGTCGGTCCCACCGTGGCCGAGGTGACCGACCCCTTCGGGCTCTTTCGCCGGTACGTGGCGGTCGGCGGGGTCGACTTCGTCACCGTGTGGCCCCGCCGGGTGCCGCTGGGCGTTCAACTCCGGGCGCAAGCCCCGGTGCACGAGGTGCCGCGGCGTCGCAGCCTCTTCGAGGACCCCACGCGCATCGCCGGGGTGCGCGCCTGGCGACGCGGGGATGGCGCGCGACGCATCCACTGGCGCGCCACGGCGCGGGCCGGGGAGCTGCTCAGCCGGGTGTACGAGCCGGCCGTGCTCGGCGGGGCGCTGCTGGTGGTCGACGCGGGCGAGGGCCTGGACTTCGCGGCCACCGTGGCCGCCTCTCTCGCGGAGCACGTGCTGGCGGGCGGCCGTCGGGTGGGCTTGCTCGCCAACGGGTGCGACGCCGCCGAGCAGTGGACCGACTTCCCCGACCGCAGCTTCCGCGCGCTCGACGAGGTGGACGCTGCCCTGGCCGGCCGACGGGTGGCCCCAGCGCCCTACGAGGTGCCGCCGGGCCGGGGACCGCGCCAGCGCGAGCTGCTGCTCACCGCCCTGGCTCGGCTGGAGCCCGACGACGCGGCTCCCGAGCTGAGCGCGCTGTTGCTCCACCAGCTGCCGCGCCTGCCGCGCAACCTGCTCGTGCTGGTCGTCACCCAGCGTGTCGATGCAGCGCTCGGGCAGGTGCTCGGCGTGCTCGCGCGGTCCGGCGTGGAGGCGAGCCTGATCTGGACCGGGGAGGGCAGGCTGCCCGCCATCCGGGTGCCGGTGCGTCGGGTGCGGAACGACGAAGAGCTCGCGCGGCTCGGGGCCACCCCGCTGTGAGGGCCTCGGAGCGCGCCGGTGTCAGCGAGCTGGAGGCCTACGCGCTGTGGGGCGCCGCCCACCTGCTGGTCCCGCTCGCCTTGATCGGGCTCCTGGGCGGTCTGGTGCACTACCTGCTCGACCTGCGCTCGGTGCTGCTCGGCTACGGCACCTTCTTCCTGAAGTGGGTGGTCACGCTGTTCGTGGTCGCGGCGGTGCTCATCGGTCGCTACGGCCGCGTGCACCACGACAAGGGGCGGGCGGCGGCCTACAAGCTCGCCTTGGGCGGCGCGATGTTCGTCGCGCTCACGGTCTTCGGCCTGCGCGAGGCGGTCCTGTGGGCCTACGCCTTCCACCTGGCGGTGGTCGCGCTCCTGTTCTGGCTGGCCGGCACCCTCACCGCGCTCCTCGACCTCGAGGATCAGGCTGCCCGGAGCGGCGATCTGCTGGCCATCGCCGCCTCGGTGGCGCACCAGGCGGGCGTGCCCGTGCCCGACCACTTCACGAGCGAGGTGGTGGAACGCCGCTGGTACGACCGCTTCCGCGAGCGGGATGCGCTGCGTTCGCCGGCGCGCGCCGTCGGGCTGGTGACCGGCGCGGCCCTGGTGCTCGTGGCCCTCGGCGGGCCCCTGGTGATGCGCGGCGAGGCGGGCCTGGCGCGCCAGGCGCTGGGCGCGGTCGTGGTCATGCTGATCTCCGCCGCGGTCCTGTTGGCGGCCGGCGTGGCCACGTCCAGCGTGAGGCACGTGCGGGAGCGCGGTGGCCAGGCTTCGGTGCGCGTGCTCGGGCTGCGGCTGGCCCTGGCCCTGGCGTTGATCGTGCCCGCGCTGGTCGTCGGGCTCGGCACGCCGGGGCTGGAGTGGGTGGGCAGCGGCGAGCTCGTCGCGGCCGGCGAGGAGAAGGGTCCCCAGGTCCAGAAGGACGAGGCGCAGGACAAGGGCCGCACCGGCCCCGAGGTGGACCCGCCCGTGCCCACCGGCCTGCTGGCCGGCCTCGCGGCGCTCGCCAAGGTGCTGTTCAAGGTGGTGGTGGTGCTCGGGGGGCTCTGGCTTGCGTGGGTCGTGGTCAAGCGGCTGAAGCTCCCCGCGCGGAAGGACCAGGCCGAGGTCGCCCCCCCGCCGGTCTGGCCCGATCCGTTCGCGGGGCTCGAAGCCGTCCGCCGGATGCCCGCGCGCGAAGGGGTGGTCGCGGTGTGGCAGCGCTACGAGGCGCTCGGTGGGCGCTCGGGCCACCCGCGCCCGGAGCGGGCCACCGCAAGCGAGTTCGTCCGCCTCTTGCCCAAGGAGCTCCGCGTGACCGAGCTGGCGCGCCTCTACGACGCCGCGGCGTGGAGCGGTGCGGTGGTCTCGGAGTCCGAGCGCGACGAGGCGGTGGACCGCCTGGCAGCGCTGCGCGGGGTCTGAGCGCGGACCGCGGAGGCCAATTCGCCGTGATGGCCCCCGATGGTCGTCTGGTGCTGTCGCGTGCCTACACCAATCCGGACTACCCGGACTTCCTGCCGTACTACGAGGCCCAGACATCCAGCCTGTGCCGGATCGGCAGCATCACCAAGTTGTTCACCGCAACCGCTGTCCTTCAGTCGGTAAACAATGGGGTGATGGAACTCGACGACCCGATCCAGCCGTACACGAGCTTGGAGTTGCCCGCCGCTGGTCAGCGACCTCACGGCGGTACGGGACTGGGGCACAGGGACCTGTTTCCTCGTCCTGGTTCCGACCTGAATGCACTGCGAGTAACCGCATGACGGCCGTATTCTTGGTCCTGGTTGCCTGTTCCAAATCGGTTGAGAGTGGAGACACGCATCCCCCGTTGGTCACGGACTACGAGACCACCTGCGAGTCCGCCACGGTCGGGGACGTGCGCGTCTACGGTCAGATCGGCGACGTCTACGCCTACCTCACGGACGCTGAGTGGAACTACGTCTGCACGCTCTCGGAATGTGCGTTGAGTTCGGTGATCGTCACCGAGCTGGATGAACTCAGCGGCGGGTCTTGGACGAGCGAGGGAGTTGAGCTTTTCGAGATGGGGCGGGACGGCGGCTCTGGGTTCCTCGCAGTGCAGGAGAACCCCATCGACCCAAAATACTACGGAACCTCGTTCGCGGTGGTCTGGAGCGACCGTCGCGTGCGGATCTTCACCGACGGCGATGGCGACACCTCGTGGACGTCCAGCACCCTCCGCTCCTCAGAGTGGTTCCAAGCGTGCCTGGACGTCTGGGACGACGATCAACCCGACCCCGGGTACAGCTCGGTGGGCAACCAGGCCTACGACTGCCTCCAGCTCGACTCGTGGATCGAGGAACCGTGCGACGGCTGCGTGCCCTCGGAGTGCCCTACGTGATGGGACGCCCTCGTCGGCGTTGTCAACGCGCATCGCTCACTCCTCGGCGAGCCAGGTCGCTTCGAGGCCCAGCGCGGCGAGGCGCTCCACAAGCTCGAGCGCAGAGAACTGGAAGGCCCCCGT
>CAZSAT010000080.1:0-33992 GCA_964604675.1 uncultured Enterobacterales bacterium
CCAGCACTACGGCACACGGCAAAGAGGCTGCGGCGGCGGCTGTGGCGGAAGCCGACGACGATGCTCTGCCGCCTGGCAATGGCATTCCATCGGATGGCGGCCATCATGACGGCGACGATGCGCGCCCGCAGCGTGGCCAGGCGTCCAGAGGCGCTCACCAGGAGCCCGGTGACGGAGGCCTCGTCCGCGATCCGCTCGGCCAGGTCCTCGCAGCAGGTGTTCTCGTCGAGCAGGCGACCGACCCTCACCCCCTCCGGGCCCCGCCATGCAAGGCTCGCGTTCGCCAGTGAGTCGACGGTCACCACGTCGCGGTCGGTGGCGAGCACGTCGTGCAGTGCCGCCAGCGCTGCGAGACCGTTCCGCGCGAGCACGTCGCCGGAGACCACCACGACCACGTCGTTGTCGTCGCGCCCCCACGCGGCGCGGGTGCGCTGGAGCACCTCCTCGTTCTCGGCGTCCCGTTCGAAGAGCGCTTGAGGTGTGAAGTCGACCGGCAGACCCTCGCTCGCGCTCGACGCCAGCGCGCCCAGGGCCAGCACCGTCGCCACGACGATCCACACCGCCGCCAGGACGCGTCGACGGACGAGGATGCGGCCGAGGTTCTGCATGACCTTCGTTATGGTGCCGGCCCGGAGGAATCATGTCGGCGATCGAAGTCATGCCGCTGACCTTGCCTCGTGACGCGCTCCGACTCGTCCGGTTCTGCTGGACGGTGTACGGCGACGACCCACACTGGGTTCCGCCGCTCCTGTTCGAGCGCAAGACCTTCCTCGACCCTGCACGGAACCCCTTCTTCCAGCACGCGGAGGTGCAGTGTTTCGTGGCCACGCGGGGCGGGCGCGACGTGGGCACCATCTCCGCGCAGATCGACCGCTACTACGACGAGGTCGAGCCGAACGTGGGCTTCTTCGGCTTCTTCGAGTTCATCGACGACGAGCGTGTAGCGGGCGCCCTGCTGGAGGCGGCATGCGCCTGGCTCGCCGAGCGCGGGCGCACCACGGCGCGGGGTCCCTGCAACTTCACGACCAACCACGAGAGCGGGCTGCTCGTCGACGGCTTCGACAGCGACCCCCTCGTGCTGATGACCTTCAACCGTCCCTACTACCCGAGGATCTACGACGCCCTGGGGCTGCGCAAGGCGCAGGACCTCTACGCCTACTGGCTCGACCAAGGGCCGGTCCCTGAGCGGATCGCCCGCATCGCGACGCGCTGCGAAGAACGGACCCGCGGGCTGACGATCCGTCCGATCGACAAGGGTCGCTGGCGCCAGGAGCTCGCGCTGGCCAAGGAGATCTACAACGACGCCTGGGAGGACAACTGGGGCTTCGTGAAGCTCGACGATGCGGAGTTCGAGGCGGTCGCGGAAGGCCTGAAGCCCATGCTCGACCCACGCCTGAGCTGGCTCGCGGAGATCGATGGGGAGCCGGCTGCGTTCGCCGTGTGCCTGCCCGACTACAACCGGGTGGTGAAGCCCATGAACGGGCGAGTCTTCCCGATCGGCTGGTACCACTGGCTCACCAAGCCCTCCCAGATCGACCAGCTCCGGGTCTTCCTGCTCGGCGTGAAGCGCAAGTTCCAGAAGGTGCCGCTCGGCGCGCCGCTGTACGTGCGCATCTGGGAGAGCGGCCAACAAATGGGCGTTCGGGGCGCGGAGGCGAGCTGGATCCTGGAGGACAACACCCGCATGCGGGGCGCCCTCGAGAAGCTCGGGGCGAAGATCTACAAGACCTACCGGATCTACGAGTTCCCGCTCACGCCACGGTGACCGACTTGGCGAGGTTGCGGGGCCGGTCGATGTCGCGGCCGAGCGCGAGGGCCGCCTGGTAGGCGAGCAGCTGCAGCGGCACCACCGTGACCAGGGGCGAGATCACGGGGTGCACCGGCGGTACGGGCAGCGAGACGTCGGCCAGCGCCTCGACCTCGAGGTCCCCTTCGGTGTGCACCGCGATGATGCGCGCGCCCCGGGCGGCGACCTCCTGGAGGTTCGAGAGGGTGCGTGAGCGGTGCCCGTCGTTGGGCACGACCACCACGACCGGGGTGTCCTGCTCCATCATGGCGATGGGGCCGTGCTTCATCTCCCCCGCCGCGTACGCCTCGCAGGGCACGTAGGCGATCTCCTTGAGCTTCAGGGCGCCCTCGAGCGCGACCGGCCAGCTCGGGCCGCGGCCCATGAACAGGGCGTAGCGGGCCTTGGTCAACAAGGCGGCGGCCCGCCCGATCGCGCCCGCACCGAGGTCCTCGGCGAGCATCGAGATCGCTGTGTCCACCTTCTCGGAGACGCCGATCAGCGCGCCGGCGAGCTCCTGCGCCTGCTCCGCGGTGAGGTTCCGCGTGCGCGCCAACATGAGCGTGAAGACGTAGAGCGCCGCCACCTGCGACGTGAAGGCCTTCGTCGAGGCGACCGCAATCTCCGGCCCGGAGTGCAGGTAGACGCCGGCGCCGCAGGTCCTGGCGATGGTGGACCCGACGACGTTGACCACACCCATCACCTGGCCGCCCTTGACCTGCACCTCGCGGACCGCGGCGAGGGTGTCGAAGGTCTCCCCCGACTGGCTCACCGCCAGGTACAGGCCGTCGGGATCGATCAGCGGGTTGCGGTGGTGGTATTCGCTCGCGACCTCCGCTGAGGCCGGGATGCGAGCCAGGCTCTCGACCGCCATGGCGCCCACGCGCGCAGCATGCAGGCTGGTGCCGCACCCCAGGATGGTGACCCGAGAGATCCGGGTGAGGTCCCGAGGCGTCAGCTCGAACCCACCGAGCCGCGCGGTGCCCGTGTCCTGGACTCGACCGGAGAGGCACCGGGCGATGGACTCCGGCTGCTCGAAGATCTCCTTGAGCATGTAGTGGGGAAAGCCGCCCTTCCCCTCGTCGCCGTAGAGCCCCTCGAGCTGCTGTTCCTCGTGGGCGGTGAGCTCACCGTCGAGCCGAATGGTCTCGACGCCATGTGGCGTGATGACCGCCAGCTCGCGGTCCTCGAGGTAGATGACGCGCTGCGTGTACTTCACGACCGCGTGGGGATCCGACGCCAGGAAGTTCTCGCCCTCGCCGAGCCCCACCACCAGCGGCGACCCGTTCCGAGCGGCCACGATGGTGTCTGGGTGGTCGGCGAAGCTCACGGCGATGCCGTAGGTGCCGTGGACCTGGCTCAGGGCCTGGCGCACGGCGTCGACCGGGTCGCCCTCGTAGTACTTGCGGATCAGGTGAGGCAGCACCTCGGTGTCGGTCTCGCTGGCGAAGGCCACGCCCTCGCTCTCGAGGCGGGACTTCAGCACGCCCGCGTTGTCGACGATCCCGTTGTGGACCACAGCGATGCGACCCTTGCCGTCGAGGTGAGGGTGGGCGTTCGGCCGCGTCACGCCGCCGTGGGTGGCCCAACGCGTGTGGGCCACGCCCGCGGTGCCAGCCCTGGTCTCGAGATCGTGCCGGACGAGCTCGGCGACCCGGCCGACCTCTTTGTAGACGCGCATCTGGGATTCGTGGACCAGGGCCACGCCCGCGGAGTCGTAGCCGCGGTACTCCAGCCGGCGAAGCCCCTCGAGCAGCACGCCCCCCGCCTCCCGTGACCCGGTGTACGCGACGATTCCACACATGAACACCTCCACCGAGCCCTGGTGCAACGGTCGTGCCAGACCGCCGGCGGGCGCGGCCTATGACGGCAGCAGCAGGTCCAGGGAGCCCGGTTCGCGTCGCCGCAGCTCCCCGCCGTGGTTGCGGCCGACCTCTCGGAGCAGGCAGCACCCGAGCGCCTGATCCTGCACGTGCAGCCGCGGGAACAGATCGTCGGGATGGGGCGACAGCGCCAGGGACGCCGAGGCCTCCTCCACGCCGTGCAGTCGGGCCACCAGGACCCGCGGTGCGTCGGGATCCACGAAGAGCTCGATGCGCGTGGGCCGTACGAGCTCGAGCGCCGACGCGAGTCGCAGCGCGTCCACGACCGGCCGGGGTCGGCCAACGAGCTCGATGCCGAGCGCGCTCGCCGCCCTCTCGAAGCTGTCGGCGCGCGCCTCCTCGGGCCAGCCGAGGGACTCGTAGCGGGCCGCCGCAGCGCGGATGCCCTCCAGGCTGCGCTCCAGGCCCTTCGGGGGCGCGGAGCCGTCGATGCCCATGAGCTCGACCCAGCCCAGCGCGGCGGTCAGCGCGCCCCGCACGTCGTGCAGCAGGGTTCGGAGGATGAGCTCCCGTGCGAGCTGGCCGCGGGTGGCGCGGCGCATCTCGGGATCGTGGAGGGGGTCGCTCACGGCGTCACCGTAGCGTATGCGGCCTCCATGGCGCGGAGCGCGGGTTGGGGCACGTAGCGGCGCACGTCCCCGCCGTTCTGGTGGATCTCCTTGACGAGCGAGCTCGACACGAAGACGTGCTTCGGTGCAGCGAGCAGGAACACCGTCTCGATTCCCGGGGCCATGTCGCGGTTCGCGAGCCCGATCTGGAACTCGAACTCGAAGTCGGTCACGGCACGCAGACCCCGGAGGATGACCGTGGCCCCCACGCTCTGGCAGTAGTCGACCAGCAGTCCCTCGAAGCTGTCGACCCGCACACGCTCCAAGCCGCTGGTGGCCTCCGCGAGCACGTCGAGCCGCTTGTCGAGGCTCAGCAGGTAGCGCTTGTTCGGGTTGTTCCCGCAGGCGAGCACGACCTCGTCGAAGAGCTCGCAGCCGCGCTCCAGGACGTCGAGGTGACCCAGCGTGATGGGGTCGAAGCTCCCGGCCAGGACCGCTCGTCGCATGGCTCTCCTCCACGGCTAGGAGAGAGCCTATCTCCGCTCGCCGTGTCGGGCCTGCTGGGCGAGCGGGCGTGGCGCACGCGCGCCAAGCTGTCGGTTGAGCATCGCCATCAACCGGGGGTCCGCCCGCAACCCGGAGAGTGCCGGGTCCAGCGCGATGTCGCGGCGAAGCTCGATGCGGAGGTCGTCGGACAAGGCCTCCCTCCGCTCCATCGCGAGCTCGAGGTGGCCCAGCGCGTCGTCGTCGGCCCCTTCGAGCGCGGCCTGCAGCGCCATGTACACGTGGCCGTACGGGTGCTCGGGCGCGACCTCCTGGAGGCGGTCGAGGGCGCTGCGTGACTGATCCCAGCGGTCGAGGCGCGCGAAGGCGACCGCGCGGTTCCCGAGCGCGAGCACATGCCGTGGCTCGAGCTCCAGCACGCGCTCCCAGTGCTCGAGCTCGGAGGTGTGACGACCCAGTCGCTTTTGGGCGAGGGCGAGCCCGGTGTGCCACTCCACGCCGTCGGGATGACGCTCTGCGAGCCAGGCGTAGTGCCACGCGGCCTCTTCGAAGTCGTCGGACGCGTACGCCGCGTGCGCCAGCTGGGAACGAAGCTCCACGTTGTCCGGCTCGGCCTGGAGGCGCACCCGAGCCATCACCTGGTCGGAGCTCAAGCGCACGCTGTCGGCATGCCACTCGTAGAAGGCCCAGCCGGTCTTCACATCGTCGGCGACCGCGGCCGGTCCGTCCACAGCTCGTTGGTCGGCGGGCGGAAGCAGGTCCAAGGCGGGGTTGGGTGTCACCAACGAGGTGCGCTCCGCTCGGCGGTCGGTCGACCGGAGCAAGCTCAGCTCGTGCCCCACCGACCGGAGCTGCTGTGCGACCACACCCTCCTGGGTTCGCGCCACGTCGTCGAGGGTCTCGAGCCACATGCCCGCCGTCGTCACGGCCAACGCGACCAGCAGGAAGCGGCTGTCGAAGCTCGGACGGGCCCAGCGCTCGACCCGCAGGGGTTCGATGTGCTCCAGCTGCACGTGCACCGGCCCCAGGGAGAAGCCGGTCCGCTGCCCTTCCGCGAGGCGCCGCCCGCGCAGCTCCAGGTCCCGGCCCACGCGCACGACGTCGACGCGCGCGCCGGGGAAGCTGACCTTCGCACCCGGACTGTCGCCGATGGCCACCGCCCCCCGCACGGGCACGACGCGGTCGTCGACCACGCTGCCGTGGTAGCGCACGGTGACGTTCAGATCACCCATGGGCACCCACCAGGGGGGCTGCGTCCTTGCCGTAGTAGCGCACCAACAGCTTCTCGAAGCGCCGCTCGTTCCGGAGGGTCCTGAAGGCCGGGTCGATGCGAATGTCCTGCCGGAACTCGATGTGATGGAGCGTGTCGAGGTTCTCCATGCCCTCGAGCGCTTCCTCCAGGTAGTCGTAGGCGCTCTCGTCCTCGCCGCGCGCAGCATGGATCTTCGCACGATGGAGGTCGGCGTAGGGGTCGTCGGGGATAAGGGTCTCGAGCTTCTCCATGATCGCCAGGGCCTCGTCGTAGCGCTCCTGGTGGGCCAGGTTCACTGCGAGGTTGTTGAGGGCATGATCGTCGTTCGGGTCGAGCGCTAGCGCCAGCCGATAGTAGCCTTCCTCCCTAGGGTACTCGCCAGTTCGCTTGTACACAAGCGCCAGGTTGTTGTAGCCGGCGGGATCCGAAGGGAAGAGATCGACGAAGTGCTGGTAGGTGTCGGCGCAGCCGTCGTAGTCCTCCGCCAGGTACTGGTAGTAGCCCAGGTGCTGGAGCGCCCACGGGTCGTCCGGCTCGATGCGGAGGCGCTGCCTGGCCTGGCGGATCTGCTCGGCGATGTCCCGCTCGTCCGAGCGTGCGTCCTCGGCGTCGTACCAGTCGGTGAAGCCCCAGCCTCGCTCCTCCTCGGCCGGCGTCTCCGCGGCCTCCTGCTCGTCGAGCTGGTCCCCGTCGTCGCCGTCGAGGTTCAGCGGGTCGGCCACCTCCGGAAGGTCGGGCCCAGGTTCGTCCGCCGCCTCGTCGCGCTCGTGGGTGGGCAGCGGCTGGTACCGGCTCTGTTGCTGTTCGGCGACCTCCGGCAGGCGTCGGGTCTCCGGTGCGGTCTGCTCCGCGCCGCCGAGTGCATCGAGGGGGCCCACGCGACCGGCGGGAAGGAAGACCTGCTCGTGCGCCTTCTCGGCTTGCGGGCGCTCGCGCCGCTCAGCGAGGTAGCCGCGGTCCGCGCCCTCGAGGTCGTCGTCGAGCAGCCGCGCGATGAGCTCCGGGCTCACCTCGGCGCGCGGTTGGCTGGCCTCCCCGGCAAGCTGCTCCAGCACGGCCGCCGCCCACATGCCCGACACCATCATCACCAGCAAGGCGGCGATCATCATGAGGTCGCCGTCGCCCCAGAAGTCGTTGGGGTGCCGGAACTGCCGGACGAGGCTGACGTCCAGGGTGACGGGTCCCGACTGCACGCGGGCCTTGCGCGTGGGATCGATGACCGCCTCATGCCCGGCGTGATCCCGCACGACCAGCACCTCGGGACCGTCCCATCGGAGCTGGGCCATGCTCTCGCCCTCGTGGGGCGGTGGCAGCGCCAGGGCGCCCTGCCCTCCGAGCTGGATCGGCTTGTCGCTCCGGGCGAAGCAGGCCTCGTCCACCGGTTGCCCGTGGAACGCCACGGCCACGCGTGCCGCGTAACGACGCTTTCTCGTGAAAGGGAACAAGGATGCAGGCCTGCGCACAGTGTACCCGCGTCCAGCGGGGTGGAGAAGCCCCGGACGCGGGTTCCCACGACACCCCGAGGGCGCGCTTTCGTCCGCCGGATCGGCTAGGTTGACCCCATGCGCACGGCAGCGGTGATCATCATCGGCGACGAGATCCTCAAGGGGAAGTTCGACGACGAGAACACCCCCTTCCTCGTGCGCCGCCTGCGGGAGCTGGGGGTGGCGCTCGAGCGGGTCACGATCGTGGCGGACACCGTCGCCCACATTGCCGACGAGGTCCGACGGAGCTCGGCGTCCGCCGACCTGGTGCTCACCACGGGCGGCGTGGGCCCCACCCACGACGACCGCACGCTGGAAGCGATCGCGCACGCCTTCCGGGTTCCGCTCGTGAGTTGCCCCGAGCTGGTCGACATCCTGTCCCGACGGGTCGGCGACCTCAACGCCGCGGCGCGCCGAATGACCGAGCTCCCCGAGGGCTACGAGCTCTTGTGGGACGAAGGCATCTGGTTTCCCCTCGTGAAGATGCACAACGTGCACGTGTTCCCCGGCGTCCCCGCCTTCCTCAAGCTCAAGTTCGAGGCCGCGTGCTGGCGCTGGCAGGGGGAGCCCGTGAGCTCCCGCTACCTGCGCACGGACGAGACCGAGGTGCAGATCGCCGAGCGCCTCACCGAGGTGCAGGAACGTTTCGGCACCGTCGAGATCGGCTCGTACCCGCGCTTCGAGGATGGCCCACGTCACGTCATCGTGACGCTGGAGGGGCGCGACGAAGACGCTGTGGTGGCGGCCGAAGCCTACCTGGCCGCGCGCCTACGGCTCATCGAGGAGCGCTAGCGCCAGGGTCTTCTTCGCGAGCGTCGACAGCTCCCGCTGTGCGTGCGGCAGCAGCCACTCACCGCCACTCGGTGTGCCTTCGGCGTCCAGCCGCCACACGGCCTGGATGAGCCGACGGTGGCTGAAGACGTGGCGCACCTCGCCGAGCCGGTGCGCACGAACGACGCGCAGGCCCAGGCGTTCCTCGAAGATCCGGGTCAGCGTCTGGCGCTCGCAGCCCGCATCCGTGAGCTCGGCGCCCGGAAGCTCCAGCAGGCCCGCCAGGAGCCCGGTCGGTGGCCGCTTCACCATCCACACCCGCCCCCCCCTGATCAGCGCGGCACAGACACCGCGAACCAGCGTGGGGCGCTTCCGTGGGGGGAGCCGCGGCAGCACATCCTGCAGGCCGAGGTCCGAGGCACGGCAACCGGCTCGAAGCGGACAGGCCTCGCACGATGGCTTCCGAGGCGTGCAGATGCGCGAGCCCAGGTCCATCAAGGCCTGGTTGTGGTCGCCGGCATGTCCCACCGGCAGGTCCGCCGCAGCGAGCGCCCACACGTCCCGCCGGCCGTGCGGGGTGCGGGGGTCGTGTTCGTACGCGTGCAGGCGGCACGTGACCCGCTCGATGTTGCCGTCGACCGCCGGTTCGTCGCGCCCGAACGCGATGCTCGCGATCGCGCCGGCCGTGTAGGGGCCCACGCCCGGCAGCTTCCGCAGACCCGCGACGTCGTTGGGCCAAGCTCCCCGCTCGGTGATCTGGATCGCGGCGGCATGCAGCCGTCGCGCCCGGCTGTAGTACCCGAGACCACTCCACACCGACAGCACGTCGTCCAGCTCGGCCGCGGCCAGATCGCTCACGGTGGGCCAGCGGTCCAGGAAGCGCTCGAAGTAGGGCAGCACGGTCTCGACACGCGTCTGCTGCAGCATGATCTCGGAGAGCCAGACCCGGTAGGGGGTCGGCTGTTCGCGCCAAGGCAGCCGACGACGGTTCGCCGCGTACCAGGTCGCCAAGGTCAGCTGCCGCTCGTTCATCCCCGCATCGGTTAGCGCGACGATCATGACCCCGCAGCTCTATGGACCCCCACCCCACCCCTTGCAGGTGCACGTGGACCTGGAGTTCCTGAACCATCCGGGGCTCTACGTGGCGTGCTGCGGCGCCGGCATCGCCATCTCGTTGTTGGCCCTCGTCCGGCGCTGGCCCCCTGCGCTACGCGCCTGGTTCTTCGTGGTCGGCCAGGTGATCCTGCTCACCTCGCCGCTCGCGGGCGTGCTGACCGAGCACGTGTACGGCGCGTACCCGACCATCGACAAGGCCGGCTCCCTGCTCTTCTACCTCGACGGTGTGCATCGGACCGTGACCTTCCACCCCCTCGAGGCACTGAACGACCCGGCTGCGCGCCTCATCGGCGTGCACGTGGGCCACCTGTGGGTGACAGCAGCCTTCGACCTCGTGCTCGAACCCTTCGCGGCGTTCAACGCCCAGGCGCTGCTCTACCCCGCGCTGGGCTGGTGGTGCGCTGCGCTCCTGTTGCGGGAGTTCTCCGACTCCTGGCGGGTGGCCGTGGTCCTGGCGTGGCCCTTCGGCATGGGCCTCCACGTGTTCCGCGATCTGAACTGGTACACCATCGAGAAGAGCAGCGTGTTCGCCCTGGCGCTCTTCGGCTGGGTGCTGGTCAAGAGCTGGCGCGAGGGCGGGCGCTGGGCCTGGCTCGCGGGAGTCGTCTACGTAGGCGCGGCCTTCTTGAACTGGTACTGGGCGCTGGTCGGTGCGGCGGCAGGTGCGCTGCTGCTGGCCGTGACGCGTCAACGTGACGTCGCACGGGCCTGCGCGTGGTGTGCCGCCCTGGCCATGCCCCTGGTCGCCTACCAATACGCCCTGATCAGCGGTCCCGGCACGCTCGGCGATCCCGACACCTTCCTCACCGAGCGCTCGAGCCAGGACGTGTTCTCACTCGCTCCTCTGGCGTGGAACCGGCTCGAGGTCCACCGAGCCGTCAACATGGTGGTCTCGGGCCTCGCCTTCTTCGCGGTGCTTCGTGGCTTCCGTCAGCGCTTCGTGCAGGGCTTGCTCGTCATGGGCGGCGTGCTGTTCCTGATGAGCCTCGGTCCGTACCTGGCGCCCGAGGTCCAGAACCCGCTCTACATGCTCATCCGGTGGTTGCTTCCCGGGTTCTGGCGCGTGGCCAAGCCCGAGGTCTTCTTCGAGGGCACGTACCTCTGCCTGCTGGTGCTGGCCGCGTGGCAGGTCCGCGGTCGCCGCATCGCGGCCGCCTGGTTCTACCCGTTGTGGGTGCCGGCCTGGCTCTTCCTGGTGCGCACGCACCCCGCGTTTCCGGAGTTCAGCGAGCCCGTGGAGATGAAGCTGGCCGACGACTGGGCCCTACGGCGAGGCCTCGCGCCGGAGATGTCCGCGCCCCCCTGAGTGGGGGTGATAGGGTGCCGGCCGCCTTCCCTTGAGAGGTCCGCGTTGGTCTACTACCGAGCTACCGGCAACGAGGAGACGGTGTTCTCCACCGCCGCCGCCCACAAGCTGCCCATCCTGCTGAAGGGGCCGACCGGTTGCGGGAAGACCCGCTTCGTGCGGCACATGGCCGAGAAGCTGGGGCGCGAGCTGGTCACGGTGGCCTGCCAGGAAGACCTCGCCGCCGCCGACCTCACGGGGCGCTTCATCCTGGAGGGCGGCGCCACGGTCTGGCGCGACGGGCCACTCACCAGCGCCGTGCGCAAGGGCGCGATCTGCTACCTCGACGAGGTGGTCGAGGCGCGCAGCGACGTGCTGACCGTGCTCCACCCGCTCACCGACGATCGCCGCGTGCTGCCCTTGGAGCGCACAGGCGAGGAGATCGAAGCCCCCGACGACTTCCTGGTCGTGATCTCGTACAACCCCGGCTACCAGTCGGTCACCAAGGAGCTCAAGGAGTCGACGCGTCAGCGCTTCGTGAGCATCCCCTTCGACTACCCGGACGAGGAGGTCGAAGCCGAGATCGTCGCCCAGGAGTCCGGTTGCGACGCGCCGACCGCCGAGAAGCTCGTGCAGCTCGGCCGCGGCAGCCGCAACCTGCGTGCCCATGGGCTCGCGGAGGGCGCCAGCACGCGGATGCTCATCTACGCCGGCAAGCTCGTCGTGGCGGGTCTTCCCATGAAGGATGCCTGCCAGGCCACCCTCGTGGGCTCGTTGACCGACGACCCGGAGATGACCCGCGCGCTCGGCGAGCTGATCCGCTCGGTGCTCGGGTAGCCTGACCCTTCATGGCAGCCCCCACCTGGCCACCTACGCCCGAGGAGGCGTTCGAGCTCACGATGGACGAGTACGGGGTCTCCAAGGGGGATCTCGGCCTGGAGGGGCTCGACGACGAGGAAGCGGAACAGGCCCTGCTCGCGCACTTCCTCCACGGCAACCCGCGGAAGCTCCTGGGCGACGGCGAAGAAGCCGGCACCACGCTGCCGCAGGTGCATCGACGCCTCGCCGCGTGGCTGCGCATGATCACCGGGCGGGACTTCGCGCTCGCGTCGAGCGACCCACCGTCGACCGATGGCGAGAACCTCTTCCTGCCCAAGGCCGTTCCCGCGCCCGAAGACCCGTGGGCCGACGAGGTGCTCTACCGGTCGATGGGCATGGTGCAGCTCGGCCTGGCGGAGCTGGGCTTCCTGGAGGGACGCGCCCGCCTCGGCGAGATCTACAAGGACTGGGTGTTCCGCAGCGTGTACCACCTGCTCAGCGTGCGGTACGTGATGCGTCACTACTGCGAGGCCTTCCCGGGCATCGCGGCCGACTTCGCGGCCGTGCGGGCCATGGAGAAGGCGGGCCGCATGCGGGTGAACGTCACCGAGGTACCCCGCGATGGCCTCCCCAAGGCCTTCCTGCCGCTCTACGACAGCCTGACCATCAACCTCAACTGGCCCGACCCCGGTCCAGAGGGGGAACCCGCCCGCCGGGCGGCCGCCGCGGTGGACGCCGCGCCCTCGCCGGAGGCCGCCCGCCTTGCCATCGCTGGACAAGGACGCCAGGTGCGCGAGCACCTGAAGCGCCTCAAGCTCGGACCGCCTCCCCTGCCCTACTTCGTAGGCATCTTGCGCCCCGAGTGGATCCTGGCCGATCTGGCCCGCGACGTCGCCGCCGAGACCGCATGGATGAAGGGAAACGCGCCGCTCCAGCAGCTCCTGGCGGCCAAGGCACGCAACGCCGGAGCGATTCCGCTGGGGGGCCCACCTGAAGCCGGACCCAAGAAGGGCCTGCGTGGACGGCTGAAGGCGCGGTTGAAGAAGGCGATGGCCTCTCCGGGCGAGCAGATGGATCACGATCTGGCGTCGATGCCGGCTTACGGAGCCTTGCGCGACGACGCCCAGCAGAAGCACAAGGAGGTTCGCTACGGCGCAGCCAAGTGGTCGACGGACGTGAGCGCCGACGAGCTGGTCAACGATCTGAAGGACAAGCCCGGCGACGACGGTGGACGGGAATACGACGAGTGGGACCACGCGGGCGCGCTGTACAAGATCTCGGAGACCAAGGTCTACGCGCCCGAGGCGCAGACCGGGTCGCTGGCCGCCTACGACCGGATCGTCGGGGCGAACCAGAAGGAGATCAAGCAGATCCGACGCCAGTTCGAGGTGCTCAGGGTCGAGGAGCGCTGGGTGGGCGGCCTGCCCGACGGCCCCGAGATCGACATGAACCGAGCTCTGATCGCGCTGACCGACATCGCCGCGGGCCAGCAGCCACGGGAGGACTTCTACAAGCGCTTCGTCCGGCAGCGGAAAGACCTGGCCGTGATGACGCTCGTCGACCAGTCCGGCAGCACCCAGGGTCAGGTCCTCGCCGCGGAGCAGGAGGCGGTGATCCTCTTCGCAGAAGGCTTGCGCACCCTGCAGGTTCCGCACGCCTTCTACGGCTTCAACTCGAACCATCCTCGAGAGGTCTACACCTACCGGATCAAGGGCTTCTCCGATCCATACGACGACACCGTCAAGAAGCGGCTCGGGAACCTCCGCGCCCAGGGCGGCACCCACCTCGGCGCCATCGTGCGCCAGGCGTGCTTCCTGCTCGGTCAGCAGCCCCAGGGACGTCGCGTCCTGATCCTGTTGTCCGACGGCAAGCCCGAGGCACGAGGCGACTACCGCGGTCGCTACGGCATCAAGGACACGGCGATGGCGGTCCAGGAGGCCGCCCGGCAGGGCATCCACGTGCACTGCATCAGCCTCGACCCCAAGCCCGACGCCGAGGACTACCTCCGTGAGATCTTCGGCCCCGGCCGCTTCCTGATGCTGCCGGACGCGAACCACCTGCCCGTGCGCCTGCCCGAGGTGTTCCGCGGGCTGGTGCGCTAGCGAGCCACAGCGCCGGTACCGTCCAGGCCCAGGACCAGGCCCAGGTAGCGTTCCTCCCGACCCTCGTAGCGGCCGGTGTCGTCCGGTCCGAAGTAGCCGATGAACCCGAGCCGGACGCGCTGCTGGTGCACCCACCACCCACCGATCTGGAAGGCCACGCCGGGTCGCCAGTCGCTGCCCTGGTGCAGCTTCAGGTCCACCGCCGCGTAGGGTGAGAGCGCCCTGTCCAGCGCCGCCTCTCCGCCCACCTGCGCCCCCCACAGCGGGTAGGTCTCCACGTCGTGGTACACGAGCTCGCCGCCGCCGTAGACCCGACAGGCCTGCCACTTCGGTCCCGCGAGCAAGGTGAGCGTCTCCCGGCTCCAGCGGTCGACGGTGGGTTCGGGCCCTTCGGTGATCCGCGAACCATCGGCCGTGTGCGCGCTGGCGTGGGCCCAGAGCAGACGAGCGCGCAGCCACCGCCACGACAGGTCGATCGGCAAGCCAAAGCGTCCGTCGAAGGTGCGCAGGGCGAAGGACAGCTCCCCGCCCTGGCGGAAGCCCATGTAGGCGCCGCCAACGAGCCCCGTCTGGAACGTGAAGTCGCCCTCGCGCACCTCCACCGCGCGGAGCTCGCCGCCGATGGTGGCGTCGATCATCTCCCCGAACACGGCGTCGACGTCGTCGGAGAGCTCGCCGCGCATCACCACCTGGGACAGGGGCGCTCGCGTGTCGGCGACCGGATGGGGCCAGATGCCCTGCCCCGGGAGCGGGTCGGCCTCCCAGGCGAGCGCGGGCGCCGCCAGGACGAGGCTCGTCAGCACGCGGCTTGCGACCGGGTCGGGGCCGCTGCTACGGTGTCGTCCATGGTCGGAGTCATCGCGCTAGGCGTCGCAACAGGCATGCTGCTCATCCTCGTGGGCACGCGGCAGCCGCGGCGCGCCAAGGTCAAGAGCCGCCGTCGTCGGAGGTAGGCGCCGCGGGCGCCTCGCCCTCACCACCCGCACCTTCTTCGGTCGTGTCATCGCTCGGTGCCGGCACGCTGCCGAGCGCCAGATCCAGGCTCACCTTCGCGGTGTCGTCCACGCTCGCGTGGCCGCAGAGCGTGAGCAGTGCCTGGAGCCGCTCCTCCAGCCCGTAGCTGGCCATGCCCACGTCGAAGCCCTCGGTCGTGACGAGCCGGAAGCCCTCCCCCGCCGGTGTGAGCGTGGCCGCAACCACGACCTCCTGCTCGGTGCCGTGGAGACCCAGGCGGCCCGTCACGGTGACCGGGCTGCCTTCGGCCGATGGGCCACCTTCCGGCACGCCCTCCAACCGCGCGACGGCGAAGGTCGCGGTGCCGTGGGCCGCGAGATCGAAGAAGGTCTCCTTGATGCGGTCGTCACGAAGCGCCAGCGCGCTGTCCCAGGTGCTGAGGTCCACCGCGACCTGTCCATCCACGCCGGACCAGTCACCGGTGACGGTCACCTGGCCGCTCACCCCGTCCAGCGTGCCCCTGACGGGAGCATCGCCGTTCTTGATGGTGACGACGCCCACCGAGCCGCTGACCGGCCAGTCGCTCGCGATGGCCTTGGCCGCGGGTGGCGGCGGGGGCGGTCCGGGGGTCTCGATGACGTCGGGCTGCTTGCTGCAGGCCAGGAGGAGCGAAAGGAACATGGCGGAGCCTCGGTGGTAGGCCGAGGTCCTAGCCGGAAGCTCCCGCTGGTGCCAACGCCTACCTGGTGAGGCGGCGGTAGATGCGCGGCAGCTTCTCGGGGAGCGTCTCGGGACGGTCGATCACGACATAGCCGACCTCGCCGTACATGGACTCGAGGTACCTCCTCCCTCGGGGATCGACCGTGATGCAGAACGGGTGCACGCCGTCGGTGCGGGCCTCCCGCAGCGCCATGCGCGTGTCCTCCTGGGCGTACACGTCGTAGTAGTGGTCGCAGCCGCAGTCGAGTGGCCGCCCGTCGCTCAACAGCACCAGGAGCTTGCTCTTGGCCGGCACCTGCTTCAGCTTCCGCGTGGCGTGGCGTATGGCGGTGCCGTCGCGGTTCTCCATCTTCCAGCCGATGCGCCCGATCCGCTCCCGTGTGCGCCCGTCGTAGGCATCGCCGAAGTCCTTGGCCACGTAGAACGCCACGTGGTCGCGGCCGTAGCCGGAGAAGCCGTAGATCGCACACGCATCCCCGATGGCGTCCACCGCTTCGGCGATGATCACCAGCGCTTCCTTCTCGAGCTCGATCAGGCGCTTGTTGTCCGGACCCGCCATCTCGTTGGTCGAGCTGGACATGTCGAGCAGGAACGCCACGGCGACATCGCGGCGATCGCGGAGCTGCTTCTCGTAGAGACGGTCGCTCGGGGAGCCACCGGCGCGCCGGGTCACCCGCGCGTCGACCACGCTGTCGAGGTCGAGGTCCGTGCCGTCCGCGAGTCGACGCACGCGCCTCATCGCGTCGGGCCGCAGCGCCTCGAAGCGGCGACGGAGCCGGTGGATGGTCGGGCCGTAGTCGTCTCGCACCCGCTCGACGAAGGCGCCGGAACCCGGCCGCAAGACGTGCTCCTGGAGCCGCACCCAGTCCGGCTTGTAGTCGGAGATGGTCGCGTCCCACTCCCGGTAGAGGAAGCTCTGCTCAGCAGGCCCGTCTTCCTTCAGGCGCTCGGCGATGGTGCCCGACAAGGTGCCGAAGGGGCGGGACTCCGCGTCCTCCGACTCCTCGACAAGGCCCCCGCCAGGTGCCTCCATGCGCTCGAGGAAGGCCACCATCTCCTCGTAGGAGCGTTCGTCACCAGGATCCTTGCTGCGCAGCGCACGTCGGAGGCGGGCCAGATCGAGCTCGGATCCTTCCTGGCGCAGCTGCTCGAGGAGCTCGAGGGCCTCCGCCTCCTCCGCTCGGTCCTGGGGTGTGAGCTCCTCGGGCCGGATGTCGGCGACCGGCAGCGGCTCCTGCATGCCCCGGTAGGGCGTCTCCTCCGTCTGCCCGTCGCCGTCCTGAGGCTGGCCGTCACCGCCGGGCATCGAAGGGCCGCGGCGCCTCTTCGAACCGTCGGGCTGCGGAGTCGGACCCTCCTCGGCCTTGCGCATGAGGTCCGCAACCGGCGCGTAGACCCGGACGAGGGCTTCCGCGATCCCGTGCACGTCGCCGTCGAGCAGGGGCTCCAGCTCGGCCCAGCAAGCCCGAGCGATCTCGGTCGGGCCCTCGTCGAGGGCGTCGGGCGGTGCGCCGTAGCGCGACAGGTGGAACAGGGCCTCGAGCACCTGCTCCACGGGCGCCTTGTCGGTGGCGGCGGGCCGGTCGGCTCGCTCCTGGGGCGCGATGCGTTCGATGTCGCGCGCCACGCCCGGGTACTCCTGGCGGACCTTCCGCTCGATGCGCGCATCTTCCGCGACGTTGAACAGGTCGCGCGCCAGCGTGCGGTTGGCGAAGGCGCGGAGGAAGCGCTCGATCTCCAGCTCGTCGACACGGCGGTCGGGCCAGGTGCCCGGCACCCGTGCCAGCTCCAGGTCGTAGGTGCCGAACTCGAGGTGGCCGACCGCGCGGGCCGTCGCGACGCGGTAGGCGAGGAAGTCGCGCTCGTCGCCGAAGCGGTCGCTCCTGGGGGGGAGGTAGACATGCCGGCCGTCGCTGAAGCTGCCCGCCCTCCCCGGCTTGGCCTCGCCCGCGCTTCGGACCTGCACGTCCTCTCCGCAGTGCGCTCTCGCGTAGTGCGTGAGCGTGCGGCGGTGATCCTCCAGGCGCTCGCCCGGGATCAACCGCGCCAGCTCCTCCTTGCCCTCCTGGCTCTCGCGCCTGAGGAAGCTCTCCGCCTTCTTCTCGCCGTGGTCGTGCAGGGCGATGCCCTGTTCGAGGAAGCGGGCGAGCGCGTCGTGACCGAGCTTCGCGATCAGCTCCGGCAGCGAGCGGGCCACGAGACCCGCGGCGGCGGGCTGCGTGCGCACGACGCCGCCCAGGATGTCGAGGTAGGCCTCCCGTCGATCCGGGGCGACGCGCGCCAGCTGGTCCGGCACCGAGGTGGCCAGCGTGCGGGCCAGGTCGCCGTTGTGCCGCGCCGCGTCGACCACCAACCGGGAGTAGCCCGACGCGACCTGCGATCCCAGCGAGCCCTGGAGTGCAGGCTCGCGGCGTGCCCATGCCCGAAACGCTCCCGGCGCCAGGCGCGCGAGCTCGACGCCGGCGCGAGCTCGACGGGCGACGAAGCGGAGGCGGTGGCGCTTAGAAGAAATCGGCCACGAGCTCCTGGATGGAGCGCTGCAGATCGCGATCGTCGGTGAGGGTCTTGCCGAAGGCCACCTCACAGGCGCGTCGAGGAGCGACGCCACCCGCGACGAGCTTGCCGGCGTAGATCAAGAGCCGTGTGCTGGCACCCTCCTCGAGCCCTCGATCGACGAGGTTGCGCACCTTGCGGCCGACCTTCACAAGCCCTTCGGCGAGCTCGGCGTCGACGCCGGCTTCACGGGCGACGATCTCGGCCTCCAGCTCGGGACTCGGGTAGTCGAAGTCGAGCGAGACGAAGCGCTGCCGCGTGGACTGCTTCATCTCCTTGAGCACCGACTGGTACCCAGGGTTGTAGCTGACCACCAACATGAAGCTCTCGGGCGCGGCCAAGACCGCGCCGAGCCGATCGACCGGCAGGATGCGCCGGTCGTCGGTGAGGGGGTGGATCACCACAAGGGTGTCGTTCCGCGCCTCGACCACCTCGTCCAGGTACACGATCGCTCCGTGCCGCACCGCGGACGTGAGCGGACCGTCGCACCACACCGTCTCGTCGCCGAGGATCAGGAAGCGGCCGACGAGGTCGGCGGCTGTGAGATCCTCGTGGCAGGCCACCGTGACGAGGGGCAGGCCGAGCTTCTTCGCCATGTAGCTGACGAAGCGGCTCTTGCCGCATCCGGTCGGACCCTTCAGGATCACCGGCAGCTTCTGCCTGTGAGCGGTCTCGAACAGCGACACCTCGTCGGCGACCGGGAGGTAGAACGGGTCGCCCTGGACGAGGAGCTCGTCCGCGGCTTGCGTGATGGTCTTCAAGGGGCTCCCGCACTTCTGGGTCGAGGACCGTGAGGCTAACCGACACCGGCGCGGCGACCGGATAGGCCGCAACCCGGAGGATGGATGGACAAGCTGAGCCGGCTCAACGACACGCTCGAGCAGTCGGTGCCCGCGGCCTGGGCGTGCCTGTCGTCGCTGGGACGCGCCGCTTGCTACCCCGAGGGCATCCCGGCGCAGTCCGCGGAGGCGCGCGGCTGTTCGCTGAACGCCACCGTGGGCGAGGTCACCGATGGCCGCGGCAACCCTCTCGCTCTGCACGCGCTCCGTCGGCACGTGACCGGTCTCGATCCAGCCAAGGCCTTCCTCTACGGACCCCAGGGAGGCGATCGGGACCTGCGCCACGCCTGGAACCGCTGGATCGGCCGCGAGGGCGGCGACACCCCCCGTTCCCTGCCGCTGGTCACCGTGGGCTTGACGCACGCGTTGTCGCTGGCGAGCGAGCTGTTCGTGGAGCCCGGAACCGACGTGCTGGTGCCGGATCCCTGCTGGGGCAACTACCTCCACCTGTTCGGTCTTCGGCGCGGCGCCAAGGTCGGGCGCTATCGGGTGTTCGACGAGCAGGGCGGGTTCGACGTGGCCTCCTTGGAGCACGCGCTCGCGGACCGCGCGGGCCGGCCGACCACGGTCGTGCTGAACCTCCCGGGCAACCCGACCGGGTACAGCCCCACGCTCGCGGAAGCCGCGCGCATCGTCGACGTCCTGGTCGCCGCCGAAGGACCCCTGGTCGTCCTCCTCGACGACGCGTACCACACGATGATCTACGAAGACGGCGTGCTGCGCGACTCCCTGTTCTGGGAGCTGGTCCGTCGCGGGAACCCCGCGCGCCTGCTCCCCGTCAAGATCGACGGGGCCACCAAGGAGCTCTTCTTCTTCGGCGGCCGCGTCGGGTTCCTCACCGTCGGCTGCGATGGCGCCGCGGCCAACGCGCTCGAGGACAAGGCCCGGTGCCTGGTGCGTGCGAGCGTCAGCGCGATGCCCGGCCCCAGCGCCGCCATGCTCCTCGGCGCGCTGCAGGACGCGACCCTCGAAGGTCAGATCGCCGGGGTGCACGCCGAGCTGGCGGCTCGCTTCCGCGTGCTGCGCGCCTCCCTCGAACAGGTGCGCAGCGAACGGCTGCGGCCCTACCCTGCCAACGGGGGTTGCTTCATGTTGGTGGGCTTGCCGGACGACCTGTCCGCGCACGATGTCCGGCGTCGGCTGATCCGTGAGCACTCCACCGGGCTCGTGGCCATCCCGCCGATCAACGCGCTGCGCATCGCCTTCTGCTCGTTGTCGGCTCGGGACATCCCCGAGCTGGTGGCGCGGTTGGCTGCGGTCGTACGTTAGGAGGCCTTCCCGTCGCCTGGAGGCTCCATGAGCATCGATCCGACCCTGGACCTGCACGCCGAGATCGACCGCCTGCGCGAGGAGCGAAACGCCGTCATCCTGGCGCATTACTACCAGGACGGCGACATCCAGGACCTCGCCGACTTCATCGGCGACTCGCTCCAGCTCGCCCAGGCTGCGCGCGACGCCGAGGCCGACGTCATCCTCTTCTGTGGCGTGCACTTCATGGCCGAGACCGCCAAGATCGTGAACCCCGAGAAGGTCGTCGTGCTCCCGGACCTCGCGGCCGGGTGTTCCCTCGCCGACAGCTGCCCCGCCGACAAGCTCGCCGCCTGGAAGGCCCACCATCCCGACCACGTGGTCGTGAGCTACATCAACTGCTCGGCGGGCACCAAGGCGCTATCGGACTGGATCTGCACCAGCTCGAACGCGCGACGCGTCATCGACGCCGTGCCGGAGGGCCAGCCCATCCTGTTCGCGCCCGACCGCAACCTCGGCGCCTGGCTGGCGCGCGAGACCGGCCGTGAGATGAGCCTGTGGCAAGGCACCTGCATCGTGCACGAGACCTTCAGCGAGCGGAAGCTGATCGAGCTCATGGCGCAGAACCCGAACGCCGAGGTGCTCGCCCACCCCGAGTGCGAGCCGGAGCTGTTGCGCCACGCCCACCACATCGGGTCGACCTCCTCGCTGCTGCGCCGCAGCGAAGCGAGCCCGGCCGGCACCTTCATCGTGGCCACGGAGCCGGGCATCATCCACCAGATGGAGAAGGCCAGTCCGGACAAGACCTTCTTGCCGCTTCCCGGCCAGGACGAGACCTGCGCGTGCAACGAGTGTCCGTTCATGCGCAAGAACACGCTCGAGAAGATCTACCTGGCCCTCCGCGACCTGAGCCCTCGGATCGAGCTGGAGGAGGCGCTGCGGCTCGCCGCAAAGGCCCCGCTCGACCGGATGCTGGCGCTGGGGTGAGGCTCAGCGCCCGAAGCTGATGCCGGCGTAGAGCCCCTTGCTCGTTCCGCCCGCCACGTAGCGCTCGGAGTAGCCAGCCTGCACCCCCATCACGGGCGTGGAGATGGCGCCGCCCAGCAGCCAGCCGAGCTCGTGGCCGAAGCCCGACCCCTCGGCTGTGCTCCAGTCGACGCGACGGCTGCCCTTGTCCAGCCAGGCCGGCGTGACGTTCACGAGGCCGTGGAGCAGGCGCGGCCCCACCCGGAGGGTGAGCGGCACGTCGACGCCGGCGGACTGCTCGATGGAGAGCACGACCCCGTCGTAGCCGTTCCTGAAGACGTCCACGCCAGCGTCGAACCCGACCAGCTTGGCCTGGGGCCCCAGGAAGGTGCCGACGCGGAGGTCGGTGCCGGGCCCGCCGAGCGTGCGGGTGAGGGTGCCTCCGACACGCGTACGCCCCGCGAGCAGGCCCGTGCGCTGGGTGTAGCTCAAGCCCACCTGGGCCCCGAGGGCGATGCCGACCTCGAGGTTGCCGTTGGCGCTGTACATCGCCAGTCCGACGTCGGGCTTGAGGATCGGCGACCTGGCCCACCCCTCGCCCTCTTCCGGATCGTCTTCCCCGTCGTCGGTCTCGGTGCTCGCGCCCTGGCCTTCGAGCGCAGCCGCCTCCTCGGCCGCCTGCTGTTCGAGCAGACGCGCCTCCGTCTCGGCGGGCGTCTCGGCGAACGCCATGCTGCAGCAGATCGCGAGCATCATCGCTCCTGGGCCCCGGTCACGCTGAGGCGGTGGTTGTTCCGCTCGATCACGCGCGCGATCAGGCCTTCGATGGGAAACTCCACGTACCAGGGCGGCGGGTCGACTTGCCGGATGGACGAGCTCCCGACCACCGTGAACCGCCAGCCCTCCCGCTGGGCGCGATCCGCCACGCCGGACAGGCGCTCCAGGGCGGGCTCGCTGAACACGGCGTGTGCGCAGGCGACGGTCACGCTCCTCGCCTTGCCCGCCTTCAGCTCGTCCACCGCGGCGACCACCGACCCCGCGGTGTCGATGATGTCGTCGACCAGCAACACGTCGTGGCCGGCGACCTCGCCGATGAGCGTGGAGCGCACCACGCGGTTCACGGTGCTGTAGTCGCGCTCCTTGGAGAGTGCGGCCAGGTGGCTCTCGAGGACCTCTCCGTAGCGGCGTGCGCGCTCCATGCCGCCGACGTCCGGGGCGACCACGGTGTCGCCCACCAGCCCACGCTCGCAGAGCCAGGGGCACATCAGGTAGTGCAGGTAGAGGTTCTCCAGCCGGCAGCGCCACGGGGCGAACATGCCGGCGATGGCTTCGTTGTGCACCTCGACGGTGATGACGCGGGTAGCTCCCGCCTCTTGCAGGCACCTGGCGAAGAGTCCGGCCGAGATGCCTTCTCGGACGCGCCCCTTCCGCTTGTCCTGACGCGCCCCGGGGAAGTACGGCACCACGGCCGTGACCTCTTGCGCGTCGGCGAGCGCGGTGGCCTCGACGGCGTGCAGGAGCATCACGAAGCGGTCGTACACGGAGCGCTCCGCCCCGGGCACGATCGGTGACTGGAAGACGTAGCAGTCACCGCCGCGCACGTTCTCGTCGATGACGAACTTTCCTTCACCGCAGGAGAACCAGGAGTCCTGTGTCGGAACGAGCGGCAGCTGCAGCGCTCCGGCGACCGAGGTCGCGAACGATTCGGCGCCGTCGCAGGCGAGCAGGCGCACCGGTGCGCGGGCAGTCAGGTCGTGCACACATCCTCCGCCGCCTCCGCGGCGCTACCATTGTGAGCGAGGGCCCGCATGAGCGCTACCACCCCCCTGGAGATCGGACCCTACGTGGGTCGTCGTCAGCTCGGCGGCGGCGCGGGGGGCGAGGTCTGGCTGGCGGATGGTGCCGACGGCCCGGTGGCCCTCAAGGTCGCGCGCAGCGTGTCCCAGCGCGAGGTGTTGCGCAGCGAAGCCGCGACCATGTCGCGCCTGAGCCACCGGAACGTCGTGCGCTTGATCGACTCGGACGATGCTGGCGCCTGGTTGGCCATGGAGCTCATCAACGGCGCCTCCCTCGACGTCTGGGCCCGTGGACGCGCGGTCTCCAGCATCGTGGATGTCGCGGCGGAGCTCGCCGACGCGATCGCGCACCTGCACGACTGTGGCCTCGTCCATGGCGACCTGAAGCCGCAGAACGTGCTCGTCGACCGAGATGGGCGGCCCACGCTGATCGACCTCGGGCTGACGCAGCACACCGCCCAACGGATCGCAGGGGGCAACTTCCAGGGCACCTACGGCTACGCGGCGCCCGAGCTGCTCAAGCAGGGCGAGCGCGGGCACACGGTCGATCTCTATGCCCTCGGTGCCGTCACCTACCACATGCTCACCGGCCGTCTGCCGTTCACGACCCGCGATCCGGCGGCGCTCGCGTGGTTGCCGATGACAACCTTGCCCGAGCCCCCCTCGTCGCGACGGCCGCGCACCCCTGCGGCCCTCGACGACCTGGTGCTGCGGCTGCTCGCGCGCGACGCGTCCCAAAGGCCGGGACCGGCGTCCGCACTGGCCGAGGCCTTCCGCGACACCCTGCGAAGCAGCCCGGCCTCTCCCGTGGTGGGCATGCGGAAGGAACGGGAGGTGCTCCGGCGCGCCGTCGTGGCCGCCACGAGCGGAACGCCCGGCGTGGTGGTGCTGCACGGACCCCGGGGATCGGGTCGACGCACGCTGATCCGCGAGTGCGTGCAGCACGCACGCCGAGAGGGCCTGGCGGTCGTGGACTCCGCCGAGACCGGCAAGAGCTTCATGCAGACCCTGCGCAGCTCGCCGGACGTGCTGGTGGTGCCCCTCGACGGCAACCGCAAGATCTCCGTCCGCGTCGCCGAGAAGATCCTCCGAGAGGCCTTGCCGGTGCTGGCGCTGCTGCGAGCGGATCAGCCGGTGCTGTCGCTCCAGCGGCTCGGCGCCCGGCACATGGTGCCCCCGCCGCTTCGGCAGCGGGACCTCGCGCTGCTCCTACATGCCTACGTGCAGGAGCCCTCGCGCGCCGGCGAGCTGCACGAGGCCACCCGGGGGCTGCCTTCCGCCGTGCGTGCTCACCTGCGCACCCGACGCGTGGACGTGCCCCAGGACCTCGACGCCGCCGAGCGCGAGCTCTTGACCGCCACGACCTCCGGCCCGGTACGCATCTCGGTGCTGGCCACCCTGATGGGGCTGTCCGAGCACGGCGTGGTCGACGTCGCGGAGTCCCTGCTCGACCGAGGCGTGCTGGTCGAAGCGGACGAAGGCGCCGCCTTCGCGATGGCCAGCCCGATCTGATCCCGTTCAGGGCTTGTTGAGCAGCTTGCCCTCCCAGCCGCGGCCTGGAACGCCGATCACGACCTCCGCCACGGTGCTGCCGCCGTAAGGGCGAGGCACGTACACGGCGTCGTCGCGCCAGCCGTCCTGCCCCGTGCCCCACTGCATGCCGTGGCCGTATTGGGTGAGAGGCGGGTCCCAGATCAGCGCCACCTCTCCGTCAGGCGACACCCTGTACATGCGGGAGTTGGAGTACTCGGTCACGTAGATGTTGCCGCAGACGTCCAGCGCCATGCCGTCCATGTAGCTGTTGCCCATGCCGCTCGCGAAGAGCTCCGCGTCGCCGATCGGGTCCAGGTTGTCGTCGAGCTCGACCCGGTAGAGCCGACCACCGCTGAGCACGCCCACGTAGAGCTGAGCGTAGTCGAGCGAGAACGCCAGCAGGCGCGGGCCTCCCTGGATTCCACCGATCTGCATGCGCTCCTTCACGCCGGAGTCCGGGTCGATGCGCAGGATCTGGCTGTTGTTCGCCGCCCAGATGAAGCCATCCGGGGCAACGTTCACCTCGTAGGCGTACACGTCGGTGGCCAGGGTCTCCGTGCCGCCCTCCGGGCTGATGCGGGTCAGGCTGCCCTGCTGCCGCGCGACGACGAGATCGCCATCCAACAGCCAGTCCATCTGCTCCAGCCAGCCCAGTCCGGGCACCCAGATCTCGCTGTTGCCGTCGATGTCGGCCTTGATGATGGAGCTGGTGTCGCTGCCCAGGATCCAGCCGTCGCTGTCGAACGCCACGTCGTGGAAGCCGCGAGCGCCCAGCACCTCGTTCACCTCGAGCACCTCCTCCGGGAGGTCGCTGCAGTCCACCTCACGAGGCGCCCCGGTGTCGGTGCCGTCCGGGAGCGACGAGTCGCCGGTCTCGGTGTCGCCGCCCCCGTCGCCGGACGCCGGGCCCGAGTCGTCCGGGGGCGACGAGTCGCGGGGGCCGTCGGCGTCGTGCGAGGTGCTGTCGCCCGTGTCGTCGGTGACCAGCACCGGGACCGGGGTGCAGGCGGACAACGACAGGAACAGAAGGGTCACGAGGGCGCACCTGGGCGGGTAGTGTGGGAAGCCTACCGGACTGTGGACGGGATGTGAGGTGGAGATGCTGCTGTCGACGAGCCTGTGCTGGCTGATGAGCGCGTGCACGGGGGGATCGGTGCCCGGGCTCGGCGACACGGTCGACACCGCCACCGTGGTGGACTCGGACCCGGACACCACCCTGGACGACCCCGGTCTCGTCGACCTCGCGGGGGCGTGCGACCTCGACGACCGCTTCGGCGGCTTCTCGGCCGCGGTCTACCAGGACCTCGGCTACTCCTACGTCGAGGGCTCCGTCACCGATGGGGTCGTGCCCATCGACGTTCGGGAAGAGGTGCTGGTCGACGGGGAGTGCCGGCTGATGCGTCGCAACATCCCCTACTGCGAGCCCTCCTGCGGTGCCGAGGAGACCTGCGACTGGGATGGGGCGTGCGTGCCGTACCCGGTCGAGCAAGACCTCGGCACGGTCACGGTGGCGGGCCTGGCCGATGGCGTCAGCATGGATCCGGTCTCCCCGGGCTTCACCTACTTCGACACGAGCGTTCCCCACCCGGCCTTCGATCCGGGCGAGGTGATCGAGCTGTCCACGGGGGGCGGCGCCTACGAGCCCGTGACGCTGCATGGTGTCGGCGTGGAGCTCCTCGAGCTGGATGTCACCTTGCTCGAGGTGCAGGAAGGCCAGGAGCTGGTCATCCCATGGTCCGCGCCGACCGAGGACAGCTACGGGCACGTCCGCCTCGACCTCAACATCGACCAGCACGGCAGCACGCCGATCAACGTCTGGTGCGACTTCGCCGACGACGGCCAGGGGGTGGTGCCCGCCGCGCTGATCGATGCCCTCGTGGGCGCCGGGGTGACCGGCTACCCGAGCGCAACCCTCACGCGCCGCACCATCGACAGCGCTGGCGTCGGCGACGGCTGCATGGACTTCGCGGTGGGAGCGCTCCGGAGCCCCGATGTGGACGTGATCGGCTTCACCCCCTGCACGACGGACGAGGACTGCCCGAAGGATCAGACGTGCGACGCCCTGCTCCAGGTCTGTGAGTAGCGGTCAGGGCGCCTTGGCCACATCTTCGGCCTTGAGTGCGGGGAGCAGTTGTTCGACCACCCGCACCTCGAAGCCCACCGAGTCGGCGCGCTGGGGGTCGTACCAGACCTCGATCTCGCCGTCGGACTGGAACACCTTGATCTTGACAGCGTCGCAGCGGCCGATGACGTAGCGGCCGACCGCGTCGCTGTCGCGGAGCGACCAGTTGCACTCGGGCGCGACCACCTGCAGCACGAGCAACGCCTCCAACAGAGTCAGCGCGCTCGAGTAGCTCCACGCGACCACCGCGGTCACGAGCCGGCCGCGTCGAGGAAGCGCGTGAGCGCGACGTTGGTCTTCTCGAGGTTCGGCGTGATGAGGGCCACGACGAACTTCTCGACCTGCGGCGCCAGGCGGCTCGCCAGCAGGCGGGGCACGCCGGGGATGTGACGGAGGTCCATCGTGAGGTCGCCGGTGAGGGTGAACCGGGTGGTGCCGTCACCCAGGTCTTCGAAGGTGTTGCGCCCTCCGCAGGTGACCGCCTCGGTGAACATGCGGGTCTTCAAGGTCCAGGAGCAGCTGTGCTCGCGGCCGTTCCAGGTGGCGTAGTCGTCCCAGCGCATCATCTCGGGCTTCACGTACTTTCGCGCAAACGCCGGCACCTCACGGTTGGCCACCCACACGTTGTGCAGCTCGACGGTGGGACCGTCGTCCTTGCGGTCTACGATCTCGATCCGCTCGATGTCGGGCATGTAGGCCGCGATCGCTGCGAGCTCGTCGCGGTAGGCAGCGTACACCCGCGCGCGGGGGTGTCGGATGACGGAGACGGAGTGGATGCGCATGATCGGGTCCTAACCGGCGCCTCAAGGTCGTCGCGCGGCGACCGACACGGGCGTGGAGGTCTGCCTCATGGCCCACACCTGGAACCACTTCGACGCCCGCTTCGGCCTCGACCCTTGCGCGACCGGCACCCAGCCGGTCTTCCTCGCAGCCGCGGGATGGCGCACCGGCAGCACGCTCTTGCAGCGCCTGATCTGCTCCAGCGGCGAGATCCTCGTCTGGGGGGAACCCTATGGCCGCGCGTGTCCGGTGCAAGCCCTGACCCGCACGGCGATGGCGCTCCGCTCCGACGCCTGGCAGGGCAAGGAGACCGCGCAGCCGGACTGGCCGTCCGCCTCGAGCGTCGCGCCCGTCGAGGTGCCCGACGACCTGTCCGACCACTGGATCGCCAACCTCTATCCCGAACCGCAGGCGCTCAAGCAGGCGTGGCGCGCACAGCTCGACACGCTGTTCGCGGCGCCTGCAAGCGCCCGAGGCTTCCAGCGCTTCGGCGTGAAGGAGGTCCGCTGGCAAGGGCTGGACGCTCGCTTCCTCTCCTGGATGTACCCGGACGCCCGCTTCTTCTTCCTCGTGCGCAACCCGTGGGATGCGTGGGCGAGCGCCAAGGGTGCCTCGTTCTTCAAGAGCTGGCCCAACGAGCGCGTGGACGACGTGACGAGCTTCGTGCGTCACTGGCGTCGGCTCACCGAGAGCTTCCTGCGCTGGCCGGACGACTCCGGCTTCCTGGTCCGGTACGAGGACCTGGTGCACCCCAATTTCGAGCTGCAGGACATCGCAGAGCATGCCGGGCTCACCCGCGTGGACCCCGCCGTGCTGGAGACCAAGGTGCGCGGCATGGGCACCGAACCCGCCGAGCTCGACCCGGTCGAGGTCGAACAGGTCGGGCGACTTGCAGGACCCATGGCCGAAGCCCTCGGCTACACCGGGCCCGGAGGACGCTCCCGCACGGCCGCCTGAGCGGGCCCTACTCGATCACCTCCCACCCGTCGTACTTGGCCGCGGGGCCGGGGCCGGCGAAGACCTGGAGCGCGACCATGCGTGCGTCGCCGTTCTGGAAGCTCACGGTGGCGTTGGCGGGCATGTAGACCGCCGTGTTCGGCTTCACGGCATGCTCTGCGCCGTCGATGGTGATCCGGCCGTTCCCCTCGAGCACGTAGATGAACTCCTCGGTGGCGTCCTGGTGCTCGGGCACGGCCGCTCCACCGGCGAGCTCCAGCTTGCCGACGAAGGCCTGCTCGCCGCGTGCGAGCACGAAGATCTCGGCCTTGCCGTGGCTCGCCACACGGTGTTCCGCGTCCTCGACGGTGACGACGCTCGCGATCGCGTCGGCGGCGTGGGTGACTCCGGCTCCGGCTGCGCCGCCGAACAGGAAGACCGACACCAGGGGGAGCTTTCTCATCGGGTCCTCGCAATGACCTTGGGCCAGCAAACGATATAGCTCGACACATGCTGCGCGCTGACCAGGCCTTCGTGCACGCGGTCGACCAGGCCGTGGGCGCCCTCGAGCACCACACCGACGCCGAGGTGGTGGTGGTCGTGGCTGCCAGGTCTTCGCGCTGGCTGGTCCGTCGCTTGACCCTCGCGTCGGGCCTCGCCTTTGCCGTCCTCGCTTTCGCGGTCTACGGTCCCACCGAGGTGCCGGCGCTCTGGCTCCCCGTGGACCTGGCACTCGTCTATGCGCTCGCGGCGTGGCTCCCTGGCCGCCTGCCGGGCCTGCTGTCGCCCCTGTTGGGGGCAGGGGAACGTGCTCGCGTGGCCGAGCGAGCGGCCCACGCCGCCTTCTTCGAGGAAGAGGTCCACAGCACCCGCCGGCGGACCGGCGTGCTCGTCTACGTGAGCCTGCTCGAGCGCCAGGTGCTCGTGATCCCCGACAGCGGCGTCTCGGAGCACGTGCCGCCCGGAGCCTTGGAGCGCGCGTGGAGGCTCGGCGACCAGCAGGGCTTCGTCGACGACCTGGAGGCACTCGGACACGTCCTCGGCAAGCACCTGCCTTCCACGGACGACAACCCCGACGAGCTGCCCAACCGCCCCCGGATCCGCGCGTGAGGCGCCTCGCCTGGGTCGGCGGTCTCCTGGCGTTCGTGCTCTGCGCGGACGAAGCCTTCGCCCGTGTCGGCGGTGGGCACAGCTACGGCGGTGGCTCCTCGTCGAGCTCGAGCTCGTGGTCGGGTTCGGGCTCGAGCGGTGGCGAGGCGGCCATCGTGCGCATGCTGTTCTACCTGTGCCTGGAGTACCCCGCGATCGGCGTGCCCGTGACGGTGGTGGTCATCGGCGGCTGGATCTACACGCAGAAGCAAGGCGGCAGCCGACGCCTGGTCCCCGCGGCACCGGCTCCCCCGCCGCGGGCGGCGCGACGGCGGCACGATCACCTCGCTGCGCTGAAGCGGCGGGATCATGGCTTCTCGGAGACCCTGTTCCTCGATCTGGTGCACCTGCTCTACGTGCGCGCCCACGAGGCTCGAGGGCGCGGCCTCGACCACCTCGCTGCGTTGGTGGACGGCCGCGTCGCGGATGCGCTTCGTGCCCTGCCCGGCGCCGCAGAGGACGTCCTGGTCGGCTCGATGCACCTCGGGTCCGTGCGCGTGACGGGCTCCACCGCGCGGATCGAGGTGGACTTCGAAGCGAACTGGACGCGGATCGACGACGGCACGCCGACGCGCGTGTTCAGCCGGGAGCGCTGGACCTTCGAGCGCCGCGCGGACACGCTCTCGCCCGGTCCCGACAAGATGCAGGCCTTGCGCTGTGCGAGCTGTGGTGCTGCGCTCGAGACGAGGCCGGACGGAACCTGCGTGGCGTGCGACACGGTGCTGGACGACGGCCGCCTCCAGTGGCGCGCCGTGCAGCTCCGTGTGCTCGAGCAGCGTCCGGTCCGCCGCCCCGAGCTCACCCTCGGCGGAGGTGACGAGCGCGGCGTCGACCTGCCCACCCTTCGCGATCCGTCGCTGGAGGCCAAGGCGCGCGCCCTGCAGGCCCGGCACCCCGACCTGAGCTTCTCCGAGTTCAGCGCCTACGTGGGGGAGGTCACGGTGCGGCTGAACGCGTGCTGGTCGAGCCTGGCGTGGGGCAACGCCCGCCCGTTCCTCACCGACCGCTTGTACCAGTCCATGCGCTTCTGGATCGACGGCTACAAGGCGAGCGGGCTCCGGAACCGCGTCGAGGAGGTTCGGGTGGAGCGGGTGGTGCTGGCCCGCATCACGCTGGATGCGTGGTACGAGGCGATCACCGTGCGCGTCTACGCGTCGATGCTCGACTGGACCGAGGACGGCGACGGAAAGGTCGTCGGCGGCAGCAAGCGGAAGCGCCGTCGCTACTCCGAGTACTGGACCTTCGTCCGCGCGGCGGGAGGCGGAGCGAGCGGAGGCACCGACACCGAGAACTGCCCCAGCTGCGCCGCGCCGCTCGACAACGTGAGCGAGACCGGCGTGTGCGGCTACTGCGACACCAAGCTCTCTGGAGGCGCCTTCCACTGGGTGCTGTCGACCATCGCCCAGGACGAGGCCTACCGTGGCTGATCGACGCTCGGGATGGCGCCCCCTCACCGAGCTCGTGGCACGCGGTGAGCCTGCGCTTGCCGAGCCTCTCGCCGAGGCGCTCGCCTTCACCGGCCGCGTGGACGAGCTGACGCACGGCTTCCACGCGTACCCGGCGGGGATGCACGCCCACGCGGCGCGCTCCCTCCTGGAGCTGCTCCCGGGGACGTCGCTCTACGATCCGTTCTGCGGGGGCGGCACCAGCCTCGTCGAGGGACTTCGCGAGGGTCGCCGGGTCGTCGGACGGGATCTGTCACCGGTGGCCCTGCTGGTGGCTCGGGCACGGACGACCCTCTGCGACGAGGCCCACCGCACCGCCTTTCGGAGCGCCGGACGGCGCATCACGGAGCGGGCGCGCGCCGCCACCGCCCTGCCGCAGGGCGACGGGGCCCACCGCCTCTCGGAGTGGTACGACGCGCAGACTGCGCGCGAGCTCGAGGGCCTCTGCGAGGGCATCGAGGCGGCCGACGGGCCGGTCCAGGGCTTGCTGTGGGCGTGCTTCTCCTCGATCGTGGTCAAGGTCAGCCAGCGCGAGAGCGAGACGAGCCGGAAACATGTGCCGGGCGCCCGCCCGCCGGGCAGCACGGCCGTGCTGTTCCACAAGAAGGTCCGGGAGCTCGGCAGGCGGCTGGCAGCGCTGGAAGGCGCTGTGACCGCCGGAGGGACGGCCGCCATCCGTCGTGGGGACGCCCGCGATCCCGTGGACGGACCCTTCGAGGCGGCGCTGACGTCCCCGCCGTACCCCGGGGTCTTCGACTACTTGCCCCTCCAGGAGCTCCGGCGCCTGTGGCTCGGCTTCGAAGACGGAGAGGGCCTCCGGGCCGAGGTGGGGACCCGGCGCAGCTTTCGCGCGGATCGCAAGCGCGCGCTCGCGCAGTGGCGTGGCGACACCGTCGCCTGGATGGCGTCCGTGACGCGGGCCCTCAGGCACGGCGGGCGGCTCGCCGTCGTGATCGGTGACGGCCTCGTCGGCGACCGAGCCATCGACACCCTGCAGTCCACCACGTCCGCGGGCGAAGAGGCGGGCCTGCGCGTGCTCGCCAGCGCGAGCGGGGGGCGCCACGACCCAGGGCGCAACGCGGTCCGCCACGAGCACATCCTCCTCCTGGAGCGCCCATGAGCACCACGCTGAGCGAGCTCCAACGGCGCGTCGTCGCCTTCTCCGACGAGCGGGAATGGGCGCAGTTCCACGCGCCGAGGAACCTCGCGATGGCGGTGTCGGTCGAGGCTGCCGAGCTCCTGGAGCTCTTCCTGTGGTGCGAAGACGAGGGTCCGCAGCCTGCGGTCGCGAGCCGACACGCGCGCGTGGCCGAAGAAGCTGCGGACGTGCTCATCACGCTCTTGAACCTGGCGGAGCGCGCAGGCTTCGATCTCGAGGCGGCGGTGCTGGCCAAGCTCGCGAACAACGCCGAGCGCTACCCCGCCGACCGCGTGAGAGGGAAGATGCTGAAGTACGACGAGTACGGAGGCGAACCCTGAACCCGTTGTCGCTGGTCGGCGTGGACGTGGTGTCGTGGGATCTGGACGGCACCCTCTACGAGCTGCCAGCGCTCGAGCGCGCCCTCATGTGGCTGGCCCTCAAGCGCCTGTTCCGGGCCCCGTTCCGCACGTGGCGCGAGCTGCGATGGCTCGGCCGTCACCAGCGCCACCACGCGGCCGTGCGGCGACGTGGCGGGCTCGATGGGCTGGAGGCACCGTGGGATGCATCGGCCTGGCAGGACGTCGCAGACCGCTGGTTTCCTCCTGGCCTCCGCGTCGTGGGGCTCCATCCGGGCGCCCGCGGGGTGCTCGACGCGATCGACGCCGCGGGCGTGCGCCAGGTCCTCGTCAGCGACTACGTGGCCGACGCGAAGCTCGTCGCTCTCGGCCTCGAAGACCGCTTCGACGCCGTCTTCAGCGGCGAGGAGCTGGGGGTGATCAAGCCGTCACCGCTCTTGTTCGAGCATGTCTGCCGCACGCTGCAGGTCCGGCCCGACCGGCTGCTTCACCTCGGCGACCGTCACGACGCCGATGGACTCTCCGCGCGCGACGCCGGATGCCAGGTCCGGATCGTGCGACCGCGTGACCTGGTGACGCTGGAGGTCGTGACGGGGTGGGACGCCGGCCTACAATGACCCCATGGCCTGCCTGATCATCCGCGACGGACGTCGCCAGGACTGCGTGTTCGCCCTCCGCAACGAACGGGTGGGCATCGGCCGCCACGATGGAAACGAGCTCACCCTTCCCAATGTCTCGGTCAGCCGGCAGCACGCGCGCCTGCGCCAGGAGCTCGAGGGCTGGTTCCTCGAAGACGCCGGTTCCCAGAACGGTGTGAAGGTCAACGATCGCCCCGTGCAGCGCCAGATGCTGGTGACGGGCGACCGCATCCAGATCGGACGCTACGTGCTCATCTTCGTGGCGGACGAGCTCGCAGAGCCTGTGTTCGAGGGCAAGCTGGTGGAAGCGCTTCCCCGGTGGATGGGTGCCACCCGAGTCCACGCCGCCCGGACGTTCCGCTTCGATCCTGGGGATCTGGCGCGTGCACGCCAGCGACGCGACACCACGCGCCAGCTGACCCTGCGCGGCGACCGAGGAGACACCGAGCTGAAGGACGCCGTGGTGACACTCGGACCGGGACACGATGTTCCGGTGCGCTTGCCGGGCCGGGCCGGCGTGAAGGTCGCGGAGCTGCGGCGCACGTCGCGCGGCTACCAGCTCGTCAAGCTCGACCGCTGGGCGACCGTCAAGGTCAACGGTGTCACGGTGCTGCGGCGCGAGCTCCGACCGGGCGACAAGCTCCTGGTGGGAGAGTCCACGTTCACCTTCGAGGGTGCCGAGGGCTGACTCCGTCCGGAGCCCCTCACGAAACTACGTGGTGGGCTTGGGTGTGCTCGGTCCGACCATGCGTTGCACGAGCGTCAGGAGAGCCTCGAGCTTGACGGGCTTGGCGATGAAGTCATCGAACGCCTCGGACGCGATGCGCGCCTCGATCTCCGGGTCGCGGTAGGCGGTGCACGCGACGACGGGGAGGTGGGCCGTGTCCCGATCGGCGCGGAGCCGGCGCAGCACCTCGAAGCCGTCCATCCCCGGCATCATGATGTCCATCAAGACGAGGTCCGGCTTGAAGCGCGCGATGGTGTACCCGGCGACGAAGCCGCTCTCGGCGACCTCGACCTCGTAGCCGCCCTTCAGGGTCAGGTAGTCCTGCACGGTCTCGGAGAAGTCCGGCTCGTCGTCGACGACGAGGACGCGGCGGACCCCGGCGAAGCTCGCGACGTAGTCGTCGGGCAGCGGGTAGTCGTTGCGACGGGCGAAGGCCAGGAGGTCCTTCTGGGCGATCCGCCGGTGACCGCCGGGCGTTCGGTGGGCGGCCAACAGGTCGTTCTTGACCCAGTTGACCACGGTCGGCAGGCTGACGCCTA
>CAZSAT010000081.1:0-33729 GCA_964604675.1 uncultured Enterobacterales bacterium
CCGTGTCCGTGTCCGTGTCCGTGTCGGTGTCGGTGTCCGTGTCCGTGTCCGTGTCCGTGTCCGTGTCGGTGTCGGCCTCCTCCGCGCACTCCGGGCTCCCGGCACAGCCATCGTCGTCGCAGTCGAAGAGCCCGTCGGCGTCGTCGTCGGCGAGGTTGGTGCAGTCGCCGGGTTCCGTCCCTTCGATCCGCGGGTCGCAGGCGAGAAGCTGGACGATCAAGAGCATCGGTTCCTCCGATCCCCTCATTCTATCGGAAGGACGCGAGCTACCGAAGCTCCGGCCCGACCACCGCCGTCCCCGCGCCGTCCACCTCCACCACGGCGACCGTGCCCACCGCCAGAGCCGAAGCGTCGACCGACGCGGCGCTGCTGTACGGTGGGAGCGCCTGGTTGCTGGCCGCCGTGCCGTCGTCGTTCACGATGGTGGCCCACACCGCCAGGGTCTGCCCCTTGCCCAGCCCGGCCGGGTACAGCGACGACCAGGGCAGCAACAGCTCCGCGCCCCCGGTGGTGGCCCCGGTCGCCCCCGCGTCCGCTGCGCCGCTCGTGTCGGCCAGGTTGCCGTCGTCGAAGTTGAGCACGGCGTTCCCCCAGAACAGGTCGTCGGCGGCGCCGTTGACCCCGTCGAACAGGCGGAAGCCCGCGTTGTCGTAGAGGTCCTCGATCTCCACGTAGGTTCCCGTGAGCGCTGCGACCGCCGCGTCGAAGCCGAGCGCGGTGTCCGGGGGCACCACGCCGAGCGCTGCGAGCAGGGTGTCGAGCTCGCCCGCGGTGTCGGACAGGTCCCTGTCGACACCCACCCCCGTGCCGGCGCCATAGTCCAGGTCGACCCACACCACGAGCGCGTTGGCGTGGTCGTCGGTCACGCCGTCGAGACCGATCCAGAGCCCGTCGGCGTCGGTGGTCATGCGCAGGCCGTCGAGCTGGTTGAAGCCGGCGCCGTAGTCGGTGTCCTCGGTCTGGGTGACGAGCTGGGTGCCGAGGTCGTCGAGGTCGCCGTCGGCCAGACGCACCACCGTGGGCTCGCTCAGCTTGTCGCCCGTGATCGCCGCCTGCAGCACGGCGTGCACCCACACGCTGTCGAGCCGTTGGCCGTCGAGCTCCTTCGTGGCGCTGCCCCACGCGAAGACCGGCACGTCGGCGTTGGTGTGGTCGCCCCAGCGCCAGCTCGTCTCGGGGATGTCGCCGGCGGCCGAGCCGTCCTCCACGGTGAGCCCGCCGCACTCGTGGTCGGCGGTCACGAGCACCGTGAGCTCGCGGTCCTGCTCGCCGAGGTGGCCGATCACCGCCTCCACCGCCTGGTCGAAGGCCGCGGTCTCGGGGTGCACCAGCTCGCTCAGGTTGCCGTGGCTGGCGTGGTCGATGCGCGCGGCCTCCACCACGAGCAGGAAGCCCTCGGGGTCGCCCTCGAGGGCGCGCATCGCAGCGCCCACCATGTCGGTCAGCGCGGGCTGCACCCCTGGCTTCACCGCGCCCACGAACTCGAACGTGGTCTCGGCGAACAGGCCCACGAGCGGCACGCTGCCATCGTGCGCGGCGAGCTCGCCGGGGCTCTGGTAGACGGTGTAGCCGGCGTCCCGGAGCGGGTCGAAGAGCTGCGTGCTCCCGCCGCCGAGCAGCACGTCGGGCAGGCCGGCGGCCAGCTGCTCGGTGATGGCCTCGCTGTCCATGCGGTCGTCGACGTGCACCAGGAAGGCGCCGGGGGTGGCCCCGGTGAGGGTGTCGGTCGTGATCACGCCGGTGCCCATGCCCCGGTCGGCCGCGAGGTCGAGCAGGGTGGTGAGGCTGGCGAGGTCGCGGTCGAGGCCGAGCACCCCGTTGTAGGTCTTCTGACCGGTGGCGAGCGCCGTGGCCGACGCGGCGGAGTCGGTGAGCCCCGACAGCGACGCGGACTTGACCCGCCCCTGCACCGGAGCGGTCTCCATGTACAGGCTGCCGGCGCTGCCGTTGGCGTAAAGGCCGCCGCCGGCCACGTGCTGGAAGCCCATGCCGTCGCCGATCATGAGCACGATGGCCGGGCCGAGGCCCGCGGGCGCGCCGGTGTCGGGGGGCTGGGTGTCGACCGGAGGGGACGTGTCGACCGGCGGGGACGTGTCGACCGGGGGCGACGTGTCGACGGGAGGGGGGTCGGAGTCGTGGGTCACCGGGGCGGTGTCGACGGTCTCGGCCGGTTCGGGCTGGGCCGTGTCGACGGTCTCGCCGGAGCATGCGAGCAGGTACAGGAGCATCGAAGGAGCCTACACGAGCCTTCGCGGCGTGGGCTGGCGACACACGCCGACAACGAGCGTGGTGTTCGCGATCCAGCACGACCTGGACGCGCTCGCGAGCAGCACCGACGACCTGGACCGGAAGGCGCCGGCGGGCGGCTCAGAGCGCCCGGAGCGCCCGGTCTGTCTGCCGGGCCGCGTAGCCCGTGCGCTTCCAGTGCCCCGGCGCCCAGCCCGCCAGGAAGCGCTCGAAGTCCGCCCAGGCGAAGGGCCAGAGCGGCCGCCACGCGGCCTCGACCTCCTTCGCCTCCGCCCCGAGGTGGGCCCCCAACGCGCGGAAGTAGCGGTCCAGGGCCAGGTCGGCGTTCCGCGCCAGGCCCGCGTCGTTCAGCACGCTGCCCAGGAAGTACGCGAGGTCCTTCAAGCCGCAGCCGCCTCCCACGTACTGGAAGTCCACCGCCGCCACCCCCTTGGTGCCGAAGCAGAAGTTCGCCAGCTTCGCGTCGCCGTGCACGAGGGTGGGGTGGGCCGCAGCGGTGAGGCGCGCATCGATCGCAGCCGCGGCCTCCTTCAACGGACCCGGGGCCATGCCCTCCAGCTCGTCCGGACGCGTGGCCAGGTGCCAGTAGGTCCCGGTGGGCCACAGCCCGGCCGCACCGTCGCCGAGGAAGGTTGCGTGGAAGGCCGCCAGCCAGTCGACCACCTGCCACATCGCGCCGGCGTCGCTCCGGCGGCGCTGCGGGAACCCCGCCGCGTCGAGGTCTTCGAGCACGAAGAGCCATCCCGCGTCGTCGCGCGCGCCGTCGAGCAGGCGCGGCACCCGGCAGGCCGCCGGACAACCCCCTGAGCGCTCCCAGTAGAACGCCAGCTCGACGTCGTAGCTGCGCAGCTTCCGCTGGTGACCCCGGTCCCCCGACCAGCCGCGCGGGTGGGTGGGGTCGGACGGCGGGCGCACGGACTTCACGATGACCGAGGGCACCTCGGCCCCCTGCAGGTCCACGCGGTAGAGCTCGCCGTAGCCGCTCCACAGCGACTGGATGCGCTCCCCCCGACGCGCGGTGCGTGCGCCGGTGCAGGCCTGCACCCTCTGGAGGATCGGATCGGACACGCGGCCAGGTAGCGCGGCAGGCCCCATCGGGTGGCTACCAGTAGCCCGCGCCCGGCTTCATGCGCAGCTCCCAGAGGGCGCGCGCCGAGGGCGCCTCGAGCGCCGAACGCCAGGCCACCAGCTCCGCGTGCAAGGCGGCCGCGACCGCTGGCTCCTCGCCCAGCAGGTCGTGCTCCTGGAGCGGGTCGGCGACCACGTCGTGTAGGGCGTAGGGCTCGAGGTCCCCAGCCACGCCCGGCGCCTGGGCCAGGCCCGCACGGACCCTCGGATCGAGGGCGGAGGCGTCGGGAGCCGGCACGTGGAAGGTGAGCCGCCGATCGCCGCGCACCACGCTGAGCATCGTGCCGCACTCCGCGAAGGCGAGCCCGGTGCCCTGCCCGAGTGGCGCCCCATCCAGACCCACCGGGGCCACGGCGTCGGCCCAGCCGATCAGGGTCGGGAAGAGGTCGACCAGCTCCACCGAGGCCGCCGAGAGCGGCTGGTTGGTCCAGAGCGGCACCCGCACCGTGCGCTCCAGCACCACGCCGCGCTCCAGGAAGCCCGGGCTGTGGTTGTTCATGCCCGAGCGCTCGCCCAGGTTGGCGCCCGACAGACCGGCCACGACCACCCGCGCCTCCCGGTCGATCAGCGAAGCGACGGCCTCCCCCGCGGCGGTGGCGGCGGCGGCGTAGCGCCGGCGGAGCGGCTCAGCCGCCTCGGCGAGCGGGTCCTCGGCACCGTGTGGGAGCGGCTCCAGCAGAGTCGTGCGGTCCGCGGCGAGCCCGAGCATCTCGGGATGCTGCAGCACATCGAGGGGGTCCAGGGCGACGACCACGAGACGGGGGCCGCCACCGGGCCACCAGCTGTCCACAGCGCGATCGGCCTCCTCCCAGCCGTGCACGTCGACGTGGTCGTCGAAGCCGGCGGCAAAGCGCTCTCCGCCCGGGATGCCCCCCGTGACCAGCAGGCTCCGGTACCCGTAGAGCCCGAGCACACCCGCCAGGCTCGGGAGCCCCTCGGGCACACCGTGACAGGCCGGGAAGCCACCGGGGCCCGGCTGCCCGTCCCGCGAGCCGACCCCACAGACACCGGCGGCCGAGGGACGACGGCCCACCAGGACCGACGCCAGGCTCGCGCCCACGAGCGGGCTGTTGGCGTAGGCCCGCTCGGGCGCACCGCCCGGGCCCAGGGCCTCGACGAAGCCCTCGGCTTCGGAGGCGCGCAGGTGCCCGACCAGCACCACCAGGAGATCGGGGCCGGAGCCAGCAGGCTCGGGGGCCCTCGCGCAGGCGAGCCACAGCGCGATCACCAGCGCCCCCCTGCGACCGCGACCAGCCCCAGCGAGAGGAGGGTGGCGAGCTGCCACAGCATCGCACGGCCGATGTCCAGCGGCGCCTCCCAGCCTCCCAGCCCCACGAGGACCAGCAAGCCCAGGCTCACCACGGGCCCCCACGCCAGGCACCCGACCAGGACGCGGCGAGCCACGCCGCGCACCCGCCACGGGAGCAACGCAGCCAGTGCGACGAGCGGCAGCGCGGCGCGCAAGCACACGAGCACGCTCGTGCCCGCCGACTGGATGGCCCACACGCTCGCGAGCAGCGGGCTCCGACCGTGCTCGCTGGCGACCAGCCCGTGGGTCACCTGCGACAGCGCGCGTTCGCTCGACAGCTCCGCCGGTACCTGGAACCACGCTCGCGCCAAGACGCGGGTCTGCACCCACTGCCGCTCGACGAGCTCGCCCTCCACCATCACGGGGAAGCGGTCCAGGCCCGCAGCCGGGGCGTGGGCGTGCAACACGGTCACGTCCTGATGGAGCAGCGCGCCCACCATCATCAGCAGTCCCAGCCACCCCACCACGAGGCGCCAGCCGCCCTCCGCGTGGACCACCAGCCCGCCGCCGAGCCCTACGAGCAGCCACGGACCCACGTCGGGCGGCACGCCGGGCAGAGGGTGTTGCCACGGGGAGGCGCGCAGCCAGTCGACGAGCGGCAGGGGAGCCACCTCGTGCACCCACGCCAGCGCGACGAGCAAGCCTCCTGCGACGACGAAGGCCAGGAGCCTGCGCGCCTCAGCCATCGACGGTGACCTCGTGCAGCACGACCGAGTCGAGCATGCGGCCGGCCGCGAGCTCGGCCGTGATCAGCTCGGGACGGAGCCTCTGGTGGACCAGGCGGACCGCGTCGACGTCGGAACGGGGCAAGCTCCAGCTGCGGCTCCGGCCCGGCGAGAGCCGCTCAGCGCCGCGCCGACCGTGCGCCAGCCAGATCTCGTGGCGTGCCAGGGGCGCGCCGTCGGCGTCGAGCAGCGTCTCGCCGAAGATGCTGGGGATCAGGGAGACCCACACACCGCCCACGCGCCCGTCCAGCCCGTAGACGACCAGGTCGAGTGGCGCCGCAGGAAAGCCGTGCCCGCTGCCGACGTTCTCCAGCGAGACCACCGTGGTGCCTTCGAGCCGCTCGGCTCGCAGCGTGACCGCGGCCGAGAGGAAGCCCACGCGCTCGGACACCTCGTCGGGACCCAGACCCGAGAGCCCGACGTTTCCCGACAGGAACCGGTGGTCGAGCTGAGGACGGCCATCGCCGAAGGCGCGGCCGACCACCGGCGCGTGGCAGCCGCTGCACGAGGACGCCGACCCACCCGCCTCCCACTCGCTCCAGGTGCTGCGCAAGGCCACGCCGCCGAGCGCCAGCTCGTGGCACCCCGCGCAGGCCCGGCCATCGGCCAGCGCGTCGGGCCCCCAGGCCGCCGCGTGGCCCGCCACGTCCTGCTTCACGAGCATGTAGGCGGTGGACGCCCACGCCCCGATGGCCGCGAACGACGGCTCCCCCCGGAGCTCGTAGCTGCCGTCGGCACGTTCGGGGTGGGCGTCGACCACCGCGTGGCACACCCCGCAGCTGACCCCTTCGCTCGTGTCGGACGGCACCCCCGCCGTGCCGTCCAGAGCCGCGAGCGGGTCGTGGCAGCGAGCGCACAGCGATGCGTCGCCGCCCTCGTCGACCAGCGAGGCGACCACGTCGACGTAGAAGCCCGAAGCGGCCTGCGCGTGCCCCCCGCGGGCGTGAGCGGCAGCCTGCACCACGTGGCACCCGGTGGACGCGCCGCACCCGATGGTGCTCGACGCGGATCCCAGCCAGGCGGGGTCGAGCGATCCGCTGCTGGCGACCACGACCGGAGCCTCGGCGGCACCGCCGTGGTGGAGCCCGACCGCACCGATGAGCACGGCCGCCACGAGCCCGAGCCGCTCGATCCGGGAGCCGGCCCTCGCCTTCTTGCGCTGCCGGACGCACACCACGACGTGCGCGGCGGTGGCCGCGACCGCCAGGACCGCCAGCACCAGGTGCACACCGGGGGCCGTGATCCAGGCCTCGCCCGGCAAGACCATGGCCGCGAAGCCCGAGAGGGTCACCAGGCCCAGGCTGCCCAGGCTGGCGAAGCCGCTCCAGCGGGCCAGGTCGTCGCGCTCGCCGTCCGTGCGGCGCAGGTGATCCCACGTCCACGCCACGAGCAGCACGGTCCACTGCCCCGCGTACTGGGCGTGGTCGGCCCGCCGGAGGTCGTCGTCGACGAGCAACAGGGCGAAGCCGCCGCCGGTCAAGAAGCCCAGCCCGACCCAGAAGCCACCGGCGAGCCCCGCCGCCCAGAAGGGCCGCTGGCGGAGCGCTATCAGCACGGCCACCGGGATCGCGAGCTGGAGGAGCTGGACCGGCAGGCTGAGCCCACCGCCGAAGCCGAGGGTGTCCCACGCGAGCCAGACCAGCGCACCCAGTGCGAGCAGCGCCGCTCGGCGCGTGAAGCGCCTCCGTCCGGCCCGCCACGCGAAGCCGGCCGCCAGCAGGACGACCAGCGCGAAGGCCGCCCCGGCGGCGAGCAGGGGCCAGGTCATGCCCCCCTCCCCGCGGGCGAGGGGCGAGGTGCTCAGCCCCTGACGGTCCGCCGCCTGGAGCAGCTCGCCCAGGAGCGGCGCGACCCGCTCCTCCAGGACGTGGTGCACCTCGGCCAGCAGCGCCACGAGGAAGACCACGACCGCGCCGACGACAAGTGGGGTTGAAGCCTCGGTCTGCGCCACGCACGGAGTCTACAGGCCGTACCTCATCGGGCCACGAGGTCGGCCCACTCCGGCTGTGCGAGCGCCACCCACCGTTCGGTGGCCAGCACGAAGGAGTCGGTCCACGTCCCAGCGGTGAAGGCCACGGTGTCGAGCTGCCGGACGCCGGCGTCGGCGACCAGCCGGCACGGCAGCACAGGCGGTCCGAAAGGCGGGACCTGACCCGGCTCCAGCCCGAGGCTGGCGAGCTCCTCGGCGCGCAGGAAGCGCAACTTCTGCGCGCCGAGGGCGTGGCGTACCCGCCGGTTGTCGGTGCGCTCGTCGGCGCGGACCACGAGGCAGGTCCACGCACCGCCAGCCTTCATCAACAGCGCCTTGAGGCCCGCGCCGACGGGAAGGCCGCGCACGGCCGCGAGCTCGGCGGTGGTGCGCGCCTCGGCATGCCGGATCCGCTGGTGGGGCTTGCCCTCGAGCTGGGCCAGCACGGCGTCGAGCACGCTCACCGGGAGGCGCCGACCTGCCAGCGCAACGCGGCCTCCTCGAGCGTGGCGTCGTCGCCGACGAGGCTGTCGGTGGGTCCGTGGGCCAGCACGCGGCCGCCGCGGAGCACGAGCAGCGTGTCGGCGACGCGCTCCAGGTCGGTGAGCAGGTGGGAGCTGACCACGACCGAGCGATCGCTGTCGGCGACGACCTCGAGCACGGTGCGGAGCAGGTCGCGCCGCCCTCCCACGTCGAGGCCCGTGGCCGGCTCGTCGAGCACCAGCAGCTGGGGCCGGAAGGCCATCGCGCACACCAACCGGAGCCGGGTGCCCTGGCCCTTGGACAACTTCCAGGTCCTCGCGCCAGGATCGAGCTCGAAGCGCGCGATCAGCTCCTCGGCGAGCTCCGCGTCCCAGGTGGGGTAGTAGCCCGACAGCGTGCGGAGCAGACCGGCGACCGACATCCGGAACACGGGCATGTCGTCGCTCATGTGGCCGAGGCGCGCGCGCACCACCTCGACCTCACGGTGAGGATCGTGACCGAACACGCGGACCGCGCCGGCGTCCGGCCGGGTGAAGCCACACACCAGGTCGAGCAGGGTGGTCTTCCCCGCCCCGTTCGGCCCGACGACGCCGACCACGCAGCCGGCCGGCACCGACCAGGACGGCACGTGGAGCTGGAAGGCGCCGCGGCGAACGCGGAGCTCGGACACCGAGATCAACTCACTCATGGGGCCTCCGGGCCGGGACGAGCAGGGGCAGGGCGGCTGCGGGGCCCAGGCTGGCCAGCGCGAGCCACACGCCCTCGTGGAACCACTCCGGCTGGTGCCGGTGCAGCACGATGCCGGCGGACGCCAGCACGAGCGCCACCACCAACAGCGCCGTGGCTTGCACGAGGTGCCCGGTCATCAGCCAGGTGTAGGCCGCCGCGACCCAGCCCACCCACAACAGCGCGATCACGAAGCCCGGCAGCGACGCGACGCCGGTGAGGGCGCCGAGCACCAGCGGCACGCCGAGGGCGACCACAGCACCGTGGACATAGAGGCCGCGGGCTACGCGAGCGCGGGGCACGGGGAGCCACATCCACGCGGACCGACCCGGGCGGCCGACGCTCTGCAGCATGGTGGCAAAGGGCATGCCGATGCCGACCGCGAGGGCGAGCCCGACGCCGCAGAAGGCGACCGTGGCGACGAGATCCTCGACGCGGCTGACGCGCACGCTCAGGGCGAAGCCGAGCGCCAGGGCCAGCACCGCCCCGGCCGCGCCGAGGCCACGCAGCCAGTCGCGCCTGAGCCGTGCGACGCCCGACAGCCCGGGACGCCACCTCAGCACCGGGACGGCGGTCCGCTGGGGGACTGCCGGCGGGGTCCAGGGGGGCAAGGCCAGCGCGAGGGCAAAGACGGCCGCAGCGAGGGCCGAGCCGAGACCCGGGGACCGCAGCTCCGCCACGCCGGCGCCGACGGCCACCGCCGCGGCGATGAGCACCCCGACGCTCTCGCCGAGCAACCCCTGGCCGCGCCAGCGCGCCCAGAGAGGCGCCACGGCGACCATGACCAGCCAGCCGTGCAAGAGCGGCGCCGGGTCGGCCACGCCCAGCGCCAACAGCGCTGCGACGATGACGCCGAGACCTGCCGCGAGTGCGGCCAGCTCGGCGACGAGCCGTCGCCGCCAGGTGAGCGGGAGGGCCGGATGGGCGATCGGGGACGCGCAGACGCCACGTCGATCGGGAGCCGCGAGCACCGAGATCAGCGCGATCCCGAAGGTGCCATGGATCAGCGCGCGGGCCACCACCATCTCCATCTCGTCGACCTCGTCGGCGCCGAACGACCGGAGCGACACGAGCCCGTACCCGAGTCCCAGGAGCGCCGGGCCGGGCTCGCGCTGCCACCAGCCCCGCAGCGTGGTTCGAAGGTGGGCGATCTGAGGACTCATTCGACCTCCCAGAGGGTGGCGCAGAGGGCGGCCTGTTCGCGATCGTGCATGCCGAGCTGCCGGGCCTTGGTGACCGCCGCGCGGAGGGTGGCTTCGGCCTCGGCCCGGGCCTGGGCGGCGCTGGCCTGCGCCACGCCCTCGGCCACGAAGGTGCCCTGCCCCTGGCGACGCACGACGAGCCCGGCGTGCTGGAGCTCGGCGTAGGCCCGCCGGACGGTGATCAGCGAGACGAAGAGCTGCCCGGAGAGCTTGCGCACGCTCGGCAGCGGGTCTCCTGGCGCGAGGGTGCCGCTGCCCACCAGCTCGGCGAACTGGTCCACGAGCTGCCGGTAGAAGGGCACGCCGCTGGTGTCGCTGAGCTGGAGGGGGAGCACGATCCTCGCATAGGTGTGTTGGTGTGCTTTCCCATATACACACTCTGGAGGGATCGCCAGAAAGTTTTCGGATCCTGGGCTCCTGGGGCGGCTATGGAGCTGTCCCGACATCCCGCAGGGAGGTGTCCGTGGCCTTCGACGCTGGCTACAGCAAGACCCCGCTGCACGCGAAGCTCGGCTGCAAGCCGGACCGCGCGGTGTTCACCATCGGCGCGCCCCAGGGCTTCGCGCCCTACCTGCGCGAGCACGGCTTCGAGGTGGTCGAGCTGGCCCACGCGCGCGACATTCCGGCGGGAGCAGAGCACGTGCACCTGTTCGGCGCCGAGGCGGCCGTGGTCGTGCCCGCGATGCGCCTGTGCTCGGAGCGCATCGACCGCAAGGGCCAGGTGTGGCTGAGCTGGCCGAAGAAGTCGAGCGGGCTCGCCTGCGACCTCGACAAGGCGCTGCTGCACCGCGCCGACGCGTTCGGCGACCTGGTCGACGTGAAGGTCTGCGCGGTCGACGCGACCTGGAGCGCGCTCAAGTACATGATCCGCAGGGAGCGCCGGTAGCCCGCCGCGGCGTGGCCTGGCCGCTCGCGGTGGCCGTGTTCTGCCTGCACGTGCTGCTGGGCGGCGGCCACCTCTACGAGCCCGACGCCACGGTCCAGTGGCGCAACGCCGAGGCGCTGCTGGAGGGGCGCCTGGCCTTCGATCCGCTCCCTGGGACGGAGGCGCTGTACGGGCTCCCGGACGAGCACGGGCGGGTCTACAGCCGCTTCGGGCTCGGACACGCGGTCGCCGGCGCGCCCTTCGTGCTGGCAGCGCGAGCCCTCGGCCCGCTCCACAGCGAGGGCGAGCGCGGGGTGTTCGCGACAGGCGCCACGGTCGAGGGCCCGGTCAGCTGGGCCGCCCTCCCCGCCGCCGCGCACGACGACCGCTCCTTCCGGCGGCTCTGGTACGGCACGGGCGGGAACGACTTCGAGCAGGCGCTGTCGGCCTGGATGTTCGGTTGGACGAGCGCCGCCGCGGCCGCGGCCACCGCGGCCTTCGCCTACCTGCTCGCGTTGGGGCTCGGGCGGGCGCCGCCCGCGGCCCTCGGGGCGGCGCTGCTCGCGAGCCTGGCGTCGCCCCTGCTCGTCTACGGGCACGAGGGCTGGTCCGAAGCGCTCCTGTGCCCCTTCGTGGTCGGCGCCGCCCTGGCCGCCCGCCGCCGACGCTACGTGCTCGTGGGGGCCGCCCTCGGCGCGGCCTTCCTGGTGAAGCCTGCCATGGCGGTGCTCGCGCTGCCCGCGCTGGCCCTGGTCGCGCCCGGCGGGCGCGCGGCCCTCGTCCGGGTGGTGCTCGGAGGGCTGCCGTTTCTGGGCGTCGCGCTCGCCTACAACGCCGTGCGCTTCGGCACGCCGCTGGAGTCGGGCTACGGCGACGAGCTCGGGCGCTTCTCCACCCCGGTCGGTGTGGGGCTCGTGGGCCTGCTGCTCAGCCCCGGGCGCGGACTCGTGATCTACGCTCCAGCGGCGGTGCTCGGGCTCTTCGCCCTGCCGCGCCTGCCCCGCGCCCTCGCGCTCTATGCGGTGGGCTCGCTCGCCGCGCTGCTCGCGCTCTACTGCCGCTGGTGGGGCTGGGAAGGCGGCTGGTGCTACGGTCCGCGCCTGCTCGTGCCCGCCCTCCCGCTCCTGGCGGCCTTCTCCTTCGACGGCCTGGGACCCCAGGCGCGGCTCGCGGCGCTGGTCGGCCTGGTGGCCACCTCCCTGCCGGGCCTGATGGTGGAGCCCCACGACTACTACCAGTGGGTGCGGGCCTACACCCTGACCAGCGGCGAGGCCTTCTTCGACCTGCTGCGCTGGGACTGGGCCTATGCCCCGATCCGCCAGTGGTGGACCTACCCGGTGAAGGAGACCATGCTCCTGCCGAACGTGGCGAGCGCTCCGGGACCCGTGGTCGGTGGGCTGCTGTCGGCCGCCCTCGCGGGGCTGGCCTGGGCGGTGATCGTGCTGCGTCGCCGAGTCGTGACGGACTCGGCGCCGGAGCGTCCGGCGCGCTGACGGGTCGCGCGGGGTCCTCGTACAGGAAGCGCGTCAGGGAGCGGCGCCTACGGCGAGCACCACCTCGGTCACCTCGCCGCGCCACTGCCGCCGCGACCAGGTGCCCGCGGACACGGCCAGCTCCGCACGGCTGCCGCCGGCCACCAGCACGGCCTCGCCCTCGTACCAGGTGGTGAGCAGGCCCTCGCCGTGGCGATCGAGCACCGCGCCGACCGGGTCGGCCCAGCCCCCCTCCAGCCACACCGTGCTGCGCGGTGTGCCCCGGACGGCGACGCGGGCGTGAGCGCGCCGATCGTCCACCGGAGCGAGCAGGCTGACGTGCTCGGGCAAGGTGCGCATCACGGACAGGAGGCCCTCGACGTCGCCTTGTTCCGGGACGCCCATGGCCACGCCACCCAGCACGCCCTGGTCGAGCAACGCCAGGTAGGACGCCATGAGGTCCTGGCTGGCCAGGTGTCCGTCCATCGGCGCCGCGAGCTCGACCAGCCACAGCGGCGGCTCGCGGCCCCGCACGCCGTCGAGAGAGCCCGAGACGCCGGGCAGGTCGACGCCCACGACCACCGCGTCCGTGCCCGCGCGCCGGTAGCGAAGCGGCGAGCTGAGCCACGGTCCCTCGTGCACCCAGGCCACCAGCGAGGGGTGCCCCGACGCGCCGGCGAGCAGGCGCTCGTCGGCCACCCGCAGGCGCTTCCGGTAGCGCCAGTCGTCCCGCTCGCTGAGCTTGTGCTGTCCGTCACACCGCGGCGTGACCCCGACCCCGACGCCCAGCTCGTCGGCCCGTTCCAGGGTCTCCGCGGTCAGGGGGTAGCCGTGCACGTTGACCAGGTTGAGCCCCAGCTCGCCCAGCACCTCGAAGGCGAGGTCCGCCCCCCGGTACGGGTCGAGCATCGGGCCCAGCAGCAGCGTGGGCTCCTGGTTGAGCACCAAGGTGCGCTCGGCGATCAGGAGCTCGCGCACCCCGGTGACCTGGGCGGCCCGATCCAGCACGCGACCCTCCTCGTCGCGCAGCAGCGCCACGACCTGGTAGAGCCCCGCGGCCTCCCGGGGTCCCCAGACCGCCTGCCGCCAGGCGACCGGGCCCAGCTCGGCGCTCCCGTCGACGAGCGCCGCCGTGCCCAGGCGCTGAAGGACCTCGCCGTCCCGCGCCACGAGCAGCTCGACGCTGGCACCGCCCGTGGCCATGACCGACGCGCTCACCTGGCCGTCGCGCAGCCGGAGCTCCACAGCCTCGACGTGCAGCGCGGGCATGAGCTCCAGCCGGGGCGGTGTGGCCAGCGGCCGGAGCGCTTCCCTCGCCCCGCCGACGAGCGCCTTGGGGATCGCCTCGACCGGGGCCTCGATCCGCACGTGCAGGAGGTTGTCGCCAGCCAGGAGGTACGCGCCCACGGGGACCCGGACGGGAGCCTCCCAGCCCTCCACCGAGGGCAGCTCCGTGCCGTTGACGGTGACCGTGGCACGCCACGAGAGCCCCTCGAGCACGAGCCGGCTCCCGCCGCCGACGAGCTCGTCCGGCAGCGCGAAGGCCAGGTCGAACTCCGCCACGGCGACCTGGCGGGTCCAGCGCCAGGGCATGGTGCTCGCCCCTCCCTCGAGGTGCAACGTGGCTCGCGTCGGCCGAGGTCGAACGATCGCCGGTTCGCACGCCAGGAGCGAGACAAGCAGCATCCCGGCACGGTACCGTCAGCGCGATGTCCCGCCCGAGATCCGTGCTCGTGCGCCTGGGTGCGGTGGCGCTGGGCCTGGCGCCCTTCGCGCTCCTCGAGGGGGTGCTGAGGCTCGGCCCCTGGGACCTGCCGGACCGCGCCACGTGGAACCGCGATCACGGCCTGCTCGGAATCGAAGAGAAGCACCGGCCGATCGAGCGCTTGTTCGTCCAGGACGGCGCGCGCTGCATCACCTTGCCGAGCCTCAGCCAGGGGCTGCGGGTCGAGGACGACCGCGTGATCGAGCCGCAGAGCTTCCGCTGCGCCACCCCCGCGGGGCGCGTGCGGATCCTGGCGCTCGGCGGCAGCTCCACCCAGGGCTTCGGCGCCCCCGACGGCGCCAGCTGGCCGCGCCAGCTCGAGCGCACGCTGCGCGAGCGGGGCCACGACGTGGAGGTGATCAACGCGGGGGTGGGCGGGCACGACAGCGTGCAGGTCCGCCAGCTCGCGGAGCGGCTGTCCACGTGGATCGACGCCGACCTGCAGGTGCTCTACGCCGGGCACAACGACCACGCCTACTTCGAGGTCGCCGACGCCGCCGAGCTCGCCGGTCCCGGGTTGCGCGCCCTGCGGCGGATGGGCGACGCCCTCTACCTGGGCCGGCTCGGACACCTGGCCTGGAGGCGCTTCGATCCGCCAGAGCTCGACCGCCCCTCCTGGAGGAACCCCGGCGACCAGGCCGGCGGCGACTGGCGGGTGCGCCCGGTGCCGGACACCGCCGACGCCCGCGCCGCGGAGGTGGCCGCCGAGCAGCGCGCGCGCGCCGTGCTCGAGGCGCGCTTCGCGGAGAGCGTGGCGCGCATCGCGAAGCTCACGCCGAAGCTGGTGGTGGTCGCGCCGGTGTCGCGCGCGGTCGATCCGCCCGGCGACAGCCTCCACTGGTTCCCGCTGGACGAGCAAGCGCTCGCCAGCTTCGAGCGGCACCTCGCCGGAGCGAAGGTGGGCAACACCCGCGACGTCGACGCGGCCCTGGCGTTGGACCCGAGCTACGCCCACCTCCGCTGGGCGGCGGGGCGGAGGGCGCTCCGGGAGCGGGACCCCGAGGCCGCGATCGAGCACCTCCAGGCGGCCCATGAGCTGGTGCCCACGACCGGCGCGACCTGGGCCGCGCGGGACTTCCGGGCAGTGGTCGAGCGCGCGGCCCTGGCGGTGGGTGCGAGCTACGTGGACCCGTGGCCGGCCTTCGAGCAGGGCTCGCGCCCGCGGGGGCTGCCGGGCGACCCGCTGATGAACGACGCCGTGCACCCGAGCGAGGCCGGCTATGCCGTGCTCGCGGAGCTGATCGCGGAGGCCTGCGAGCCGCTCCTGCCCTGAGCCCCCTGGCTCACATGATCGAGTGCCGGGCGCGCGCGTGCCCCGCGCGCCTTCGCGGGCGCCGGCCCTGGACGAGACGGTGCCCCGCTGAGCGCACCAGCGCCACGGCCCGCTCGGCTTCTCGACCGCCCGCCACCGGGCGATGGCGAGCTCTCGGCAGGTGCTCGAGAGCTCCGACCACCCCCGCCGATCGCACTCCGCCAGCGCCTGCTGGGCCAGCTCGGCCGCGCCGGGGTCGGCGAAGCCCGTGTCGCGGAACGGCGTGGGCGATCGCTGCTGAGCGGAGGCCCCGCCCTCGGGGTCAGACCCCGTACCGGCGGGCCGTGTCCCGGCTGACCAGCAACACGTGCTCGTCGAGCGGGAGCTCGTCGGGCAGGGGCAGGCGCAGGTTCTCGTAGACCCGCCGGCTCCTGCTGTACCGCGAGGCGAGCGCGATCAGCGGACCCTCGCGCACCGCCCCCTCGAGCCCGCTCGCGAGGGCAGCGTCGTTCGCGGGTCGCGGGGTGCCCAGCGCGCTCGCCAGGACCAGCTGCACGTCCACCACGGTGAGGTGGTCGCGCACCGACCAGGCACGGGCCTCCAGCACCTCCACGAGCTCCGCCCCGCCGATGTGCGTGCGGACCGCCCCGCAGTGGAGCGCAGCCTCCCAGGCGCGCTCGACCATCGAGCCTTCCGCGGGCAGGCGCTGCGTCACCCAGGCAGCCCGGTCGCCCCCGACCGGGACCAGCAGGTCGCTCCAGCAAGCGCCCACCCGGACAGCGAGCTCCTGCCCGGCGCTCACGAGGGCCGCCTCCAGCGCCTTCAAGCGCGCCGACTCCATGGTGGCCCGGTGACCCTCCAGGGACTTCCGCGCCGTGAGCACCTTCTGCAGGCCGTCGAGCAGGCCCTCCACCACGCGGTCCGGCGTGGTGACGAACAGCACCGAGTTTCGGAAGCGCCGGCGCGAGTCGCTCGGCCCGAAGGCCAGCACAGCCGCGGCCTGCTTCTGCACGTCGCCCCCCGGCCCGCCGGGGAAGAGCGCGACCAGCGTGAGCGCAGGCGTGTCGGGCACGTCGCCGGGACCGGTTGGCGCGATCACCACCCGGCCGAAGGGCTGCGGCTCGCCGGCGACGACCAGGGCCAACAACGCCGCCCGAAGCCGCTTGCGCGTGGGGTCGTCGGGCCCCATCGTGCCCGCGGCCTTCGCCACCGGCGGCGCCACGATCATCGGCCCGTCCGGCGCGACCCGCGCGGCCCGTGCGACCACGTGCAGAGCGCCCGCGAGCGACGGCACGAACGCCACCGCCTTGTCGATGACCGCAGGCTCCAGCGGCCAGGCCGCGAGGAAGCGGGCCCGCAGCGCCTTGCTCCGGCCCACGGTCTGGGCCATCGCGGCCCGGTGGACCGCCACGCGCTCGTCGGGGCCCGGGGATCGGAACAGCCGGGTCTGCACGAGGCTCAGCAGGCCGACGCCGGCGGGTGGCGCCCAGGGCTCGCCGTTCGCGCACGGTTGTCCGTCCAGCACCAGGGCGCTGCGCCCATCGGGCACCAGCGCCGCCTCGACCACGGCCACCCCGTCGTCGTCCCACGCCTCGGCGTGCACCACGAGCAGCAACTGAGGCCGCGGGTCCTCCGACGGGCTCACGCAGTCGTGCGGGGTGGTCCGCCGCCCGTCGACCACCCGCAGCCGGGCCGCGGGAGGCTCGGAGAGCCCGGACTCGAGCAGCACCTCGAGCACGCCCCGGTGGCTGTCCGGGCGCTGGCAACGCAGGAGCTGGATCAGCGTGGCCAGTGCATGGGTGCGGCCGCTGCCCTCGGCATCGCCGAGCCGGAAGACCGCCTGCGCGCCCAGACCGTCGAGGCGTTCCAGCAGCGAGACGACGAAGGCCTTGAGCCCATCGTGGAAGAAGGTGCGCGCGAAGAAGTCCTCGGGCGGCATGCCCACGAGCACCCGGAGCCCCCGCTCGGGGCGCCACGCCTCGTCTTCGACCTCGGGCCACAGAGGCGCGAGCTCTCGCCAGCTTCTCGGGTGTTCCACCATGGGGGGAACCCTACCGCGCTACTTCGCGGCCGCCTCCGCCACGGCGCTGGTGCGGGTGCCGCGGAAGCTGGACGCGAGGTTCTTCAGGAACTTCTTGCCGGGCTTCTCGGCGTCGTAGAAGAGGAACGAGAAGAGGTTGAAGGCCTGCACGTACTTGCCCACGTCGCGCCAGCTCTCGAGGGTCTCGAGGTGCCGCGCGATGGTGACCGGCCGGTAGTAGAATTCCCGGTAGAAGGTGCGGTGGGCCTCGACCAGATCGGCGCCTTCCATGCCCCACGGCACGAAGGTGGGCTCCCAGAAGCTCTTCTCGTCGGTGGTCTTGTTGATCACCCGGCCCCACTTCTCCCCTTCGCGCTCCCAGATCTCCATCTGGGGGGTCTTGGGCAAGAGCGTGTTGATCTGCACGGTGACGTCGTGCAGCGGGATGGACTTGGCGAAGTCGATGGTCTCGCGGATGGTCTCGGGGGTGTCGGGCATGTGGCCGACCATCAGGAAGGCCTTCGGACGCAGGCCCACCTCGTCGGCCCAGGTGATGGCGTTGCGGATCTTCTCCTTCGTGATGCCCTTGGAGATGAAGTCCAACACCCGGTCGCTGCCGGACTCGATGCCGAAGCGCGTGCGCCAGCAGCCGGCGTCCTTCATGCGCTGGAGCATCTCCTTGTCGACCACCTCGACGCGGCTCGAGCAGGTCCAGGAGAAGTGCTTGTGCAGGCCGCGGCGGATGATCTCGTCACAGACCTTCATCACCCGGCGCTTGTTGGCGCAGAACAGGGAGTCGACGATGGCGATGTCGTGGGCGCCGAAGTCGCGGAGCAGGTGCTCCATCTCGTCGACGATGTCGATGTGGTTCCGGCTGCGGTAGCCCGAGTTCGACTTCTGGCAGAAGCCGCACGCATGTGGGCAGCCCCGGCTGGTGATCATCGCGAACTTGGGGGTGCCGTGCTCGTCGACCGGGACCGGCTTGTAGAGGTCGGGCGGGACCAGGTGGCGGGCGGGCCAGGGCAGCTGATCGAGCTTGCGGAACTTCTTGCGCGGCGGCGTGAAGTGCAGGCCTTCGGGGGTGTTGTAGACGATCCCTTCGATCGACTCCAGGCTGCGCAGGCCCTTGCAGTGCTCCACGTACTCGGCGAGGGAGTGCTCGCCTTCGTGGATGATGCCCACGTCGAACGCGGGCTCGGCCATCGCCTCGTGCGGCATGAGGGTGACGTGGTAGCCGCCGAGCACGACCTTGGTGCTGGGCATCGCGCCCTTGAGCGCGCGGGCGAGATCCTTGGCGCCCTCGAACACCACCGTGTTGGAGCCGATGCCGATGATGTCGGCCTCGAACTGCTCGCAGCGGCGCACGGTGGCCGGGATGTCGAGCTTCTCGGCGGCGGCGTCGAGCACCGCGACCGTTTCCCCCATGCGCTCCAGCACCGCCGCCAGGTACAGGATGCCCAGCGGGTGGGAGTTGTAGAAGAGGTAGCTGGTGACCGGGTTGACGTGACCGTCCCGCAGGACGGAGTCGAGCGGCGGGTTGATCAGGATGACGCGCAAGCGACCTCACGAGGCTTTGACAGCTCTGAGCGTACCGCGCTTGTCTCCCCCACGAGGGAGATGTATCGTGAGCTTGCGCACGAACGCTCCACACCGAGGGACCGAAGATGGACCCGAAAGCCCCCCGCTACCCAGACAAGCGAGGCTTCGACAAGCCTCGGAACACGCCGGCGACGAAGGAGTCCGACCTGAACGGGCGCCGCGCGATCAGCGCCGCGCTGCGGGAGGGGTTGAAGCGGGCGCAGGAAGAAGAGGGGCGGTAGCTCGAGCTCCGCAGGGTCGCCCGCGTCGAAGACGGAAGCCACTGCGAAGGTCGCAGCGGGTCTGCACGATCGTGCAGACCAGCGCCGCGCCCCATGCTTGGTGCCCGCGCTGGAGTCGCTACATGCACGATCGTGCATCAATGGTAGATTGACGGCCCGCGGCAGCAGACGTAGGCTGAACCGATGCAAGATCGTGCATTCACGGAGCTCGGCCAGGCAGTGCGCTCGCGGCGGCGGGAGCTGGACCTGAAGCAGGTGGAGCTCGCGGAGCTCGCGGGTTGCTCCACGCGCCTGGTGCATGCGATCGAGGCCGGCAAGCCGACGCTGCGCCTGGACAAGCTGGTCGAGGTCCTCGAGGTGCTGGGACTCCGGCTGGAGCTCGTGCGCGGCGCAGGTGGCCTGGTGTCCCGATGAGCTGGCTGCAGGCGATCCCCTCGGTCGAGCGGGCCGAGGTCTACAAGGGTGAGGTCCACGCGGCCTCGCTCCAGCGCCGAGCTGGAGGTCTGCACTTCGCGTACCTCCCGGGCTACGGCGGCCCTCCGGTCGCGACCACGCTCCCCTTGGGCTCGGTGGTCGAGACGAGCGGCGGCGCCGCACCGCCCTTCTTCGCCGGCCTCCTCCCCGAGGGCCGTCGGCTCACGGCGCTCCGCTCGGCGATCAAGACCTCTGCGGACGACGAGCTGTCGCTCTTGTTGGCGGTCGGGCACGACGCCATCGGCGATGTCCGGGTGATCGCGGCGGCCGCGCCGCTCCCGCCGCCGCCAGCGCCGGTGGAGGGTCCGCTGGACTTCCGCTCGCTCTTCGCGCGTGCAGTGGCGCGGGATCCCGAGGACACGGTGGGGCTCCCCGGCGTGCAGGACAAGGTGTCGGGACGGATGATCTCGCTCCCCGTCACCTGGCGTGGACGCAGCGCGATCCTGAAGCTGGACCCACCGGAGTACCCCCACCTCGTGGAGAACGAGGCCTTCTTCTACGGCGCGGCCCAGCGGAGCGGCCTGCCCACGGCGCGGGTCGAGGTGATCCGCGACGGAGCACGCCGTGCGGGCTTGCTCGTGGAGCGCTTCGACCGGGGGCACGGGACGGAGGCCTCCCAGCGGCTGGCCCAGGAAGACGGCTGCCAGATCCTCGGGCGCTACCCAGCGGACAAGTACCGGGTGAGCACCGAGGAGCTCTTCGAGGCGCTCGCCGCGGCGACGCGCGCTCCGCTGGTGGCGGGTCGCGAGCTCCTGCGCCAGCTCGCCTTCGCGTACCTGAGCTGCAACGGGGACGCCCACGCCAAGAACTTCTCGCTCCTCCGACGAGGCGGGGAGTGGCGGGTGACCCCGGCCTACGACCTGCCCTGCACCTGGCTCTACGGGGACACGACGATGGCGCTGCCGATCGACGGTCGTCGTCGCGAAGACATCGGGCGCCGCCAGCTCCTGGCGCTGGGGAGGCACCTCGGGCTGCCGGACAAGGCGACGGAGCGCGTGCTCGACGAGCTCCTGCGGGCGGTCCCGAGCTGGCTCGGCGATCTGGAGCGGCTGCCCTTCGACGGCCGTCGGCTGCACAAGCTGCGACGCGCGATCGCGTGGCGTTGCGAGCGGCTGAGCGGGTAGGCAGGGAACGGAGGTGTCCATCGCCGGTCCAGGCCTGGAGCGCCCACTCAGGGCAGGACGTCCCGCCCCGTGAGCTTCGTCGACCCCGCGTACCCGGCCTTCGTGACGGCGGTCCTGGCGCTCTACGCGCTCCTCGGGCGCCGCGGCCGGAACCTGTTGCTCGTGGCCGCCAGCGCCCTGTTCTACGGCTGGGTGCATCCCTGGTGGGTCGGGCTGCTCGCCTTCTCCGTGGTCCTGGACTACGGCTGCGGGCTCGGCATGGTCCGCCGGCCCGAGCACCGCAAGGCCTTCCTGGCCTGCAGCGTGGTGGGCAACGTCACCTTGCTGGGTGTCTTCAACCTTGGCGATCTTCTTCCCCACGCCGTTGTCCACGGCGAAGGTCTGGTGGTCGCCGCTGATGTCGACCTTGACCGCCGTGGCCTGGGCGGTGGCCAGCGAGGCCAGCTGCTCCGTCCGAGCGCCGCCGCGAGGTGCCAGCGGGTGACCACACGGTCGCTGTAGAGGTCGACGGCGGGGGCGGCCGCCTCGCTCGCGACCAACTCGATCACCGCAGCACCTTCCAGGGCGATCCAGGCGCTGGCCCCAGCCGCGATGCCCGCTTCGGTCTTCTCCCACGCCACCAGCGGCAGCTGGAGGACACCGCGTCGGTCCGTTCGATGCGCAGCTCGCCGAACACGCTGTTGCCGACGCTCGACGAGGTCGCCGCACGGGCCACACCCGTGAACGGGTCCGTGCTGCTCTCCACCTTGCACTTGGCATGGGCCTGGCCGATCAGGGAGACGGTCAACAACAAGATCATCAGGTGCTCCGGTCGTGAGGAACGCGTGGCGCCAGGCTACCGTGCGAAGTCCAAGCGGCCGACCCGGCTGGCGTACGCGCCCCGCTCCGCGGTCCGCACGCTCTCGCCTCTCTGGCCCACACCACTGGGAGCGGGGCCTCGCAGCCCCGTTGCGCGGGCGCTCCGGACCTCGCCGTCACCGGGGGGGCAGCCCACGATCGTGGTCGCGGGCGCTCCGACCACCGACCCCGCTCGGAAGGCACTGGAACCCACGCTCTGTGGCTGGGAAGGCCAGGGAAGCCACGTTTCTCCTGATCGAGACGCCGTCGACGCCTTGTCCGGGGCCTGTTTCGCGCCGACACGGCCTGCTGAGGGCCCGAAACGTGGTTTCCCGACCGCTCCGGGCTCGCCAGCGTGGCTTGCGGGGCGCTCCGCACCCGCAGAAGCCCCGGGCTCGCGCCAGCTCGGGCGCGCTACCTCCCTGCGGCGCTCGTCCTCGACGGTCGCCGCTGCACCGCGTCGACACGACCCTGCCGCATCCGACACCCACGCAACCACGCCACCGACCACCGCCCCGCGCGTGGGCGGGCCGGCGAGGGCTGCGGCGATCCACTGCACGTCCGCGCCCGTTGCCGTCACCCGACGTGGGCGCCGCACGAGCAGGCTGAGCTCCGGCTCTGGGAGCCGGTGCACCGCGGACGGGGTGCTCGGCAACACCCGTCCAGCGTAGCCTCGCACCGTGGACCCGGCCGCCTACCACCAGCTCCGCGCGATCTTCGAACGCGTCGTCGACCTCTCGTCGGCCGAGCGTGCGGCCGAGCTCCACCGCCTCGAGCTGGACACCGGACTCCGCGAGCGGCTCCTGCAGCTCCTGGTCGCCGCCGACGGCAGCGGCCTCGAACCCGCCGAGCCGATCCCGGACACCATCGCCGGCTTCCGCGTGCTCCGCGAGCTGGGCCGCGGCGGCATGGGCGTGGTCTACGAGGCCCAGCAGAGCGCACCGCGTCGCCGCGTCGCGCTCAAGACCCTGCCTCGGCATCTGGACACCCCGGAGCGCCGCCGGCTCCTGCGCCGCGAGGTGCAGGCGATGGCCGAGGTACGCCACGCGGGCATCCCCCAGGTGCACGGCGTCGTCGAGCACGACAGCCGACCCGTGCTCGTCATGGAGCTGGTAGCCGGCCGGCCACTGCTCGAGGTGGCGAGGGAGCGCGAACGATCCGGACGCCTCGAGCTGCTGCTCGAAGTGACCGACGCGGTGGCCGTCGCCCACACCGCAGGGGTGGTGCACCGGGACCTGAAGCCCGCGAACCTCCTGGTCGGCGACGACGGCCACGCCCGCGTGCTGGACTTCGGCATCTCCAGCCTCCGAGCGGACGCGGGCCCCGCGGGCTCCGGCACCCCGGGCTACGCGGCGCCCGAACAGATCGCCGGATCGCGGGTCGGCACCCGGGGGGACGTCTTCTCGCTGGGCGCCCTGGGCCGCGAGCTGTTGGGCCCGAAGCTCCCCGTCGATCTCGACGCTGTGCTGGACAAGGCGCGCGCCCCGGACCGGAGCCGCCGCTACGCCGATGCAGCCGCCCTGGCCGACGACCTCCGACGGTACCGCGCCGCCCACACGGTGATGGCACGCGAGGGCGTGCGGCTCGCGTGGCTGGGGCCGATGATCCGCCGGCACCGGCGGGCGCTCGTGCTGGCCTCGATCGCGGCCGTGACGGCCCCCGTGCTCGTGGTCAGCGTGCTGATGACCATCCGCGACGGCTACGTGAGCGGGGCGCAGGGCAGCCTCGAGCTGGTGCGGGAGCACGCCGCCGACCTCCCGGACGACGAGCTCGAGCAGCGCTTCCTGTCGCTCGTTCGCTTCCCCGTGCTCCAGGGGGATCCGACACTGGCACGCGCCTGGGTGTGGTGGGCCTCGCGGCAGCACGGTGAGGGGCGCCTCGACGCTCTCGCCACCGCCTACCTGCACGCCGATCAGCCCGAGACGTCGCTCTCCCTCGTGCTCGCGGAGGCCGAGCGCCAGGGGGTGGAGCTCTCCCCGACTCCACGGGTGCACGCACCGTCCCTGATCAGCCTGCGGGAGCGGCGGCTGTGGGAGCGTGTCGAGGACCTGGCCGTGCAGGGACTCGTGCACCAGGCCCGTGCACTCCACCTCCAGCGGGCCTGGGTTCCCGACCGGGTGGGGACCGCGGCCGCGGAACGCGCCGGGCAGCTGGGCGAGCCGCCATGAGCTCGCAGCTCGACCCCGAGACCTACGCGCTGCTGCGCTCCATCGCCGCAGGGGTGCTCTCCCGACGCACCGAGGCCGTGCTGCAGCCCACGGTGCTCCTGCACGAGGCCTGGCTGAAGCTGGAGCGCTCGGGCATGGCCTTCGAGTCGCGGAGCCACTTCCTCGCGGTCGCCGCGAAGGCCATGCGCCAGATCCTCGTCAACCACGCCGAGGCCCTCCAGGCGGACAAGCGAGGCGGGGGCTGGCGCCAGACCACCCTCGCCGGCCTGCCCGGCGATCGAGCCGGCGAGCCCGTCGACCTGCTCACCCTGCACGCGGCACTCGCCGAGCTCGAGCAGCTCGACCCGCGCTGCGCCGAGGTGGTGCAGCTCAGGGTCTTCGGGGGCCTGACCGTGGCCGAGACGGCGCGGGTCCTCGCGGTCTCGACCAGGACCGTGAACAGCGACTGGCGCTTCGCACGCGCGTGGTTGATGCGCGCGCTCTCCGGTTGAGGTTTGCGCACTTTCCGACGGGATCCTGTGATCCAGGGTGAGCCCCACGCCCGGACGCGTCATGAGCCCCATCGCCGCCGCCCTGCTCCTCGCCTGCACCGGCCCGAAGCAGGACAGCGAAGCGCCCGCCGACACCTCTCCTCCGGCGGACACCGCGCCGCCGGCCGACACCTCCCCGCCCGACGCGGACGGTGACGGCGTCTCGGCCGACGAGGACTGTGACGACGATGACCCCGGCGTCTCCGAGACCAGCGCCTGGTACCTGGACTACGACCGCGACGGGCACGGCGACGACGCCACCGCGGCCACAGAAGCCTGCGGCGACCCCAGCACCGAAGCCGTGGCCTACGTCGAGGCGACCGGCGACTGCGACGACACGGACCCCGCCGTGCACCCCGACGCCCAGGAGGTGTGCGACGACGCCGACGTGGACGAGGACTGTGACGGCGCGGCGGACGACGCCGACGAGGGGGTGGACGCGACCACCCGCTCGACCTGGCATGCCGACGGCGACGGCGACGGACACGGCGACCCCACCGCGACCACCGAGGCCTGCGACCTCCCCGGCTCGGGCTGGACCTCGAGCGCGACGGACTGCGACGACGACGAGGCCGAGGTCAACCCCGCCGCGACGGAGGTCTGCGACGACGACGACGTGGACGAGGACTGCGACGGCGCCAGCGACGACGACGACCCTGGAGTCGACGCCTCGACGACCACGACCTGGCACCTGGACAACGATGGAGACAGCTACGGGGACGCCGACACCACCGTCGCGGCCTGCGACGACCCGAGTGGGCCCTCGACGGCCTACACCGTCGACGGCACCGACTGCGACGACGGGGACGCCGGCGTGAACCCCGGCGCGACGGAGGTCTGCGACGACGACGACGTGGACGAGGACTGCGACGGCGCCAGCGACGACGACGACCCCGGAGTCGACGCGGGCACGCTGTCGAGGTGGTACGCCGACGCGGACGCCGACGGCCACGGCGACCCGGTCACGTCTGCGGTTGCCTGCGACCCTCCCGGCTCCGGGTGGGCCTCGAGCGCGACGGACTGCGACGACGGCGACGCCGCGGTGAGCCCCACTGCGACCGAGGTCTGCGACGACGAGGACGTCGACGAGGACTGCGACGGGACGAGCGACGACGAGGACACCGATGTCGATCTCACGACGGGCACGGCCTGGTACCTGGACGGCGACCTGGACGGCTATGGGGACGCCGATTCCAGCCTCCAGGCGTGCGGAGACCCCAGCAGCACGGAGGCGACGTACACCCACGACGCGACGGACTGCGACGACGGCGACGGCGACGTGAGCCCGGCCGCGTCCGAGGTCTGCGACGCCTCCGGCACCGACGAGGACTGCAACGGGCTGGCCGACGACGCCGACAGCGGCGTCGACCTCGCGACCGCCACGACCTGGTACGCCGACCTGGACGGCGACGGCTACGGCGCCCCGGCCCCAAACCTGGTTCTCTGCGAGGCCCCGTCCGGATGGGTGGACGATGGGACCGACTGCGACGACGACGACCCCTCCCTGAGCCCGGGGGCGACCGAGGTCTGCGACGACGCGGACGTCGACGAGGACTGCGACGGGCTCGCCGACGACGACGACGACAGCGTGGACCCGTCGACCACGTCCAGCTGGTACGGCGACGACGACGGAGACGGCTACGGCGGCACCGTCACCACGACCGCGACCTGCGACCTGCCCGGTGAGGGGTGGCACGCCGACGCCGAGGACTGCGACGACAGCGACGCGACGGTGGCGCCCGGGGCCGAGGTCGTGTGCGAGGACGGCGTGGTGAACGACTGCGACGGCTCCGAGGAGGACGAGCTGGCGGTGTGCAGCTGGCCCACGTCGGAGCTCGCCACCGACGACGCGGACGGCAGCTACAGCGGCAGCCCGATCCCCAACGCCTTCGCCGCCTGGGACAGCGACGGAGACGGGCAGGACGAGGCGGCGATCGGCTCCCCCTACGACGACGGGGTCTACTTCCTCCACGGCGCGCCCACCGACGGGGCCATCACGGACCTTCCTGCGCTGACCGGGGCCAGCACCCTCGGCTGGGACGTGGCGGCCGTAGGCGACGTGCAGGGCGACGGCTTCGACGACCTGCTGCTCAGCACGTACGCCCGCGAGACCGACGCAGGAGGCCAGGGCACCGCGTGGCTGGTGTCGGGACCCCTGGTGACCGGTGAGGTCTCCAGCGTCGCCAGCGCGAGCTGGGATGCGCTGGACGACGAGCTCCTCGGCGTGGGCTTGTCGGGCGCCGGCGACCTGGACGGCGACGGCTACGGCGACCTGCTGGTCGGCGCGCCGGCGCACGACAACTGGAGCACCGCCTCCGGGGCGGTCTACGTGTTCAGCGGGCTGGACGCCGGACAGGGCGACGTGGACGACGCCATCGCCGTGGTCGAGGGCGACGGACCCGACGACCTGGTGGGCCAGGCGGGGGCGCTGACCAGGGTTGGCGACCTCGATGGCGACGGACAGGACGACCTGGTCTTCGGCTCGCCCTACGAAGACGGCAGCGGCAGCGAGCGGGGCGGCCTCTACCTCTTCTACGGGCCGCTCACGAGCTGGACGAGCGTCGACGGCTCCGACGGCACCATCTACGGCGAGACCGACGACGACATGCTGGGGGTGGCGGTCGAGGGCGGGCACGACCTGGACGGCGACGGCACCGACGACGTCGTGGCGGGCAGCATGGCCACCGTGGACGTCGACGGGGAGGGCTGCGCCTACATGCTCACCTCGGTGCCGGAGTCCCTCAGCTGGATCGACGACGTGTACAGCAGCCGGATCTGCGGAGACGAGGAGCGCGACTACCTCGGGGCCACCCTCGACCTCGGCGACGCGGACGGCGACGGGAACGTCGACCTGCTCGCCGGGTCGGGCATGTCGAGCGTGACCACGGGCTGGGCCGTCACCTACGGCGATGCCGGCGTGTCCTGGCTCTTCCTGGACGTCGGCGACGGGAGCCACGTCGCGGCGGATGCGGAGGTCGTGTTCGCGGGCGACCACGACTACTTCGGCACCCAGGTCGGCCTGGTGGACGTCGACGACGACGGACGGGACGAGGTGTTCGTGGCGCAGTCCTACGACAGCTCGTACGGCGGGTCCTACGTCTGGGCCTGGATGGGCGGAGGCCTCTGAGCAGGAGCGCGCGACTACCGCATCCGACGCCCACGCCACCGCAACCACGGCACCAACCACCGCCCCAGCCGCATCTTGCGGATCGCCGCGTGGGGACCGGCTAGGTGCGTCCTGGGCGGCCGGTCGCCCAGCCGATGCAGCACCTCGCCCAGAGGCAGCGTCAGCTCGTCCTGCAGCCGGATCCAGTCGGCGAGCAAGAGGCCCAGCGGACGCAGCAGCGGACCCACGCCGTAGCGCACCTGGAAGCCCCCCATCACGTAGAGGTGGCGGTGCGCGCGCGTGAGCATCCCGCCCTGCACCTGCGGGGTCTTCCCGACCACCGGCACGGTGCCCTCGGGCAGCATGGGCAGGGCGACGTGGTACCCGGTCGCGCACACGATCAGGTCGTAGGCCTGCGACGTGCCGTCGGTGAACCACACCTGCCCGTCGCTCACCGAGGCGACGTCCGGGCGTGCCTCGATCCGGCCGTGCTTCAGGTAGTGGAAGACCTCGGTCGACACCGTGGGGTGCGCCTCGAAGAGCTTGTGGTCCGGCTCGGGCAGGCCGTAGTCGCGGTACCGCCCGACCACGACCCGGAGCAGGACGCGGAGCATCAGCCGCTGCAGCACCACCGGCATCCACGGGCTCAACAGCTCCACGCTTGGTCGCCCGAACAGGGTCTTGGGCATCATCCAGTAGCCGCGGCGCAGGCTCCAGTGCGCACTCGCGCCCACACGAGCCGCCTCCGACACGATGTCGCAGCCGGAGTTGCCGCCGCCGAGCACCAGCACGCGCTTGCCCGCCAGCTGCTCCGGGCGCTTGTAGTCCTTGCTGTGCAGCACGGGGATCGAGCTGGTGGCCACCCAGTCCGGCAGCGCCCGCGACCAGTGGTGGCCGTTGCAGACGATCACACCCTTGAAGACCTGCTCCTCGCCCCCGAGCGCCACCCGAAAGCCGCCCTCGACCGGCAGGACGCGGTGCACGGGGGTGTCGAAGCGGATGCGCTCGTAGAGCCCGAAGCGCTCGGCGAAGGCCTCGTAGTAGGCCTTCATCTGAGCCCCGCTCGGGAAGTCCGGGTAGTCCGCCGGCATGGGCCAGTCCGGGTACTCCGTGGTGCGCGCGGAGCTGATGATGTGCGCGGTGTCGTACACCCCGTGCGCCCAGTTCCCGCCCACGTGGTCGGTGGCTTCGGCGATGACGTGGGGCACGCCCGCCTCGCCGAGCGCCTTCGACATCGCCAGGCCCGTGGGGCCAGCGCCGATGACGAGGTGCTGCTCGCGCGTGTCCATGGCTCTGCGCTATCCCCCTGGCGAGGAGGTCGATCATGCGGCAGCTCGAGGGACGGGTCGTGGCCATCACCGGGGCCGCCAGCGGCATCGGCCGGGCGACCGCCACCGCGCTGGCCGAGAGGGGCTGCGTGGTGGCCGCCGCCGACGTCGACGCAGACGGCCTCGCGAGCCTGGCGGACGCGATCGGCTGCTCCACCCACCTGGTCGACGTGTCCGACGGCGAGGCCGTGCAGGCATGGGCCGACGAGCTCGCCGCGGTCCACCCCGCCGTGCACGTCGCCATCAACAACGCCGGGCTCACGGTCGGCAAGGCCTTCGACGACCACACCCTGGAGGACTGGGAGCGCGTGATCGGCGTGAACCTCTGGGGGGTCATCCACGGCTGCCGCGCCTTCCTGCCCCTGCTCCGGGCCGCCGATCGAGGGCACCTGGTCAACATCTCGAGCGTGTTCGGCATCACCGCGGTGCCGAGCCAGGCCGCCTACTGCACCTCGAAGTTCGCCGTGCGCGGGCTCTCCGAGGTGCTCTGGGAGGAGCTGCGCGGCACGAACGTGGGCGTGACCGTGGTGCACCCCGGCGGCGTGAAGACCGGCATCGCCGCCAGCGCGGTCATGGACGACGCCGAGGCCCACGCCCGCCTGGTGCGCTTCTTCGACCGCCACGCCATGAGTCCCCGTCGGGTCGCCGAGCGCATCGTGCGCGCCATCGAACAGGACCGGCCCCGCGTGCTCGTGACCCGCGAGGCCTACATGCTGGACGCGCTGCGTCGCCTCGCGCCGATCCTCGGGAACCGCCTCGGCGCCGCGACCGTGATGAAGTCGATGGGGCTGCAGAGAGTCGTGGACAAGCGGCGCGCCGAGCTGAGCTGAGGCCCCACGAGCCCCACGCGGTCGGCTACCTTGCCGCATGCTCGCGCTCCTCCTGGCCTGCAAAGGCCCCCCGGCCGTCGACACCGAGACCGCGACCGCGACCGGGGACGGCGTGTTCGCGGAGGGGTGCCCGGCCGACGACCAGGCGCTCGCCCGCCTCATCGGCGTGGACGCGTCGCTGCCCGGCGGCGACGTGGCGGTGGGAACGAAGGGCGACGCCTTGCTGGCCAACGAGCACGCGGCCTTCGTGATCACCGAGCCCGACAAGGGCAGCACCTACTACTACTACGGCGGTGTGGTGGCCGACGCCGCGCCCATGTCGGGCTGCACCCCCGGCGACGACAAGCTCGACGAGGTGGGGCTCGTGCTCGGCGTGCTCGACCTGCAGAGCTTCTCGAGCTCCATCCTGCGCGGCTTCCGGGGCGAGTCGATCGAGATCGTGAACGACGGCAGCGACGGGCAGGCGGCGCACATCAGGGTGACCGGTGTCGACGACACCTACTGGCTCGTGGAGTACGAGCTCATCAAGGACGCCTCGGACGAGGGCGGGCGACCGCTCTCGGAGCCTCTGGGCCTGGTCGTCACCGTGGACTATCGGCTGCCGCCGGACAGCACCGTGCTCGAGATCGAGCTGGGCGTGGAGAACGTGGGCGACGAGGACATCACGCTCTTCAACGCGAGCCTGCTGAGCTTCGGCCCCACCCTCGATCTCTACACCTACGCGTCGGATGCGCTGTCGATCGGCGGCCTGTCGCTGGACTACGGCATCCCCTGGCTGCTCGCGACCGACCTCGAGGGAGCGCTCGCCTACGCGGTCGACGGGGGCAGCCTGGCCTACACCCGCATCAGCGGCATCGACGTGGCGGTCGACGTGGGCTCGGCGGTCGGCGACCCGCTGGCGCTCGCGCCCGGCCAGTCCGGCAGCCGCACGATGTACCTCTCGGTGGGCGGCTCCGACGGGCCCTCGGCCACGCGCGGCCTGGCGGTGGCCAACCCCGAGCCCCTGCCCGACGCGCGCTACACGCTGGAGACCGTGTCCGGCGTGGTGGTCGACCCCGCGGGCGACCCGGCACCCCACGCCGTGGTGAACCTCGAAGCCCTGGCGCCCGACGCGGACTGGGGCACCCTCGACCTCACCTGCGCCGACGACGACGGACGCTTCGAGCTGCCCGTGCCCCAGTTCGACACCCCCTGGGGCTACCGGCTGGTGGCGAGCCAGGACGGTCGGGACGCTTCCGAGAGCCTGGAGGTGGCGCTGGACGTGGAGCCGGCACTCACCGTCTCGGCGGCTGGCCGGCTGCACTACGCGGTCACCGCCGACGGCGAGCCCTCGCCGGCGCGCATCACCCTCACGCGAGCGAGCGACGGCCTGACCGAGGACCTCTGGGTGGTCGACAGCGGCACCGCGGCCCTCGCCCCCGGCACCTGGAGCTACGCCGCCACCCGAGGCTACGAGTTCCAGGCCCAGCAGGGCACCGTGGAGGTGCCGGCCGACGGGAGCGTGACCTTGGAGGTCGCGCTGAGCCGCGTGGTCGACACGAGCGGTTGGCTGTCGGCCGACACCCACGTGCACACCTCGCACAGCCCCGACAGCCGGATGCAGCCCCAGGACCAGCTGCTGCACGCGGCCGCCCACGGCCTCGAGGTGATGCTCAACACCGACCACGAGCACATCGTGGACATGCGCCACGAGGTGGCCGCCGCCGGGCTCGAGCCCTGGGTCGTGAACCTGACCGGCGAAGAGGTCACCGCGGTGGTGCCCGAGCACATGACGATGTTCCCCGCCGAACCGGACGGCAGCTTCCGGGGCGGCATCGTGAGCTGGTACCAGAAGGACCTCGAGGAGCTCTTTGCCGCGATGCGCGAGCGCAGCGAAGGCGGCATCAACCTCTTCAACCACCCGGGCTACCTCGACCTGGTGGGCTGGGACCGGGTGGCCGCCGCGCCGACCATGACCGACCCGACCCTGATCGGGCTCGCGGCCGACGCGGCGATGTGGAGCTGGAACTTCGACGGTATCGAGGTGCTCAACGGCCACGGCAACCCCTTCGTCGACGGCAAGGAGCGCTTCGACAACTGGATGAGCATGGTCAACGTGGGCTACCCGATCGCGCCGATCGGCTGCAGCGACGACCACGGCGGCGACCAGGTGGGCTTCCCGAGGACCTACTTCGTGTCCCCCACCGACGAGCCCTCGAGCTTCGAGGACGAAGACCTCGTGGACGCGGTTCGCGCCGGGCAGGTCCAGGCCAGCGCGGGCGCCTTCGCCACGGTGAGCGTGGACGGCGTGCTGCCCGGCGGGACCGTGGTGCCCACGAGCGACACCTTCGAGCTGGACCTGACGATCCAGGCCACCCCCGAGGCCGACGTCACCCACGCGATCGTGTTCGCGAACTGCGACCAGGTGGCGAGCGTGGCCGCCACCGACCCCGACGGCGTGCTGAAGCTCGACACCGCGCTGGAGCTGACCCTGGCCGAGGACGCGCACCTGGTGGTGGCCGCCTTCGGCACCGCCTACCTGCCCGCCGGCCTGCCGCAGTACGACGCCACCGTGATGCCGCGGGTGCTCACGGCCCCGATCTTCGTGGACCTCGACGGCGACGGGTGGGACGCGCCGGGCGGGAAGGACTGCAGCTACGACCTGGCGGCCCCGGACCTGTAGAAGTCGTAGCTGCAGGTGAAGTCCTCCTCCTCGGGGGGCTCGTCCTCCTCGGGGGGCTCGTCCTCGGGGTAGCGGACCTCGAGCCGGTCGGAGCCGTCCCACCACCACGTGTCGTTCGGGCCGCTCTCGTAGTCCCAGAACTCGCAGACCGTGTGCAGGTCGTAGCGCACGACGTCGCAGCTGCGAAAGCTCCGCTCGAGGTAGGTGGCCGCTTCGCTCGGCGGGACCTCCAGCCGCAGGATGCCTTCGTGTCGGAAGTCGAAGCCCTCGGACAACGCCTCGATCCAGACCTCACCGCGGTAGGCCCCTTCAGCCTGCTCCAGAACCAGGCCGAGCTCGACCTCGGTTCGCCAGTCGTCTCGGCGGCACGAGCCCTCACCGGACCAAGACCCGACCAGCCAGCCGGGATCCGCGCAGCCGGTGGAGGTGACGAGGAGGGAGGCGACGAACACGGAGCGAGCCTGCCACGCGCGACGCGACCGCGGCCTTCGATTTCCCGCGAGGGCCAGCGCGCGCGGGGTAGCGTCGGGCCATGAACCGCTACCACTCCGTGCTCGTCGCCCTGCTGCCCCTCTTGACCACCGCGTGCGACGACAAGCCGCCCAGCGGAGACTCCGGCTCCAAGCTGGAGACCGGCGTGGGCTGCATGGACGTCGAGGTCGATGCCACCTGCGCGGACGCGGCGGAGGTGAAGCCCGACGACCTGAGCTCCCAGTCCTGCGGCTCGGACGTGGTGGAGGTGACCGGAGGCGGCACCTACGGCTTGCTCCACAGCGGCTGGGACACCGGCGAGGGGACCCCGGCCTGCTGCTACGACGTGCAGCAGACCCGATCGGACTGCGAGTACGGCCGGCCGCTGCTGATCGAGGGCGAGCCCGTGCTCGCGCAGGCCGAACGCCGGACGGCCTGGGCGGCCGCGCTGGTGCCCGCCGACGTCCCCGACGTCGTGCGCGAGCGGCTCGTGGCGCGCTGGACCCGCGCCGCGCTCGACGAGCACGCGTCGGTGGCCGCGTTCTCCAAGGTCGCGCTCGACCTGATGCGCTTCGGCGCCCCCGCCGGCCTCGTGGCGCTGGCGCACCAGGCCGCGCTGGACGAGGTGCGGCACGCCGAGCTGGGCTTCGCGCTGGTCAGCGGCTGGCGCGGGGAAGCCGTGGGGCCCGGGCCCTTCCCGCTCGAGCGCCTGGACCTCTCGGCCGATCTCGCCGCGGTCGCCCGCGACGCCGCGCGCGAGAGCTGCCTCGGCGAGACCGTGGCCGCGATGCTGGCGCGCGAAGGGGCGCTGCGGGCCGAGGACCCGGTGCTGAAGAAGGTGCTGCTGGCCATCGCCGACGACGAGGAACGCCACGCGCAGCTGGGCTGGCGCATCGTCGCGTGGGCCCTCGACGCAGGTGGGCCCGAGGTGCGAGCTGCCGTGGCCGCGGTCTTCGCGAACGCCGCACGCGCGGGCGTGGCCGTGCCGCTCGCGCAGGACGAGGACCTGGGGCGCTGGGGCCTGCTCGGGCGAGCGGACGCCGGGCGGGTGGCCGATCGCTGCGTGACGGAGATCGTGCTGCCGGCCGCGCGGCTGGTGCTGGGTGGGGCGCGAACGGTCGAGGCGCGGGCGCCGTTGGCCTGAGCGTTCGGACGCTCACACGAGGAGGCAGCATCACGGTGCTGCAGCGCTTCGGCAGCTCGCTGGGGTTGAACC
>CAZSAT010000082.1:0-32934 GCA_964604675.1 uncultured Enterobacterales bacterium
CGGTAGTGCCGCTCCCGCTCGCCGCGCAACAGAGCCCCTGGGGACCCCCGCTTCAGCAGGCCCTGCACGCCCAGGACCTCGAGCAGCAGTCGGTAGCCCTCGACGTAGAACTCGGAGCCGAAGACCTTGATGCCGCTGGCCTCGTGCGGCCGTGGATGGCCCTGTCCCAGGCTCCACGCCTGCCGCCAGTTGAGCAGACGCAGTGCCTCGAGCTTCGCGTCGACCAGCGCGAGGTTGCGCCGCACCCACGGCTGGTCCAGGACCACCCCGTCGTGCTGGGGTGTGTCCGCTGCCCAGTCCCGCACCTCCTGGGCGAGGCGAGCCACGGGACCGACCATCATCAGGGCGATCCGTTCGTGGTTCAGCTGGCGGGTGATCATGCGCCACCCCCCGTCTTCCGGTCCGACCCGGTGATCGACGGGCACGCGCACGTCCTCGAGGTACACCGCCCAGATGTTCGCGTCGCCCAGGTTCCGGATCGGGGTGCGCGACACACCTGGCGCATCCATCGGGACCATCAGCATGCTGATGCCTTTGTGCTTCACGACATCCGCATTCGTGCGACAGGCACACCACAGGTAGTCGGCGTGGTCGGCGAGCGAGATCCAGATCTTCTGGCCGGTCACCACGTAGTCGTCGCCGTCGCGTACGGCGACGGTCTTCAGGCTGGCGAGGTCGGTGCCCGCGCCGGGTTCGCTGTAGCCGATGGAGAAGTGCAGCTTGCCCGCGAGGATGCGAGGCAGGAACGCGGCCTTCTGCTCGTCGCTGCCGTACGCGAGCAGGGTGGGGCCGACCGTGGAGAGGGTCAGAAGCGGAATCGGAAACCCGGAGCGGTGGACCTCGTCGAAGAAGATGAACTCCTCGATCGGTGGCCGCCCCTGTCCGCCGGCCTCGACCGGCCAACCGATGCCCAGCAGCCCCTCGCGCCCGAGCCGCTGCAGGACCTGATGGTACAGCGGACCGCCTCCCTCCTGGTGGTGGAGCTCCTCGCGGAGCTCGTCGGTCACGAGCTCCTGGAGCAGCCTGCGGACGCGGTCGCGGAGCGCTCGCTGATCGTCGGTGTAGTCGAGGTGCATCAGGTTCCTCGGAAGAGTTCGGAGCGGTCGCCCGTCAGCACGATGAAGGTCGCCGTGCAGGTGGCCACGGTCTCGCGGCCCTCGGCACACGTTGCCGTGACAACGACACGTCGGCCGGCGGTCTCGGCGATCTCGGCGCGGAAGATCAGCGGCACGTGCACGTGCGCCGGCTTGTCGTAGCGGACGTCGAGCTGCACGGTGAGCCCGGGCAGGTCCGCCATCACCGCACAGGTGCCGCACACCTGGTCGAAGATCGCGGCGATCACGCCGCCATGCACGAGGCCGGGGGCACCCACGAAGCGCTCGCCGAGCACCACGGTCCCGAAGGAGATCCCTGGCTCGTGCGTCAGCTTGAGCGGAGGGGCGCAGGGGTTGCTCTGGCCCATGATCGCGGTGCGGTCGAGCCAGGGACGGGCATCGTGGATGTAGGCCCCGTCCCGAAACGCCTCTGCGGCGGTCGGACCCAAGGGCAGGCTGGCGATCGCTGCGTGCACGTGGGCCGCGGCGCCCTCGAGGTCGCCGTCCGACGCGCGGGCCGTGTGCTCCACGAGGGTGCGCACGGCGCTCGCCAGGCGTCTGCGCGCGGCCCAGTCGCCGTCCACCTCGTCCGGCAACGACCACATCGCGCGGGCCCGTGTCGGGGACGGATCACTCAAAACGCGTTCCAGCCGCCGTCGACGCTGAGGACCTCGCCGTTGACGTAGCTGGCGGCGTCCGACGCCAGGAAGAGCGCGGCCTGGGCGACCTGCATGGCGCTTCCGTGGGGCGGGATGGTCTTGAAGTAGTCCGAATAGCGCTGGATGCCGCCGGCGTGAGGCACCTGCCTCATGTGCATCTTGGTCTTGATGGCTCCCGGCGCGATCGCGTTGCAGCGGATGCCCTGGGGTCCGTAGAACCAGGCGATGCTGCGCGTGAGGCCCAACAAGCCGTGCTTCGCCGAGGTGTACGCGCACCCCGCGCGACCGCCCGAGAGCGACGCGGCCGAGCAGGTGTTGACGATGCTCCCGCTTCCGCGCTCGATCATGCCCGGAAGCACCCCGCGGCAGAGCTTCATCGGTGCGGTGAGGTTCACGCGGATCAGCCGCTCCCAGAGCGCGTCGTCCACGTCCAGCAGGGGCGTGAGCTGGTCGAGGATGCCGGCGTTGTTGAGCAGCACGTCGATGCGCTCACGGTCGCAGATCGCAGCCACGCCCGCGTCCGAGGAGATGTCCGCTTCGACAGCGTCACACCCCAGCTCCGCAGAGATCTTGGCGAGTCCCTTCGCGTCGAGGTCGACCGCCACGACCCGGGCGCCGTCGGCGGCGAAGACGCGAGCCATGGAACGGCCGATGCCGCTCGCGGCGCCGGTGATGACACAGACCTTGTCTTGCAGACTCACGCGCCCTCCCCGAGCTCGAGGGCATGCTGCCGTGCCCAGGTGTAGTCCGGCTTGCCCGAGGGCTGCCGGTTCAGGTCGTCCACGACCCAGATGGCGCGCGGGACCTTGTAGCCGGCCACCCGCGTGCGGCAGAACCGCGCCACCGCCTGGGTGTCGACCGTGTCCCTGACCGTGACGAGCGCCTCGACTCGCTGGCCCCAGCGGTCATCGGGGATCCCCACCACCACCGCGTCGAGCACGCTCGCGTGGTGCTTCAAGGCCTCCTCGACCTCCTCCGGGTAGACCTTCTCACCGCCGGAGTTGATGCAGATGGAGCCGCGGCCCAGGAAGACCACGCTCTCGTCGTCGGCCACCATCGCCATGTCGCCCGGGATGACGTAGCGCACGCCGTCCTTGTTGCGGAAGGTCGACGCGGTCTTGTCCTCGTCCTTGTAGTACCCGAGCGGGATGTGTCCGAAGCGGGCGAGCTTGCCGACCACGCCCGAGCCGGGCTGCACCCGGTTCAGGTCGTCGTCCAGAACGACGGTGTGTTCCTCGTCCATGAACCAAACGGGCTTGCCGTCTTCGTAGAAGGCTGTGCCCTGGTGGCCGGTCTCCGAGGCGCCGAAGCTGTTGAGCACCATGCAGGAGGGGATCAGCTCCTCGAGCCGCGCCAGGAGGTTCGCCGAGAGCACCGCGCCGGCCGAGGCGATGACGTTGAGCTCCGAGAGGTCCCAACGCCCGGGATGCTTCGCCACGGCCTCGATGAGGGGGATCGCCATGGCGTCGCCGACGATGCTGATGCTGTGGACCTCGTAGCGCTCGCAGAGGTCCAGGGAGCGCTCCGGGTCGAAGCTGCGGCCGGGCACCAACACCGCCACGCCACCGTTGAGCAGGGCGATCCAGCTCGCGAGCTGGGCGTTGCCGTGGATGAGCGGCGGCGCGGGATGGATGTGGAGCCCGTCGCCGTTCTCCTTCATCTGCCGGGAGAGCCGCTCGGGGTCCCGGATCGGTTCGCCCCCGGGGTTGCCGCCCTGGAGTGCGGCGAAGAACAGGTCCTCGTGCCGCCACATCACGCCCTTGGGCATGCCGGTGGTGCCGCCGGTGTAGATGATGACCAGGTCGTCCGGGCTCCGCGGACCGAAGTCGCGTGCGGGGGAGGCCCCAGCGAGGGCGGCCTCGTAGGCCGCACCGGGGCACATGGTGAGCTTCATCCCGTCGGTGCCGACCTCCCGGACGGGCGCCGCGAGGTCGTCTTCGTAGATGAGGCCTACGAGCTCGGCGTCGGCCACGATGTAGCGCAGCTCGTCGGCGACGTACCGGTAGTTCACGTTGATCGTGCGCGCTCGCAGCTTCCACGCCGCGAACATGCACTCCAGGTACTCCTGGCCGTTGTAGAGGTAGAGCCCGACGTGGTCGCCCTCGCCGACACCGTGGGCGCGCCAGTGGTTCGCCAGGCGGGTGGAGCGCTCGTCGAGCGCGCCGAAGCTCAGGCACGTGTCGCCGCACACCACCGCGAGGCGCTCCGGAAACGCGTCGCAGTTGGCTTCCATGAGGTCTGCGAGGTTGAACTGCATCAGGGCTTCTCCGAACCGACGATCCAGGTGGCATAGAACTGCGAGCCGCCGCCGTAGGCATGGCCGAGGGCCAGGCGCGCACCGTCCACCTGGTGCTCGCCCGCGCGTCCGCGCACCTGCAGGGCGGCTTCGGCGAAGCGGATCATGCCGCTGGCGCCGATCGGGTTGGTGCTCATCACCCCCCCCGACATGTTGATCGGCAGGCGACCGTGGAGCGCGGTCACGCCCTGGTCCACCGCCCGCCAGCCGCTCTCGACCAGGTCCAGGTTCTCCAGCCACATCGGCTCGTACCACGAGAAGGGCACGTAGAGCTCGGCGCAGTCCAGCTGATCGGGGGTGATGCCGGCTTTCGCGTACACCGCGCGGGCGCAGTCGGAGCCCGCCCGGGGGTTCACCTCGTCCCGATCCGGGAAGAGCATCGGCTCGGAGCGGATGGCCGTGCCGTGCACCCAAGCCGGGTCGCGGCAGCCGGCCTCGTCGGCACTCAGCACCAGGGCACAGGCGCCGTCCGAGCTCGGGCAGGTCTCCAGGTACCGGATCGGGTCCCAGAGCATCGGGGACGCCTGCACGCTCTCCAGGCTGATGTCGGGGATCTTCAGGTGCGCATAAGGGTTCTTCAGGGCGTTCTGGCGGTCCTTGACGGCCACCTGCCAGCCCACGTGCGCCGGAGCGCCCGACCGTCGGATGTACTCCTGGATGACGGGCGCGAAGTAGCCGCCGGCGCCCGCTGTGGTGGGTGGCTGGAAGGGGAATTGTTGCGACAGGGCCCACATGGCGTTGGACTCGGACTGCTTCTCCCAGGCCACGGTCAGGACGCGCTCGTGCACACCGGAGGTGATGAGCTTCGTGGCCACGACCGCGGTGCTGCCGCCCACGCTGCCCGCGGTGTGCACCCGGAGCAGGGGCTTGCCGACCGCCCCGAGCGCTCCCGCCAGGTACAGCTCGGGCTGCACCACCCCCTCGAACATGTCTGGCGCCTTGCCCATCACCACGGCGTCGATGTCCGAGAAGTCGAGACCGGCGTCTTCCAGGGCCCGCAGGACAGCTTCCCGGACCAGCCCGGCCATGCTCACGTCCGGACGCTTCGCCGCGTGGTGGGTCTGGCCGATTCCGATGACGGCGCAGGGCCTCACGAGGCCTCCAGCACGCAGACGAGGTTCTGCTGCAGCAGCGGACCAGCCGTCACGTGGGCCAGCGCCTTGCCCGCGCCTTCCCGGACCGCTCGTGCGGCCGCGCCAATGCGAGCGAGCCCCGTGACCATCGGCGTGTCGGCCACGAAGCTGCCGCCGGTCGGGTTGATCTGGACCGCCTCGGAGAGGTCGAGGGCGCGCCGCAGGATCAGGTCCTGGTGGGCGTAGGGGGTGTGCAACTCGGCGATCTCGACGCCGCGGGTGCCGCCCGCCGCCGCACATGCAGCAGCGGCCGAGGGCGCGCGGGTCAGGTCGCGCATCCCGGGGTGGTGCGCGTCGACGGCGTGCGCGATGCCGGTGATGGCGGGACCCACACCGTCCGCCCGCAGCACGATGGCGGCGGTGCTGTCGGTCCGGCGCGCGCCGTCGTGGGCGCGCAGGGGGTCGCGGACCAGCGGCGCGGCCAAGAGGGTCTGCACGTCGACCGCTTCGCCGGCGGCCCGCAGGTTGCGCGCGACCACGTTGGCGAAGTCCCGCTCGCTGGCGCCGGCTTCCATCAGGCTGCGAGCCTGCAGTGCGGCGAGGGACAAGCTGTCGATGCCCAGCGGAGCGAGGGTGTAGGGGTCGAGCACCATGCGCTCCACCTCGCCCACATCGCAGAGCGACGAGCGGCCGAAGGCGTAGACCAGGGCCACGTCGATGTCGCCGCACTGCAACGCGACCCAGGCCTCGTAGAGGGCCCAGGCGCCGTCCATCTCCACGTGCGACTCCGCCTTCGGAGGCCAGGCGCCGATGCCGTCGACCGCCATCGCGAACGAGAACGGACGCCCCATCACGTAGTCGCAGCTCCCGGAGCAGACGAAGTCGACGTCGTCGCGACCCAAGCCGGCCTGTTCGAGCGCGCCCGCGGTGGTGATGCGCACCCCCTCCACCTCGTCGTGGTCCAGGTCCCGGTCGACCGGTGGGATCTCGGCAAAGCCTTCGATGGTGACGCGCCGCATCAGGCCACCGGCCGGAAGAAGTGGATCGAGGCCAGGGTGGGCTCGATGGGGTCGGCCCAGACCGCTTCGACGCGCATCCCCACCTCGACGTCGTCCACCTCGCAACCGCCCACGATGTGCAGCAGAGGCACGTCGGCCCCATCCAGGAGCACGTGGGCGCAGGCGTAGGGCGGCTCGAGCCGCTGGCCCTCGAAGGGGATGCGGACCACCGAGAACGCGGTGACCGTGCCCACCTGAGCGACCTCCACGGGCTCCTCCATGGCGAGCGCGCAGGTCGGACAGGACCCGCGGGGGGGCACGTAGACCTTCTGGCAGCCTGGGCAGCGTCGTCCCACCAGCCGACCCTCGCAGAGGGCCTCCAGGAAGTCGGCGGTGACCGCGCCGGCGAACACCGTGTAGCCGATGCGCGTGGGCGCCTCGAAGCACGTCACGGGCTCGCCCTCGCTGGGGTGGATCACCACCGTCGCGCCGACCGCCTCGAAGCAGGCGATGTCCAGGATCGTGCCGCTGCGCTCGTCGGACCAACGGGGCTGCACGCGCAGGCCGACCTTCAGGGCGTCGCGGGCCACGTCCACGGCGTGGAGCAGCTGGGTGCTCGCTCCGTCCAGCTGGATGGCGGCCCAACCGAAGGGCCGGTCGAGCGGGTCGGTGTCGCCGGGCTCTTCGACCCACGTCCAGCTCATCACCGTGCCGGCCGGGCCGACCTCCACGAGGCGACCCACCGACGCGCCGGTGGCGGGATCCGCCTCGACGGGCGGAACGAGGACGCGGCCTTCACTCCCAACAGCGCCGAGGATGCGCCCGTCCCGGAGTGCCGTCGCGAACTGCGACAGCACGGGACCGAGGCTCCGCTTGTAGCTGTATTGGAGCACGAAGGGCGCGACGAAGCGCGATCGATCCATGCTCGGGTGGCCTAGATGTTTCCGGTGGGGAACATCTTCTGCATCTTCCTCGCCAGGACCAGGTTGCCCTCGATCTTCATCTTGCGGGTCATCACGGCCCGCAGTCCGTTGATGTCGCCGTTGCAGATCTTCAGGTAGTTGTCCGCGCTCGAGATCACGCGAGCCGAGGGCTCCTCATGAGCCCCGGAGTTGATGTCCAGCGCACCGTCCGACACGACGACATGCCACGTGCCTCCGCCATCACCGCTGATCTCGAACTGGTAGATGGCTTCCACGCCCTTGCTGGCATCGGCGACGAAGCGCTGCGGAAGGGTGTCGAAGTAGTCCTGGACCGAGTCGCAACGCGTGGACATGGCATCTCCAAAGTGAAACGTGTTCTACCTGAAAGTAGAACACGTTTCACTTCAGGGGGCAAGTGCCTCGACGTGCGCCTTCAAGCCTTCTCCCACGGCCTCCAGCGACGCCTGGATCGTGCGGCCGTAGCTCAGGCTGACGAGGGGGCCCACCAGGCCCTCTACGCGCTCCTCGTTCTCGTACCGGGTGCGCCCGTCGCCCAGATCCGTCAGCGTCTGGCAGCGCTCTCCGCGCATGAACCACGGCACCGAGGACTGGATGGTCCAGCAGAGGGCCTCCCCGTCGGCGCGCGACAGGGTGTGCTGCCGCGTCATCCGGTTGCCCCCGAGCCGGACGTGCAGGGTCACGGTGGTGCCCACCTCCAGCGAGCCCTCGACCTTCGGGGTCAGCGGGTTCCACGCCGGGTAGCTCGAGAAGTCCGCCAGCACCTCCCACACGAGCTCCGGGGGGGCGGCGATGTCGATCGCGGTGGTGAGCACCATCAGATCGCCCGCTCCAGGCCTTCCCAGTAGGGATCCCGCAAGAGCCGCTTCTTCAGCTTGCCGTTGTCTTCGCGTGGCAGGCTGGCCACGAAGTCCACGGTCTTCGGGCACTTGTAGCTGGCGATGCGGTCGCGGACCCAGGCGATGAGCGCGGCGCCGTCGCCGCTCGCACCGGGTCGCAGCTCGACCACCGCCTTCACCTGTTCGCCCCAGTCGTCGTCCGGGATGCCGAACACGGCCACGTCCATCACGTCGGCGTGGCCCATCAAGGCCCCCTCGATCTCTGCCGGGTAGATGTTCACGCCGCCCGAGATGATCATGTCGGCCTTGCGGTCACACAGGAACAGGTAGCCGGCGTCGTCCAGGTAGCCCGCGTCGCCCACGGTGAAGAAGCCGTCGGTGCGCCACGCCTCGTCGGTCTTCTGCTGGTCGCGGTGGTAGGCGAAGGCCTGGGCCATCTTGATGTAGACGGTGCCGACCTCGTTCGCGGGCAGCCGGGTTCCGTCGTCGTCGAAGATGGCGATCTCCGCGGTCTGCCAGGGCCTCCCTACGGTGCCCGGGCGCTCGAGCCACTCGGCGGGGGTGACCATCGTGCCGCCGCCTTCGCTCGCTGCGTAGTACTCGTAGACCACCGGCCCCCACCACGCGAGCATGGCGTGCTTCACCGGCACGGGGCATGGTGCGGCGGAGTGCACCATGTGCTGCAGGCTCGAAACGTCGTAGCGATCGCGGTCGGGCACGGCGAGCAGCCGGACGAACTGGGTCGGGACCATGTGGGTGTTGGTCACACGGTGGGTCTGGATGGCCTCGAGCATGCCCTCCGGCGTCCACCTGTCCATCACCACCACGGTGTGTCCGAGGTGGAGCGCCGAGGTCGAGAAGTAGACGACTGCGGTGTGGTAGGTCGGCGACACCACCAGGTGCACGCCCTGGTTCGGACTCATGCCGTACATCAGGAGAAACATGGCGTAGGCCGAAGCCACGGGCTCGGGTGGCGCCGGGGGGAGGGGCCGGCGCACGCCCTTCGGCTTGCCCGTGGTGCCGGAGGTGTAGGTCATGGTGCCGCCGGCGGCACGGTCCTCGGGCGGCTCGGTGGGGCCCGTGGTGAGGTCGGCGTAGTCCTCCACGCCGTCGCCTCCGCCCACGGCGAACACCCGGGCATCGGTGCCGCGGCAGATCGCGACCTTGTCGGCCGAGCAGATCACGGCCTTCGCGCCACTGTCGGTCAGGATCCAGGCCGCCTCGGGCTGGGCCAGGTGCCAGTTGATGGGGATCAGGTAGAGGCCGATCTGGGTGGCGGCGAGGGCGACCTCGAAGACCTCCACGGAGTTGCGCAGGCACATCGCCACGGCGTCGCCGTGCTCCAGCCCGCGGACCCGCAGGTTTCGCGCCACCTGGTTGGCCCGGTCCTGCAGGGCGCCGACGGTGACCTGGGCGCCATCGGGGCCAATGACCGCCACGCGGTCCCGGTCGGTGCGCGCCCAGAAGGCGAAGGTCGGGAGGTCCATCAGCGTCCCTCGAACTGCGGCGTGCGACGTTCGGCGAAGGCGCGCGGACCTTCCCGCGCGTCGCGTGTGGCGAAGACCGGCTGCCCGACCTCGAGCTCGCGGGCCAGGCCCTCGGACTCCGGCAGCTCCCAGGTGTCGTAGGCGCTGCGCTTGATCGCCTGCACCGCGACCGGGCCGTTCGCCGCGATCAGCTGGGCGAGCTCCATGGCCTTGGCCATCGCACCACCGTCTTCCGTGACGTGCCCGATGAGCCCGATCCGCAGGGCCTCCTCGGCCGTGACGCGGCGCCCCGTGAGCAGCAGCTCCAGCGCGAGCGTGCGTGGGATCTGGCGCTGGAGACGCACGGTGGAGCCCCCGAGGGGAAAGAGTCCGTACCGCACCTCGGTCACGCCGAAGCTGGCGCTCCGACCGGCGACGCGGAGATCGGTGGCTTGCAGGATCTCGGTGCCGCCGCCAAGGGCGAAGCCTTCCACCGCGGCGATCAGCGGTTTCTGCAGCCGGTGGTGCCGCAAGAGCGCCTTCCAGTGCAGATCCTCGTCTTCGCGGAACCGCGCGTGCCACGGATCGTCGGACTGGTCGCTGTGCATCAGCTTCAGGTCCGCCCCCGCACAGAAGGTGCCGCCGGCGCCGGTCAGGATGGCGCAGCGCACCTCGGCATCGGCGTCGATCGCCTGCCAGGCGTCCCACATGCGCGCCATCATCTCGAGGCTCCAGGCGTTGCGGGCCTCGGGACGGTTCATCGTCACGATGGCCACGTGGCCTTCGCGCTCGACGCTCAGGTGGGGTTCGCTCATCGTGGCTCCTCGCGAGGGTTGGCAGGGGAGGTAGAACGTGTTCTACCATGCTGAGTGAAACGTGTTCTACTCGCCGACTGACGAGGACGCCAGCATGCGCCGCTTCGAGTTCCCCATCCCCACCGGCTGGTTTGCGGTGGCCTTCTCCTCGGACCTCGAGGCCGGGCAGGTGAAGCCTCTGCGCTACTTCGCACGCGATCTCGTGCTGTTCCGGGATGCGCAGGGCACGGCCTGCGTGCTCGACGCGCACTGTCCGCACCTCGGTGCCCACCTCGGTGAGGGTGGCAACATCACGGAGCACGGGCTCGAGTGCCCCTTCCATGCGTGGACCTTCGACGGAGGCGGCGCCTGCACGCGCATCCCCTACGCCGACAAGATCCCTCCACGCGCCCGGTTGAAGGCCTGGACGGTGCTCGAGAAGAACGGCTTCATCCTGGTGTGGCACGACCTGGCCGGACGCGAGCCGTACTGGGACATCCCGGACGTGGGCGAGTACAGCGATGCTGGCTGGACCGACATCCGGACGCGCGAGTGGACCATCCGCACCTGCAACCAGGAGATGGCGGAGAACCAGGTGGACGCCGCCCACTTCAAGTACCTGCACGGCAGCCGCACCATGCCGACCACGACCATCGTGAAGCGCGATGGCCCCCACATGCTCAGCCGGTCCACCACGGGCATGACCACCAAGCGGGGCCCCGCCGACGGCGAGATCGAGGTGAACACCTGGGGCTTCGGCTTCACGACCACGCGCTTCACCGGCCTGGTCGAGACCCTCCTGATGGCGTCGGCCGCCCCCGTGGAGGAGGAGCTCACCACGATCCGCTTCGCGTTCACCGTGCGCGACATCGGCAAGGGCATCACCGGCGGCATCGGCAAAGCCTTCATGCTGGAGGTCGCCCGCCAGCTCGAGCAGGACATCCCCGTGTGGGAGAACAAGAACTTCATCGACCCGCCGTTGTTGTGCGAGGGCGACGGCCCCATCGGCGTCTTCCGGCAGTGGGCACGGCAGTTCTACCCTTCGGCCGAGCTCCTCGAGGCCAGCAAGTAGATGGCGGTCCTGAAGCCGGTCGAGCGCGATGTGGGTCGTGCCTTCGAGGTCCTGTCGCCCGTCGACGGGCGATCCCTGGGCACCTACGACGTGGCCACGGCACCGGAGGTCGAAGCCGCCGTGGCGCGGGCTCGCGTGGTCCAGGCCGAGTGGGCGCGCACCACGCTCGTTCACCGCGCGGCCCTGATGCAGGAGGCGCTCGCTGTGATGCTCTCCCGGCAGGACGAGCTGATCGAGCGGCTCACCGCCGAGACCGGTCGCCCCACCCTCGACACCCTGATGATCGAGCTCTTCGCGACCTGCGACGCGATGAACTACTACAGCAAGCGGGTCAAGAAGGTGCTGGCCGAGCGGCGGCCGGGCCTGCACCTGCTGCGCGCGAAGTCGGCCCGCGTGATCCACAAGCCCTACGGGGTGGTGGCGATCATCTCTCCCTGGAACGGCCCGCTGATCCTCTCGATCAACCCCACGGTCCAGGCGGTGCTGGCTGGGAACGCCGTGGTGCTCAAGCCGAGCGAGGTCACCCCGGACGTGGGCCGGATCACCGTCGAGGTGTTCGAGCAGGCCGGCTTCCCCGCGGGCCTCGTGCAGTGCGTGCTCGGCGACGGCGAGACCGGCGCGGCCCTGGTCGACGCCGACATCGACAAGCTCACCTTCACCGGCTCGGTCGCCACCGGCAAGAAGATCGGCGAGGCCTGCGGCCGCAACCTGGTGCCCTTCACCTTGGAGCTTGGCGGCAAGGACGCCATGGTCGTCTGCGCCGACGCCGACATCACGCGCGCGGCGCACGGTGCGGTCTTCGGAGGGGTGATGAACACCGGGCAGTTCTGCTCGGGCATCGAGCGCATCTACGTGCACCGCGCGGTCGCGAGCGACTTCATCGCCCAGGTCAGCGAGCGCATGGGGGCCCTGGTCAAGGATCGCGACTACGGACCCTTCATCCTGTCGCGCCAATGCGACATCGTCGACCGGCAGGTGGCCCAGGCGGTCGAGGCCGGTGCGAAGGTGCTCTGTGGTGGAGCGCGCGACGGCAACTACTACCCGCCGACCGTGCTCGTCGACGTCGATCACAGCATGGCGGTGATGACCGACGAGACCTTCGGCCCCGTGCTCCCCATCGTGGTCGTGGACGACGACGACGAAGCCCTTCGCCTCGCCAACGACTGCCGGTACGGGCTGTCGGCGAGCGTCTGGACCCGCGACAAGAAGAAGGGTCAGCGTCTGGCGGAGCGTCTGGAGGCCGGCTCCGCGACCATCAACGAGACCTCGATGATCTATGGAGCGCTGGAGCTTCCGTTCGGTGGCGTCAAGGCCAGCGGGCTGGGGTCGGTGAACGGCGCAGACGGACTCTTGAACTACAGCCGCGCCTTTCCCATCCTCACGGACCGGTTCGGTCTCAAGGAGGAGGCGGTGTGGCATCCGTACACCGAGGACAAGACCGAGAAGCTGATGAAGGCGCTCAAGGTGCTGTGGGGCACGCCCCTGAAGTGGCTGCTGTGACGGCGCACGAAGACGCCCAGACGTTCCGCATCGAGCTCTCGGCGTGGATGGACGAGCGGGCACCTCGCTCGTTGTGGCACTCGGTGTCCACACCGTTCCAGGGCCACTGGGGAGGCAAGAACGCCGACTTCGCGAGCGAAGACCACCGGCGCTGGTTCGAGGTCTGCCTGGAGCGCGGCTTCACGGCGCCGGGCTGGCCCGAGCGCTACGGTGGGGCGGGGCTTCCGCCGTCCCATGTGCGCGTGTTCCACGAGGAGCTGCGCCGTCGTGGGCTGCCCCAACCGGTTGTGGGCTTCGGGCTCACGATGATCGGTCCCATCGTGCTGGCCCATGGGACCGACGAGCAGAAGGCCTTCCACCTCTCCGCGATCGTGCGCGGTGAGCTGAGGTGGTGCCAGGGCTACTCCGAACCCGGCGCGGGCTCCGATCTGGCGTCGTTGACCATGAAGGCCGAGCTGCGAGACGGCCACTTCGTGGTGAGCGGCCAGAAGATCTGGACCTCCCACGCGGAGAAGGCCGACTGGATCTTCTGCCTCGTGCGCACGTCGAGCGCCGGCCGAAAGCAGGAAGGCATCACCTTCCTGCTGATCGACATGAGCTCGCCCGGCATCACCGTGCGCCCCATCCAGCTCATCTCCGGCGCCTCGCCCTTCTGCGAGGTGTACCTGGACGAGGTGGTGGTGCCGGCCGACCAGGTGGTGGGCACGGTGGGCGATGGCTGGCGCGTGGCCAAGGCCCTGCTGGCCCACGAGCGCGCGATGGTGGGCGAGAGCATCGCGGCCGGCGGCGCAAGGCCCGAGGTGCTGCAGGGCTACGGCCTCGCGAGGCACGCTCTCGACGTGCACGGGCGCGACCCCGCAGGACGCCTGGACGCCCCTGCCTTGCGCGACGCCATCGCAGAGGTCGAAATGGAGGAGGAGGCGATGCGCCTGCTGGTCCGCCAGCTCAACGAGGCACTGAAGGCCGGGCACCAGCCGGGGGCCGAGAGCTCCATCCTCAAGATCGCGGGCACCGAGCTCAACCAGCGCCGCTGGGAGCTGGCCGTCGACATCGCGGGGCCCGACGCCTTGACCTGGGACGACACGGGCATGCTGGAGCACGACCAGGCCCTGGGACGTCACTTCCTCCGGTCGCGTGGCAACACCATCGAAGGCGGCACCAGCGAGATCCAACGCAACATCGTCGCGCGCCGGGTGCTCGGCCTGCCGAAGGCGCGCTGAGGTGGCGGTGCTGAGCGAAGCGCAGCAGATGCTGGCGGAGAGCGCCGCGGAGGTCCTGGCGGCGAGCGCAGGCCCCGAGCGGCTCCGTGAGCTGCGCTCGGCGGGTGTGTCGGTCGACGCGCCCTTGTGGGCCCAGCTCGTCGAGCTCGGTTGGCCCGCGATCCCCGCGCCCGAAGAGCAGGGCGGCCTCGGCTGGGGACTGGCGGAACAGGCCGTGGTCTTCGAGGCACTCGGGCGATTCCTGGCGCCCACCCCCTTGCTGAGCACCGTGCTGTTCCCGGGCACCGCGCTGGACGGGCAGGTCACCGCGCTGGCCTGGCAGGAGCGCGCCGGCGATGGCGGCCTCGAGTTCTCCTCGTGTGGCGCGGCATGCGCCGGAGGAACGCTCACGGGCGACAAGGTCGAGGTGCACGATGGGGCCGCGGCCGGTCGCTTCGTCGTCCTGGCGCGGTCGGGCTCGGAGCTCGGCCTCTTCGAGGTTCATGCTGCCGATGCCCAGGTCCAGCCGGGCCGTAGGATGGATGGTCGCGACGTCGCTTCCGTCTCCTTCGACAGTGCTCCCGCCAGCCCCTGCGCCCTCTCGCTGGACCAGCTCGGCTCCGCGCTCGATCGGGCGGCCATCGCGCTCGCGGCCGAAGCCCTCGGCGGTGCGCAGGCGGTCTTCGACATCACCATCGCGTTCCTGAAGGAGCGGGTGCAGTTCGAGCAGCCGATCGGCGCGTTCCAGGCGCTCCAGCATCGCGCTGTGGACTGCTTCGTGGCCATCGAGCTGGCGCGCGCCACCGTGTTGGCCGCGGCAGCCGACCCGAGTCCACAGCTGGCCAGCCTCGCGAAGGCGAGGGCCGGCGCGGCCTACCGTCACGTGGCCAAGGAGGCTGTGCAGCTGCACGGCGGCATCGGCATGACGGACGAGTGCGACGTGGGCTTCTACCTCAAGCGCGCGCTGGGCCTGAGCCACACCCTGGGAAGCGCCCGCTACCACCGCGATCGATGGGCGAGGTTGCGGGGGTACTGACGGGCCGGTCGCTAGCCGTGCCTCCGCTGCCACCTCGCCTCGTGGCGAGGAGCCCGGCGCTCGAGCCACCTCTGCACGCGCGCACCGTCCAGGGCGCTTCCGTGGGCCGGCAACACCGTCTCGAAGCCGTGCAGCCCGCGGAGGGTGTCGTGGGCGAGGAGCAGGTCGTCGTGGAACAGGTGCAGCGTCGGCTTGTGACGGCGCACGAGGTGCCCGCGGATCAGGTCGCCGACGAGCACCGTGTCGCCGGCTTCCACCAGCAGGCTGCCCCGGGTGTGGCCGCCGACCGCCCGCACGGTGGCGTCCACCCCGTAAGGCGCGAGGTCGAGCGAGTCGTCGATCCACACATCGGGAACGACCGGGGGAAACGCGTAGTGGAGCGTCGTGCCGATCACGCGGCCCCGCAGGCCGGTGGGGGTCACCGCTGAGTCTCCGGCAAGGAACAGGGCCTCGTCGCCGCGGCCGGCGGCCACGGGCCAGCCCATGCGCGCTTGCAGCTCGGCAGCGGAGCCCGCGTGGTCGTGGTGACCGTGGGTGACCACGAGGAGCGTGATGCTCTCCGGCTCGATCCCGGCGGTGTCCACCGCGCTCAGGATCGTGTCGGCGTGTTGCTCGTAGCCGGCGTCGACGAGCACGGAGCCTGTCTCGCCGACCAGCACGTAGGCGTGGGTGTAGCCGAGCCCGATGTCCACGATCTCGGGGGCCGCCGCCGCGGCCAGCGCACACCACCACATCTCGACCTCGGGCTACACGAAGAACCCCGCATACCACGCCCGCAGGCGGCCGATGGGGCCGTCCTCCGCCACCAGGGCGGGGACCTCGCGGAAGATCTTGTTCTCCCAGATGCCGATGTCCTCGTGGAAGCCCAGGGTCAGGTTGTCGACGTAGAACTGCGCGAACTGCTCGGTGCGTGGTCCAGCCCGTTCGAGCATCACGGCGAAGCGCAGATCCAGGCTGTGGTCGTCGATCGGTGTGTGGGCGAGGAACAGCCGGCTGTGCAGCACCCCCTTCATGTCCGAGATCTGGAACGCCGGACCGTGGTAGGTCGCGGTGATGTCGAAGTGGTCCCGACCGCCCTGGGGTGGCGTGGCGGTTCCGATGGTGCGCTGGGTCGCCATGTGCCGGTCGTAGTGGTTCTCGAAGCGCTCGACCTCGGTGCGGTGGACCACCGGGAAGTGCGCCGAGTCCGCCACGTTCTCCACGATCTCCGCCGGGCGGGTCTTCACGCCGGGCAGCAGGTTGGTGTACCAGGGGGTCCAGCCGGCGTCGCCGACCTCTGGGATCTCGGGCACCTCCCAGGCGGGCGCCCCCCCCGAGGGGTCGTGCCACACGAAGACGACCTCGTTCCGTTCGACCACCGGCCAGCTGCCGACCCGTGCGCGCGGCGGGATCTTCTCGGCGTAGGGGATCTGCACGCAGCGGCCGGTGCCGTCGAAGGCCCAGGCGTGGAAGGGACAGACCACGTGCTCGCCGTCGACCCGACCACCGTGGCCCAGGTGGGCGCCGAGGTGCGGGCAGAAGGCGTCGAGCACCTTCGCCTCACCCGACTCGGTGCGGAAGAGCACCAGGTCGCGGCCGAAGTAGCGGATCGGCAGCACGGCCCCGGGCGCCAGGTCGCTGGACCAGGCGACCACGAACCAGCCGGTGGCGAAGCCTTCGCGTTTCATGCGTCCTTCCTCGCGGCGACCGCCTCGGCGGCCAGGAAGCCAAAGGTGAGCGCCGGACCGATGGTGCCCCCGGCGCCGGGGTAGCTCGGACCCATCACGGCCGAGCTGCAGTTGCCGGCTGCGTAGAGCCCGGGAATGTGCGACCCGTCTGCGCGGAGCACCCGTGCCTTTGGGTCGGTGACCAGGCCACCCTTCGTGCCCAGGTCGCCTGGAAACACGGGGATCGCGTAGTAGGGGGCCTCCGTGAGGGCTCGGAGCGATGGGTTGGACCCGACGCGCGGGTCTCCGTAGTACCGGTCGGCATGGGACTGCCCGCGGCCGTGGTCCTGGTCCACGCCGGTCTCGGCCATCTGGTTGAACCGCTCCAGCGTGGCGCTGAGGGCCACGGGGTCGAGGTCGCAGGCCTCCGCCAGCGCCTCGATGCTGGCACCGCGCTTGAAGAAGCCGTCTCGGAAGCGTCGGGACAGGCGCTTGTCGGGGATGGCGTAGCCGGGGGCCACGGGCCCCACCGGGTACTGCTTGCGGAACTCGGCGTCGAAGACCATCCAGCACACCGGCACGGCGTCGCCCTCGTACATGCCCTTCACCACGTCCTGGTAGGGGGCCGCCTCGTTGGTGAAGCGCTGCGCGTGGCGGTTCACGAAGATCGAGCCCGGCAGGCTCTTCTCGACCACCAGCACCCAGCTGGGCTCGGACTTGGGGATGCGGGTGACGGGGGTCCACCAGGCCTCGTCCATCAGATCCGTGGCGCCGCCGGCGTCGATGCCCATCTGCAACACTGCGCCCACGTTGGCTGGGTTGCCTGCGTTCCATGCAACCCGTGACTCCCCCTGGGTGTGGTGGGTGTCGCGCATCGCCTGGTTCTGCTCGAAGCCTCCCGCCGCCAGCAGCACCCCATGGCGTGCGCGCACCCGCACGGTCTCGCCTCCGCGTTCCAGCTCGGCGCCGACCACCTGCCCGTCCTCGACCACCAGGGAGGTCACGGGGCTGGAGAGCCAGAGGCCGACCTCCCGATCCTGGAGCGACCGCATGAGGCGCCCGATGAGCGCGTTGCCCGCGTGCAGCTTGGTGTCGCGGCCGCCGTGCCGTTTCCAGAAGCGCAGGGCGTACTGCACCATGCGCCAGACCAGCTTCACGCGGGTGAAGACGGTGGGGACCAGGTAGCCGTGGGCCTCCCGCGCGGTGATGCCGAAGCGTCCCATCACCTGCGACTGCGGGTGCGGCTTGCGCAGGGTGCCGAAGGCGTCGCCGAGCAAGGTGGCGTCGAAGGGCACCGGCTCCATCGAGCGCCCGCCCGGCTTCCCGCCCGGGGCCTCGGCGTAGTAGTCGGTGTAGGCCTCCAGCGCGTCGAGGTGCAGCCAGCTGTGCTCCTCCATCCAGTCCAGCATGCGCAGGCTGCCGTCCACGTAGGCGGCGAGCCGGTCCTCGGGCACGCGCCCCGCGCTGATGTGTCGGAGGTAGGCCAGAGACTCCTCGCGGCTGTCCTGGATCCCCCGGCTCGCCAGCTGCGGGTTGTTCGGCACCCACACCACCCCGCCGCTGATCGCCGTGCTCCCGCCGTAGAGCGGACTCGCCTCGACCATGAGCGTGTCGAGGCCGGCATCAGCGGCCCGGAGCGCGGCCGCGAAGCCCGCAGCGCCCGACCCGATGACCAGGAAGTCCAGCTCTCGATCCCAGGCCACGTCGCTCCTAAATGGCTGCCAGCCCTTGCGCTGGACGTGTAGAACGTGTTCTAGCTACCACAGAACGAGAACGTGTTCCACATGAGCTACCCCCAAGACATCGGCGTCATCGATCTGATGCTCCAGATCCCCGGGACCGACACCCGGGACTGGTACGACTTCATGCAGCCGCTCTTCCTGGACGAGCGCAGCCGCCACTACGCCAAGATGCCGGCCGAGCACCTCTTCCGGAACGTGCCCGACATCGGCGCGAGCGACGACTACATCGCCTACACCGTGGCGAAGATGGACGCCTTCGGCATCGAGCGCGCGATGGTGGGGGTGCAGCACAGCCTCGGCGCGCGGGCCGTGAAGGAACGGCCCGATCGCTTCTTCGGCAGCTGGCACGCCAACCCGAACCGCGGCATGGACGAGGTCCGGGCGATCGCGGAGGCGCAGCGTGACCTCGGGATCAAGGCCGTGACGGCCTTCCCGTCGGGCACCTGCCCGCAGGTCCCGATCGACGACCGCCGCTGGTACCCGATCTACGCCAAGTGCGTCGAGCTCGATCTGCCCTTCGCCTGCACCGTGGGCGTGCCTGGTCCGCGGGTGCCGATGGACCCCCAGAAGGTCGAGCGCATCGACCCCGTGTGCTGGTTCTTCCCCGAGCTTAAGTTCGTGATGCGCCACGGCGCGGAGCCTTGGACCGAGCTGGCCGTGAAGCTGATGCTCAAGTACGAGCACCTGTACTACTGCACCTCGGCGTTCGCGCCCCGCTACTACCCGAAGGCCATCGTCGACTACGCCAACAGCCGCGGCGCGCACAAGGTGATGTACGCCGGGTACTGGCCGATGGGCTTGTCGCTCGAGCGCATCTTCGCGGAGCTGCCGCAGGTCGGCTTCAAGGCCGAGGTGTGGCCGCGCTTCTTGCGGGACAACGCCCTGGAGGTCTTCCGCCCATGAGCTACCTCGAGCGCGCCCGCGCGTTGCAGCCGGTCCTGCGGGCACGCTCGGCCGAGACCACGGCGCTGCGCCGGTTGACCGACGCCACCATCGCGGATCTCACGGAGGCCGGCTTCTTCCGCATGCTCCAACCGGCGCGTTGGCGCGGCGCGGAGTGCCACCCCAACGACTTCTTCGACGTGCAGGTCGCCATCGCCGAGGCCTGCCCTTCCACGGCCTGGGTGCTCGGCGTCGTCGCGGTGCACAACTGGCAGCTCGCGCTCTTCGACCTGCGCGCGCAGGAGGAGGTCTGGGGCCAGGACGACAGCGTTCGCATCTCGTCGTCCTACGCGCCCACGGGCAAGGTGGAGCGGGTCGATGGTGGCTTCCGGGTGTCGGGCCGCTGGTCGTTCTCCAGCGGCTGCGATCACTGCGACTGGGTCTTCCTGGGCGGCTTCGCCCCCGTCGACAGCGGGCCCCCGGACATGCGCACCTTCCTGCTGCCGCGCGCCGATTACACCATCGACGACACCTGGCACACCTTCGCGCTCTCCGGCACGGGGTCCAAGGACATCGTGGTCGACGGAGCGTTCGTTCCGGAGCACCGCACCCACAAGATGACCGACGGCTTCCGCTGCGAGAGCCCCGGCAATGCGGTGAATCCGGCGCCCCTCTACCGGCTGCCCTTCGGCCAGGTCTTCGTGCGCAGCGTGAGCACCACCGCCCTGGGCATCGCCAGGGGGGCCTTGGCCTTCTACGTCGACGTCACGGGCGCCAAGGTGGGCGCAGCCGATGGTCAGAAGGCGGCGCTCGATCCGGCCGCCCAGCAGGCGGTTGCGCGGGCCGCGAGCACCCTCGATCAGCTCGACCTGGTGAGGCGGCGCAACTTCGACGAGATGATGCGCCGTACGGTCGCCGGCGAGCGGCTGCCGGTCGCTGACCGCGTGGCCTGGCGCTGGCACAGCTCCGAGCTGGTGAGCCGCAGCGTGGCGGTCGTCGACGAGCTGTTCACGCTCTGCGGTGGCCGGGCCTTGTTCACCTCCAGCCCCATGCACCGCTTCTTCTGCGACGTCCACGGGGCCCGCGCCCACTACGCGAACCGGCCGGAGGCCTCGTCGCGCAACTACGGCGGGGTCACGCTCGGCCAGACCACCCGGGACTGGTTCATCTGATGCAGCTCGGCTTCCTGTCGTTCGAGGTGCGTGACGTCGCGCGGTGGACCGCGTTCCTCACCGACGTGCTCGGGTTGCAGCCGGTCGGTGGCGGTCGCTTCCGCATGGACGGCCACGCCTGGCGCTTCGAGGTCAGGGAGGGACCTGCCGACGATCTGGCGGCCGTGGGCTGGGAGCTCGACCCCGCCGCGCTCGATGCGCTCCTCGCCCGGCTCGGTGACCACCCCGTGGAGGCGGCGGATCCCGCACCGCGTGGTGCGGCTCGCCGCTACCTGCTCCACGACCCGGCTGGCGTTCCCGTGGAGCTGGTCAGCGGCCTCGCCCGTGCTGCGGCCCCCTTCCGTTCGGAGCGGGTGCCGGGAGGCTTCGTGGCCGACGAGCGCGGCCTCGGCCACGTGGTGCTCACCACGAACGACAAGGCCGCGAGCCGCGCCTTCTACGAGCGGCTCGGGTTCAAGCTCTCCGACCACATCGTGTGCGAGGTCTTCGGCTTCCCCGTGGACCTGTCCTTCTTCCACTGCAACGCTCGGCACCACAGCCTCGCGTTCGGCGGACCGCTCGAGAAGCGCCTGCACCACTTCATGGTGGAGGTGGCCGACGTCGACCAGGTCGGTCGCGCCTACGACCGGGCGATCGCGGGTGGGACCCGCATCATGCAGACCCTCGGCCGTCACCCCAACGACCGCATGTTGAGCTTCTACGCGCGCACGCCGTCGCGCTTCGAGCTCGAGCTGGGCTGGGGCGGCCGCGAGGTGGACGACGCCACCTGGGAGCCCACGACCTACGACCACATCAGCGAGTGGGGGCACCACCCGCCGCAGATCGCGTTCGCGCCGCCAGGGAGGAAGGCATGAGCCAGCCGGAGGGGACCTTCGTCGATGTCGGGGGCGGCCACCGCATCCACCTGCACGACCTGGGGGAGGGGACTCCGGTCGTCTTCCTCCACGGAAGTGGCCCCGGCGCCAGCGGCTGGTCGAACTTCGCCGAGAACGCCGCGTACCTGGTGGAGCGTGGCTTCCGCTGCCTGCTGATCGACAGCCTCGGGTACGGGCTGTCGTCCAAGCCCACCGACCAGCCCTACACGCTTCCGAACATGGTCGAGGCCGCGCTGACCGCCCTCGACGCGGTCGGCGTCGGGCGCTTCGTGGCGGTCGGCAACTCCCAGGGAGGTGCCCAGGCCATCCGCATGGCGGTCGAGCACCCCGACCGGGTCGAGAAGCTGGTGCTGATGGCGCCCGGCGGCCTCGAGGCCCGCGAGACGTACATGGCGATGCGCGGCATCCGGTCCATGCTGCGCTGCGTGTTCGGCCCCGACGGCCTGACCCTCGACGGGATGCAGCGGGTGTTCGCCAAGCAGGTGCACGATCCCGCGTGCCTGCCCGAAGGCGTGGTCGCCGAACGCTTCGCCGTCGCCGAGACCCAGCCGCGGCACGTGTTCGAGACGATGCGCGTCGACAACCAGGAGGAACGCCTGGCGGAGATCCGGTGCCCAACGCTCGGTCTCTGGGGCATGAACGACCTGTTCTGCCCACCCAGTGGCGCCGAGAAGCTGGCCACCCGCATCGCCGACTGCCGCGTGGTGCTGGTGAACCGCTGCGGGCACTGGGTCATGGTCGAGCACCGGGCCCTGTTCGATCGCACCGTGCACGACTTCCTCGTTCACGGGTAGCGGGTGACCTCGCTCAAGCCGCCGCGCTCGTAGGTCGCGAACAGCACGCCGCCACCGATCACGCTGGCGGTGACGTGACGTCCGGCCGCCAGCACCTTCTCGAGCGCCAGCCCGTGCTCTCCCGCCCAGGCCCGGAGGGCGCGCCGACCGCGTTCCCCGACGGTGTGCAGCCCCCGCAGGTACGCGACCGTCCCCACCAGGCCCATGTACCGCGCCATCCGGAGGAAGGTCAGCGTGGAAGCCCACCAGGCCCGGGGGCCGGCGAGGGTCACCTGCACGATCATCGGCCCCAGCTCCCAGTGCGCGTGCAGGCGTCGGATGCGGCCCTGCACCACCTCGTAGCGCAGGTGGGCCGGCACCTGCAGGACCGCCCCGCTGGGAAAGCCGGTGTGGATGGTCACGTCGCGGACCGCGTGGTCGACGCTCTCGAGATCCTGGTGCACCTCGAAGCGGATGGCGTTGCCAGCGATGAACGTGGCCCAGAAGGCGCGAAGGGCAGGGTGGGCATGTCCGGGCGAGCTCACTGGATCGTGCACCTCGGCGTCGGCGGTGAAGAGCGCGATCCACGCCCCCTGGTCCTGTGCGGCGACCGCCTGGGGGCTCCTCCGCGCGACCTCGAGCGGGCTCAGATCAGCCATGGCACCAACACCTTCCGCGCCTTGGGGTAGTCGTCGAAGGTCTCCTGGTACCAGGCGTGTGTGGCGAAGGCCCGCGGCACCAGGTTGGCTGCGGAGATGCAGAGGATGAGCACCCCGGCCAGCGACCAGGTCATCAGCGCGAAGCCGGCCCACCCGACCAGCTCCCCGAGGTAGGCGGGGTTGGTCACCCAGCGGAAGCCGCCGCCGTGAGGGATGGCGTAGCGTGGCCCTCCTGGCGTTCGAAGCCGCCGCACGACGCGCTCGCTGTGCAGCACGAGGGCGTAGCCGCTGTAGTAGACGCCGAGCCCCAGCAGGAAGCGGGGATCGGTGAACCAGTCCGTCGTGAACCCGCCGAAGCTCGTGAACCAGGCGGCGTTCAGGTAGCCGTGCATCGCCGTCACGAACCAGCCAGCGACCACCACGGTCAGGCCGAAGGTCTGCTTCGCTCCGGGCGCCACGCGGATCGACAGCGGGAAGAACCAGCCGCGGTTGGCGTAGTGCAGGCACCAGATCACGCCGAGCACCAGCGCGGTGGGTTCCTGCCAGCTCGGTGCCCGCAGCCACACGACCAGGAAGACGAGCGTGGCCGGTAGCTCCATCAGCCACCAGCCCAGGCGGGGATCGAGGGACGGGCCCCAGGTCTTCGACGCGAAGCGTCCGTAGGGGCTCTGCACGAAGCGTTGCGCCACCACCACGAACGCTGCGAACGCGAAGCCGATGGCCAGGACGGTGTCGTAGGTGGCGTCGCCGGTGTACCAGGTCACGTCCGGGTCCTATCGCTGGACTACCCTCTCCGGGTGCTGCGACGTCCCTCGGTGCTCGCCTTTCTCGCCACGCTGGTCGTGGTCGTCGCACTGACGTGGCCTGCTGCGGTCCAGCTCGGCGCCACCCATCACCCCAGCGCCTTCGGCGCCTCGCATGCCTGGTTCGGCTTGCACCTGCACGAGGTGATCTTCGGGGACCGGACCCTGAGCCCTACGAACGCGATCGGCTACCCCGGCACCCGTCTGGGGCACTACATCGGCTGGCTCCCCGCGCTCGCGGGGCAGCCGCTGCAGCCTCTGCTCGGCGCCCTCGGCACCCACCAGCTCCTGGAGCTGCTGGTGCTGCCGCTGAGCGCTGCGGCCACGGTGCCGTTGCTGCGCCGCTGGACCGGCGCGGAGAGCGCGGCCCTGGTCGCGGGTGCCGTCGTGTACGCCACCTGTCCCTACCTGTTGGGCACCCTGCAGATGGGTGAGGTCCCCAAGCTCCACGCCTGGTGGCTGCCGCTCTTCCTGCTGGGGTTCGAGCGCGCCCTGGAGCGCCGCGGGGTGGTGCTCCTGGCGGCCGTGTGCGTCGCCACGGCGTTCACGTCGCCGTACTACGGGCTGGCGATGCCCCTGTTGGCGGTGGGGATGGCGTTGCGCGCGCCCATCGCGGCGCTCAGGCCGCTGGTGGTGGTGGCCCTCGCGCTCGTCCCGGCGCTCCTCTACTACCAGGGCATCCCCGACGGCCTGCACAACGCCCTGTTCCAGCCGGCCAAGCTGGTGCGCTTCGCCGAGCTGGCCGTGCCGCACCAGGTGGCCACGATGCAGGACCTGTTCTGGCCGTCGGCCCCCATCGAGCGAGGGTCCTTCGAGGCCTTCCACCTCACCTACCTCGGGTGGCCAGCGCTGCTCGCAGGCCTGCTCGCCTGGGGGCGCCCGGGGGCGCGTCAGGGCGTCGTGCTCCTGCTGGTCGGGGTGCTGCTGGCCGCGGGACCGCGTCTCGCCACCGACGCTGGCTACACCTTCCTCGCCTTGCCCGCGGTCGTGCTGGAGGTGATCGACTACCCCTACGCCCAGGGCGGCATGTACTTCCGGCTCGTGCTCGTCGCAGCGCTCGGCCTCGGCGTGCTCGTCACGGCGGCGTCGACCCGCTCCGTGTGGCTCGGCGTGGCCTTGTTGCTGCTCCAGACCGGCGACGCCGTGCGGGCGTCCGGGCCGTGGCCGTGGACGCTGGAGCCCGTGCCGGCCCGCGAGGCCCTCGCTGCCATCGGGTCGGGCGCCGTGCTCCAGCTGCCCTTGCAGTTCGGCCCCAGCCAGGTCGAGGGCCAGCGGGGGCTGCTGCACGCCTTGAGCCACCGTCGGCCCACCACCAGCCTGCCGCGTGACGTGCTCGGGCTCGAGGCCAAGAACTCCCGGGCGTCGCTCCGGCGGTTGCTCTCGGACATCGACGGACTGCGCGCGCAGGGCTACGCCGCCATCGTGCTCGACGAGAACCTGGAGCAGGACACCGCGGCCTACACGCGGCTGCGCAAGCTCGACGTGCCGATCGAAGACCAGGACGGTGTCCGCGTCTGGTACCTCGACCCTTGAGCGGGCAACGGCGCGGTACCGTGGGGCGATGAGGTCCTGCGTGCTGCTCTCCGCCCTCTCCATCGCCGCTCCGGCGGACAGGGTGCCGACGCCGCGTCCGGAGCCTTGCCTGGAGATCACAGGGGATCCCGAGGAAGGGGAGGTGGTGCAGGCCGAAGGCCTCGCCTACGGCGACGTGCGCCTGGCGCTCAACGGCGTGATCCAGTCGGCGCTCTACTGCCCGCGCCCAGAGGGCTTCGACGAGGTGCACCTGACCTTCGAGCTGCTGGTGGGCTGCGACGGCGTGGTGGATCGGGTGGACGTGCTCGACGCCGGGGGGGCCCCCGAAGACTACGGCGCGTGCATCGGGTCGGTCATCGCGAAGGCCGACTTTCCCGCGCACGACATGCCCGACGGCATGCCGGTGACCTACCCGGTGGACGTGGCCTGGTAGGGCTCAGAGCTCGAAGGGGTACTTGATCAACGCCTTGGTGCCGCTCTGCAGCACGGGGAAGCTGGCGCCTCGCACCACCTCGATCAGGCAGGCTTCGGCCGCGCCGTCGCGCAGGCTGGTGGAGAGGACCTTGGGCTGTTGCACCCGCCCGTCCGGGGAGACGGTGAGCTGGACCAGCACCTTGCCGTGGCGCTCGCTCGTGCACCCGTCGAGGGCCAGGGCCGCCAGGGTGTCGATCGCCACCTGGTTGTCGAGTGCCCCCAACACCACGGGCTGGTCGAGGATGGGCTCGCCGCCGATCCGTCCCGCCGGCGCCGCTTCTTCGGGATCCGCCGGTGCTGCGGGCACCGGCACCTTGGGCTCGGCCGGCCGAGGCGGCGGCGCGGCATCCGTACAGGCGAGGGCGATCAGGAACACGGGAGGAGCTTCGCACACCGGTGGCTCATGGTGTGGCGCTCGCGGCGCCGTGCAGGCGTGGGTCGAGGACCACGGCCAGCGTGGGGGCAAGCGCCCGGTGCCTGCGGCCCTCCCAGGGAGCGGGTGTCCTGGCCACGCACCATGCGGTCTGATGGATCAAGCGGCGAGCGCAATCGGCGCGAGGGCGTCCGGTGACGAGCGCAGCGGCGCCTTCGATCAGGCCCGGCACCACCCGCGGCGGCGTGTTCGGAGGCTTGCCTGGGTGACGACCGCGCCAGCCGACCGCCTCCAGGAGCACCCCCGGCGGCGCGGACCGGAGGAAGGTCGGCTGGAACCAGGTGGCCGTGCGCAGGCCCAAGCCGTCCCAGAGCGACGACCAGGGGTCACGCAACGCGCCGCCACGGCCGTGGAGCTGGCCGACGACCTGCCAGGCACGCTCCACGTCGGGCACGACTCGGGCCAGGCGGTCGCTGTGGTTCGGGCCGCGCATCGTGTGCGCTGCGTGGTGGGCCACCAGCAACGACGCGAAGCGCCGAGCGTCGGTCGCCTGGCCGCGGACCAGCAGCAAGGCTTCGTGCTCGAGCAGCCGCCAGGCCGCGAGCTCGAGGCCCCAGCCAGTGCACTCGGTGGCCGCTCGGCGGGCGAACGCGAGCCGCTCCGACGGGGTGGGGTAGAGCGGACGCTTCGGGCGGACGATGAGCTGGACGAACATGGAGGCCTCCGTGTTGACTGAGCCCTGCTGCAGGAGGCGTGCCAGGAAGTGGATCCGTACGGAGACGTGATCGAACGGAGCGGGTGGCTGGCGGCGTGTCGGTGGTTCGACACCGCGGTTCGTCAGCTTCGTCAGCTTCGTCAGGCACTCGGCGAACTGGGTCGCGTGGCCTCCGCGGGCAGGCAGGACTCGGCGCTGCTGGTGTTACCGCGAGTGGAGGTGCGCATGCAGTCCCTGCTCCGCCAGCTGTTGACGCTGGTCGTCGTCGTCGCGATGTTGCCGGGCGTGCAGGTGCTCGTGGAGACCGTCGACCACCTCCTGCACGATGGCCACCTTCCGCACAGCGAGCAACACGAGGTGGACCAGCAAACCGAGGCCCACCAAGGCGTCGACGATGAACATGGGTGCACGCCGATCCAGCACCGCTGCGGCTGTCACGCCTCGGCGCCGGCGATCCTTACCGGCCTCGCTCTCTGCCTCCCACCGAGGTCAACGTCCGTCGAGGTGCGACCGTCTTGGTCAGAAGACACGCCGACCACGCGGGCCAACGCCCCCCCGACGCGCCCTCCCATCGCCTGAGCCACATCTGGATCTCCGGGCCCGACGACGCCGTCGTCTGAGCCCCATCCTCCACCTGTGCTCGAGGCACCCTCATGTCTTCCCCCCTCCTTCGAGGGGTCGGGCGTGCGTTGCTCTCGATCCTCTTCTGGATCGCCGGCCCCTGTTGGGCGGGCGACTCCATCGAGGATCGCGCGACGCTCCTGACCCCCGACGCCGCTGTTGCTGCGGCGCTCGATGTGCATCCTTCGCTCCTCGCAGCCGAGCTCGACCTGGCACGCGCCCGAGGCGCTGCGGCCGAAGCGGCCCTCCTCCTCTCCAACCCCACGCTGGCCGCCGAGACCACCCAGGACGGCGCACGCGGCGGCGCGGAGCTCACCCTGTCCGTGTCCCTCAGGGGCGCCGGCTGGGCCGAGCGGTCCTGGACCCGCGCCGAGCTCGCCGCGGCCGTCGCTGGACACACACGCACGCGCCTCGCCACAGCCGCCGAGACACGCAGCCTCTACGCGGGGGCCAGCGTCGCCGCCGGTAAGGTGCGCGTCGCGCTCGAAGGGCTCGAGCTCGCCACGCGCCTGCGCCACGCGGTCACGCGACTCCAGGAGGAGGGCGAGGTCTCCACCCTCGAGCTCCGCCTTGCCCGCCTCGCCGAGGTGCAGGCGGCTGCCGAGCTGCTCGCTGCGCGCGAGGCCGAGGCCGAGGCCTTGCAGCTGCTGGCAGGCGCCATCGGCCAAGCCGTGAGGAGCGAGGACCTCGTGCTCGACCCGCTGGCGGCCGCCCCCGAAGCCGGGTCCAAGGTCGCTGGGACGCGCTCCGACGTCGTCGCCGCGGCCGACCACCTTCGAGCTGCGGAGGCCGAGCTCCGGCTCCAGCGGGCCAGGAGCCTGCCTGCCGTGGAGCTGGGCGTGTTTGCCGAGCACGAGGACGATCAGACCTTCTGGGGCCCCTCGGTGGGCCTCGAGCTACCGCTCTTCCGACACAACCAGGCCAACCGTGCTCATGCCTCCGCCGGGATCGACCGAGCCGAGGCCGCCCTCGCCTCCGTGACGGCGCGAGCTCACACCGAGCTGGCGACTGCAGAGCAGCGCGTTGCCGACGCCGTGGCGCTGTCCTCGGTGCTGCAGGCCGACCCCATCACCGAGGCGCGTGCCGCGCTCGCCAGCATCGAGTCCGGCTACCTCGCCGGTGAGATCGACCTGCCCAGCGCTGTGCTGCTGCAGGCCGAGGTGCTGGATGGAGAGACCGCCGCCCTCGACCTGCTCGGGCACATCGCGCGTGCCCGCATCGACCTCCTCGTCGCCAGCGAGGACCCCATGCTTCTCGGAGGTGCCTCATGAGCGCCCTCATCCCGACGCTCGCCTTCGTGTTCCTCTCCCTCGCCTGCACTGACAGTCTCGACGGCCACGACGACCACGGCCACGAGGGAGCCGGCCTGGTGGCCGCCCTCGGCTTCCTCCCGATGGCCCTGGCCACCAGCGCGGGGGCTGAGGTCCAGCGACCGCTTGCGACGGTGGTCATCGGCGGACTGGTCACCAGCACCCTGCTCACGCTGCTGGTGCTGCCCGCGCTCTATGCTCGGTGGGTGCCTGTGTCGGACGGTGCAGGCGCGTGAAGCAGACCGCCAAGCCTGGGCCGCCAAGGGAACCTCCTCGTCGGTGGTGGGTCCGTGCCCCGGGCGCCGCGATCGCTCCACACTGTTGGCGACCTTGACCTCGGTCACTCGAGATCCGGGCGGGCACACTGTACGCTGTTGGTTCAGGAGGCTCCATGCACTCGAGGTTCCCGCCTGCCGTGCTCGGCACCGCTGCGTTGGTCCTGGGGCTGGCGGCGACGGGCCATGCCCAGGACCCCGACGCCCCCACGTCCCCCGTGTGCGAAGTGGGACAGCGCCTGGTCCATGTCCCGACAGGAACCATCGACGCCGAGCGGGCCAAGGCCTGCGAGGTCTGAAGCAGCGGTGCGGCGCCGGTCGGCGCCACGGTCGAGCAGCCTGGTGCGAAGGACGGGGACTGGGTGAGGTGTCCTGTCAGTGGCGTGGCCGTCCAGGTCGGGGCCGCAAGCATCCGCGTGGACTTCGAGGGGGAGAGCTACGTGGTCTGCTGCGCCGGCTGTGCGGCGCAGCTCCAGGCCGCCCCGCTGGACTTCCTGCAGCCGGTCTGCCGTTGATGTCGCAGATGCTCCTCCTCGCCTGCACGCTCGGTCCTCGTCCGGACGTTGGCGACGACGTCGTCGGCGCCCCCGACACCTCCGAAGTCTCCGACTCGGGCACGGGATCCGAAGCCGAGCTGCCCTGGTGCGACGGGCTCGACCTGACCTCCACCTGCGACGGGGACGAGGTGGCACTCGGCGTCGAGCTGAGCACCGACATCGCCGCCGTCGCCGCGCGCTTCGACGCCAACGTCGCACTGCTGCGGGGGCTGGCCTTCGTCAGCCCCTCGTGACCGCCCTGTGTGGAGGGGGCCTCCACGATGGCGGACATGCTCGGACAGGTCGACTCGGAGGCGCTGCGCTTCGACTTCGTGTGGGTGCCGGCACTCGCCGGCGACAGCGAGGCTGCCGCCCGCGCGGCGATGGGCGAGAACACCGACGGACGCGCCAGGAGCTGGTGGGACGGCGAGGCCGTGCTGCCCACCGCCTTCGCGGAGCCGCTCGGCGTGTCGTACGCCTGGGACGTGTACATGCTCTTCCCCCCGGGAGTCACCTGGGAAGAGGCCCTGGCCGACGGGCCGGCCTACCTCGAGCACCAGCTCTGGGAGCTGCCCTCGGAGTCCATGCTGGACCACGAGCGCTTCCAGCGCGCGGTGGAGGACTGCCTGCCAGTCTGCGACTGAGCGGCGCGGCCCAGAGCACAAGACGCGCCAAGCGTGGACTTGGCGCGTCGAGAGATGGCTCCCGCCCGCGGACTCGAACCGCGGACCCTCTGATTAACAGTCAGATGCTCTAACCAGCTGAGCTAGGCGGGAACGACGGTGGCGCCTTAATCGGCTCCCCCGGTCCTGGGCAACCAGAAACGGATCGCCCCCCTCATGTGCTCTCCCTCGGCAGCCGTTCCAGGCGGTGTCACCCCGAGGAGAGTTCATGTCCCTGATGCTCGCAGCCCTGGTCGCCACCAACGACGCGCAGGCCTACGGCATCCTGACGAACTCGTCGGGCTACGAGCTCCACTGGGAGTCGATGCCGCTGGGCTACCGGATCAACCCGGGCAACTCCCAGATGCTGTCCGACCTGGCCGTCATCACGGCCATCAAGGACGCGATGGGTGCCTGGGAAGACGTCGAGGAAGCGCACATCAGCTTCGTCGACCAGGGCGAGACGGACTCCGCCGTCGCGGGTCACGACGACGAGAACGTCATCTACTTCGACGCAGGCTGGGACTCCGATCCCGATCTGCTCGCCCTCACCTCGAACTGGGCCTACGCCGACACCGGCGCGATGGTCGGCTTCGACATCCGCATCAACTCGGCCGACCACCAGTGGACGGTCTCGGGCGAGGCCGGCAAGGCCGACCTGCAGAACATGTTGAGCCACGAGCTCGGCCACGCCCTCGGCATGGACCACTCCGTGGTCGACGAGACCGCGGCGATGTACGGCAGCTCCTCGAACGGCGAGACCACCAAGCGCACGCTGAAGTGGGACGACAAGGCCGCCGCCAACTACCTCTACGGCGACGCGATGCTCGCCGAGTCCGCTGCGGCCGCGATGGCGTGCAGCTCCACGGGCTCCTCCTCTGCCCCCTTCGGCATCGCGCTCTTCGCGATCGCAGGGGTCATCTTCCGCCGCCGGGATCCGATCCAGTAGTCACACGAATCACTTTGCCCCGGGGTGCCGCTCGGGGCCGGGACGCTCTCCTGCCTCTCGTCCCGCAGCCGGGCCTTCGGGCCCGGTCGGCACACCCCCTCCACCCTGGACACACGCCGATGACCGCACTCCTCGCCACCCTCGCACTGACCACGCCGGCCGAAGCGACGACCTACGTCGCGCCGCTGGGACTCGAGTCGCTCGCGGAGCGGTCCGATGTCGCCATCGTCGGCGAGGTGTTGAACACGTGGACGGAGCGCTGCGGCGCCGGCATCTGTACGGTGGCGAGCGTCCTGGTCGACGAGACCCTCTCAGGCGAGCCGCGCACGCTGGTCGAGGCCCGCTGGCCCGGCGGCCGCATCGGCGAGCTCGAGATGGTCGTGGCCGGGGCTCCCCGTTTCCACGAAGGCGACCGCACGCTGCTCTTCCTCGACACCGACGGCGACGTCGTCGGCATGGCCCAGGGCGCCTTCGCCGTCGACGGCGACACGGTGGTCCGGGACATGCACAACCTGAGCTTCACTCGCGCGGGCGAGGCGGCCGACACCGCCGAGCGCTTCTCCCTGAGCGAGGTCCGCGCCACCTTCCCCTGATCTCAACGCCTAGACGTCTCCGGGTGTGGTCTTTCAACACCACTACTCAACCCCCCGGAACAGCCCTCCAGATCGCACTTGGAGACGTCTTTCCCCTGGTCGCTCCCGGTGGTGTCCTCTCAACCACCACTCAACCCCCCGGAACAGCCCTCCATGGGCATCGCCGGGAGCGTCCCTCCCTTCGCCGACCTGCCGAGCACACGACAGCCCTGTCGAGCGCTCGGCAGGTCGCGCCCGTAGGTGGCCGGAATCCCGTGGGCACAGCCCCTGCACGAGGGCTGGGCATGCTCACCCTGCTCCTTGCCTCGGTCCTGTTGCTGACCGTCCCGCCCACGCCGTCCACCGATCGCGACGACGAGATCGACGAAGAGATGGCGCTCTTCGGCGACGCCACGCAGCTCACCCTCGTAGACGCGCCAACGAGCCCTTGATGAGGCGGCTCTCCACCTGACGCTTCTGGCGCTCCTTGTAGAGGGCATGGGCGTTTTCGCCTGCTTCGTTCGCCTCCGAGGTCTCGCGGTCGACCAGCTGGAACTCCACCATGACGAACACGGTGCTTCCGAGGTGGTGGCGTGCGGCCGGCGGTGCCGGGTGTTCGCTGTCCAGCACCCGCACCGGGAAGTCCACGATGAAGTTCACGGTGCGGTAGGTCGTTCCCGAGAACGGGTTGTTCTCCGCGATCCATTCTGTTGCGCTTCGCCGCAACTTCTGCAGGTCCCCTGCGAGCTGGGCGTAGTGGGGGGTCTCCCGCAGGACTCGGCGGAAGGGCACCAGGTTGTTGTGGCTCTGATCGGGGATCAGGTAGTTGAACGGGATGAGCGTGCGGTGGAGGTACGCCATGGTCGGCAGGATGTCCTCCTGCCGCTCGAGCACCACGCGAAAGCGCAGCTTGTCGAAGATCGTGGCGGCGATGGTCTCCCGCTTGGCCAACAGCTTCGTGATGGTCGACGTGCGGGTCTTGCGGGAGCCGTAGAAGGCCCGCAGAGCGAAGCCCTCGGCCCGCATCTCGTCGGCGTGCTCGCGGATCCGCGTGGCGGCCCGCTCCAACAGTTGCGCTTCGCTGACCCGCGCCTGGAACTTCAGCTCGGCCGCCTCCATGTGGTGGATGACGTGCATGAGCTTGAGCACGGTGCAGTTGAGCACCTGGCGCCGACGAAACCGCTTTCCCTGGAAGCTGGAGGCGTTGAGGAACACGTCGCGCACGTCGCCGGGGTTGCGCAGATCCTTCGGCATGCGCAGGTCGAGGTGCTCCTCGATGTAGTTGGCGGCTTCGTTGAACACGAAGCGCAGCCGGCGCTCGCCCTCCAGGGTGTTGGGGTCCACGAACAGCAGGCCCAGGAACACGGCAAACGCGAACACGATGATCCACATCCG
>CAZSAT010000083.1:0-31884 GCA_964604675.1 uncultured Enterobacterales bacterium
CGAACGTGAACTCCCGGGCACTGCTTCCGTCGGCGGCGCAGTCCACGAGGTCCTGGTGGTAGAGCATCGCGTCGTTCGGCGCGAGGTGCTGGGGGTCGACCTCCTGCGGGTCCGTGGACATCTGCTCGCCGTGGAACTCGGTGATCAGGTAGCCGCCCGGCAGGGTCACGCGGAGCTGCAGATCGCGGGCGGCGATCTCGGTGTTCGCCACGAAGCGCTCGCCCTGGAACATCGCGTAGGCCTCTTCTTCGCTGTCGATGTAGAGGTACGCGCCCTTGCCCACGTCGGTCACCGTGTCCATCAGCTCGTCGCTGTAGCCCCCGCCCTCGCTCATGCCGATGCCCAGCATGTAGAGGCCTTCGCCGTCGCCGTCGTCGGCGTGGCGCGCGATCAGCTCCTGGTCGGTCACGCCCGTGTTGGCGCCGCCGTCGCTGAGCAGCACCACGCGGTTGATCCGGTCCTCGGAGAAGTTCTCGCTGGCGAGCTGGTAGGCGGTCTCGAGCCCCTGCGAGAGGTTGGTGCTGCCGCCGGTGGCCATGCTCTCGATGGCCTGGAGCAGGCGGGGATCGTTGGGTCCGGAGACCTGGACGCCGTCGAGCAGGATGTTCGTCTCGTCGTTCCAGGAGACGATGCTCACGATGTCGCCGCTCGTCAGGCTGCCGGCGGTCGCGCGCAGCACGTCCTGCACACGGTCGAAGGGATGGCCTCCCATGGAGCCGGAGGTGTCGACGGAGAAGGTCAGGTTCATCGGACGTCGGCTCTCCGCGGCGACCTGGTGACCGACCACGCCGATGAGCAGCGAGTAGCTGCCGGTCTCGGCGTCGTAGCGGAGCTGGGGCTCCACGCCGACCTCGCCGGACGCGGGCGCTTCGAAGTCGAAGTCGTAGTAGTTCAGGAACTCGTAGAGGCGCGGGGAGGCCGAGAAGCGCTGGCCGTCCTCGATCAGCTGCCTCACGATGACCGCCTGGGCCTGGGAGTTCGAGTCGTCGGCGGACAGGTAGACGTCCACGGGCTCCGAGGACACGCCCGCGCACTCCTCGTCGTCCGCGCTGGCGGTGTCGCCCTCCAGCGACGCGGTCTGGTCGCCATAGCTGCCGGCGCCGGTGTCGCCGCTGAGCTCGTAGTTGGCGTCGTCGAAGCCGTTGCAGGCGATCAGGGAGAGGAGGAGGGTGATGGGGGTCATGGCGTGCTCCTGGCGCGTCTTGGGTCGCAGGGGACAGAAGCAAGCTTCGGGCCAGCCTCGAATCTTCTACGATTCAAGCGGGTTGTGGGCTGCGTCGTTGCCACGGGGCCCCAGACCGCGACCTGGCTGTCAGGGCTCGGCGCAGTGTCCCGCGACCCCGACGCGCACCTGGTCGGGCCTGCAGCTGGGGCGCGCGGACGGGTCGCCGCGCACGCAGGCCCAGTCCCAGCGCTCGCCGTCGTGGCAGCCGGCTTCCGAGGCGCCGCTGAGGTCCTCGCAGTGCTCGACGCCCTGGTCGGCCTTCCACGCGGTGCAGAGCGCCTGGTCCTCGGGCGAGCCCGTGGCTTCGGAGTCGGGTTCGGGCGCCTCGAAGGACCGCCGCTGGGGGCTTGCCGTTCCGTCGAGCACCAGGCGCTGCGTGCGGTCCCGCCAGCGGAAGTCCGCTTCGACGCGGTCGCCGCCGAGCAGCGGGACCACGAGCGTCGCCGCGTCGCTGCTCACCACGGTCATGGCCTCACCGCGTGGGTCGGAGACCAGGTCGATGGCCACCGGCTCCACGCCGCCGAGCCGGGTCTGGCAGCTCACGCGCAGCCACTCGCGCACGGCCTTGGTCTCACACCCCGCGGCGCTCGACCCCCGGACGAGGTTCTCCCGCTGGCGCATCCACTCCGTGGGGGAGGGCGGTGCGCTCCGTCCCTCGTCCAACGGCGCCCAGCGGCTCGTCGGGGGCGCTTCGTCGAGGGCCTGGGCGAGCCGTGCCGCCACCGCGGCGTGCCCCTTGGGCGTCATGTGCAGGTCGCCGTCCAGGAAGGCGCCTGGGAGGGCTCGGGTCAGCGGGAGCGCGAGGTCCACGGCGTGCACCCCGAGGTCTCGGAGGTCGCGCAACAGGGCGTCGTTCAGGGCGGTGTCGAGGGGCACGGGCTCGACGCCGTAGCGGTCCCAGGCTTCGGGATCGATCTGCACGTCGAGCGGCAGCACGGCCACCAGCAGCCGGGCTCCAGCCTCCTCGCAGAGGCGATGGGCTTCCAGCAGCGGCACCGCGATGGGCGACAGGGCGGCGAGATCGGGCGTGCCCGGCGACGACCGAAGCGCCAGGAGCTGCGCTTCCGCGGCCTCGACCGCTTCGACGGCCTCGGCGGCCGCCGCCCCCCGGCGCCGCATGGCCTCGTGCACCTTGGCGCGCGCCTTGGCGCCCTCGCGGAGGTGGCGCGCGGTGACCTCGATCGAGCGGCTGGGTTCGTAGTTCTGGTCCAGCACGATGTCGCCGGGGTCGGCCTCCGCCCCCAGGAAGGCCAGGTAGTCGTCGTCGGAGCCGCCAGCGTCCTCCCACCAAGCGCGCTCACGGACCTCCTTCCGCGCGGCCATCAGGGTGGCCTCCACCTCGCTCCGGTCCGGCTCCTGCCGAGCCTGACGCACCGCCGCTCGCTCCGAGGCGCTCAGCAGGTCGTGCCAGCCCCCCTCGGAGTCGAGGCCGGCCCACAGATCCGCGCGCTCGCGAAGCAGGTAGACCGCGCGCCGCACGGCGAACACGAGGTGGCTCTCCCGCATCAGCCAGGCGCGCCCGGGAAAGGCGGTCACCCGTTCCGGGGCGGTCTCGGCGCGGACCGACCAACCGTCCCACACCGCGTGCCGCTCTCGGTTGGGCTTGCCGACCTCGAACAGGTCGTTGCCCACGTTCACGGTCCAGATCACCACGTCCGGGTCGGTGGCGAGCATCTGCTCCACCTGGAGCAACATCTCGCTCGGGCCGTAGGTGGGCACCCCGACGTTGGCCACGGCCAGGCCGGTGCTGGCGGCGAGCACGTCCGAGAAGCGCTCGTCCTCCTCCACGCCGAGGCCGAAGACCTGGGAGTCGCCGAGCACCATCACGTCGACCGCGTCGCCCCAGGGTTCGCCTCGGTGCCCGTGAGCGCCGATCGCGACCTCCGTCGCGGGGTTGTCGCCCAGCTTCACCCGCTGCTCGGCCCCCGGCCGGAGCGCAACGCCGAGCCGCTCGTCCGCTTGGTACACGTTGAGGTGGGCCCAGGCGAAGTCGTCGCGCCAGGCGAAGCCCAGCTCGGCCAGCGCCAGCAGCACCGCCAGCCCGGCGAGCAGCTTGCCCAGCGAGCTCAACCGGGGCTCTCGCTGCCGTGCACCTCGAGGTCTCGGTACGCGCGGTCCGGGCCGCGCACCCCGGCGGCTGCGAGCGCTCGCTTGGCGCGCTCGGTGACGTCGGACGCGAAGGCCCGCTCGTAGCGGGCATCGAACACGTAGGCCTTCAGGGTGATCACCGTGACGAAGCGCTCGCCCAGGAAGCGGTCTTCCACCAGGGTCGAGACCGGCTTCTCCAGGTACACGTAGCGACTGGTGACACACGCCTCGGTGATCAGCTTCCGTGCCGTGCTGAAGTCCTCGGCGGCGGCGATGTAGAAGGGCGTGACCACCATGCAGTCCAGAGCGCCCGCGTTGGCGCTCGCCACCACGTCGGTGAGGAACTTGGAGTTGGGGATGGTGACGAGGTTGTCGTCGAGGGTGACGAGCCGGACGCTGCGCAGCCCGATCTCGGTGATCTCGCCGTATTGCCCCTCGAAGCTGACCCGGTCACCCACCTGGAAGGGCTCGTCGATCAGGAGGATGATGCCGGCCATCAGGGACGCGAGCAGGTCCTTGAAGGCGAAGCCGACGGCCAGCCCGATCGAGCCGGCCACCGCCAGCAGCGCTTCGCGTTCGAGCACCAACAGGCTGGTGCCCGCCACCACTGCGAGCAACAGGTACACGGCGAAGCGGGACAGCGCGGCGATCTTCTTGAACAGCAGCCGCCGGTCGCTGATCCGCTCGCCGAGGTCGTCCAGGAAGCTCGTCAGCACCCTCAGCGCGATCAGGCCGACCACCACGACCGTCACCACGAAGGGAAGCTGGTCCAGATCGATGAAGCTGAGCAGCTGGTCGAGATCCATCAGGCCCGCCAGTGGAGGAAGTGGCGGCGCGTGAGCACCCGGTGCACGGCCGGCAGCTTCCGGTAGGGGATGGCCACCTGCTCGTCCCGCTCGCGGAGCAGGCCGCGGTCCAGCAGGCTCCGGACGACGGCGCGCGCCGCCGGGGTGGGCAGGTTGGTGACCTGGGCCAGCTCGTGCACGTCCATGATGTCCTGCATCCTGAGGGCGGCGAGCACGAAGAGGTCGTTGTCGGACAGGCCGGCCGGGAGCTCCCGCACCAGGCGTTCGCTGAGGCGGACCTCCAGCGTCCGGGCGTCGGGTCCTGGCGCCAGGCACTCGTTCCACATGCGCAGCGCGATGGCGGGGTTGCCGCCCGAGGACTCGGCCAACAGGCGGAAGAAGGTGCGGGCGGCGCGCTCGGCTTCCGCCTCGGCGTCGGCCTCGGTCAGCACGCCACCGCGCTCCATCGAGCCGTAGCAGACCGCGTAGCCGGCTCGGCGCGTGCGGCCTTCGAGCAGGCGCCGCAGGTCGGACTCTTCGAAGGGGGGCAGCTCCAGGACCTCGCTGAAGATGCGTGTGTCGAGCACCGCGTGCAGGCGCGACAGGTAGCGCCAGGCTGGCAGGTGCATGCTCAGCACCCAGAAGTGCTCTTCGGCGCAGAGCTGGGCCACGGCGAAGAGCGTGCGCAGGCCCTCGAAGCCGCCCACGCGACGGAGGAACGACCGCTCCAGGTGATCGAGCACGATGATGCGGCGCGGGAGATCCTCGATCCTGTCCACCGCCTCATCGAGCGTCGCGGGCGGGTCGATCTCGAGCAGCTGGGCCAACCACCTGAGGGCTTCCAGCTCGCTCCCGAGGCGCGTGCTCGGTGCCGCTCGGAGCACCGGCAGGTCGTCCCGGGCCAGCACCTCGAGGTGGCGCGCCACCCAGGTGCCCTTGCCGGCGCCTCGGTCGCCGGCCAGCAGGACCAGGCCGGGACGGTGGTCGTCGCGCCAGCGGCTGAAGACGGCCGCGAAGCGGGCGTCGATGTCGTTGGCGCCGTCGATCACGAGGTGAGCGCTCTCCGGGTCGTCCTCGAGCAGGGCTTCCAGCAGGCCCGCCGGCGGCTGCACCGGCTCGGTCGTGGTGGTCGGCGCGAGGCGGCGGCGCGCGATCCAGTTGACGAAGCGCCCCGTGACCGAGCGGCTCGACGCCGACAGGTCCAGCAGGCGCCACGCGCTGCCCGCCAGCAGCACGAGCCCGCCCGCCGCTGCCCTGGGAATCCTCGTGAAGCCACGCTTGGGTGCCTGGGTCAGCCCGGCCAGGACGCCGCTGCTCGCTCGTCGTGACAGCTCGGCGCGCACAGCGGGCTCCCAGAGGTGCAGCAGCCACCCGACCAGGCCCACCAGGATCAGGTCGGCGAGGCCGGTGACCAGCCCGTGCAGGGCATCGGCCTCCAGCAGGTTGAGCGTCGCGAAGGCCAGGAACTGCCGGACCACACCCCAGAGCACGAGCACCCTCACCGTGCGTCGCGCCTGCGACCAGGTCTCGTCGCTGAAGCGGAGCAGCGCGGGTCGTGGCTCCGTGCGCTTCACCACCGCCAGCTCGAAGAGGCCGAAGAGCAGCCGCACCAGGGCGACCTGCAGGTAGACCAGCAGCAGCAGGCCCAGCTCCGGAAACGCCTGGCTGGCGGGGCCGACGAGGAGCAGGCCCACGGTCAGGTCGACCGCGGCGGTGGCCACGGGCACGGCTGCGGCCGGGATGCGCGACAGGCTGCGTCGTCGCCAGGGCGGGAGGCGCTCGCCCAGACGTCGCAAGAGCACCTCGACGGCAGCCGGTGTGCGCGGGCGCACCCAGCCCCAGGCCAGGAGGAGGGCGAGCAGCCCCAGGCTCCCGACCACCACGCCCTGCAGCCACCCCAGGTCCAGCAGCTTCCGGGGCAGCGACCGGAGGTCGGCCAGCCGGGACTGGACCAGCGCATCGAGCTCCGGCCCGAACAGCCGGAGCTCCTCGGAGAGGTCCTCGAAGAGTCGGGAGCGGTCTTCGGCGGAGAGCTCGGCCGAGATCTCGGACTTCAGGTCCCGGCGCAGGTCCCGCGCCTCCAGGAGCAGGTGGAGCACCGCCGCGCGGTGGGCCTGCTGGGCGGTGACCGCCTCGGTCAGCGCCGTGTCTTGAGCAGCGAGCGCCCCCTCCATCGCCTGCCAGGCCTCGGCATCGTCGCTGAGCGTGGCGAGGGCGGTCAGCCGGCTGTCCCGGTGGGTGGCGAGCACCTCCCGCTGCTCCACGAGGCGACCGGAGGCCTCCGTGGCGCTGGAGGCGGTGTGCCGCAAGTCACCCATCAGGCTGCGCAGCTGCCGGTACGAGCCGTCGATCCCTGGACCGCGTTCCGGGTCGAGCCGGCCGCGCTTGAGCGCCTCCTGCGCCTCCGCCCGCAGCACGCCGAGGCGGCCCTGGAGCGCGGCGCGCGCCTCGGCGTCGGCGGCGTCCTGCTGCTCCAGCGTGGCGAGCCGGCCAGCGGCCGCGGTCTCCTCGTCCGCCACGAGATCGAGGGCCTGGGCGTAGAGCCGAGCCTGCGCATCGGTGGCTTCTGCCTGGGCCCGGTCTGCCTGCTCGCGGGAGGCCGCTGCGCGCTCCTTCGCCTGGCTGAGCTCGGCCTCGGAGGCGGCGTTGGCCGTGGACTGCAGGCCCTGCGCGAGGGTGGTGGCCTCGACCTGGAGCCGCGCGCGGTCGAGGGCGTCGAGGGCGCTGGCGATCCGGTGCACGTCGCCGCTCCCCGAGGGCGGGGGCGCGACCAGAGCGGCGTTGATCGCCCCCAGGCGCTCCACGGCGTCCTCCGCCGGCCCGATGGGCTGCAGCAGCGCTCGGTGCGTGGCCAGGTCCGCGACCAGGGCCAGGTCGGCCTCGATCGCGTCGTCGAGCGGCCGGTTGGCCGCGTCGAGCGCCGCGCTTCGAAGCCGTCGCACCGCGGCCGACAGCTCACCGGCCTTGTAGGCGTGTGACGCCGGCCCCGGCTCGTACGACGCCGGCGGGTCGTGCACCACCTGCGCGTCGAGCACCGCCTCCAGGGGCTCGAGCGCTGCCAGCACCGGGTAGCGCTCCACCACGGCATCCACCGACAGCAGCACGCGCCGCTCCAGAGCGGCGGCCTCGGACTCCGCGGCGTGCGCTGCGCTCCGCGCTCCGCGCACGGCCTCGTCCGCGGGCTCCAGCGCGTCGAGTGCCCGCGAGCGAGCCTGGTCGTCCAGCGCCAGCAGGCGCCCGCGGATCCAGGTGCGGCTGTGGAGCGGCGCGCCCTCGAGCTCGCCGAAGGCGTCGGTCAGGGAGGCTTCGCCCCGCAGCCAGGCTTCTGCCGCTCGGGTGCGCGCCTCAGCGCCTTCCTGCCGCGCGTGCAGCCCGGGCAGCACGGTCTGCTGCACCTCGGCGGTGCCTGGCCCTTCGGCGTGGACCGGAGTGAAGAGCAGCGAGAGGGCGAACAGGGTGTGCAAGGTCCCGGATTCTACGGCGCGTGCTTGGATCGGCCCATGGCGCGCGCTCTGCAGGTCCTGTGTCTCGGCGCGATCGCCTGGGGTCTCGTCGATGCCTGGCGCTTGGCGTGGGTCTGCGACGACGCCTTCATCAGCTTCCGCTACGCGCAGCACCTCGTCGCGGGCGAAGGCCTGGTGTTCAACGCCGGCGAGCAGGTGGAGGGCTACACCAACTTTCTCTGGACGCTCCTCGTGGCGGGCGCCATGGCGCTCGGCGCCGACCCCGTCGTCGCCGCGGTGGGCATGGGCCTGGCCTCCTTCGCCGGCGTCACGTTCGTGCTGCTCGCGGCGAGTCGGAGCATGGGGAGCGTGCTGCCGCTGGCCGCCACGGGGCTCGCGCTGCACCTCCACGCGCGCACCTTCGCCACCTCGGGGCTGGAGACCATGTTCTTCACGCTCTGGGTCACCCTGGCCCTGGTCGGTGCGGTCGGCGCCCAGCGCGAACGCGACTGGTGCTTCGTCGGGCTGTTCGGGGCGCTGGCCACCCTCACCCGTCCCGACGGCGCGTTGTTCTGTGCGGTCGCCTTGTTGCCCGCCTTCACCCATGGCCGGCGGGCCGTGGTGGCCGGCGGCCTCCCGGGAGCGGTCCTGGTGCTGCCCTGGGTGGCCTGGAAGCTCGACTACTACGGCCACCTGCTGCCGAACACCTACTACGCCAAGGGCGCGGGGGAGCCGTGGTGGGACCAGGGCCTCCGCTACCTGGGCCTGTACTTCGGCATGTACGGCGTGCTGCTGCTCGCGCTCGTCGGCCTGCTGGCGATGAGCCTGCGAGGGTCCGGTGCCGGTTGGTCGGGCGCCCGCGCGCCGCGGCTGTGGGGCCTGGCCTGCGTGCTCTACCTGCTGCACGTGGCCAAGGTCGGCGGCGACTTCATGTTCGCGCGCTTCGTGATCCCCGTCACGCCGCTGCTGCTCCTCGGCGCGGAGTGGTTGGTGATGCGCCTGGACCGGGGCCGGGCGTTGGTCGGCGGCGCGTTCCTGGCGGGCCTGGTCTTCGCGCCCTACCCGAGCCAGATCCTCGACCCGAGCGCCGACGTGGACGAAGAGCGCCTGGTCTACCCCTGGGAGCAGATCGAGCAGGCCGAGGTCATCGGGAGCGCGCTCGCCAACGTGACCGAGGGCCTGGACATGCGCGTGGTCGTGTACGGAAGCCAGGTCATGCTGGCCTACTACGCGGGCTTCCCGGTGGTCATCGAGAACTTCGGCCTCACCGACGCGACCATCGCGCGCATGCCGCTGGAGGCACGCAGCAAGCCAGGCCACAGCCGCCAGGTCACCGCGGAGTACCTGCGCGAGCGCGGCGTGGACCTCATCCTGGGCTGGCGGGTGCTGCTCGAGGACGGCGGCTTCACCGAGGCGGAGGTCGCGGGCCTGCCGTGTCGGATCGTGACCTACCGGGCGGAGCTGTGGGAGGAGCTCGGACGCCGCGGCGCGCGCTACACGGACTTCCAGGGGCTGCTCGACGACTACCTGGTGGGCATCGACGCCGTGTCGGACGAAGACCTCGCGGCCGATTACGCGGTCTTTCGCGATTACTACTTCCGCTTCAACGACGACGCGGCGCGCGCGGCGCCGTTCGAGGAGAGGCTCGGTGGCTGACATGAACGGACGGGTGGTGCTGGTGACCGGCGCCACGAGCGGCATCGGCGAGGCCACCGCGGTGGGCCTGGCGCGGCTCGGGGCCGAGGTCATCGTGCACGGACGCACGCCGGCCAAGCTCGAGGCCACGGCGGCCAAGGTGCCGGGCACCGTGCACACCGTGTGCGGCGACCTGGGGTCCCTGGCCGGGGTGGTGGCGCTGGCCGACGAGGTGAAGGAGCGCTTCGCTGCCCTGCACGTGCTGCTGAACAACGCGGGCGTGTGGGAGACCACGCGGCGGGAGAGCCAGGACGGGATCGAGTGGACCCTGGCGGTGAACCACCTCGCGCCCTTCGTGCTGACCCGAGCGTTGCTTCCGCTGCTGGAGGCGTCCGCGCCCTCGCGGGTGGTGAACGTGGCCAGCACGGCCCACCGGCGGGGCAAGCTGGACCTCGAGGATCTGGAGCTCTTGTCCGGCTGGAGCCACCTCCGTGCCTACGCCAACTCCAAGCTCTGCAACGTGCTCTTCACCCGCGAGCTGGCCCGTCGGCTCGAGGGCACCGGCGTGACCACCACGTGCCTGCACCCCGGCGTGGTGCGCAGCGGCCTGGTGGGGGACTCCAAGGGCTTCTTCGCGGGGGTCTGGAAGCTGGCGCAGCCGCTCTACCTGACCGAGGAACAAGGGGCGAAGACGTCGATCTGGGCGGCGTCGGACCCCTCGCTGGCCAGCGCGTCGGGTGGCTACTACGCCAGGTGCGCGCCGAGCCGTGCAACCCCCGCTGGGCGCGACGACGCCCTCGCCGCCGCGCTCTGGGAGCGCACCGAGGCCCTCGTCGCGCGCACGCTCGGGTGAGGCGTCGAGCTCACCCTCCGGGTGGCGTGAGCGGCAGCAGGCGGGAGTCGGCGAGTGCGGCCACCCGGTGACCGAGCCCGGCCAGGTAGGCCCGGTTCTGCGCGAACGACAGGAAGGTGCCCACGTCCCGATGACGCACCAGGAGCACCTGGTCCCACACCTCGTCGATCGGCCCGATGAGCGGCGGTCCGCCGTCGCCGATGAAGAGCACCTCGGCGCCGACCTCGGCGAGGAAGGGCAGGGTGTGCGCCTTGTAGAGCTCGTAGGCTGCGCGGCCCGTGATGGGCGACGCCGGGGCCAGCTCCGGGTGGGCGCTGTAGTCGGCCACCTCGCGGAACCGGAGGAGGTTCAGCATCGTGACCGGACCCTCCAGCCCGCGGGTCACGAAGGCGCGGCCGGTCTCGTGGGAGGGCTCGAGGTGCATCGCGGCTCCTGCTCGACCGACCTGCTAACGGTGGATCTCCGTCAAGGTGCGGCGTAAGCGCGAAGTAGTCCCCAGGCTCCGGCGCGAGCGCTATCGTCGCAGCATGTTCGCCCTGTTCCTGATCAGCGCCTGCTCGGACTACGAGCTCGCCAAGGAAGGCGACCTCGACGGCGGCACCGACGACCCGGGTCGACCGGGAGACGACGACGACTGTGTGGGGGCGGGTCCCGACGCGCCGGCGGCCGAGACCGACGAGGCGTGCCTGAACGACCCGCCGCCAGGCACATGGAACCCCACCATCGAGTGGCAGTGGAACGAGAACCCGCTGTACCCCGGCTACGACGACATCATGGCCGCGCCCTCGGTGGCGGACGTCAACGGTGACGGCCTGCCCGACGTGGTCTTCGCCAGCTTCTCGGGCGGCGCCTACACGAGCCGAGGCACCATCACGGCGATCTCGGGCGACGGAAGCGGCACGCTGTGGAGCTTCTACGACTCCGGCGGCCACGGCGCTTATTCGAGCTCGGGTGTGGCGCTCGGCGACCTCGAAGGGGACGGCACGGTGGAGGTCTGCTTCTCGGGCACGGCCGCTGCGGTGGTGTGCTTGAACGGCGAGGACGGCACGCTGAAGTGGGCGGCCGGGAGCCAGCTCTACGGCTACGGACGCCCGGCACTGGCGGACATGGACGGCGACGGCCTCTCCGAGGTGATCTTCGGCCCGGAGGTGCTCGCCGCCGACGGCTTCGTGCTGGGGACCGGGGCGGGCCACGGGAACTGGGCGAGCTTCGCGGTGGACTGGACGGGCGACGGCCGGCTCGAGGCCGTCACCGGCAGCACGGTGTTCGCCATGGACGGCACCACGGTGCTCGCCACCGGCGGCACCGACGGCTACCCGGCGGTCGGCGACTTCGACCTCGACGGTCGCCCGGACCTCGTGACGGTGGGCGGCAGCGCGGTGACGGTGTGGCTCAACGATGGCTCCCAGCTCTGGTCCACGGCGGTGCCCGGCTCCGGCGGCGGACCGCCGACGGTCGCGGACTTCGACGGCGACGGCTGGCCGGAGATCGGCGTGGCCGGGCTGGCCTACTACACGATGTTCGACACCGACGGCGCCGTGGTCTGGTCGAACCCGGTGAGCGACTACAGCTCCGCGTCCACCGGCAGCTCGGTGTTCGACTTCGAGGGCGATGGCTCGGCGGAGGTGGTCTACGCCGACGAGCTGCACCTCTGGGTGTTCGACGGCGCGACCGGCAGCATCAAGATGCAGGAGGAGGGCCACGCGTCGGGCACCCTGCAGGAGTACCCCCTCGTGGTCGACGTCGACGCCGACGGGCAGACCGAGATCGTGCTCGCGTCGAACAACTACGCGTACTCGGGGTGGAACGGCATCACGGTCTACGGCGACCTGGACCAGTCGTGGGCCGACAGCCGACCGATCTGGAACCAGTTCAGCTACCACATCACCAACGTCGAGGACGATGGCTCCATCCCGGCGGTCCAGCAGGACAACTGGCTCACGTGGAACACCTTCCGCGCGGGCGGCACCAACCTGGGGCTCGGACACTGGCTGGCCGACCTGTGGCCCGACGAGCCCGAGCTCTGCCTGGACAACTGCCCGGCGGAGGTGCTGGTGTACCTGCCGATCGGCAGCTCCGGCATGGCCGACGCGGGCGACTTCACGGTGGGATTCGTCGACGAAGCGGGCGTGCTGGTGCTCGAGGAAGCCCGCACCGGACTCGCCACCGGGGAAGGCCTCACCCTCGGGCCCTTCACCATCGACCGGAACACCTGGGGCGACGGGGAGCTGTGGGCCCACGTCGACGTGCTCGAGCAGGTCGACGAGTGCTTCGAGCTGGACAACCTGGTGTCGCTGGGGACCTGGCCCTGCGAGTAGCCGTGCCGGCTCTGCTCGAGATCTGGGCGTGGCCCGGCGCGCCCTCGTCGGTGCCTCCGCGCTCCAGCGCCGGGGCGTGGAGGGCGAGCCCGTAGCCCAGCGCGCGGGGGTGGCTCCACACCCTCACACAGCCGATGGCGCCGAGCACCGCGCCGCAGAACGCGCCCGAACGGGTCAGGTCCGACACACCGAGGGAGAGGTGGGACGGCACGCTCAGTCCTCCGGCAGCGCGATGTCCCAACCGCAGCCGGTGTTCATCGACGCGACCCAGTCGTCGCCTTCGGGCGGGTCCTGCTCGCAGACCGCGTCGAGCTCGAAGCTGTCCTGGAGCACGTCGTCGAGGAAGCAGTCGCAGGTCAACAGGCCGCTCCCGGTCTCCTCGCAGTCGATGCGGTAGGTGGCGCCGGAGCTGCAGTCCGAGATCTCCAGATCGCAGGCGCACGGGTCACCGTCGGCCAGCGAGCAGCTCGACCAGGCGCCGCTCGAGACCTCCGCGGTGCAGACCTCGTCCGAGCCCTGGCTGTCGCCCGAGCACGCGGTGGTCAGGAGCAGGAGGCCGAACGGGAGGAAGGTGCGCATCGAGGGCCTCTATCCTCGGTTGGCCCCGACGAGCTCCTCCTCGAGGTGTGGGGCTCCCGCCCACAGGCGCTCAGCCGCGACGTCGCTGGGTGCACCCGAGCCACCCGTCGTCAAAGCGCCCACGGCGCCCGCCCGTTGACCGGTGCCGGCCGGCGATCGGGATCGTGCCGAGCAGCTGGTCGTGGACGCCGCACGCCGGCTGGTCGGGGTCGCAAGCCGGCGGCTGGAGGCCCTGGTGGCGATCGCCGAGGCGACGGTCACCGGCGCGACCGATGCCGCGGATCGTGCCAGGGCCGTCGGATCCGGACCGACCACCTGTGCCGGGCGGATAGATCGGTCCGATGCAGAAGCCGATCACCGCGGTCCGGATCCAGCCGCCGCCTCTCGACCAGCGGGTCTCGCGACAAGCTGGCTTCGCGGCCGAGGGCGAGAAGAAGGGTCGCTACCACTTGCCCGTGAAGCTCGAGTCGGAGAGCCCGATCGGGTACCGCACGAGGGTGTCCCTCTCGCTGGACGAGGCGCAGAAGGCCCTCGATCTGCTCTCGCTCGAGCGGCCCGAGCGCTTCGCTCCAGGCCCGCCGCCGACCGAGCAGCAGCTCTTCGACGCGACCGCGCTCGGGGTGCTCACCGCGCGCCAGTCCACCAACTACCGCGGCCACCGTCAGGTCACGCTGGGGCCCCAGGACTCCGCGCGCGCAGCGGACCTGCTCCGGCAGCTCCACGGCCTGGACGCCGAGGTGCTCGACCACGCCACGCACACCCACCTCTGCTTGTCGAAGCCGTACCGAACGCCCTTCACACTCCTGCTCACCTTCGTGGGGCATGCACCGCTCGCGAGCCTCCTCACCGTGCCGCTGCGCGCCTACCAGAAGCGCTTCCAGCAGGGCGTGGACATCCCGACCATCGGCTACCTGCAGGATCTGCACGTCGGCATCTGGGCCGATGCGGTCGAGCGCGCCGAGGTGTTGGCGAGCGCTGGCAGCCAGCGCGCCAACGTGCTCTCGGCGCCCTTCTGCGCACAGGACCAGCCGCCGGCCCTGCGCGAGCTCGAGGACCTCGCCGGCCTGACCCGGAGCCAGCGGTCCGAGGGTTGGCGCATCGCCTTCGTGGCCCAGGTCGGCCACGCGGCCACCCCCGGCTTCACGCCGGCTTTGTCACGCAAGCTCGGTGCCGCGGTGGTCGCGCTGCGCTCCGAGCGCATCCAGCCCGGAGTGAACGCCGAGCACAAGGCGCCCGCCCAGTTCCATGCACGCCAGGACATGCGCGTGCCCGACGAGCTGGTCGAGATGGCCGGGCGCGCCGGCTACAACGCCTTCCACCACTGGACCGGCGTGGAGCGGGAGCGTGCCAAGGAGCTCCTGATCCTCGACCGCATCGACGTGCTCACCGACTACGGCAAGGAACGGCTGCGGTCGGTGCGGCGCGAGCTCGAGGCGGTGACCGACCGGGTGGTCGCCAGCCTGCCGTTGTGGGCCGACCTCCCCACCGGAAAGGCGCTGAGCCGGAACGCGAACCGGGGCCGCAAGGCCTTCGCGCTCGCGGGTCAGCGGATCTACGTCGGCGGGCTCGCCCGGGCCGAGGTCGACGCCGAGGGGCTCGACTGGCGCCGTGCGATCCGGGCGGTGGGGGCGGCCGCGAGCCGTGGCGCCCTGGTCGCCGAGATCGCCGGCTGCACCGACATCCCCGAAGGCTGCGATCTGCTGGCCGGCATCTGCTTGATGGCCGGTCCCGTGAACCAGAACGACATCGGCAAGCAGTTCTTCGGCATGGAGGACCTGCTCGGTGTGCGGCACGCCGAGCGCGACCCCACCAGCCTGCTGCTCTGGACCCTGAAGGCCAAGACCGTGGCCGACCCCATCGGGAACGAGCAACAGCTGCTGGACGCCGCGCGCAAGGGCGCGCTGGTCGACCTGCGTCCCGGTCCGGCGGAGGTGGCGGCACTCCGCGTGCATGGCGCCCTCCAGCCGCTGCGTCCGGGCAACACCGAGCGGGCGTTCTCCGAGCTCGAGAACTTCGTGGTGTCGGGCGACGGCCGCGGCATCGAGGGGAACGCGGGCACCGTGCCCGCCCCGCTCCCCGCCCCCTGGGGCGCTCAGTAGTACGCGCACACGTCCGTGTCGAAGGGCTCGTAGGGATGGCCCATCTCGACCGTGGCGCTCTCCGTGAAGCTGCCGATCTCCTGGAACCACGCGTGGTCGCCGTCCGAGCAGACCCCGTCCCCGTTGTGCTCCAGGTAGAAGGCCACCGTGTAGTCCACGCCCGGCTCGACCACGTCGTCGAAGACCCAGGTCGCGGACTGGTTGACGGCCACGTGCTCGGCGTAGGCCACCGCGGTCCCCTGGTCGTCGATGAGCGCCATGTAGGCGTCCTCGTAGAGGTGCACGATGTAGCCGAAGCCCGTGAGCTGCAGATCGTAGAGCCCCAGGTCGCCCTTCGCGAAGCCGCGGCACGCTCGTTCGTTCAGCTCGCTCGCGTCTCCGAAGACCTTGGCGGCCTCGATGTCGCCGGCCGTGTCGCTGACGAAGTGCCAGATGCCGTCGTCCGCGTCGCACCCGCCGTTGGGCTGCTTGTCGACCCAGAGGTCCACGAAGTAGCTCAGCCCGGCGTCGACCTCGAGCTCGAGGCTCGCCGAGCCGCCCACCACCGTGGTGCTGCCGCTCGCCGCGACCGACAGGTCCCGTCGATCGGTGACCAGCACCTCCATGGTGAGCCCTTCGTAGGCTCCGTAGCCGTCGAGGGACGCGGTGACGGTGCGCTCGGTCGTCGGGGATGCGGTCGGGACCGGGTCGGAGCCGAGCGTGCAGGCGAGCAGGCCGATCATCGCGCACCTCCCAGGAGCACGTAGGCCGCTCCCGAGGAGCTGCCGTCCGCTCCGACCGCGAGGTCCCACAGACCATCGCCGTCGAAGTCACCCGGCACGAGGTGGGTCGCCGCCTGGTCGTCGGGGTTCTCGCCCCACCACGTGGCGACCGCGTCGTCCACCGAGACGCTGCCGGAGAGGGGGCCCGCCAACAGGGCGGCCATGCCGGCGTCGCGCCCGGCGAAGTCGTTGCCGTCGCCGCCGACCACGAGGTCGGCCTGGCCGTCCTGGTCGAAGTCGGCCGAGGCGAGGCTCACGCCCACCCGGTCGCCTTCGTTGCCGGTCACGATCGCGCCGGCGTCCACGAGCCTGCCCACGCCGGTGGTGGTGCCAGCGATCACGTACACCGCCCCCTCGGCCGCGGTGCCGTACTGGGGTGAGCCGACGATCAGGTCCGCGCCGCCGTCGCCGTCGAGGTCGTCGGTGATGGCGATCTCGAGGCCGGCGAACTCCAGGTCCTCGTCGGCCTGCAGGTCGAGGTCGGCGTCGTCGAGGGTGCTGATGGCGACGGGGCCGTGCACGAGCCAGGCGCCTCCGCACTTGGTGCCGCCGTCCAGGACGTGCTCGGTGCCGCCGATCAGGAGGTCGTCCTGCCCGTCGCCGGTCACGTCGCCGATGTCGAGCGACCAGCCTGCGCGAGCGAGGTCGCTGTTGCCGCGGATGGTGAGGCTGGCGTCGGCCACCGAGGTCACGCCGCTCAGCGCGCTGGTGAACACGTTGACCTCCCCGGATGCGCCGCTCCCACCGTGGCTCCCGACCGCGAAGTCGGTGCTGCCGTCGCCGTCCAGATCGCCGCTGCCGCTGGCACGGACCCACATCTCCGTCGCGTCGCCGGCGACTGTCGCGAAGCTCGCCGTGACGTCGCCGGTGCCGGCCGCTGTGCCGTCCAGCAGGTACACCCCACCGCTCATCTCGCTCGAGCCGAAGCCTGCGCCGGCGTTGGCGTGGATGGCGCCGACCGCGATGTCGGGCACGCCGTCGCCCGTCAGGTCGTCGAGCACCTCGAGCCGCCCTCCGAGCCGGTGGCCGCTGGCGTTCGCGCTCCGGGCGAGGTCCGCGTCCGCGAGCGAGTCGACCAGGTGGGGGGCCTCGAGGCGCCAGATGCGTCCGCACCCCTGACCGCAGATGGGGTCCTGCGGCGCGGCCACGAGCAGGGCGTCGGCGCCGTCGCCGTCGAAGTCGCCCGCCGCCAGCCGCTGGCCCAGGTGGGTGTCGGCCTCCCCGTCGATCCGGTTCGAGGCCGCGTAGAGGGACCAGCCGCCCGTGAAGAGGTCGCTGGTCGCCGCCGGTTCCCCGGTGTCGTCGACGGGCTCGGAGTCGCTGTCGGAGCCGCCGGGCTCGGAGTCGAGCGTGTCGGAGTCGGTCGGGTCGGAGTCGTCGGAGCCCGCGGTGTCGACGGCGGTCTCGCCCGCGGGGGCGGTGTCGATCGGCCAGCCGCCGTTCTCCTTGGGCTCGCCGGCGCAGGCCAGCATCCACACGATCATGTGTTCTCCTCAAGCCAGGTCTCGAGCAGCTCGAGGGCGTCGACGGCCGAGCTGATCGACAGGTTCCGCGCGGTCTCTTCGTTGACGCCGGCGTACTCCGCCTCGGTCCAGATGCCGTAGAACCGCCACGTGCCCGACCCGGCCTCCAGGTACACGTCGACCTCGTAGTTCTGCCAGATGTGGTTGGCGTCGCTGTCGCCGTTGGCCGACTCGGGGATCCAGCCGCGCGCCAGCACCACCCGGCCGCGCTCGGTGTCGACCCAGCGGTAGTCCTTGTTGAAGTCGTACTCCATCTGGAAGAGCCAGGCGTCGCGGTAGATGTGGTTGTCGGTGTGCATCACCGGGCAGCTGCCGTCCTCGAAGCACGCCGGGTCCACGTCCATCGTACGGTCGTAGACGACCGCGGTGGTGGAGATCACCGTCAGGTCCTCGAGCACCATGTAGGCGGTGTGGTCGTCGAGCCCGAAGGGGCTCTCGGCCGCGATGGCCAGGGTCTCGCAGTCCTCGGGCGGTCGGTCGGGCCGCTCGAGTCCGGCGAGGTCGGTCGTGTCCAGGTCCGCGAGCTCGTACACGCGGTCGTCTGGATCCGCCGTCAGGTCGATGCCGTCGAGCAACCCGTAGAGGTTGACCAGGCCCTCTTCCAGGGTCTCGTCCTCGCCCCCGAACTCCCGGAGCAGGAAGCGAGCGAGATCGTTCATCTCGGTCGGCGCCGGGGGAGGCGCCGTGCAGGCCAAGAACAACAGCATGCGGGCAGCTTACGCTCTGTCGCTCCGGTCAGGCGTCGGTCGGCTCGCCCGCCTGGCGCTCGAAGGTGAGCACGTCGTCCACCACGTCGACCTTCACCGTGTCTCCCGGGAGGAAGCTCCCCGCCACGATGGCCTTGGACATCGGGTTGAGCAGGTGGGTCTGGATGGCGCGCTTCAGCGGGCGCGCGCCGAAGGCCGGGTCGAAGCCGGCTTCACACAACGCGTCGGCGGCCGACGGGGTCAGCTCCAGCCCGAGCTCCCGGTTGCCGAGCAGCTGCCTCACCCGCACGAGCTGGATGTCCAGGATGGCTGGCAGGTCCTCGCGCCCGAGGGCTCGGAAGACGATGGTGTCGTCGACGCGGTTCAGGAACTCGGGCCGGAAGGCGGCGCGGAGCTCGGTCATCACCTTCTCCTCGGCCTGCTCCTGGCTCTGCGGCTCCAGCAGGTGCCGGCTCCCGACGTTCGAGGTCATGATCAACACCACGTTCTTGAAGTCGACCGTGCGTCCCTGGCTGTCGGTCAGGCGGCCGTCGTCCAGCACCTGGAGCAGGATGTTGAACACCTCGGGGTGGGCCTTCTCGATCTCGTCGAGCAGCACCACGCTGTAGGGACGGCGCCGCACGGCCTCGGTGAGCTGACCGCCTTCTTCGTACCCGACGTAGCCCGGCGGCGCGCCGATCAGCCGGGCCACCGAGTGCTTCTCCATGTACTCGGACATGTCGATGCGGACCATGGCGCGGTCGTCGTCGAAGAGGAACTCCGCGAGGGCGCGGGCGAGCTCGGTCTTTCCGACCCCTGTGGGCCCCAGGAAGATGAAGCTCCCGATCGGGCGGTGGGGGTCCTGCAGGCCCGCGCGTGCGCGACGCACCGCATCCGAGACCGCCACGACGGCGCGCTCCTGGCCCACCACCCGGCGATGCAGGTTCTGCTCCATCTGGAGGAGCTTCTGCTGCTCGCTCTCGACCAGCTTGGTCACCGGCACGCCGGTCCAGCGGCTCACCACCAGGGCGATGTCTTCGTCGGTGACCTCCTCGCGGAGCAGGCCGCCGTCCCGCTGGAGCGCGGCCAGGGCCGCCTGGGCGGTCTCGATGTCGGCGGCGGTCTGCGGGATCTCGCCGTACTTCAGGCGGCTCGCGGTCTCGAAGTCGCCGCCGCGTTCGGCCGCGTCCGCTCGGAATCGCAGCTGCTCGGCCTTCTCCTTGAGCTCTCCGATGGTGTCGAGGTGGCCCTTCTCGGCCTGCCAGCGAGCCGTGATGCCGCGGTCTTCTTCCTCGAGGTTGGCGACCTCCTCGCGCATCTTGTTCGCGCGCTCGACCGTGGCCCGGTCCTTCTCGCGCGCCAGCGCGGCCAGCTCGACCTTGAGGCCGGTGATCCGCCGCCTCAAGACGTCGATGACCTGCGGCAGGCTCTCCACCTCCATCTTGAGCCGGCTGGCGGCCTCGTCGACCAGGTCGATGGCCTTGTCGGGCAGGTGGCGCTCGCTGATGTAGCGGTCCGACAGCGTGGCCGCGGCCAGGATGGCGTCGTCGGTGATCTTGATGCCGTGGTGGACCTCGTACTTCTCTTTGATGCCGCGCAGGATGGCGATGGTCTCCTCCACGCTCGGCTCACCCACGAACACGGGCTGGAAGCGTCGCTCCAGCGCCTTGTCCTTCTCGACGTGCTTCCGGTACTCGTCCAGGGTGGTGGCGCCGATGCAACGCAGGCCGCCGCGGGCGAGCGCCGGCTTCAGCATGTTGCCGGCGTCCATCGAACCCTCGGCCTTGCCGGCCCCGACCATGGTGTGGAGCTCGTCGATGAAGAGCACCACGTCGTCGGCTTCTTCGATCTCGGTGAGCACGGCCTTCAGGCGCTCCTCGAACTCGCCGCGGTACTTGGCGCCCGCCAACAGCGCCGCGAGGTCCAGCGCGAGGACCTTCATGTCGGCCAGGGACTCCGGCACGTCGCCGACCGCGATGCGCTGGGCGATGCCCTCCACGATGGCGGTCTTGCCCACGCCGGGCTCGCCGATGAGCACCGGGTTGTTCTTCGTGCGCCTGGAGAGCACCTGGAGCGCCCGCCTCACCTCCTCGTGGCGCCCGATGACCGGATCCATCTTGCCCTCGCGGGCTTGCTTGGTCAGGTCGCTGGTGTAGCGCTCGAGCGCCTCGTAGCTGTTCTCCGCCTCGGCGCTGCCGACGGTGCGGCCCGCTCGCATCGCTTCGATGGCGCTCTTCAAGCGTCGCTCGTTGGCGCCCTGCGCGTGGAGGAGCTCACGGGCGCTGTCCTTCACCTTCTCCAGCCCCAACAGGAGCATCTCGGACGCCACGTGGGTGTCCTTGTGCTTCCGGGCCACCTTCTCGGCATGGGCGAGGGCGTCCTGCAGCTGGGAGGACATGGCGGCCTTGGCCGAGCCGGACAGGGTGGAGAGGCGCTTCAGCTCCTGGGCGGTCTGTTGCTGCAGCAACGACACGTCCACGCCCACGCGCTGGAGCAGCGTGGGCACGATGCCCTGCTCCTGCTCGATCAGCGCCATCAGCAGGTGCACGGGCCGGATCTGCGGGTTCTGCAAGCGGCCCGCCAGGCGCTGGGCCTCGGCGATCGCCTCGAGTGACTTCACGGTGAAGGTGTCTGGCTTCATCTCAGATCCCCTCGGCGAACCAGATCCAGACTCCGCCTGCACCGGACCCGCCGTCGTCGTTGTCCTTGGCGCCGACCGCGACATCGTCAAGTCCGTTGCCGGTCCAGTCGCCCAGGGCGACCGACGTGCCGGCTTCGTCGCCGGTGGCGCTGCCGTAGAAGCTGGCATCGGCGTCGGTGTTGTCGAGGCTCCCGGAGACCGGACCGTAGAACAGCGCCCCCAACCCCGCGTCGGTGGCGGCGGTGTCGTCGTTCGGGGAGCCGATCAGCAGGTCGGCGTAGCCGTCCCCGTCCACGTTGCCGGCGGCCAGCGCCGAACCGGACGTGCTCTGGGTCGTGGTTCCCACGATCGTGGCGCCGGCCCCTGCGAGGGACAGGCCCGACGCGGGACCTGCGAAGAGGTAGACGGTGCCGGTCTTGTCGCCGTTTTCGTCGTCCTCGGGGGCACCGACCGCGAAGTCTGCGTAGCCGTCGCCATCCACGTCGCCCGCCATCGTGAAGCTCTCGCCCAGGCGCGCATCGGCCTGCGGGCCATACACGATCTCGTCGGCATCGCTCAACGACAGGTCGCCGCTGACGGGGCCGCGCAGCAGGTAGAAGGCGCCCGCCTTGCTCCCGCTGGTGGATTCTTCGCGGGCGCCGACGAGGAGGTCGTCCCAGCCGTCACCGTCGAGGTCGGAGCCCCCGGCGACCGCGCTCCCCGCCTTGTCGCCGTTGCCCACGCCTTCGAGGACCACGGCGTCGTCGAGCAACAGGGCGCCCGCGTTCGCGGGGTCCAGCACCACGTACGCGGAGCCCGCGTTGGAGACCGGGGCGTCGGTCTCGTGGGCGCCTACCAGCACGTCGGCGAGTCCGTCACCGTCCTGATCGCCCGCGCCGGCCACGCTGTAGCCCGCTTCGCCGCCGGCAGGTCCGTGGAACGACGCCGCAGCGGCCGCCAGATCAGCGGTCCCGACGGAGGCTGGGCCCAGCACGAGCCACGCGAGGCCCGCGTCGCTGCCGTACTGGTCGTCCTTCTTGGCGCCGATGAGCAGGTCGGCAAAGCCGTCGCCGTCGACGTCGCCTGGCGCACCGAGGGCCTCTCCGGCCTTGTCGGTGTTGGCGTCGCTCCACGCGGTGGCCGTGAGGTCGGAGAGGGTCACGGTCCCGGTGAGGGCCCCGGTCAACACGTAGACCGTGCCGGCGTCGCCCGCTGCGTCGTCCTGCTTGGGGGCGCCGGTCGCAAAGTCCTCGAGGCCGTCGCCGTCCATGTCGCCGAGGAAGTGGAGCGCGGTGCCGGCTTCGTCGTCGGTGGCCCCGCCCAGCGCCACGAGGTTCGCGGCCGACGCGGCGTAGTCGCCGGCCAGCGCGCAGGCGGCGTCGGAGCTCGCGTCGCAGTCGTTGTCCAGGCCGTCGCCGCACACCTCGGTCTCGCCGGGGCTCGTGGTGGGGTCGTCGTCGTCGCAGTCCGAGCTGTCCGACACGGCGTCGCTCGGCTCGTCGCACGCCTGCACCGTGCTGTCCGCGTCCCCGTAGCCGTCGCCGTCGGCGTCGACGTACCAGGTGTCCGCGTCGGTGACGTCGTCGTCGTCGTCGTCGACCAGGCCGTCGCAGTCGTCGTCCGTACCGTTGCAGATCTCGTCACCCGCGGGGTGGACCTCGGCGTCGGTGTCGTCGCAGTCGTCGTCGGTGGCCGCGGTGCCCGACGGCTGGCTGCAGGCCTCTGCCGCGACGGTGGTGCTGCCATAGCCGTCGCCGTCGCCGTCGCCGTACCAGGTGGTGGCGTCCATGACCGTGTCGTCGTCGTCGATCAGGCCATCGCAGTCGTCGTCCACGTCGTTGCAGGTCTCGTCGGCGTCCGGGCTCACGGCGGCATCGGTGTCGTCGCAGTCGCTCTCGGTCGCGGTGGTCGCCGACGGTTGCACGCAGGCTTCGGTGGTCGTGGTGCCGCCGTGGCCGTCGCCGTCGCCGTCGACGTACCACGTTGTGCCGTCGGTGACGTCGTCGTCGTCGTCGTCGACGAGCCCGTCGCAGTCGTCGTCGCTGCCGTTGCAGACCTCGTCGGCGCCCGGATGCACCTCGGCGTCGCCGTCGTCGCAGTCCTCGGCGGTCGCGGTGGTGCCGCTGGGTTGTGTGCAGGTACCTGTGGTGGCCGTTCCGCCGTAGCCGTCGCCGTCGCCATCGACGTACCAGGTCGTCGTCCCCACCACGTCGTCGTCGTCGTCGTCCACGAGCCCGTCGCAGTCGTCGTCCCGCTCGTTGCAGGCCTCGTCCGCGTTCGGGTTCACGGCGGCCTCGCCGTCGTCGCAGTCCTCGTCGTTGGCCACCGGGTGCTCGGCGGTGGCGCTGCAGGCGCTGGTGCTCACCGTGGCATCGCCGAAGCCGTCGCCGTCAGCGTCGGCGAAGAAGAGCCCCGTGCCGGAGACGTCGTCGTCCTCGTCGTCGACGAGGTCGTCGCAGTCGTCGTCGTAGCCGTTGCACACCTCGTCGCCGTCGGGGTTCACGCTGGAGCTCGAGTCGTCGCAGTCGTCGGCCTGGTCCGCGGTCCAGGCGCCCGTCGCGTCGCACGCCACGGTGCTGTCGGCCGGGTCGCCGTAGCCGTCGCTGTCGTCGTCGGCGTACCAGCTCGTCTTTCCTTCCGCGTCGGGGTCGTCGTCGTCCACCGCGCCGTCGCAGTCTTCGTCGACGTCCTCGTCGTCGCACACCTCGTCGGCGTCGGGGTTCACGGTGGCGTCGTCGTCGTCGCAGTCTCCATCCTGCTGCACGCCCTCGTCGCTGCCGCAGGCCAGGAAGCTCTCGCCCCCCCAGCCGTCGCCGTCGTCGTCGCGGAAGCTGCTGGTGCCGTCGACGGCGCCGTCGGGGTCGTCGCCGTTCGCGCCGCCGTCGCAGTCCTCGTCCACGCCCGCGTCGTCGCAGACCTCCTCGGCCGCGGGGTTCACGTTGGCGTCGAGGTCGGCGCAGTCGCTGGCGTCGGCCACGTGGCCGGCGGGCTCGCTGCACGCGGCCAGGGTCGCGTCGGGATCGCCGTAGCCGTCGCCGTCGACGTCGGCGTAGAAGGTGCTCGGCCCCCCGATCTCCAGGCTGCTGTCGTCGCAGTCGTCGGCGTTGTCGGCGAGGGTGGTGTCGCAGGCTTCGACGAGCTCACCGGCTCCCAGGCCATCACCGTCGGCGTCGACGTAGCCCGACACGATCTCCGTGCACGGCCCGAGCGGTGAGAGGCAGGCGAACAGCGACCAGGCGATCATAGGGTCTGCCAGAGGGAGAGCTCGAGGCCGCCTCGCCACGCGGGGGCCGCCTGGCTGAGGGTCGGGCCCGCGTAGAGGGCGACGCCGAGGCGCTCACCGTGTGTGCGCACGCCCAGGTCGACGTTGGCGTGGGCGATGCTGGTGGTGAGGCCGAGCGACGGTCCCAGCTGTCCGAGCGGCGTGTCCCAGGACAGGCCCACCGCACCGCCCAGGAGCGGCAGCGCGCGGAGCATGGTGAGCTCCGCTGTGCTGCCGTCGGTGCAGGTGGTCGGCTGGTCCATGGCCCACGCCGACTCGGCGGTGAGCCCGGTGACGAGCCCGATCTGGGCTTCGGCGAACCAGGCTTCGGCGCGGGTGGCGGCCCGAAGGCCGATGGGCACCAGGAGCTTGACGGGCCCGTCGGCGGCGGTGGTTCCGCAGGGGTCGGGACGCGGGAAGCCCTGCTGGGACCAGGCCGCCGCCCCGAAGGCCACGCCGAGGTGGGCGGAGGGCGCCACGGCCGACGACGGTGCCAGCATGCGGAGGGTGTGGTGGCCGTCGCCGTCGCGGAGCGTGACCTGGGGCGTGCCGAGCTCCTGCCAGAGGAGCGCGGCGAGCGCGTCGGGGACGTCCGCTTGCCCGGTGGCGGTGTGGCGGAGCGCGTCGAGATCACGGGCGAGCTGTTCCAGGCCCTCGTTGTCGAAGACTCCGGCCCGGACCGGTGCGCCGATGGGGTGCCAGCTCAGGGTGTGGCGACCTGGCAGCACGGTCACGGGGCCCTGGGCGACCGCGCCGTCCACCCGGACCTCGCCTGCGCCGCCCAGGTCGAGCTCGGTGCCACCCACCGTGAGCAGCACCGTGCGCACCTGTTCGTAGACCTGTTGCCGAAAGGCCTCGCCCGGGCTGGTGGGCGGCCGCCCGGGTCGGAGGGCCATGGCCTGGACCCACGGGCGCGGAACGGGTTGTCCGCCCACCACGACGGCGTCACCGGGTGCCCCGAAGCCCGCGCTCTCGTCGAGCTGGAGCACGCCCTGGAGGTAGAGCGCGTCGGCGAGGAGGTCGCCGCTGCCTTCGTCGAGGGTGGGGAGGAGGCGGGGGAGGAGCAACTCGATCCGGCTGGTCGCGTCTTCGTTGTCCAGCTGGGCGCGCTGTTCCCAGGCCATGTCGAGCTCGGCACGGAGCTGGTCCAGGGGGGCACCTGCCGCGGGGGCCGGCTCGGTCCACAGCGTGAACGCCGGCCGTTCAGGGAGCGCGGCGCGCCCGTCTGCCGGCTCGAGCACCGTGCCGGCGTGAGCGACGATCAGGCTAGTTAGGAACACAGGACAGGTCCGTGCCGCCGGCGGTACGGGTGCAGATCACGCGGACGCTCTGGGCGGCTTCCAGCACGACCTCATCCTGCCCCAGCTGCTCTCCCGATGCCACCAGGGTCACGGTGAGCGGCCCCGCCGCGACACCCTGCAGGCGCAGCTGGGAGGCGCGGACGCTGCGGTGGGTGCCGTCCGCGGCGCGGACCTCCAACGCGGCCTCCAGCGGGAGCTCGCCGCGAAGTCCGACGCGCACGTCCTCCACCGTGCCGGTCGGCGTGGGGGGCGGTGGCGGCGCGGCCTCCTGCACCGCAGCGGCCGCGGTGGGAGCAGCGGCCGGTCGCGGAGCGGCCGCCGGGGTCGGAGCGACCTCTGGGGTCGTGGTCGAGACGGGGGTCGGGGGCTCGGGCTCGGGCTGGGAGGCTTCGGGCGCCGCCATGGGCGCGGGCGCGGGAGTCGACGCCACGGGCGGCGGAGCGGGGGCTGGGCTCGGCATGGATGCTGTGACCGGCGGAGTAGCGGGTGCCGGCGCGTCAACCTCGCTTCCGAGGCCGACGGCCACGGCCAACACGGCCACCAGGCTCGCCGTGGCGATGCCCGCGGGCAGCCACGTGCGCCTGCTCGAGGCCTTGTGCGACACGATGGGCGGCAGCTCGCCACCGTCGAGCACCGCGCGTACGGTGTCGAGGTCCGGGCGCTGGTCGGGCTCGTGGGCGAGCATGGCCACGATCAGGGCCACCAGGTCGGCCGCTTCCTCACGCAGGGCCTCCGGGAGCAGCGCGCTCAGGCGCTCGGGGTCGGCCTGGGTGGTGCCCGCCTCCGGCTCGGGGTGCTGCCGGGTGAGCAGGAACCAGCCGAGCGCGCCCAGTCCGTACACGTCGGTCTTCGGCCCGAGCACCCCGGCGCGGTGTTGCTCCGGTGCGGCGTAGCCCAGCGTGCCGAGCGTGGTCGTGACCAGCGTCTCGCCCTGGCGCATCGATCGCGCCACCCCCAGATCCGCGAGGATCGGCTGGGTCCGCTGGTCGGTGCGTGGGCCCATCAGCACGTTGGCGGGCTTCAGGTCGCGGTGGAGGATGCCTTGCTCGTGGAGCGCGTGCAGGCCCGCCGCCAGCTCCTGCAGCATGCGCCGCACCTCCCACGCTTCCGGCGCATCCACGCGACCTCCCCACTGGGCACCGAGCGTGCCCCCGGGCACGTAGTCGGTGACCAGGCAGGTCAAGCCCACCTCGGGAAGGTCCACGCAGCCTCGGTAGCGGACAACGGCGCGGTGCTTCACGCTGGCCAGGAGGAAGGCCTCGCGCAGCTGGGCCGCATGGAGCTTGGGGTCCGCCGCGCGGGGGATGATCTTCAGCGCCACGCGCACGCCGTCGGGCACGGTCACCGCGAGCCAGGTCTGCCCGCCGTGCCCCGACCCGATCGGCTTCTGGATCTTGTAGCGACCGAGCAACACCATGCCGGGCGCGACGCCGCCGGTGGTGAAGGCGCTTCGGACGCGGGCCAACGGACCTCCTGCGACGTCATGGTACCGCGTCTGGGGCCAGCTACCAGCCGCCCCAGCCCTCGGGCATGGCGACCCGGACGGCGGGCGGGCGATGGTCGCCCAGCTCGATCCTGAAGCGACCACCCGAAGGGGCGCCGTCCAAGCGGATCTGGCAGGCGATCCGCCAGAGCACGCTCAGCTCAGCCCGAGGAGCTCGACCTCGAAGATCAGGGTGCTGTCCGGCGGGATGACGGGCGGGTAGCCGCGCGCGCCGTAGCCCATGTCGGGGGGGATGGTGAGCTTGCGCTTGCCGCCGATCTTCATGCCGGCCACGCCTTCGTCCCAGCCCTTGATGACCCGGCCACGCCCCAGCGGGAAGCGGAACGGCTGACCGCGGACCACGCTGGAGTCGAAGGGGTCTTCCTTGGTCTTCGTGGACAGCCAGCCGTGGTAGTGCACCTCCACGCTGTGACCCGCTCGGGCCTCCAGGCCGTCGCCGACGACCAGGTCTTCGATCTGCAGGGACATTCATCCTCCTCGTGCGGGCCGCATAACGCCGGGGAGCCCAGCGCTCAGTGCACCGTGGGCTGGAGGAAGGCGCGAAGCTTGGGGAAGTAGTGCTTCTCCCAGCCAAAGCGGAACGGCTCCATGAGCGCGTGCGGGATGAGGTCGTGGGTGACGCGGAAGAGCGTGCCCTTGGGTGAGGTGTCGAGGCGGAGCTCCACCCGCGAGTCGTCGTCGCCGAAGCCGAAGTCCTCGGTGCGCCAGGTGAACACGATGCGGTCGGGGCGACGCAGGAACACGAACTGACCGCTGACGCTGCCGCCCCACAGGCTGTAGGCGCCCCCGACGTTCGGGTCGATCACGGCCACGCCCTCGCTCATCAGGGAGTGCTGCGTGGCGTTCATCCAGGTGTCGTAGACCCTCGCCGGTGGCACGAGGAGATGGAGCTGGCCTTGGATCTGCATCCGGTGTTCCTCCCTGGGCCCAGGCGTACCACGCGGGACGTGCGTCTCCGGTCAGTAGACCGAGTCCGCGGTGAGCCGCTGCACCGGCCCGTCCAGTGTGACCATGAACAAGGCCGGGCTGCCGTCGCCGTCGAGATCGGTGGCCGCCATGATGACCAGCCCGTCGGCGCCCGCCTTCGACCAGAAGGCTCCGCGGGTGGGGCCCATCTCGGCGAGCTGCTGCACCCGCTGCCAGCTCGGATCGTCGCTGCTGAAGCCCCTCATGTCGGCGTTGAGCTCGGTCTGTGGCCGAGGGTGGGCGGCGAGCTCCGGCAGCGCGCCCTGGGCGTCGACGTACAGCGCAATGCCATCGCGCAGGAGCTGGAGCTCGCTCCGCACGATGCCGCGCGCCTCGCGCTCCGTGAGATCGCGGCCCAGGATGGCGGTCTGGCTCCGCATGTCCTCGGCGTGGGTCCACATGTCCCAGGAGAAGCCGCTGAAGCATGCCGCCCGGCTGTCGTTGCAGCAGAGGAGCATGCCCGCCGTGGGCTCGGCGACGCCCACGGCAGCTTGGCCGACCAGGCCGGCTCGCCGGGTGACGTAGAGCTCGAGCCGGGTCTCCCACTCCGGCGGGACCCACCCTCGGCTGAACTGGGCCTCGACGCAGGGGTCGGGGTTGCCCTGGCGCTTCGCGGGGTCCGCGGGGCAGAGAGCGGGCTGACACAGCTCGTAGACTTCGCCGGCGTCGAGCCATCCATCCAGCGCCAGGCTGTACCAGGCGCCCTGCTCGTCGGGCTTCACCCGTGCATCGAGCGAGACCTTGGCGACCTCGAGCTGCTCGAAGCGGTCGTAGAGCCAGGTCTGCGACGCGTCCATCGCGAGGTAGCCCAGGGCGAGGAGCACCGGTGCCCCGGCGAGGCGCAGGAGGCGCATGGTGCCGCTGTGGGTGGCGGCGACCCAGGAGGTGAGGGCGGTGACCGGCGCCGCGACCAGCACCCAGCCGAGCACCGCGTAGGTGACCAGCGTCTCGTCGATGCCCAGGGTGTTGTGGGTGGCTGCCACAGCCGCCATGCCGACCAGGAAGCCGAGCTGGGTAGCGGTGAGCACGTAGGCCAGCACCCGTGTGGACTCGGTGCGCAGCTCGCGTGGGCCGAGCAGGGCCCCCACGCGTGCTGTGGTGTAGACGAGCCCGGCCTGCAGGATCGCCGACGCGAGCAGGTAGAACGTGTCCTCGTCGAACTCCAGCGCCTTGATCGCCTGCTCCGCGACGTCGGCGAGCCAGCTCGGGATGTGGGCGAGGTCGGGCGGGCTCGCCACGCCCAGGCCGACCAGGATGGCGCCGACCACCACGAAGCTGGGGGCGCTCACGAAGCGATCGTGCCCGGTGTCCGCATCGGCGAGGAGCATGCGCGATGCGCGGTGCGGTGCGAAGAGCTGGAGCGCCCAGGTCCGGAGGAAGGCCAGCAAGAACCCGCTGGTCTCCGCGATCAGGCCGTCGAGGCCGTCGGGTCGGTTCTGGGCCTCGCGCCCGTCGCTCACGGCAGGATCGCCCGGGTCCGGTCGAGCGCCTCCGCCGCTTCCTGGAGGGCGTCGGCCAGCGTGCCGATCCGCTCCACGACGAGCTCGTCGTCGCGGCAGCGCGCCATGGCCTCCCGCAACAGACCGAACGACAGCTCCAGCTCGGCGGCGAGGCGGGGGCCCTGGTTCCTGCGGATCAGGACCTCGAGCTCCGGCTCGAAGCTGCCTTCGTAGGTGGCTTGCACCAGGGCGGCGGCCTCCTCGCAGCGCTCCGCTCGGAAGAGGCCCAGCGCTTCGGCGATGCCGCTGCCCACGGTCATCGACCGCTGGACCCACAGCCCCTCGGACCACGCGGTGGCGCCTACGGGCTGCCCGGCCCCTTCGTCGACGGTCGCGCAGGCGAGCCACCACCACAGCATCAGAAGCTGGCCTGCTTCACGGCGCGGGGGAAGGGGATGACGTCGCGGATGTTGGGCACCCCGGTGGCGTACTGGATCGCGCGCTCGAGGCCCAGCCCGAAGCCGGCGTGCGGCACGGTGCCGTAGCGCCGCAGATCCCGATACCACCAGTAGTCCGAAGGCTCCAGATCGAGCTCCTGGATCCGCCGGTCCAGCACGTCGAGCCGCTCCTCGCGCTGGCTCCCGCCGATGATCTCGCCGATCCCGGGCGCGAGCACGTCCATGGCCGAGACCGTGCGCTCGTCGTCGTCCAGCCTCATGTAGAAGGCCTTGATCTCCTTCGGGTAGTTCGTGACGGCCACCGGCCGGCCGACCACCGTCTCGCAGAGGTAGCGCTCGTGCTCCGACTGCAGATCGGCGCCCCAGTGCACGGGGAACTGGAAGCGGGCGCTGGCCGCGTCGAGGTGGCCGATGGCCTCGTCGTAGGTCATGCGCGCGAAGTCCTGCTCCACAAAGTCCCGCAGCCGCGCCGCCACGCCCTTCTGGACATGCCTGTCGAAGAACGCGAGGTCGTCGCTGCGCTCGTCGAGCACGGCCTGGTAGATCGCCTTCAGGAAGGCTTCGGCGAGGTCGATGTCGTCGCCCAGATCGGCGAAGGCGATCTCGGGCTCGACCATCCAGAACTCGGCGAGGTGGCGACGGGTGTTGCTGTTCTCGGCGCGGAAGGTGGGCCCGAAGGTGTAGACCTTCGACAGCGCCAGGCAGTAGGTCTCCACGTTGAGCTGGCCCGACACGGTCAGGAACGCTTCGCGGCCGAAGAAGTCCTGACCGAAGTCGACCGCGCCGTGCTCGGTGCGCGGGAGGTTGGCCAGGTCGAGGGTGGAGACGCGGAACATCTCTCCGGCGCCTTCGCAGTCGCTGGCGGTGATGATCGGGGTGTGGATCCACGCGAAGCCCTGCTGGTGAAACCAGTGGTGGATCGCGTGGCTGATCGTGTGCCGCACCCGGGTGACCGCACCGACGAGGTTGGTACGCGCACGGAGGTGTCCTTGTTCCCGCAGGTACTCCATGGTGTGGCGCTTGGGCTGCATCGGGTAGGTCTCCGGGTCCTCGACCCACCCGAGCACCTCGATGGCCGTGGCCGCGACCTCGACCGACTGCCCCTTGCCGCGGCTCTCGACCAGGGTGCCGGTCACCCGGACCGCGCAGGCCGTGGTCAGGCGCTTCACCTCGGACTCGTAGTTGTCGAGCCCGTCGCGCGCGACGACCTGGATCGGGGAGAAACACGAGCCATCGTGCACGTGCACGAAGCTCATGCCGGCCTTGGAGTCCCGCCGGGTGCGGACCCAGCCCTCCACGACCACTTCGGATCCGAGCTCGGCCTGGCCGGCCAGGAGCTTCGCGATGGCTACGCCGGACATGGCACTCCTCCGGGCGCGGAACCTAATGGCTTTCGGTAGGCTGCGGGCATAGAAGATGCCTGCCTACCTCGCGCTCGGAGTGTCGCTCGCCGTGGCCATCGTCGCGGTGGTCTTCGCCCTGCAGAACGCCGACGTCGTGACCGTGCGCTTCCTGGCCTACGAATTCCAAGGCTCGGTGGCCATGATGATGCTCACGACCTTCGCGGCCGGGGCCCTGTCGGCGGCGCTGGCCGTGCTCACGTCTCTGGGCAAGGGCGCGCTGCACAACCGCACGCTGACCAAGCGGATCCGGGATCTCGAGGCGAGGCTCGTGAGCGGCTCAGGCCCCGACGAGGCCTGAGCGGTCGCACTCAGCCGCAGTCGGTCACCTCGACGAGCGCCACACCGGGCACCAGGTCGAGCTCGAGGTCTTCGATGGTGAGCCCCATGCAGTAGGTCCCGCCGTCGGTGCAGGCGGAGACCGACACGCCGAACGCGCTGACGAGACCCACGAGCTCATCGGCGCCGTAGCCCACCGCCGGAGCGACCTCGCGCAGGTCGAGGAAGCCGCTGAAGAAGCCGTCCTCGATCTCCTCGTAGGAGGCGGTGAAGGTGCCCGCCACGGTGAGGTCGGCGATGGTGACCGCCGTGCCGCCGAAGTTGATGACCGTGGTCGCCGGCCCCAGCTCGAAGTCCGGGTCGGTGGTGAAGTCCGCGGTCGGGAAGCCGATCGTGCACTCGGCCAGATCCTGGTCGTCGTCGGCGGTCGGCACCGCGCCCAGGAAGTCGATGGTCGTGGCGTCGTATGCGGTGACGCCCAGGAGCAGCTTCTCGCCCTCCATGTAGCCGCCGAGCAGGGAGCCGATGCCCGCGGGCTCCGTCACCTCGCCGGTGCCCAGGTCCATGACGAAGGTGTCGCCGGCCTGCAGGTACTTGTCGGAGTTGCCGCCGTCGCCGCCGTCGCCGCCGTCGCCGCCGTCGCCGCCGTCGCCGCCGTCG
>CAZSAT010000084.1:0-6276 GCA_964604675.1 uncultured Enterobacterales bacterium
GCGGTGCCTGAGGAGACGGTAGGGCACGCGGGGGACAGGAAGTGTCCGGACAGAACTTGGTGTGTTGATGTGTTGGTGTTCGGCTCGCTGGATGCGGCCGGTCAGCGCTTCCAGGGCTCGTCCAGGAGTGCGGGGAGCGCTCGCCAGGGAACGATGTCCACCTGCGATCCCGCGCGCGCTTCCTCGCCGCCGTAGACCAGGACCGGGCGGATCGGCAGGCCGTCCAGGCGTCCGTCGGCCAGCTCGACGAAGCGGTGCAGGGCGGCGGTGAAGTCGCTGGCGACGGTCGAGGCCGACTTCACCTCGACCGCGAGCCAGTGGTCGTTCCGGCGGAGGAGCAGATCCACTTCCAGGCCACCGCGATCCCTGTAGAAGTAGGCATCGGGTCGCTCGCCACGGTGGTGGACCATCTTCAACAGCTCGGAGACCACCCAGGTCTCGAAGATGGCGCCCCGGAGGGGGTGCGGAACGAGCTGCCTGGCGTCGCGGATCCTGAGGAGGTGACACAGCAGGCCCGAGTCCCAGAAGACCAGCTTCGGGGACTTCGTGAGTCTCTTGCCCAGGTTGCGGTGCCACGGCCGCACACGTGTGACGACGAAGGTGGCTTCGAGCACGCTGAGCCAGGACTTCGCGGTCGGGTGGGTGACGCCGACGTCGCCGCCCAGCCTGGAGAAGTTGAGGGTCTGCGCGGACCCGCCCGCGGCGAGCCCGAGGAAGTCCTGGAACCTACCGAGGTCGCCGACCGAGAGCAGGTCGCGAACGTCTCGCTCGACGTAACTCTGGACGTAGCCGTCGAGCCAGGTCCCCAGCGGAACAGGGAGGCTGAGCGGGGCGGGATAGCCGCCACGGAGGATCGCTCCGGTCCACTCGTGCCCTGGCGAGCCGGGCACGAGGGCGCCCCCCTGGCGAAGCTCGTGGAGGTCCAGGGGCAGGAGGTGTGCGAAGGCGGCCCTTCCTGCCAGGCTCTGGCTGGTCCGCCCGGTCAGGGCAAGCTGCTCCGATCCCGTCAGGATCCAGCGACCCGGTCGGGGGTCCCGGTCGATCTGCACCTGCAACCACGAGGTCAGCTCCGGGACCCTCTGGATCTCGTCGAGGATCGCGCCCTCTGGATGGGTCGCCAGGAAGGCGCGGGGATCGGTGGCCGCCCAGCGCCGGGTGTCGGGCTGCTCGAGGTTCACGTACACGTGGTCCGGCCAGGCGAGGCGGCAGAGCGTGGTCTTGCCCGCTTGCCGGGGCCCTGTGACGATGACGGCCGGCATCTGCGAACCGAGCGTCTGCAGGGGACGGGTCAGGGAGCGAGCGAGGTGGTCGGACATTGGGATAGCATACCGATTGAAAGTTGTGTTTTCAATTTGACCTAACGCCACAGCATGCCGAGAGGGAGGCCCGCCGCGATGACGCCACTCCAGATCCTCCAGGCCCACCTCGACTACCACCTCGAGCTCGAAGCCCCGACACGGGAGCAGCAGCTCGGTCGCGAGCGCAAGACCGTGCACGACTACGAAGGACGCGTGCTCGTCGAGCTCTTCCAGAACGCCGTCGACCGGGCCGAACACCACATCCGCTTCGCCCTCTCAGCCGGCTGCCTGCTCGCCGCCAACGACGCCAGCCCTGTGACCATCTACCCCCTGGGCGAGGCCAAGGGCGGTCGGATCGAGCGCTCCGACTTCCACGCGCTCTGCTCGTCGGACACGAGCCAGAAGCTCGCCCACCAGCAGATCGGCAACAAGGGCATCGGCTTCAAGTCCGTGTTCAGCGTGGCCGACAGCGTGGACGTGTGGAGCCGGCACGAGGCACACGGCTGGTGGGGAATCCGGATGCGGCATCCCTTCACCACAGACCACGCGCGACACATCGCAGCCACCGACGGACCGCTGCCCGAGTGGTCCGAGCTGTGGAGCGGAATCGCTGATGCGCTGCGCGGCATGCCTGCTCCGAGCTTCTACTTCCCCGAGCCCCTCGACCCGGCCAATGCACCCGCCGAGGCCCAGCTCCCCATCAAGACGGTCGTGCTGCTCCGCCTCAAGGCCGAGCAGCTCGAAGCCAGCGATGCAGAAGCGCTCGGCGTGCGCATCCCCGAGCAGCTCGTGGCCTTCGACGCCTGCCAGCTCCACTTCGTCGCCGCTCGCTACCCCGACAAGAAGGACCTCGTGGTCGAGACCGCAGCGGCCGACCGGGGACTCGCCCCCGGACCGGGTTGGACCCTGCACCCGAGCGCCGGTCCGCACCGGCTCCCCGAGCTGGCCAGCAAGACCAAGCTCGCGTTCACCGAAACGACCCCGCCCGCCACCTGGCTGGCCTACCCCCCCGTCGGGCAGGACCACGCCCCGACGTTCCACTGCTTCTTCCCGACCCAGAAGACCTCGGGCTTCTCGGTCGACGTGCACGCGGACTTCGAGGTCGGCCAGAACCGCAAAGAGCTCGATCTCGGGGGCTACAACGGGCTGCTCGCGGAGGCCGCGGCCGAGCTTCACCTTCGTGCGTACGAGGCCCACCTCCACCGCCGAGCCGACGCGTGGCGCTTCCTCGACCCGGGCAGAGGGGCCGCCGAAGAGCTCACGAAGGCGCTTCAACACCGCCTCTTCGGCCGCTCGTGGAACGCCACCGAGCGGTGGGTGCGCCTGGTGGACCTGACGTTCCGGCACTGGAACCAGGAGGGTGCACCGTGGGCCTTCCACCAGGCGTTCTGGCGCCTCTGCAACGCGTGGTGGCCGCAGTACCAGGGCGGCCGGAGGACCTGGACGAAGTTTGGCGAGGTGTTCCTCCAACCGCTGGCGAACGCGGGCGTCCCCTGCGTACCCGATGCGTCCGCGCCGCACACCGACAGCGCCTGGTACTCCACGGTTGCGCTGCCGACCAAGGGCCGGAGCGTGATGCACCGCGTTGCGCGGCCAGGACGTCCCGTGACGGTTCCGACCCTCCCGGCAGCGCTCAGGGAACGGGTCCACGTGGTCGCAGATTTTCCCGACGTCGCCAACTGGAAGTGGGTCGGGTTGCAGACCTACGGCTGGGCGACCCTGGTGGTCGAGCTGAGAACATGGCTCACGGGAGCCCTCCCCTCCGTCGGTGCTCGGTGGAGTCCCGACGACCCGGCCCATGTGTCGATCGTCGCGGAGAGGATGGCCTCCCTCGACGCCGACGAGCGCGAGCTGTGGCTGCGCTTCGCGCTCCAGTCTGCGCTCGACTCGGAGAGCTCGCCGCCGTCGCCGGCCGAGCACTTGTGGCAACGCGCCCAGGATCGCTTCGGGGCCGTGCGGCCCAAGGACGTGGACCACCTGCGGGCGATGTCCGCCCTGCCCCTCCCCGTGCGCGGCGGTGGTTGGATGCCCGCCTGCCGGGTGAGCGGGTCCACGAGCGAAGCCGTGCGGCGCGCGGCCGCGGCCACCGAGGGCTGGGGCGTGTTGGATCGCGACGCGCTGGGGGACTTCAGCGAGGAGGCGATCGAGCGCCTCCTGCTGCGTCTGGGCTGCTTCCCGGTGTTCCCAGTGCTGTCGTCGGCGGACGGGGCTGGCCTGCACCTGCCCTTCCCGGTCGAGGCGCTCGACGCCGCGGCCTGGACCGAGCTGCTCGCCGAGCTGGAGCGCAGCTACGACCCCTACCACCCCATCGTCGAGCGGGCCGGATGGTCGGAGCGGGTGCGCAACGCCCGATGGCTTCCGATCGACGGTGAGCAGGTCCGCCCGCACGACGCCTGGCGTGTGCCGAGCAATGATCCCGTCCAGTACACGCTGCTGCCTGTGTTGAAGCCGCGACGTGCTGGGCTCGAGGTGGTGCTCGACGGCCTTGGCGTGAAGCGTCTGCCCAGGTCCGAGGGCAAGGTCGAGGACGGCCTGGGCGCCAAGGCCATCCGGTCGGTGGCGAGCCTCGCCGCGGGCGGCGACCCCGGCCCCGAGCATCGCATGCTGTACCGCCGGCTGGCGCGTGCCATTCCCGCTTCGACGCGGGGCCTGCCCGTCCTCGTGCGGGGCCCCGAAGACGCCCTGCTCTGGGCTGGGCCGGCGCTCCTCGAGGACGCCGTGCTCGTCGCGGACACCGCCAGGCACTACGTGCACTTCTACCCGGAGTTGCTCCGCGTGTGCGCGGGTGGCGGGCAGGAGCGCGCCACCGCGATGGGGGTGCGCCTGTTCGACCCCGAGGTGCACGTGGAGTGTGTCGAGGACCAGACCGAGCACGACCCGGCCATGAAGCGCCGCGTGCAGGACGCCCTGCCATGGCTCATGGCCCTGTCCGAGCTCGTTCCGCTGGGAACCCGACTCACGCCGGAGGAGATCGTGGCGAACTGGGAGGGGGCCCGCGTGATGCGCGGGTCCAACGTGTACGTCACCCTCGAGCAGGCGGGCGAGGACGCCAAGACCATCGGGCTCACCGGGGAGGACGGCACGGCCATCCTGAACGACGCGTTCCGGCAGGACGACGGCACCATCTGGCACGACGCCCACGACCTGCACGCCGACGCGACGATCTGGCTGCACCGCTTCGCGCCGTGGTTGGCCGACGTGGTCTTCGGAAGTGCGCTCTTGACCCGTCCGTTCAGGAGCCTGCTCGAGCGCGTCGGCGAGGACTGGGACGACGACGACGGGGACGCCATGCGGCGCAGCCTGAGCCACATCGAGAACCACCAGGGCGACCCGAGGCGCGTCGAGGCCCTGCGGGTCGAGCTCGAAGCCAGGCTGCTCACGGACGCGCAGCGCGCCGCCATGGTGGCCGAACGGCGCGCGCTCCTCGAGCCCTTCGGCGACGTTCGAGCTGCCGACGAGGTCGACCTCACGCGGTCGACCCTGGGCCTGGACGTCTTCGAAGAGGGCACCGTGGCCGACGCGGTCGAAGGCGAGGTGGACGATGAGTTGTCCAAGGCAGCGCTGGGGGTTCGCGCCGGCTTCACGTGCAAGAAGAAGCACGGTCTGGATTGGCGTCGTGAGAAGGAAGGCCTGAGAGAGACCGTGCTTGCAGCGCACCTCCTGCGCGCGCCCCTGGCCTCGTGGACCGAGGAGGGCCTGGCGCGACTGTCCGCGTCGTGGGAGGCCGCCAATCCCTCGCCTCCTGAGCTGGCGCGCCTGCGCTTCACGCCCGACGCGTGGGCCCGTGCGGTGTTTCCAAGCCCCGGGACTCCGCCCTCGGACGAGGACCTGGACGAAGCGCGGGAGCTGATCGCCCAACGCCCCATCGCCGCCCTGGACAACACGGTCGCGAAGCTGCGCAGGGTCCAGCCGCGCACCGCGGGAACCGGAACGGTCACGAAGGGGCGCGAAGACTCGGACCGCAAGAAGCAGCAGCGCGGTGAGAGCGCGGAGCAGGCACGGGCGCGCGCGGCCGCCAAGCGGCTGCTCCGATCCGGTTCTCCGGGGTGGCAGGACGCGATCGATCGAGAACGTGCGTCGATCCGCGAGGAACTGACGCACGGCGAGGACCGGAAGAAGACGCTGGTGCCGGTTGTGTGGGAGGGCCTGGACGAGGGGCAGGTGCGCAAGGTGCTGCGGATCGCTTCGGAGGTGAACTGCGGATTCGACGTGCTGGACGTGGATGCAGGCAGCGGCCGGTTGCTGCAGATCGAGGTCAAGTCGTCGGCGCAGCACGGGCCTCGTCACACCGTGCACCTGACGCCGAACGAGCTGCGGCGCGCCCTCCAGACCCGGGACCGGAGCGATGCCGCGTGGAGGCTCGAGCTCTACATCGGGCTGCATCGCAGGGTGGACCTGACAGCGACGGTGTACGAGGCGTTGAGCGACGAGCGCGTGAGGTCGTTGGTGGTCGAGGGGGGCGTGCTGGTGCCGGTGGACCTGGAGTTGGTGGTGGAGCTTGGCGGTGAGGAGGCGCCGTCGTGACCGCCTTGGAGTCCGAGTGACCCCTGCCCTGCTGTTCAGACCGCCCACCAAGGCACCGCGACCGTGACCTCATCGAGCGGGATCACGTCGTTGCCACCATGGACGACGATCCTGGCGCCCACCCGCGCTGTCGGGTTCGCCTTCTGGAAGGCCCCCATGCCCTGGGCGTCGCGCCTCGACGGCCTGGACGACAGCTTCACCTCGATCAGGTGCAGCACCCTGGTGGCCAGCTACCAGGTACGGACTTCGCCGTCAGCAGCCGCGGGTGATGTTCTCTCAAACAAGCCTGTTTCCTTTGCAGGGAACTGGATGATATCCAGGCAACATGCGCTTGCTCCGCACGTCGCCTGAGACTATTGTGTTTCCTGTCAACGGAAACTGAGTGCTTTCAGCAAACATCCTCTTGAAGAAGGCGGTCGACGCCCTCCGCCAGCGCCTGCCCGCTGGATGGACC
>CAZSAT010000084.1:6376-31801 GCA_964604675.1 uncultured Enterobacterales bacterium
CCTCTTGAAGAAGGCGGTCGACGCCCTCCGCCAGCGCCTGCCCGCTGGATGGACCGTCGAGCTCGTTGAGATCGAGACCGGTGGCCCGGACCGCGTCATCGACGGCGTGGTTCGCGTCGTCGCTCCGGACGGCCGAGCAGCAACGATCGTCGCCGAGGTCAAGCGGCGGCTCGACCCGCGCCGCGCCCAGGAGCTCACGGAACAGGTCGAACGGCTGGCCAACGGCCGTCCAGTCCTCGCCGTGTCGCCGTGGATGTCGAGGTCGACGAGGGAGATCCTGATCGAAGCCGGCCTGAACCTGGTCGACCTGACCGGCAGCATCCGCGTGTCCTCTCCGAGCCGGGGCTGTTCATCGAGACCGCTGGCGCCGACCGCGATCCGTGGCCTGACAAGTCGCGCGTCACGCTCCGGGGCTCGAAGGCCGCGAGAGTGGTTCGGGCACTTTGCACGGCTGCTCCTCCCATCGGTGTCCGCGAGCTCGCGGACGAAGCCGGCACCACCCCTGGCTATGTCTCCAAGCTGGTGCGCATGCTCGACCAGCGGGCGGCCGTGCGCCGTACCGAGGGGGGCCAGGTCGGTGAGGTCGACCTCCGGCGGCTCCTGGAGCGTTGGGGGGCCGACGCGCCGCTGGAGAAGCGTGCGACGACCACGAGCTGGATCGCCCCCCGCGGCCTGCGCGCCCTGCAGGAACGGCTGAAGAAGCTCGACACCCGGTACACGGTCACCGGAAGCCTCGCGGCATCGCTGCGGGCACCCGTGGCGGCGCCACGCGTGGTGAGCGTCTACGTGGAAGACCCGGAGGCCTTCGCGGCAGAGGCGGACCTCCGGACGGCGGATGCCGGCGCGAACGTGCTGCTGCTGGTGCCCGACGACGACTACGTGTTCGAGGACACCTGGACGGAGAAGCAGATCCGGTTCGCAGCGCTGTCGCAGGTGGTGGCCGATCTCCTCTCGGGTCCGGGGCGCGGTCCGGCCGAAGCCGATGCGCTCCTGGCCTGGATGAACGACAACGAGGAGGCGTGGCGTGGATGAGCTCTACGTCGTCGCTCGCCGCGTGCTGCTCGACGCCCTGGAAGCCCTCGGGGACCACCGCGACGCCGCTGTGGTCGTAGGCGGCCGCGACGCGGTCGGCGTGTGGCTCACCCATCGGAAGACTTTCTTCGAATCCCGATGTCGAGGTCCAGGTCGACCTCCTGGTTCCGAAGGCCGTGAGCCCTGGGCGGGGCCGCCGTGCTGCTCGCCTACCGGGACACGAACCCAGCGCGGCGCGGATCGTGCGGGGCCTGGAAGGCGCGCTGGTCGACCTGGATGTGCTCACCCTCACGGCGCTGCAGGCCGACGACGTGCGCGCGCTCGAAGCGAAGGTCGCAGGTCCCGCCGGCTTGATGGTGGCGAAGCTGCACAAGATCGAGGAGCGCAACGGCACGGCCCGCGCCAACGACAAGGACGCCCTGGACGTGCTCCGGCTCCTGCGCGGGGTGTTCACCGAAGAGCTGGCCCAACGCATGACGCGCATCCTCGCCGACGGGCGCTCGGCCGACTCGGCGCAGCGGGGTCTGGAGCTCCTGGACGCGCTGTTCGGGCGCGGCGGGGAGGGGGCGGAGATGGCCGCCCGCGCCGTGGCCGGGGTGATGGACGCAGACGAGATCCTGCCGTCCTGCGAGGTGCTGTCTGGGGACCTGCTGTCGGCCCTCGAAGCCGGGGAGTAGACCGGCTCCGTCAACGTCTCTCTCCACACGCTCCTGGCTTGGCGCTGTCGGAAGACGTCAAGGCAAAGCTGGCGTAGTCGATGAGCGACCGACCCTCTCACGACCGGTTCGGCCCCACGAGCGGATGCGCTCGACTCGCCGCCTTCACCGACGGTCCAGACGTCCGCCGCCGGGCAGGCGTTCCGAATCGCCTACCATGCCGGCGAGGTGGACATGCCCGAGCGCCTGCTGACGCCATCGAAGATCACAGCCTGGCTGGACTGTGCTCACTACCTGAGCCTCCGCCACCAGGTCGAGGACGGGACCGCCACGTTCGCGCGCAGCCATCCAGGCGCCTTCGCGCACCTGCTCATGCGCAAGGGCGAGACCCACGAACAAGAATGCCTGGCCGCCTACCGTGCGGAGCGCCGCTCGGTCTTCGAAGTGCCCAAAAAACGTGTCGGCGAAACCCATGCCGAATGGGTCGACCGCGTGGGCAACCCCATGGCGGACGGTCACGACGTGATCTTCCAGATGCCCTTCGTGCACGACCGCATGCGCGGCATCGCCGACTTCCTCGTGCGCGTGCCGGGCTCCGGGCCGCCCCGGTACGAGCCCGTGGATTCCAAGCTCGCGCGAGCGTCGGCCAAGCCGGGGCACGTGCTGCAGCTCTGCTTCTACGCCGAGGCGATGGAGGCCATCACGGGCCACGCTCCGAAGCAGGTGCACATCTGGCTCGGCAGCAACAAGGTGGAGTCCGTGCTCCTCGCCAAGGTGAGGCCCTACTGGAACCGGCTGCGCCTGCAGTTCGCGGCGCTGCTCGATGGTGAGCCCGCGACCGACACCCGCCCCGAGCCGTGCGCCCACTGTGACTTCTGCGAGTTCCAGCAGGTCTGCGATGCACGATGGCGCGCTGAGGACTCGCTCGTGTACGTGGCCGGTGTGGCCTCGAAGGACCGTGCGGTCCTCGAGGGCGACGGCGTCGCAACCCGCGCGGCTCTGGCGGCCTTGGAGGGCTCCCGGCTCGAGGAGGTCGGGCTGCCCCTCGAGCGCCTGCAGCGCATGGTCCGGCAGGCGTCGCTCCAGGTGACGGCGGCGGCCGACCCGGAGAAGCTGCCCCCTGTGGAGCGGATCGAGCCCGTCGGCGACGACGCGGCTGGCCAGGGCTTCGCGCTGCTTCCGGAGGCCGACGAGGGCGATGTCTTCCTGGACTTCGAGGGCCATCCGTTCTTCAACGCCCAGCACGGCCTCTTCTTCTTGCTCGGCTACATCGCGCGCGCATCGGACGGGACCTGGGCCTACACCGCCATCTGGGCCCACGGGCCCGACGAGGAGGCGAAGGCGACCGAGCGCTTGATCCGGGACCTGGCCGCGCGCCGCCAGGACCACCCGGGCATGCACGTCTACCACTACAACCACACCGAGCGATCCTCGCTCGCGAAGCTCGCCAACACCCACGGGGTGTGTGAGGCCCTGCTGCACAGCCTCGTGGAGACGGGGCTCTTCGTCGACCTGCTCCAGGTCGTGCGTGGCGGGCTGGTCATCGGCACCGAGTCCTATGGGCTGAAGCACGTGGAGCGCTTGACGGGGTTCGCGCGCAGCCACGTCATCGAGAAGGGCAGCGGCGCGGTCCTGGCCTACGAGGCCTTCATGGCGGACCGCCAAGAACGCCACCTGGACGAGATCGCCGCCTACAACGAGGACGACGTGCGGGCGACGCGGGCGCTTCGGGACTGGCTGCTGACGCTGCGGCCGGCTGACCTGCCCTGGCGCCCCGCGAGCTTGGCGACCGACGAAGACGTGGGGGAGGTGGACGAACGCATCGCCCGGCTGAACGCCTTCGAGGCGACGTCGCCGCAGCACCTGCTCGGAAACCTCCTGGGGTACTGGGCGCGGGAACGGCGGGCGGACCTCGCACCGAAGCTGGCGAAGCTCGGAGCGGATCCAGACTCTCTGAGAGACGACCCCGAGGTCATCGCGGGCCTGGTGCGCGATGGGCTCGTGCCGAAGACCGGTCGGCAGAAGGTCGACCGGATGCGCTTCCGCTTCCCCGTCGATCAGGCCCTCAATGCGCGCAAGTTCCGGGGAAGGACCTCGGTGATCTGGGATGGGGGTGACGGGCTGTTGAGGGGTTCGACGGTCGCCGAGTTGCGCGCGGAGGCCGGGGACGTGCTGCTGAACTGGGGTGCCGGGCCGGCCGAGCTGGACGTGACGCCGCGGGTGCTCGTGCCCCACAAACAGTTCAACACCGCCCCCAAGGAGCGGGCGATGGAAGCGTTCGCGGATGCCGTGCTCGACGGGCCGGAGGACGCGCTGTCGAGGGTTCGCGGCGCGCTCTTGAAGGGCGAGGCCCCCACCTTCACGGACGGCGGCGGGCCCGAGAACGGGCGGTTCGGAACCGACCTGGACGCCATGCTGCGCCACGGCTGCCACCTCGACGCAAGCGTGCTGGCCGTGCAGGGGCCTCCGGGTACCGGCAAGACCTGGCGCGGCGCTCGGATGGCCAGGAGCCTCCTGCGTGCCGGCAAGCGCGTGGGCGTGACGGCGCTCGGGCACAAGGCCATCGAGAACTTCACGAGGGCGCTGGTCGCGGCGTTGCGAGAGAGCGGGGAGCTCGAGCTCCTTCGGGGCGCACGCGTCACGTCGAATCCACGCGCCGAGGAGCTCCCTGGCGTGGCGATCCTCCGGAAGAATGCCCACGCGGCCGATCCCGACCTGAACTATGTGGCAGGGACCTCCTGGCTGTTCTCCAGCCCGGAGATGATCGGTGCGCCGGTGGACGTGCTCTTCGTCGACGAGGCGGGCCAGCTCGCGCTCGCGGACGCGCTGGCGGCGGCCGCCTCCGCTCGCAACCTGGTGCTGCTGGGAGACCCCCTCCAGCTCGACCAGGTCACCAAGGCCACCCACCCCGGCCGTTCGGGCAACAGCGCCCTCGGGCACTACCTGCAGGGTCACGCGACCATGCCCCCCGAGCAGGGCATCTTCCTGGACGAGACGTGGCGGATGCATCCCGACGTGTGCCGCTTCATCTCCGACCGCATCTACGAGGGACGGTTGCGCAGCCACGCGCACTGTGCGCGCCAGGACACCGACGTGGGCACGGGACTGCGCTGGCTGCGTGTCGAGCACGAGGGGCGCAAGACGGAGTCACCGGAGGAGGTCGAGGCGGTGCACGAGGCGGTGAGCGAGCTCGTCGGACAGACCTGGACCGACATGGACGGAGAGCGGCTTCCGCTCCGCTCGGAGGACATCCTGGTCGTCGCGCCGTTCAACGACCAGGTGCAGTGCTTGAGCAACCGGCTGGGTGCCGATCCGCGCACGGCGGGCGTTCACGTGGGGACCGTGGACAAGTTCCAGGGGCGGGAGGCCCCGGTGGTGTTCTACACGATGACCACGTCGTCGGCCGCGGACATGACCCGTGGGGTGGCGTTCTTGTTCTCGCAGAGCCGGCTCAACGTGGCGATCAGCCGGGCGCGGTGCCTGGCGGTGTTGGTGTGCTCGGAGGAGCTGCTGGACGCGCGGGCGCGGACGGTGGAGGAGATGGTGTGGATCGGGGGGGTGTGTGGGTTTGTGGAGGTGGTGGGGGTGTGAGTGCTCGAGCGGTCGGAGCGCTCCACGATGCGGCCGTACGCTTCGCAGGACCAGGCGAAGGTCTCCCGCTTGCGGAAGGCGATCTCGAGAGGGCCTCCTGCGCACCGGGGCCCAGCGATGCCCCGGGACGACATCGCCGCCACACCATGAGCAAGGCAAGACCCGCACGTTGGTGGTGGCCAGCGAGCGGCCGCCGGATGCCAACGTGGCGGCCTGGCTGGCCGAGCGGTACGGGCTGGCGCTGCGGTACTACGAGATGGAGCTGGTCAGCGGATGGTCAATGGAGCGACGAACATGCGGGAGACTCCGGAGCCTCACTGGTGGTCCTGGGCCGACATCGTGCGCCACGCCGACAGGCTAGGCATACCCAACTTTCAGCGCGGTGCGGTGTGGGACACCGGCAATCGGGTCGCACTGCTGGAGTCCATCTACGAGCAGTCGCCGTGTGGGTCCTTCGTGCTGTGGGCACCCGACGGGGACCAAGGCGACCCTCGTCGCCACGGCGTACCCCTTCGGCGCTTCGCCGACGGCGCGGAGCCGATGTGGCTGGTAGACGGACAGCAACGCACTCGCGCCATGCTCGATACCTTCCAACAGCTCATCGATCTGCCCGAGCGCCCCGACGGGTGGTCGCTTGTCCGACCCCAGGACTTCGATGCGCTGCACGCCCTGGGAGTCTCGCTGATGGGCGAGGACTCGGACGAGGACGATGGGCCGGACGAAGACGCCGAGGGCGAGTTGCACCCCTGGGTGGTCGTCCTACCCGCGATGCCGATCTTCGACCGCGGACGGGAGCCGTACTTCGGGCGCCACAGCGAGTCTCGAAACGTGCGTCGGGGCTCCATGTTCCGCCGCCTGCGACCCCGCGCGCGCGTTCGCCTGAACGCGGACGGCAAGGTCCGGCCCGTGCCCCCGCTGCCGGTCGGCATCGTCCCTTTGGTGGCCCTCCTGTCAGCCGACGGTGTGTTTCATCATGCCGGCCACCGTGCTGAAGCCCTCAGGGCGCTTCAGCAGTTCATCGACGATGCAGAAGGGATCCATGCCCTCGAGGCGCTTCTGCCTTGGGGACCGCAGTTCGTCACCGGCCACGCCTACGAGGCTCCGGGAGCCGGATCTGAGTTGGCAGTACCCATGCGGTGGTCTCACCTTCACGCACGGTGGGAGGAGCCGGGCATCCAGCAGATGGTGGCCTTCCTGCACGGGTTGTTCTCGGCCGAGTGGTCCTCGGTGTTCGAACGGTTTCGGGGCATGCTGACTGGCAATCGCTTTGCTGTCGGCTGGCTGCCCCCGAGCGACGTGAGCGCCGCCATCGACGCCTACGTCCGCATCAACCGGGCAGGCATCCGGGTTCGCGCCGAGGAGCGTGCTCTGGCCCTGCTGTCCCGTGCCCGACCCGACCTGCTCGACGATCTGGCGGTGTTCACCCGCCGCCGCGACGGGGATGGGCCAGTCGAGGACCAGCGAGCGCTCCTGGCCCACGAGTCCGACCGACAGATGGGTTTCGCGGTCTGGATGACTGCGGTGACCCGCTACACCACGCTGGCCTTGCTTGGGGACTGCGCCCGGCGTTGGCTGGGGGTGTCGGCTATCGACAAGGACACCTTTGGCTACCGGCTCGACCGGGTGGGGCCGAACGAGACCGAGGCGGGCTGGCGGACCTGGGCGCGACGGGACTACCAGAGTCCGGAGTCCGTGATCCGCGAATGCACCGCTCGCGCAACGCCCGCATTGGTGTTCATCGACTCGGTGCTATGCGACGAGCTTGGCTTCGACCACCGAATGGCGCGGCCTTCCGCGCGTGCCCTCTACCCCCTCATCGACCTGTTCTACCGAGTTCCCGCCCGGGAGACGGAGCGGCTTGCCCGCGACGCAGGCTTTCGTGCGGCGGTCGCGCGGTTGCTGCATTGGACGCTGCTCGCGCCCTACATCGACCAGCCCGACCTCGAACAGCTCATCGTCGAAGTCCACGGCATCAACGAAGAGCTCGCCCGGAAGACGAGCGCACCGCTGCCGCCGTGGGAGGGAGACGCTGAGGGCATCGACGGCCAGCTGCGGGCGGCCTTGAAGCGGTATCGGTCGTCCTTGCTGACAATCTGGCACCGCAAGCACCTCACGCTCGCCCGCCGCCGCGGGCAGTCGCCTCTCGACATCGGCGAGCTGTCGGATCCTGCCGCATTGACGCGCCTGGCCCTCCATGCCTTCTGCTCGGAAGTGAACGACGCACGGTCGCTGCAGCATCCTGCTGTGGGTTGGCTCTACGCCATGGAGCGGCGAGGAGGAGCCCGCGAGTTCTCCTGGGCTGCACAGATCGACGGCTTCCGGCGAACCGGCGGCAAGGCGGGGGTACCTGACCGCGAGGATCCAGGCGAGGCCGACCTGCGTCGGTGGGACACCGACGACTTGTACCCCGAGAAGCAGCACATCGTGCCGTTCACCATCGCTCGGCAGATCGTCGATAAGGGCGGGACTCGTGCGACCGCATCGCCATCCAACGCCATCGGGAACCTGACCTGGCTGAGTCGCCGACAGAATGGCCTGGACGCGCTGAGCGACCGCTGGACGGTGATGGATCGATCGGTCGACGTCGAGAACCTCGCGGCGCGGGGACTGCTGGCGCCGGCCACCAGCCGCTCGAAGACGCGGGACGCCATGTCCCTCTATGAAGAGGTCCGGGACATCGTGCTGGCGGACAGCTGGCGCGACGACAAGGGCAGGGCCCAAGAGTTGTTCGCCGCCTTCTGCGAGGCTCGGACAGAGTGGATGGTCGAGCAGATGCGCACGTGGCTGGAGGCGCCGCTGTCCAAGGACGCGCGGCGCTGGTTGGCGATGGACGGATAGCGCGGGGCGCTCGACGCAAGACCTGCGTATCTGCTCAACATCAATCGGCCGTTCTGATCAGGCTGCTGGACGAGTGCTCGCTGCCGTTCGCAAGAGGTACATGCCCTGCGTCTGGGCCGGCGAGGGCTTGTCACCGCCCGCGGTGATGGTTGGACGGCTGCGTTGGAGGCAGAGGTACCTGGGTATGTGGGGCTTCTCGGGCCTGGTCGCGAGGACCGATCACCCTGTTACGAACGAGGCAGCGCAGGTTGGACACTTCTCGCCGAATCCGGCGAACATGGCTCCGCTGGCCACAGGGGCTATGATGGAGGAGGAGGCGCCATGCCCGACCTTCTCGACCGCATCACCGTGAACCCCCAGATCTTCGGCGGCAAGCCGATCATCCGTGGCCACCGGCTCGCCGTCGAGCACGTCCTCGACATGCTCGCCGCCGGCGACGACGTGGAGACCATCCTCGAGGGCTACGGGTGGCTCGAGCGCGAGGACGTGCTCGCCTGTGTGGAGTACGCCAGGCGACTCGTGGCCCACGAGCGGGTCGAGCCCCGAATCGAGAATCCTGCCGCGTGAGGATCTTGCTGGACTCCTGCGTCTGGGGTGGCGCGAGTCAGGTGATCGTGCGACTGGTCGGGTTGCGCGCCCGTGAGCAAGGCGCCGCGGTGCTCCAGGTGGTTGCCACCTACGAGGAGGAACTGCGGTCCGGGGCCATCCTCACGGTGTACCGGGACAGGGTGCGCATCCGGTCCGACGGGCGTGCCGGCCCGTAGCCCGGACGAACCAGCAGCGTCCGGCCACCCTGTATCGAAGCGCGACAGCGAGAAGCCGGCTCCTCGGCAACCCGCGGTTTCGAGGGCCGTCCAAGAGGGTCGGGGCGGCGGGAGTCGAACCCGCCAGGGCGTGAGTGCTCGCCGGGGCGGAGCAGAGCCACGGATGTGCACACACGCTCAACCACCGTCGAACGACGCACCAAGCGCAGCAGCCGAGCGAAGCAGTCCAACGGGCACCACCTCGACCGCGGGAGCGGCTCCCGCGCGAGCACGCTCGACCAAGACCGCTTCGGTGTCCGGCGGCAGCTCCAACACATCCAACAACCTCACACACATGGCCTCGTCCCCCAGCACGATCGGACACGCCAACGCCTCCAGCTCTGTACGCATCTTGGGCGTGACCCAGCCCAACAGGCTATAGCGCCGGGCGCCTTCCGACCCGTACAGAACGAGCTCCCCTGCGCACAACACCTCCGACAGTCGCCCGGCGAGCCCCGCGGCGTCGGGATCGATCGGGAGGTTGAAGAGCTTCGTCCGCTCCGCCCAGTCCATCCAGTCCACGCGGTCGACCCTCACGAGAGCCGCCGTCTGGTTCGGTGTGACCGGCGGGAGCCAGGCCCCGCTGGACCCCACGTCTCGCTCGTACACGTGGGAGCGCCAGAAGCGGTGCCGACGGTCCCTCGTGTGGCGCTCCACGAGGTGGTCCAGGACGTCGCCGAGGAAAGCGTGGAGGTCGCCGAGGCCCTCCGGCGAGTCCCCCTCGCTCGGCAGGAGCCGGAAGGCGCCGATGCCGGGCAAGACCTCTCCCGGAAACCAGGGGATCGGGTCCGACTCCGCCCCCGGATACAGCACGAAGGCGCCGCTCGACCGCCGGATCGCGTCGCGGTAGGCGTGCATCTTCAACAGGTCGGCACGCTTCACGCGCCCGCTCGACCGCTCCTCACGGAGCTCAGCGTCCACATCCTCTGGCGACCGCGACCCGAAGAGCTCGGCCAGGCCGTCCACCCGGTACTTCGCGTCGAAGTGCAACCAGACCGGCCCGAGCTCGTCGCCATGGTCGATGTCGAAGCGCATGGAGCAGTCCGGGCGCATCGCGCGTGTCCAGGACCCCCGCCAGGGCTCCCCGTCCTCTGGGGCGAAGGTCCTGTTGAAGTACAGCGTCACGGTCATCGGCACGCCGGCGTGCTCGAGGCGTCCCGAGACCTGCGCTTCCTCTCCCCCACGCAGCCGGATGCCGGTTCGGTCCACGAGCTCGTCGAGCGGAAGGGGCCCGTGCGTGTACCGAGCCAGGGCTCGCGCCAACGTGATGTAGGCCCAGTACTCGTACAAGGCCGCCACGTTCCGCTTGCCTGCGCCGTAGACATCGTCGCCCCCTTCCCACCTGAGCGTGGCCGCAAGCTGAGACTGGAGGAAGGCCCGGAAGATCGTGCGGTAGCCGGGCCGCTTGTGCAGGACCTGGTTGTTCACGGGGAACTTCTTCAGCCGGCCCACCTCCCGCAAGAGCCCGTGCGACAGGAGCTCGTCCAGGCGCGCCAGCAGGCTGGCGACGTCGCGACGACCGCGCTCGACCGGGCCCGAGTCGGCCCTGCCCGCCAGCTCGCGGAGCAGCACCGCCGTCATGTGCCGCCAGTGCTCCAGGGCATAGCGCACGAAGCGGTTGGGCACGTTGTCCGTGGTCGGTTCGCTCCGCTCCACGCGGAGTGTTCGTGGCAGGGATCCCAGCCCAATCGGGCTGTTCGGCCAGGGCACCCTCGGGCCGCCACGCGCGAGCTGTCGCACGAGCCTCGAGGAGGGGGGCAAGCCGCGCCCCGGAGCTGCAACCTCCTCACGCGTTTCCCACTGAACGTACGGACGCTGGAGGATGTGGTGCAGGGCTTCGTCGAGCGGTCCAGCCTCGAGCACCGCCTGGAGGAAGGCGAAGCGCTGGTACACACTGGTAGCGGGCTCGTCGGGCGACGGCTCGAAGCGATGCTGGCTCGCCGCGAAGCGCATCATCACCGCGTCCGAGAAGGCCCCCGTGATGTCGCGCAACATCCAACGGTACTCGGTCTCGTAGTCGAGCTTGCGCGACCGCACCTCCAGCTCCGCGTGCCCCGTCGCCCCACCGGACTGCACGGTCACCACGAGCGTGCCGGTGAAGAGACGCGTGCGGAGCCGCCCGGTGCGTGGGTCCTCGTTCGGCGAGAACACCTCGGTCGGGTGCACCACCACGGAGGCGACCACCCCGTCTGCCGGCTTCCACTCGTAGTCGTACTCGCAGCTCTCGAGCACCTGGGTGGTCGACGCCGAGGTCCCCGTCACCCGGAACAGGGTGGGGTCACCGGTGCTGGGGCGCGCGCGCACGCGGAGCATCCCGAGCACCTGGCCTGCGCCGGCGACGAGCACCGGCACCTCCACCTCGGACAGGCCCTGCACCGCTACTCCGCGAAGCTGGCGAACTGGTTCGCGCGCACCTTCACGGTCATCCGGAGCAGCTTGTCGAAGCTACGAGGCAACCGCGCCGCGCCAGCCACCTTCTCGGGATCGAACACCTCGTCGCCGGAGACCTCCCCGTCGAATGCGAACCGTGCCACCGCGCAGAGCACCGGCTCGAGGCGCCGACGCGCGCCGTGGAGTCGCGGCAGCACCTTCTGCACCACCTGCAGGTCGAGGCTCGACTCCAGTGTCTGCGCACCCATCGCGTGGTGGATGCACGCGAACCGTGTGGCCTCCGCGTAGGTCCGGTAGCCGAACTCGAAGCCCGCGGTGCTGAGCAGCGCGTGGAGCTTGCGCAGCTCCGAGGCGAACTCGGGCAGCCAGCCTGGACGTTGTCCCTCGGCCCACGATGACGTGGTGGCGACCTCCAACACACCACGGAGATCGGCCGCGGCGCCGGCCGCTGCCGCGCGGGGACGCCCTCCGAGCAGGGGCTGCCTCTCCAGGTCGCCCGTGCTCACCCGAAACTCGATGGTGTTGGCGCGGTCGAGCACCTTCGGCGAGAACATGTAGGTCGTCTCGTCCACGTTCACCGTGCCGACCACGAAGAGGTTGGAAGGGAACGGCACCGGTTCGCCACCTGGCGGCGCGACCCATCGGCCGTCCTCCTGCACGAGCTCCGGCAGGCACCCGTCCCCCGACTCCATGCCCGAGAGCACGTCCGCGAAGTACCGCTCCACGTGCGCCAGGTTCATCTCGTCGAGGATCAGGAGGTAGGGATGTCGTGGGTCCCGGTGCGCGCGTAGCATGAACGCGAGCGCGGGAGGCACGTGCCACGGGCGCCTTCCCGCTATCGCCTGTTGCAACACGTCCTCGTAGCCGAACAGCGCCTCGGCCCCCGTCCAGTCCGGCCTCACGGGGATGAGTCGCGAGCGTGTCGGGCCGAACCAGTCGCCCAGCTTCTTGGCGATCTGCGTCTTTCCCGATCCCGACAGGCCCGTGAGGATCACGAAGCGCTTGGTGAGGTTGCTGGCCAGGAAGGCCCGCACGAAGTCGGCGCCATCCTCACCGAAGGTCAGCCCGGTGGCGTCCACAGCCTCGGTGAAGCGGCCACAGATCGCCGCCAGGTCACGCTCCACGGGGTCCTCCACAATCGGCTCGGGGTCCGTCGTCTGTGCGCGATGCCCCCCCAGGATTGCGGCCTGGTCCGGCGCGAGCTGGGCGAGAACGGCCTCGCGGAGATGATCCCGCAGCCGCGCATCCTCGAGGCAAGCCGCGAGCCCAGACGGCCAGGTCGCGTGGTAGGGCGCTGCGTCGCCGTGGCTACGAAACCTGTGAGTCTGCGGGACGTTGCCCTGGGCGTCTGCCAGCGTCCAGAACAGGCCGTCTGGACCGTCGTCCACGAGCCCACCGAAGGGGTAGTAGGGCCGCATCCTCGGCCAGCCGAGCTGCGCCGCCATTTGCTCGAAGCCTTCCCGAAGCGCCGCGTAGGAGAGTGCCCGCCCGGCCGCCGTGAGCTCGATGGCGGACAGGAGCATCAGCGGCTTGTGGGGGGCCTGACCGTCCTCGTCCACGTACCTGCGCATTCCCGGCAGAGCGGTCACCGCCTGCTGGAGTGGCGAGGGGGCATCCGGGTTGGGCCCCACGACGAACACCCGCGCGTCGTCCGGCAGAGAGTGGGCACGCTCAGCAGCCCAGGCCCCGAGCGCGGCCACGGCCGGCGCAGTCCCTTCCGGGAGGTCGAGCTGCTCGAGCGCCTGGCGGGTTCGCGCACCGTCGAACACCGAGGGCACCGGTGGAGTCGTGGCGACGGCCTGGTAGCGAGCCACCGTCATGCCCTCGAGACCGGCGAACTTCGCCGGCGCGACCCACCCGCTGAGCGTGTCGTACACGAAGTACTTCCGAGCCGCGACCCGAGCCCGCTCCTCCTGGCTCACCGCACCGAAGTTGCGCACGCTGTCGATGACCTCCTCGGGCGTCTGGACGAGCCGGAGCTCGACGGTCGCCCGCTCCGCCAGCCTCACCGCGATGGCCTGGCGCACGACGACATCGCCATCGAGGTTGTGGACCGTGGTGCGCAGCCCAGCCTTGGTGGGCGAGCGCCACTCGCCGACGTCGTCCCAGACCACCGATCGCCGGTGGCCGAAGCCCTCTCCAGCGCGGTACCGGTACGCGCCGTCCACGTGACCGATGGCCCGCACCGTCAGCCCGTGTGCAGCGATCACGAGGTCGCCCTCCTTCATGTCGACGAGGAACTTCTTGAGCTGCCGGGCCGACTTGCCGCGGGTCGTCGCCGCTTCCTCGGGATTCCGCTCCTCGAGCGCCGCCTTGAGCTTGGCGACCGTCTCTCGCCCCCCCGAGTCGCCCACGATCTCCGTCAGGTCGCCGAGCTCGGTCCAGCCCACCGCCACCTCGTTGGAAGCCTGCATGTCGGGCCATGCGTCGTAGGTGTCGGTGCGTGTACCGACCCGCCACGTCCGGTTCAGCGCTCCCGCCCGCTCCCACATGGCGTGGCTGAGCCAGGTCATCGGGAGCTGCTCGCCCACCGCCTCGCGCAGCTCGGCGAGGCACGTCACGAAGGTGCCGGCGTTGGCCCACAGAGAGGTGGTCGCGGCATCCAGCCCATTGGACACCAGCGCGTGGGTCTGCCACGGCAGGGCGTGGAAGTCGTCCAGCTTCGTGGGAAACCACACGGAGAGTGTCTTGTGGAAGAAGGCGAGGCGCCCGAACTCCGGGGCGGCGACGCTCAGGCGTTGCTCCAGCTCGTCCCAGCCATGCTGGACACCGAGCCCCTCCACGACCTCGCTGGCCACCAGGAGCTCGTCGCGCTGGCGCTCCGCGACTGCGGCTGCCTCGGCCGCGGTGATCGTGCGGACGTCGCGCGACGATCCCGTCCGCCACAGGTCGTCTTCCCGGGCCTGGTACACCACGAACTTCAGCGCGCTCCCGCCGCGAATGCCGCCGAACCAGCCGGTCTGGAAGGTCTCGTCGACCTTGTGTTCCACCCAGTAGGCCAGGCTGTCGCGGTTCCGCGCGTGGAGCTCCAGCAGAAGCTCCTCGCCGGACAAGGCCGCCAGCCGGTCGCGCGGGAAGCGCTCGTTCCAGGCCGCGAGCATCGCCGCGACGTGCTCGCGGGGACGCTTCTCCTGCAGTCCCTCGACGCGCTGGACCAGGTCCTCGAGGATCTTCGGGTGCAGCTGCGGCATGTGGGGCCTCCGACGTGGTTCTACCGCAGTGCACCGGGCGGCTCGTGGTACACGGCGGCAAACGACGTGATCGCGCGCGGCGGGGTCACGGTGGCTCTCCCGATGCGCGCGGTCTGACGTGGGGCTCCGGGGGCTCCGGCTGCAAAGAGCCTGGGACGTCCACGAACCGTGTTGACCGCACCGAGCTCGCCAACGTAGGCTGCCGCCAACGGTTCGGCTGAACAGGAACCGAACAGGAGGGTGGCATGGCCGACGGCGAGGCCACTGTCGACGGCGACGCCTACCCGGTGCGCATGGAGGCCTTCATCCAGTTCGAGCTGAGCGACGATGCCGGTGGCGCCCAGCCTGTCAAGACCCTCTGGCGCGACTGCGAGCTGTGGGTCGACTCCGAGTACGAAGAGAAGCCGTGCTCCTACGGAGATGGCTGGGAATGGGACGGTGCTGACGAGCTGAGTCACCGCGACGAGTGCGACCTCGTGGTCACCCGCTGACCCTCGGTGACCTGCCCGTTCTGCAACCTCGCAGCACCGCCCACCGCCGAGAACACCCACGCCGTCGCCTTCCGCGACGCGTACCCCGTCTCCGAGGGCCACACCCTCGTCATCCCGCGCCGTCACGTCCCCGGCTGGTTCGACGCCACCCGGGCGGAGCAGCTCGCCATGCTGGACCTCGTGGAGCGCGTCAAGGACGAGCTCGACGCCAGCCACGCCCCCGACGGCTACAACATCGGCATCAACGCGGGCGAGGCTGCCGGCCAGACGGTCATGCATCTGCACGTGCACGTCATCCCGCGCTACCGCGGCGACGTCGACGACCCGGCGGGCGGCGTGCGCTTCGTCATCCCGGAGCGGGGCGACTACCGCAACCCGGGGCGCCTGCCACGCACCACACGCCACCCGCGCCTCGCCCGGGGCGGGGTGCAGGATCCCTTCCTGGCGCACCTGGCGCCGCTCCTGGCCCACGCAACCGACGTTCGCCTGCTCTCGGCCTTCGTGCGCGCAAGCGGCGTGCGCGCCATCGCGTCGCGCATCGAGGCCGCTCTCGAGCGAGGCGCCCACGTCCGGGTGCTCACGGGCGACTACCTCCACCTCACGCAGGCCGAGGCCCTGCACCCTCTGCTGGACCTCGCGCGCGCCACCGAAGACGACGAGCGCCACCCGGGGCTGCTCGAGCTCCGCATCGTCGAGGTCGACGCGCTCGAAGGCTCCAGCCGCTCCTTCCACCCCAAGGCGTGGCTGCTGGCGGGTCCTGGCTTCCAGACGGCGTTCGTGGGCAGCTCCAACCTCTCCCACGCCGCGCTCCACGACGGCGTCGAGTGGAACCTGCGCGTCGACCGACGCCTCGACGCGGCAGCGACCGCCGAGGTCTTCTCCGGCTACGAGGCGCTGTGGGCCACCGCTCGTCCGGTCGACGAGGCGTGGCTCGCCACCTACACCGAGCGCGCCCGCCACACCCAGCGTGAGCTCCCCTTCGACGTCGAGCACGACGACGGGCCACCTCCTCAGCCTCACCAGGTCCAAGAAGAGGCCCTCGAAGCGCTCCGCATGTCACGCCAGGACGGCCGCGACCGCGCGCTGGTGGTGATGGCCACCGGCCTCGGCAAGACCTGGCTCGCGGCCTTCGACCTCGACGCGCTGCGCCAGGAGCTGGGGCGCGTGCCGCGCACGCTGTGGCTGGCGCACCGCAAGGAGCTGCTTGTCCAGGCCGCGCGCACCGTGCGGCGCATCTTCCCCACCGAGCGCTTCGGCTGGCTGCTCGGCGAGCACGAGAGCCCGGTGGGCGACATCGTCTTCGCGAGCGTTCAGAAGCTCTCCAAGCCCGCTCGCCTGGCTTCGATCCCTGCCGACACCTTCGACGTCATCGTTGTCGACGAGGTCCACCACGCAGCGGCCGAGAGCTACAAGCGGGTCCTGGCCCACTTCGAGGCCCGCTTCCGGTTGGGGCTCACCGCCACGCCGGCCCGCGCGGACGCGAGAGACATCCTGGGGCCGTTCGACGACCACGTCGCCTACGAAGCCGACATCGGCGTGGGCATCCGCATCGACCCGCCTCGGCTGGTGCCCTTCGCGTACTTCGGCATCGCCGACACCACGGACTACGCGCCGATCCCGTGGCGGAATCGCCGCTTCGACGCGGACGTGCTGGCCCAGGCGATGCAGACCCAAGAGCGCATGGACCAGCTTTGGCGGGCGTGGGAGGCCCATCCGGGCGAGCGCACGCTGGTGTTCTGCTGCTCGATCGCGCACGCGCGGTTCGTCGCCGGCTGGCTGTCCGACAAGCAGGTCAGCGCTGTGGCCGTGCACTCGGGGCCGGAGAGTGAAGACCGGACCGACGCGCTCACGAGGCTGGGCGAGGGTGAGCTCGCGGCGCTCTGCACGGTCGACCTCTTCAACGAGGGCATCGACGTGCCCCTGGTGGACCGGGTGGTGATGCTGCGGCCGACCGAGTCGCCCGTCGTCTTCCTGCAGCAGCTCGGCCGTGGGCTCCGGGTCGCTGCGGGCAAGCAGCGCCTGACCGTGATCGACTTCGTGGGCAACCACCACATGTTCCTGGACCGCGTCCGGCTGGTGCTCAACCTGCTCCCGAGCGATCGGCCGATCCCCGTGTCTGCGCTTCTTCAGGACGCACCCCTGGAGCTTCCGAGCGGCTGTTCCGTGGATTTCGAGCTCGAGGCGATCGAGCTGCTGCGCAAGCTGCTCCCCTCGGGCGAGGGGCACGCCGTGAAGCGCGCCTACCGCGAGCTGCGGGCCTCCCACGGCGAGCGGCCCCTCGCGGGCGAGCTGGCGCGCCTCGGCCTGAACCCCAACGCCGACCGGATCCGGCGCGAGCACGGGACCTGGCTCGGCTTCGTCGAATCGGAGGGCGACCTCGCGCCCGACGAGCTCGACACGTGGCGGCGCCACGGGACCTGGTTCACGGCGCTGCACACCACGAGCATGACCAAGTGCTTCAAGATGGTCGTTCTGCAGGTGCTCGTCGAGGCCGACGGGCTCGCCGAGGGCATGGACGAGGCCGAGCTGGCGACGCGCTGCCACGCGTTGTTGTGTCGGTCGCCGGAGCTCTTCGCCGACCTGGAGGGCGTCAGCGCGCTTCCCGACCCGCGTCATCCGGCTCCTGACGCGTGGCTCAGGTACTGGCGCGGCAACCCCATCGCGGCGTGGTGCCGGGGAGGCTGGTTTCGGCGGCGCGATGGCCGCTTCGAGCCCACGTTCCAGCTCGGCCCAGCCGAGCTGGAACCGTTCTCGCGCTTGACGGCGGAGCTGGTGGACTGGCGCTTGGTGCAGTACCGGCGTCGGCGGCGCGACGAGCGGGCGAGCATGGGCAAAGCCTTCACGTGCAAGCTCATCACCAACAAGCGCCATCCGATCCTGAAGCTGCCGGATCGCGCGCGTTTCCCCGAGCTGCCCGAGGGCGAGCACGACGTTCGCGTGCAGGCTGGTCGCTTCTGGCGCTTCCGCTTCGTGAAGTACTACGTGAACGTGGCGCATCCGGTAGGCAGCCAGGAGAACCAGCTCGGCGATCTGCTCCGCGAGTGGTTCGGCGTGGATGCCGGGCAGCCGGGCACCGACCACCGCGTGCGCTTCACCCCTGCCCCAGATGGTTGGCTCGTCGAGCCTCTGGAGAGCGAGAACGCCCACGTCATCGCGCTGCCCGTGCGCGGGAGGCTTCCCGCGTTCCCGGTGAAGGAGATGGCCGCGGGCTACATCGAGGCGGCGGTCACCGGCCGGGTGGAGCCCGCGGAGTCGGTGGTCCTGCCAGGTTCCTTCGGCGAGCGCGAGTTCGCGATGCGTGTCCACGGCACCTCCATGTCCGACCCGGCCACACCGGAGCGCAGCATCGAGGACGGGGACTGGCTGGTCATGCGCTGGTCCCAAGGCGTGGGTGCCGAGGCCGTGCTCGACCGCGTCGTGCTCGTCGAGCGCGGCAACGACGAGGGCGCGACCCACCTCGTGAAGCGCTTGGTGCGCACAGCTCATGGTGTGGTGCTCCGCTCCTACAACCCGGAGGTCGGTGACCAGCCCTGGACCTCAGCGGATCAGCCACTGGCGGTGCTCCGTCGTCGCGTACGGCCGACCGACATCGCTCCCGAGATCGGCGCGAGCGCAGACAGCATTGCCGAGCTGCTGGGGCTGAGCGAGGAGCCCTCTGGCGGGGCTTCGCGGGTCGACGGCCACCTCGTGCTCGCGCTCGACCGACCCGGGCAAGCGAAGAGCCCAGTGTCCGTGGTGGTCGAGGGCTTCCGCCCGCGGGCGAGCGAGCCTGCGTATGTGGTGGTGCAGTGCGACGAGGGCTGGGTCTACCGCGGTGTCGCACGGCAGTCGGGCCAGGAGTGGACGCTGCCCGAGCTGGACTTCGCCACCTGGGTGGCCCTCCGCCCTGAAGGCAAGAGGACGGGCTTGTCGCGTCCTCTGCCGGCCTTGTGGGCGCAGGCCGCGCGCGATCTTGTCGCATCCTTGATGCGTGCAATCGGCCCAGGCGGCACGGTCGGTGATGGCGTTCGCACCTTGACGATCGTCGAGCGTGCCCCCAGGGGCGGCTTGGTCGTGAGGAGCGAGCGCGCGCAGGCGTCGAGGACGGTGAGCCTCCTGGACATCGGCTGGGTGTTGTTCGCAGTCGATCGGTATGGAGAGCGCGTCGACGAGGCCATGGTCAACGTGTGCAGGTACCTGGAGGGCACGCCGAGAGCCTCCACGCGGTGGATCGACACAGGCAACGCGCTGGTGCTGGTGCACGGTGCGTGACACCGCCAACGATCCCGGCCGCCCCGCTTTTGCCGACCCGGCACGACCCCACCTCCGGATCGAGCACGAGGTTGATGCTCAGGAGCTGGATGTTCTCGTCGCCCGCAAGCCACGGCGTGAAGTCGGTGGCCCTCGTTCTTCCAGTCCGACCGGACACCACCACGGCGTCGTCACCCTCCGCAAGGATCCCCTGGTCCTCGAGCTCTCCTGGCGACCGAGCAAAGGCGCCCTCGCCCAATGCGTCGGCGCCTTCGAACTCGACGCACAGGGGCTCCTCGCAGGCGGCTACATCCGCTACGAGCCCGACGGCACCGTGGGCGACCGCGTGCGCATCCGCGTGGTCAGCCTCGGTCCACCCAACGCATCCGGCTCACCAGCCACCGCCACCCGAGCCCCACATCCCTCGCGACGAACCCCTGCGTCCACCCCGCTCCGGCCTGCCTGGCGGGGACGCGCTTCCGGTGGCCGTCGTCCCAGATCCGGTAGCTGACCGTCCTACACGGGTACTCGGAGTCTGCCCAGGGGTTCGGCATGCCGTGCTCAGCCAGCTCGGCCGTCGACGCGCGCTCCTTGGCGTCGGAGGCGTCGAGCTCGGCCTCGAGCTCCTCCACGTCGTCGACGAGGTCCAGCACGCCGTCGCCGATCAGGGTGAAGCCCCCTCCCTCGTCGTCGCGAACGAGCCCGAACCCGACCTCGCCGTAGTCACCCACCAGTCGGACCCAGCGCTGGAAGCCCCTGGCCTCCAGCTGCGACGGGATGCTCGCCGGTAGCGGGGGCAGCGGCAGGAGCACCGCCGGGGTGAAGCGGGGCAACGGCATCGGCCAGGCCAGCTCGCCGATCCGAGGCGCCACGAGCGTCATCGTGCCGGTCGAGAAGCCCCGGAGCTTGCCGTGGTCGTCCTCGATCTGGCGGGGAGGGTCTGGCTCCAGCTCGGGCGGCTCCCGATCGGGCTCGGGCTTCCAGCCCGGAGGCTTGGGCTTGACGCTGCGGACCTCGGCCTCCCAGGCCTCGAGGGCCTCGTCGCGCGTGGCTCCCCAAGACAAGGCCGTGCCGTCGAAGCCGTCTGCCACCAGGAGCCGAGCCTCGGAGGGCACCCGGCCCTCCCACAGCGCCGTGCGCATCGCCCACCGCGCCCGGATCCACGCGCCCTCCGCGCCCCCCGGGATGGGCAGCGGCAGCCGGACCCGGGCGTGCACGTGGGCCGCAGGCTCCAGCTCCCCGACCATGCGGGCGAGCTCGTCGGCAGCGTGGCCCTCGGGGTCGAGATCGGCTCGACACAGCAGGCTGATCGGCGGCACGTCGGGAGGCCGGGCCAGCGGATCGTGGGTGTAGGGCTTCGTGACGTCGTAGCGGATCCAGGTGAAGGAGTCGCCAGCGGTGACCAGGTACTCGTACTTCAAGCCGCGGTCGTCGTACTTGACCCGCCAGTGCCGCGGGCCCTCGGTGAGCTGGAGGTCGCCCGCACGCATCTCGGGACCCTGGGGGTAGACCTCCGGCTCGGGATCACGCTCCCGGAACCAAGGGTCCCCGGGCTTGTAGTCGTCGGGAGCATCCGCGGGCAGGACCGCGTCGGGGTTGAGCATCACCGGGCCGATCGGGTGCTCGCCTCGGGTACCCGCCCAGCAGTGCTCGACGAGCGCGATCGGCACCACCCACTCGCGGTGAGCGGGGTCCCGCACCAGGAGCCGGCGGCGCTGCTCCCCGCCCTCCGGGTCCAGCCAGCCCCGGTCGCCGAGGGCCTCGACGGTCGCGTCGAAGAGACGCATGGCGTCGTGCATCGTGGGCAGGCTGCGCTGGAGCGCGAGCCTGGACCGGTGCATCGTGAGGTGCCCGAGGGTGACGAGGCCCTCGCGCTCGTCGAGGTGGCGGTAGCGTTGTTGGAGCTCGGCCATGCTGCCCTCCCAGACGCTTTCTACCACCGAGGCAAGGCTCCGGGATACCGCATCTCCATGACGCCCCAGACCCCCAGCCGCCACCCCCTCGACGGGTTGAACGCCTTGGACGACGAGGGCGTGCGTGCCTGGTTCCAGCGCCACCTCGATCGTGTCGTCCACCTCCAGGGCCAGCCGACGCCGTCGCTGCACCTGCTCTTCGACGATCACCGTGAGGTCCTGGACCTGGCCCGCGCCCTGGCCGACGACCCGGGCGTGGACCCGGCCGCGACCTACGCCGAGCAGGTGGGGCGGACGGGGGTGCGGGCCGTCGTCCTGGTGGCGATGCTCCAGCGCGAGGACGGAGAGCGGGCCGCGATGGCGCTCAGTGTGGAGCACGAGCCGGGCGAGGCCGGCACCTGGTGGGCGACCTGGCGCGGCTTCGTGATGAGCCCGGACGGCATCGGGCGCTTCACCTCGGACTGGGAGGATGCGGAGGGTGAGGGAGCGCCGCCGGAGCCCTTCGCCTCGCTGGTCAGCCCGAGCCCCGGAGCCAGGCCCGTGACCGTGTTGCCGGGGCGCATGCCCGAGCCGGACCTGCGGGCGGCCTTCCTCGACCTGCCGCCCGACGCGCGGCTGCCGACCACCGCGCTGGAGATGACCGAGCTCGCCGCAGCCTCGACGATGCCGGCCGTGGAGCGCGAGGGCCTGGACCACGCCCGCATCTTCCGGCTGCGAGGTCGGGCCTGCGAGATCTGGGAGGTCCGGGGCGACGAGCTGCCGTCGAGCATCGACGACCTCGTGCGCTACGTGTGCCAGATGGGGGAGCCGGCCGAGGCGGTGGCGCTGGTCGTGGCGACGATCTTCGAGGAGGACGGCGAGCCGCTCAAGGCGGTGCAGATCCGAGCAGAGCTCGGCGAGGGGCTGGCGGAGCGGATCTTCACCTTCCGCCTGCCGCCCGGTGCCAGCCAGCACGTCTCGTCGAAGACCCACTGGCGCGAGGGAACCCGGGATGCCGGGCGCGGCTGGCTGGGGGTGGACCCGCTGGTGAGCTGGGAGCTGTACGTGAAGATGCCGTTCGCAGGCGGTCCAGGGCTCGGGGAGAGCTGAGGGCCGCCGGCCGCGCTGGTTGTAAGCTACACTACTGTCCCGACGTCGGGACAGCCGCCTCCAAGCGCTCGGCCAGGGCGTGCTCGAGCTGCTCGCACTGGGCGCGCATCGACGCCACCGTGGCGAAGAGGTCGCGGGCCGACTCGATGCTGAGCTCCTGCACGCGGTCGAGGTCGGCGAACGCGTTCCTCCGCGCCAGCATGCGCTCCATCGAGCGGATCGAACGGACGAAGCCCGCCGGCTTCGTGGGCGTGGAGACGCCCGACTGGACCTGGTCCCGCAGCTCCCGCACCGTCCACTGGCAGCTCTCGGCCGCGTGCAGGATGCCGCCCTGCTTGTCGTGCGGGAGCGCGAGCACCACCGCCACGTGGCTCACGCCGAGGTGCTTCCAGTCCGGCCGCCCCAGGCGCTCGTAGAGCTCGTACACCTGCACCGAGCGGTGCAGCACCGTCTTCGACACCCGCAGGTCCTCCCGCCGCGCGAGCTTGCGGAAGCTCGTGTCGGCCGTGCCCCGGCTCCGCCACACCTCCAGGCTGTTGCCGTAGAGCCGCGTGACGAGCAACGCGCCGAGCTGCAACGCGTAGCCGAGCCCCGCGCTGCGCGTGAGCTCGTTGATGTCGGCGGTCACCTCGTCGAGGACCCCATCGGCCAGAGGCGCCGGCAAGAGCTGTGCATCCATGGGCTGGAGTCTACTCGCCGACGGAGTGTGCGATCCTCGGCCTGCAACGCCAGCTCGGAGGACATGGCCATGAGCGAGACCCTGGGCGACTGGCTCACCCACCTGGTCGATCGCCACACCGAGAAGGACCCCGTCGACGACGCCACCCTCCAGAGCTGGCTCGTCCGAAGCGCCGACACCCAGTGCGCCGCCAACGGCTGGCACTTCCTCATGGGACGCGAGCTCGGACGGCGCGTGGACGCCAGCACCTACGGCTCCAAGACCCAGGTGGTCGGCAGCTGGGCCGAGCTGGCCGGACGCTCCAAGTCCTTCTGGTACGCACGCATCCGCGGCGCACGCCAGATCGAACGCCTCCGCGAAGACGAACAGTTTTCCACCGCGGTGGAAAAGTCCGCCTTCGACCGCCCCTGGAGACGCGTCGTCCCCGCCATCGAAGCCATGCTCGAAGGACGGGACCCCGACGCCGTGCGCGTGCCGCCGCCACTGCCAGCGCCCAAGACCGACAAGGAGCTGATCGACGACCTGCGGGACGACGCGCTCCACCTGGTCGAGACCACCTCCGAGCTCGACTACCTCGAGGAACAACTGCTGCTGGTGCTCGCGGCGCTCAGAGACCGGCGGGAGGCCGCTGCGCGGGAGTCGGTCGCGGAGGCGCGCGGTGGGAGCATTGCGCGGGGTGGGGCGAGCGGGAGTGGGAGCGAGTTGGAGATGGAGACGGAGACGGAGCTGGACGCCGGCGAGCGTTCGGACGAGCGTGGGCGGCGTGCGGAGCCAGACGCCGAGAGCGAGCGCGCGACGGCGACCGAGACCGAGACCGACGAGGGCGAGCGCTCGAACGAGCGCCTGGGCGCGGGCGGCGGGGGCGCTCGGAGCGGTACGGGGCCGGGAGCGGAGACCGGGCGCGGAAGTGGGCGCGGGAGCGGGAGCGCGAGCGAGGCGTTCGGGGCCGAGCGCGGCGGGGGCGCAGAGAGTGGTACGGAGCCGGGAGGGGAGACCGCGAGCGCGAGCTCGGGCGGGAGCGGAAGCGGGAGCGAGAGTGCGAGCGGGAGCGCGAGCGAGAGTGCGAGCGGGAGCGGGAGTGCGAGCGGGAGCGGGAGCGGGAGCGGGAGTGCGAGCGGGAGCGGGAGCGGGAGTGCGAGCGGGAGCGCGAGCGAGTCCGGAACGGAGCGTCACGCCGGCGAGCGCGGACGCCGCGGCGGGCGGGGTCGACGGCGAGGTGGAGCGTCGTAGGAGCGCGGCGACACAGGCGGGAGGGCGCGGGCCGCGCGGAGCAGCGTTCGCGCCCTACGACGGGGTCGACGCCGGGGTGGAGGGTCGCAGGACTCGGCAGCGTGCTGGCGCCACTTCGGTGGCAGCAGGCTACGCGGGGTTCAGCGGGCGCCCGGCGCCCGCCTAAGGGGGAGCTCAGAGACCCGCCTCTCGGAGTGACACAGAGCCGCCGGAACGCCCCATACGGTACGTGCCGCGCTCGCGCGGCAAGCGGCTCACCGCGCGTGGTGCGTCCCGACCGGCTGCTCAGGCAAGGGCCGCCGACACCGCACCCACGCACCCAAGGGTTGCGGGAAGCGGGACGACCACGTCAGCGCAGAACAGCTCTTCCGGGAAGGGGTTGACCAGCACGACCTTCGCGCCATGCTGCCGGGCTTGGAGCGCAAGTTCTCTCACGATGGGGACGCCGCCCGAGCACCCAACGATGAACACCGCGTCGACCGGAGAACGGAGGAAGTGGTCGCACGCGGCTCGGCGCGCTCCATAGCCCTCCCCGAAGAGAAGCACGTTGGGGCGGTCGGCCGGTCCGCACTCGAGGCTCAGGCTCTGCCGGACACGCCTGACTCTGCCGCCGGCCTTGTTGGAGACCTCCACAGCCCAGGAGAGCGCGTCGAAGCCCCGCAAGAGGTATTCGGAGGTTGCGGTGGCGTTTGCATCCTGAGCGACCGCAGCAGCGTCGGGTGTCCAGATCTCCCCGAGGCGCCCATGCAGGCGCGACACCAGGGGTGTGTTCGCCGCTTCATGCAAGCCGTCGATGTTCTGGGTGGCCACCAGGACCTGGCGACCCGGCGCTCGCGCAAGCTCTGCCACAGCGAAGTGCGCCGCGTTGGGCGCGCTGTGCTGGATGTCCCGATGGAGCTGATCCATCATCCGGAGACCGCGCTCTCGGTCGGCGCCAAAGGCTGCTGCGTTTCGGAACACCGAAGAGAGGCTCGGGACTCGCGTAGGGCCACGGTAGGTCGGAAGGCCGGACTCAACGGAGATGCCGGCGCCGGTGAGGACCAGGATTCGCTGGGCGCCCCGGAGGAGACGTCCCGCCTCCAGAGCCGGTTGAAGACTCGCCATTGCCCGAGGCTACCCGCCCGCAGGACCAGTTTCTGTCCGGTTTTCGGGTGTGTTCACGACTCTATGGATCCGCTCAGGTTCCTGAGCGGCCACCCCCCAGCGAGCCGAACACCAACACATCAACACACCCATTTCTGTCCGGACACTTCCTGTCCCCCGCGTGCCCTACCGTCTCCTCAGGCACCGC
>CAZSAT010000085.1:0-31592 GCA_964604675.1 uncultured Enterobacterales bacterium
TGCAGGTGGACTTCTCCAACTGCGTGCACTGCAAGACCTGCGACATCCGCGACCCGTACCAGATCATCAAGTGGGTCCCGCCCGAGGGCGGCCAGGGCCCGGAGTACGGAATCCTCTAGGCCCCTCCCTGCCCGCGGGGGCGCTAAGGTACCGTGCCTCTACGCCGAGTTGATCGGGCCTCGCCGGCCCTTCGGGCCCCCAGCGACCCCGCGCCTCCTCGACGTGCCCCTGGCACGCCTTCGTCGGACGCGTGGCCACTGGGAACCCGAATGACTCAGCGATCCTCCAATCAACTCGACCCAGAGGCACGTTACCCAGCATGCCCATGATCTCGATGATTCCCGTGCTCTTCCTTGGCTTCTTGGGATGCACGCCCGCCGACGACGGCTTCGGTGAGGGCGGGTCCGCCACCGACCCCGCCGACTGCACCCCGAGCTGCGACCAGGACGACACCTCCGCCCCGGACGACGGGGACACCGGCGGGACCGACACGGGCGACACGGCCGACACGGCCGACACCGGGGCGGGCGGCGACTCGGCAGACACCTCGGCGGGCAGCGAGGATCCGGTCCCCACCGGCTACGACGTGGGCGACGTGATCTACGACCTGGCGGGCACCACGCACCTCGGCGCTGACTGGACCCTCTGGAGCGGCCAGGGCAAGGTCCAGGTGCTGGTCATCGGCCACATCTGGGACGACAACCTGGCCTACGTGGCCGACGCGTTGGGCGGCCTGCGCGACACCTACTCCGACCTCGACACCACCGTGGTGGTCGAGCAGGCGCTCGACGCCACGGTGGCCGACCAGGACGACGCCGCCGACTACGCCGACTCCCTCGCGCTCGAGCGGGTGGTGTGGGGGGCCGACACAGCGGCCTTCGCCAGCACCACGCCCCACACCTGGGTCATCGGCAAGGACCTCATCGTGGAGCTGTCGTCGGTCGGCATCGTCTACGAGGCCGACCTGAGCGCGGCGATCGAGAGCGCGCAGTGATGCTCACCCTCTGGCTGGGCTGCCTGCCCGAGCTCGCGGACTCGTCCCCCAAGCCCGGTCGCCAGGGCGTCGACACGGGCGAGGTCACCGGCGGTGACGGCGGCGACACCGGCGACGGTGGTGACGGCGGCGACGGCGGTGACGGCGGTGACGGCGGCGACGGCGGCGACGGCGGCGGCTCGGGCCACGACTGTCCGGTCGAGGCGGCCTACCCGCTCGAGACCGCGGAGCAGGTGCTCGGCACCTTCGCCCTGTTGGACACCTCCGAGTACACGGTGCACGCGGCGATGCTCAACCAGCTGATCGAGAACGACGACGACTGCCCGGAGATCACCGGCACCGACGACTACTTCACGATCGATGGCGGCGACGGCTGCGAGGCCCACGACGGCAGCACCGTGCGCGGCATGGTGGCGGTCGATCGGCTGGCGGAGGGCGACTACACGCTCGCCTACGACGAGTTCACCGTGACCCTCGGCGCCGGCAGCTCGAGCCTCACCTGGGCGATCGACGGCGAGCTGACCTGGTCGAGCAACACCCTGGGCATCGGCTTTGAGTACCGGTTGTGGGAGGAGCGGGAGCTCGGCAGCTACTGGGGCGGCCTGCCCAGCGGAACCTTCATCCGCGACTACGAGCTCACCAGCACGTATGGGTCGGAGCTGACCATGGAGGGCTACTTCTGGGCGGTGGACTACGCGGTGGCCAAGGGCGACTTCTGCTTCTCGGCGGAGCTCGCCTTCGACGACTCGGTCTGCGAGGGCGAGCCGATCGGCGAAGCTGAGCTGCTCGGCAGCACGGTGGCCCTCGTGGTCTTCGACGGCGACTCGGACTGTGACGGCTGCGGCGCGCTCACCCTGGACGGGGTCGCGGCCGACGACGTGTGCTTCGAGGGCGACTGACCGTCAGCGCTGCTGCGCCTGGGCGAGGGTGAGCAGGAGGCCGATCATGCGCCCTCGCTGAGCGCGGCGTGCAGCTTCGACGCCATGCCCGGACCGATGCCGGGACAGCCTGCGATCTCCTCGGTGGTCGCCAGCCGCAGCTTCCTCAGCGAACCGAAGTGCCGGAGCAGGGCCTTTCGCCGTGTCGGGCCCACCCCGGGAACCTGGTCCAGCTCGGACAGGAGCGCCGCCTTGCGGCGGGTGCGCCGATGGAAGCTGATCGCGAAGCGGTGGGACTCGTCCCGGAGGTGGCGCAGCAGGTTGAGCGCGGCGGCGTGGTCGGGCAGGCGGAGGATCGGCTTGCCGGGCACCAGGATCTTGTCGACCGCGTCGTGCTCGCCGCGTCGCTTCTCGGTCCGTGGCTTCGACAGGCCGATCACCGGCTGGTCCTCGAGCCCCAGGTCGCGCAGCGCGTCGAGGGCGGAGCTCAGCTGGCCCCGCCCACCGTCGACCACGAGCAGGTCCGGGAAGACCCCCTCCTCCGCGGCCCGCCGGAAGCGACGACCGATGACCTCGCGCATCGACGCGAAGTCGTCGGCGCCCACCACGGTCTTGATCGTGTAGGTCCGGTAGTGCTTCTTGGCCGGCTGGCCGCCGAGGAACGTGACCTGGCTGGCCACCGGGTGCTCGCCCTGGAGGTTGGAGTTGTCGAAGCACTCGATCCGGTGGGGCGGCGCGTCGAGGTCGCAGATGCGCGCCAGCTCGGACAGCGCCTCCACGGCCCGGTCGTCGGGGTCGACGTGGCGCCGCAGCCGGTCGCGGGCGTTCTCGTGAGCGAGCTCCATCACCCGCCGCTTGTGGCCGCGCGACGGCACCGCCAGCCGGACCTTCCGCCCCAGCCGCTCCGAGAGGAGCTCCTCGAGCACACCCTGGTCGTCGATCGCCTTGGGGAGCAAGACCTCCGCGGGCGGCTCGGTGTCGCCGTACCAGGTGTTCAGGAGCGTCGAGAGCAGCTCCTCGTCGCTCTCCACCGCGCCCTGGAGCGGCAGGAAGGTCGGCTCGAGGAGCTGGCCGTTGCGGACCGGGAGCAGGGTGGCCATGCCCCGGCGGCCCTCGCGGGCGAGGCCCCACACGTCGCGGTCGCCGAGGCGCTTGTCGACCACCTCCTGGCGCTGCATGGCGGTCTTCAGGGTGCGGATCAGGTCCCGGTGGCGGGCGGCCTCCTCGTAGGCGAGCTTCTCCGCAGCGGCCAGCATGCGCTCCTGCAAGCGGTCGACCAGCTCGCCCTTCCGTCCTTCCAGGAAGAGCGCGGACTCGGTCACGATCTCCGCATAGTCGTCGGCGTCGACCAGGCCGTCGACACACGGTGCCACGCAGCGGCCCATCTGGTGGAGGATGCACGGTCGCGCGCGGCTCGTCAGGACCTGGTCGGAGCAGGTGCGCAGCGGGAAGGTGCGCTGCACGAAGTCGAGGATGCGCCGCGCCCGTGTGGCCGCCGCATAGGGGCCGAAGTAGCGAGCACCGTCAGCCCGGATGTTCCGCACCAGGGTGTAGCGGGGCCAGGCCTTCGACGTGTCGAGCCGGAGGTGGAGGAAGTTCTTGTCGTCCCGCAGCTTCACGTTGTAGCGGGGCCGGTGTTGCTTGATCAGCGTGTTCTCGAGGATCAGCGCTTCCTTGCTGGAGCCCGTGAGCACCACCTCCACGTCGGCGGCCTGGGCCACCAGGAAGCGGACCATGAAGCGCTCGTCGTGGCCGGCCACGTACTGCCGGACGCGCACGCGCAGGTTCTGCGCCTTGCCCACGTAGAGCACCTCGCCCGAGCGGTCCTTGAAGAGGTAGACGCCCGGGCGGGTGGGGAGCTCGTCGACGTTCAGGGCCAGGACGCCTCGAAGGTGTACGGATCGGTGGCGGCCAGCTCCTCGCCGGTGAGCACGCGGCAGTCCCGCCGATCGCCGTCGCTCAGGCACAGCTCGTGGGTGGCGCCGTCGGTGGGCACGGGCACGGGCACCACCCCCACGCCGTAGTCGAAGCCGTCGAGCGTCACGCGGGCCGACTCGGGCACCGGTCGCACGATCACGCTCGGCGCGCCGTCGGCGCTCAGCGTGCGCACCTCGCCCACCTGCAGGTCCGCAGCGTGCGCTTCGGTCGGCGTGGGCTCGTGGGCGGGCTCGGTCTCGGCGTCGCGCATCCAGAAGAAGGCCACGGCAGCCAGGGCGAGGATGGCGCCGAACAGCACGCTCCAGGGCGGACCGCCTCCGTCGATGCTCAGCTCCCGGGTGGGGGTGGACGGCAGCTCGGCGGCGATCTCCTCCAGGCTCCGGCCGCTCTCTGTCCACTTGCCGGCGCCGAGCTCGCGCTCACGGTCCGGGTTGGCGGTCACCGAGGGGGCGCCCTCGAGGCTCCAGCTCGGCATGTCGCCGATGCGTCGGTCGAGGATGGAGCCGCCGTCGCCGCCGGGCCGCGGCGATGAAGCCGGTGCCGGGGCCTCGACGGGCGCGGGTGCCGCGGTGAGCGCGAAGGGATCGTGCACCTGCGGCGGTGGAGGCTCGTCGGGGTTGCGGACCGGAGCGAGCGTCTCGAGCTCGTCGTCGTCTTCGGGCTCCGTGGCGGCGACTTCGGCCGGCGCCTCGACCGGTGCGGGAGCGCTCGCGTCCTCCACCTCGGCCGGCGCCTCGGAGGCGCCCGGGTCGAGGGCCCAGGGGTCCGGGGGCAGCATGGTGGCGTAGCTTGCCGGGTCCTCGGTGGGTGCCGGATCGGACGGCAGCTCGTCCGGCAGCACCTCGTCGGGTCGGACCTCCGCGGAGGCCTCGTCCGTGGCGAGCTCGGGCTCCGTCCCAGCGTGTTCGGGCTCCTCCGCGGCGAAGGGCTCGTCGCAGGGTGCGTCCAAGGGTTCTGGGGTCGCCTCGACGTCGGGCTGCGCGGCGACGCCGGCGGGCTCCTCCAGCTCGGGGGGCGCTTCGATGCCGGGCTGCTCGTCGGGCTCGGGCTGTTGCGGGGCCTCGGGCTCGGGCGACGCAGCCTGCTCGGCGTCGAAGTCGACCATCACCTCGGTGGAGGTGGCGCCGACCGCGACCGTGTCGGCCTCGAACGCGTCGGTGGCCGGGGCCTGCTCGTCGGTGGGCTCCCCGTGGGGCCCCAGCTCCGCGGTCGGGGCAGGCTCCGGGTCGAAGGCCTCTGCGGCGTGCTCGTCCGGCGGCTCCGCGGCGCCGCCGAACAGGGCGCGGAGCGGCGCGGTGAGGGCCGCCCAGAGACCCGGAGCCACTGGCTCGGGCGTTGCGTCGATCGCTTCTTCCAGGAGCGCGGCGGTCTGCTCGACAGCGCCGTGGCTCGCGTCGGCGTCGGCCGCCTGAGCGACGTCTTCGGTCCGGTCTTCGTCGCCGAGCTCGTCGTGGAGCTCGTCGTCGTCGTCGTCGTCGCCGCCGAGCTCGTCGTCGTCGTCGTCGTCGCCGAGCAACTCACCCGGATCGAAGAGGCGGTCGGCGGTGGTCTCGAGGGGGTCGGGGGTGTGCCAGGAGTGCTCGTCGACCGGTTCCGGCTCGTCGTCTTCGTCTGAGGCTGCCGGGTCGTTGGTCTCGCTGGGCTCGGGCTCTTCGCGGTGCTCGGGTTCGCCGACGGGCGCCGGGTCGTCGGCCACCGGCTCGGGCTCCTCGCTCGGCTCGACCTCATCGGGCGCTTCGAAGCTCTCGTGATGGTCGACGGGTTCGGCGTCTTCGACGCTCTCGTGCTCTTCGATCGGCTCGGCGTCTTCGACGCTCTCGTGCTCTTCGAGCGGCTTCCCCTCTGCGAGCTGCTCGACGGGTTCGTGGTCGCCGACCGGCTCGTGGTCGGCGAGCGGCTCGTGCTCGTCGACGAGCCCGTGTTCCTCGTGTTCCTCGATCGGCCGGCGCGCCTCGACGGGTTCCCGCTCCCCGACGGGCTCCGGCTCCTCGACCGGTTCCGGCTCCTCGAGGCTCTCCTGCTCTTCGACGCTCTCCTGCTCCTCGAGGCTCTCCTGCTCTTCGACGCTCTCCTGCTCGTCGGTCGGCCCGTGCTCCTCGAACGGCCCGTGCTCGTCGATCCGCTCGTGCTGCTCGACCTCTTCGGGTCCCTCGACCGCCTCGTGCTCCTCCAGGCTCTCCGGCTCGTCGACCAGCTCGGGCTCCTCGACGGGTTCCCGCTCCTCGACCATCCCGGGCCCTTCGATGGTCTCCGGGGCGTCCGCTGGCTCGGAATCAGCGACCGGCGCTGCTTCGATGTCGACGTTGTGGAGCTCCTCGACCGCCGCCCCGACGGTCATCGGCACCGCAGCGGGCAGCAGGTCGCCCACGCGCAGCGGTGGCGCCGCGGAGGCCGGGGCCGGCGGCAGCTCGGGCCAGCTGAGGGGCGATCGCCCGCGGGCGAGGGTGTCGGGGAGCTCGTCCTCGATCACCGGCTCGGTCTCGATGATCGGCTCCGAGCTCTCGAGCTCGTCCAGGGCCTCGAGCACCGTGAGGGGCGTGGGGGGCACGCGCGGGGCCAGCCGCGCGGGGGCGGTGGCACGGGGAGGTGGCCGGAAGGCTTCGCGCTCCGGCTCGGGCACGCGGAGGTGTTCGGGCGCGCCCACGCCGTGGGTGGCCAGGGCGCTGGCGAGCTCGGCGTCGGCGTCGGGCACGTCGCGGAGCACGGCCCGCAGGGTCTGGAGGGCGGACCGCGCCGGTGACAGGCGCCAGCGGGCGCGCTTGCGCAGCAAACCGTCCAACAGCAGGCAGGCACGGGTCTCGTCGACGCCGTCCAGCCCGATGCGCGCGCCCGGCCGCGGGGGCCAGGCATCGCCGAGCAGGTAGCGCAGGATGGCGCCCACCGCGTAGCAGTCTCCGGCGGCCGACGGTGGCTCGCCGGTGGGCCCGGCCAGGGCCGCGTCCAGCATCAGGGGTCGGATCCAGAGGTGCCCGTCGGCCGAGAATCCGATGCCGCCTGGATGCAGGCGTCCGTGCAACCGGCCCTCGGCGTGCAGCGGCGTGAGCGCTTCGAAGAGCAGCTCGCCCAGGGAGAACACCGCCGCCGGCGAGAGGTGCCCGCGGAGCCTTGCCAGGCTGAGGTGCACCGGGTCGGGCACCACGACCCAGGTCGCTGCGCCGTCGTCGCCCAGGCTCACGCCGACGAAGGGGGCGCGGGTGGGCAGCCCGGCCGCGCGATCGGCCAACGCGGCGCCTCCCAGCAAGACCTCGGCGGAGCGGCCAGCGGCGTCGCGCGCGCTCCACCGCTGCAGGCCAGCGGCCGAGCCCGGCAGGGCGCCCACGAGCTCGAAGCCTGCGAAGGATCGCGTCATCCGGCCAGTCTACCCGGGTGCGGCGTTGCGGGTCGGGGGCGCCTGCCGGCGCGGGCGTTGGAAGGGGGCGCGCTGCGCGTTAGGGACGCCGGTCCCCGAAGCGAGGCTCTCCGATGAACAAGCTCCACGCAGCGGTCAGCGCGCGCCGCGCCGTCATCGCCGTGGGTGGCAACGCCCTGTCCGACGGCAAGGTCGTCGCCGAGTTGTCCCGCCTGAGCGGCACGCCCCAGGTGCAGCTCGGCGGCACGCCGGCCAGCCAGTTCCAGCGCCTGAGCGCCGACGCCGTGGCCGCAGCGACCGGCAACCAGGGCGGCGTGGTGTTCCTGCTCGAGCCCAACGCGGGCGTGGATGGCCAGGCGCTCGGCGAGCTCGCGAGCCTGCTCGGCGGTGGCCGGAACAAGCCGCGTGTGGTGGTGGTGACCAAGGCCTACAACCCCTTCGCCCTGCCCATGGGCTTGCGCACGCTCAAGATCGAGAACGCCAAGGCCAAGGTGCGGGACTTCCTGCAGGAGCTCCCGAGCGTGGCGCCCGTGGCGGTCGCAGCCTCCCAGGGGGGCGGCACCGGCGAGAAGACCAGGAAGAAGAAGAAGTCCGGTCCGTCCGCACCCCGCACGGAGCTGGTCGGTCGCGAGGTGGAGCTGCCGGCACTCCAGGCGCTCGTCGCGCAGCCCGGGCCCCTCCTCATCCACGGTCCCCCCGGCATCGGCAAGCGGTGGTTGCTCGAGAGCGCCCTGATCGACGCCGGCCTCGAGCGCGCACCCGACCTGCGCCTCGGTCGTGGCGTCGGCTTCGACACCTTGACCGCGCGCCTCGCCGAGTGGTCGGGGAGCGACGAGCTGAAGGCCGCCGCGGCTCGGGGCTCGACCGTGCCGCCGGTCGAGACCGTCGCCCGCGTGGTCACGGCGCTCGGCAGCGAAGCCCTCGCCGGCAAGGTGATGGTGATCGATGGCCTCGTGTCCCTGCAGAACCGCGACGGCGCGATCCACAAGAACGATCGCCTCGGCCTGCTGATCCGGGCGCTGCTCACCAGCCCCAGCAAGGCCTTGATCGTCTTCACCAGCCCGCGCGACGTGGTGTTCTTCCGCGCGGGGCAGGACGAGGCGCTTCGTCGCTTTGCCGTGGGCGGGCTGAAGGGCCGGGAGCTCTTCGGCATCTTCGAGGCGTTCCACGCCGAGGACTGCGATCGCGAGAACATGGGGCCGCTACACAACGCGGTCGCCGGGCATCCCATGGCCGCGCGTGCCTACGCCGTGACCTGGCGCGACACCCAGGATCCCCAACAGCGTGAGGGCCTGTTCGAGCGGAAGCGCATGCCGCGGGTGGCCGTGGCCGGCGGCATCGACATCGATCCGCTCGTCGCGTGGGTTCGGAAGCGGCTCGAGAAGCTGCCCAAGCCCTTGCGCGAAGCCCTCGCTGCGGCCGCGCACAGCACCGTGCCGATCAACGGGCGCGACCTCGCCACCCTCGGCGTGAACCGCGACACGCGCATCCAGCTGCAGCGCCTCGGCCTGCTCGACGCCCTGCCGGGCCAGGGGGAGCGGCGCTACCGGGTCCATCCCGTGGTGGCCTTCCAGCTGTCGCTGCGCGAGGTCAGCCAGTTCGATGTGCTGGAGCGCTACGCGCGCCTCACCACCGACGCGGCCTCCAGCGCGGAGGGGGTGGAGAAGCTCGCGCTGCAGCAGTCCGCGAACCACAGCCACATCAGCTGCCGCCACCTCTCCAACGTGCAGGGGCTCGACGGGGTCGACGCCGACGCGCTGGTCGAGAGCGTGTATGGCCTGCTGCGGGGCAAGCAGCCGCGGGTCGACATGGCGCGCGAGCGCATCAACGTCATCCTGAAGGTCCACCCGGTCAACACGGAAGCCTGGCAGCTCCGCGCGGAGGCGGCCTGGCGCGACCAGGCCAAGCTCGACAAGATCGTCGCGATCTACGAGGAGGCGGAGAAGCTCTGTCCCACCCTGGAGCTCTTCCACCACCACGCCACGATGCACCTCGACCGCAAGCGCGGCCGCGCCGACGCGGTGGCCGTGCTGGAGCGTGGCGCCGAAGCCTTCCCCGAGGATGCTCGGCTGCTCCGCCGGCTCGCCCGCCTGCTGATGGAGGAGGGCCGGGAGACCGAAGCCGAGGTCGTGCTGCGCAGGGCCATGGAGCTCGAGCCGCAGATGCCCGACACCTACTCCTTGCTGGGGCGGCTGGTGGCGGGTCGCGGTGGCGAGAACTGGCAGGCGGCCGAAGAGCTCTTGCGCGAGGCCATCACGCTCGATCCCGACGGCAGCCAGCACAAGGCGCGCCTGGGCGGCATGCTCCGCCTGCGTGGGCTCGGCACGCCGGATCAGCGCGACGCCCTGTGGGGCGAGGCCCGTGAGCTGCTCGAGGCTGCCGTCCGTGAGGAGCGCGCCTCGGAAGCCGCGCTGGAGCTGGCGCTGTTGTTGCTCGACATGGGCATCGAACACGAGCGCGTGCAGTGGTTGCTGAAGAAGAAGGTCAGCGGGCCGGAAACCGCCACCTTCGCCGTGGCGCTGGTTCGCCTCTACGTCGTGCAGGGCAAGCTCAACCCCGCGGAGCAGAAGATCCGCTCCGTGCTGCAGAAGCACGGCATGAGCCACGCCGTGCATGCGGCCAACGCGGAGCTGCTCTACGCCCAGAAGCGCATCTTCCTGGCCGCTGAGGAGCTGAAGAAGGCCGTCGGCGTGGCACCCCCGGCGGCGCCGGAGCGCGCCCGCTACCAGGAGGGCCTCGACGCGATGACCGCGCTCATCACGTCGGGCGAAGCGCTGCGGATCGAGAAGGAAGCCGAGCAGGAGGTGCTCCAGCAGGCTGCGCCGGCCGAGGGTGGTCCGCGGCGCGACCCCGGAAGCACCACCAAGCTGCGCAAGCGGAACCGGAAGGGTGGCGAGGCCGACGGCGTGCACGCGGCCGTGGCCGCTGCGGGCAACGAGCCGGCCAGCACGGCGCCGGAACCGGCCGCCGAAGCCGCGGACGCGCCCCCGGAAGGAGCGCCGGTCGCCGAAGAGCAGGCGGCGGAGGAAGCCCCCGCTGTCGAAGCCGCCCCCGCCGCGGAAGCGCCGGCCGCGGCGGAGGAAGCCGGGGCCGACGCGGCGCCCGGAGTCGAAGCAGCCTCCGAGGTGGAAGCAGCCTCCGAGGTGGAAGCAGCGCCCGAGGTCGAAGCAGCGCCCGAGGTCGAGTCCGCGCCCATCCCGGCGCCGCAGGTCGAGTCCGCTCCCGAGGCCTGATCCAACCACGACCGGGCCACGCAGCACGAAGCCACGCCGCCCGGTCCGGTCGACTGGAGGTCGGCGCGTGCGCTCGACCCCGCTTCTGTCAGCCGATGAGGGTCACACCGTCGGCCGTGGCCAGGCTGCGGATCTCTTCCTTCGAGCTGTTGTAGTACAGGATGCCCGCGGCCACTGTGACCGGCGCGGTGACGATCATGCCGAGTCCACAAGCGATGGCGCCGGCCATGTTCAGCACGCTGGCGATCAACAGGAAGACCAGGATCTCCATGAAGTTGGCCTTGGCGTGGGCCACGCTGGCCTTGCACGCATCGACCGCCTCGGCCTGGCCGTCCGCCACGAGCATCGGGGCCCAGAAGAGCGCCGTGCCGGTGATCAGCGCGCCGATGCCGGCGAGCGCCGAACCGATCGAGTTCGCCACGCCGACGATCACCATGGTGATGATGTCCTGCACGATGTTGTCGAAGTTGAAGAGCGCGCCGATCTCGGGGGCACCACCGCTGTCCACGGCCGCCTTCGCGCCGCGCACGAAGTTGATGCCGAGGATGGCGCCGAGGCCGAAGGTGACGCTGACCACCACACCGAACACGACGGTGTAGATGATCCAGCCGACGAGATTCGGCTGTACGGTCTCCCAGCCTGCCTTGATGTGATCCACTGTCACTCCTTGTGTGGAGGCTCTTGTCGCCTCCCGAATGCCGCGGCGAGTCTACGATGCGGCGCTATCCAGGGGCAAACCGCAACATGGTGCGGCTGGCAGCCGTGCCCCAGCGCCGATCAGCTCTCGCAGCTGTCGGTCCAGCTCGGATCGTCCGGCGTGGGTGGATCCTGGTCCGGCACCTGGCAGGCGTCGCCCCAGTCCCGGAGCCACGACTTCGCTTCGGTACGGTCGACCGGCGCGGGGTCGTCGGCGCACGTGGACCACCAGTCCTGGCCCTCGTAGGTCGCCATCAGCTCGTCTTTGCAGGCCTTGGAGGTCTCGGGGTGCTCGCACTGGCAGAACACCTCCACCTCGTCGGTGAGCCAGGCTTCGACATCGTAGGCACAGGCCAGCAGGAGAGCGAACATGGTGGGCCTCTATCAGGTCGCCAGGTCGCCGGTGAGGCGGAGCGAGAAGCTCTCCAGCTCCCGGAGCCGATCCCGGAGCTCGGCCGCGCGCTCGAACTCGAGCTTCGTGGCCGCGGCCTTCATCTCACGCTCGAGCTTCTTCATCGTCTTCGGCAGGTCCTGGAGCGGGATGTCGGGCTTGTCGTCGTCCTTCGTGGTGCGGCGCGCCGGCACGCGGAGCGAGTCGCCTGCGAGCAGGTCGCCGAGCGGCCCGTCGATGGCCTTCTTGATGGTCTCGGGCGTGATGCCGTTGTCGAGGTTCCACTGGTGCTGGATCTCGCGCCGCCGGTCGGTCTCGTCGATCGCGACCTGCATCGAGCGGGTGATCTTGTCGGCGTAGAGCACCGCGCGTCCCTCCACGTTCCGCGCGGCGCGTCCGATGACCTGGATCAGGCTGCGCTCGCTGCGGAGGAAGCCCTCCTTGTCGGCGTCGAGCACGGCGACCAGCGCCACCTCGGGGATGTCGAGGCCCTCCCGCAGCAGGTTGATGCCGACCAGGACGTCGAAGTCGCCGAGCCGGAGCTGGCGGAGGATCTCCACGCGCTCGAGGGTGTCGACGTCGCTGTGCAGGTAGCGGACCCGCACGCCGAGCTCCCCGTAGTAGTCGGTGAGCTCCTGGGCCAGCCGCTTGGTGAGCGTGGTCACCAGCACCCGGTGCCCCTGGCCGACCACCCTTCGGATCTCGTCGAGCAGGTCGTCGACCTGGTGCCCCGCGGGGCGGATCTCCACCACGGGGTCCAACAGCCCCGTGGGCCGCACCACCTGTTCGGTCACCACGCCCTCGACCCGCTGCAGCTCGTAGTCGCCTGGGGTGGCGGACACGTACAGCACCTTGTCGAGGCGGCGCTCGAACTCCTCGAACTTCAGCGGGCGGTTGTCCAGCGCGCTCGGAAGGCGGAAGCCGTGGCGCACCAGGGTGGCCTTGCGGTTGTGGTCCCCGACGTACATCCCACCGACCTGAGGCACGGTCACGTGGCTCTCGTCGATCACCATGATCCACTCGCTCGGGAAGTAGTCGAGCAGGTTCGGGGGTGGCTCGCCCACGGTCGAGCCGGTGAGGTGCCGGCTGTAGTTCTCGATGCCGGAGCAGTATCCGAGCTCCTCGATCATCTCGAGGTCGTAGAGCGTGCGCTGCTCCAGCCTCTGCGCCTCGAGCAGGGCGTCGCGTCCGTACAGGTCGTCGAGCCGCACCTTGAGCTCGGCGCGGATGGTGCCCAGGGCCCTGTCCAGCTGCTCCTTGGGCGTGACGTAGTGGCTGGCCGGGTAGACGCAACAGAGCTCCAGCTGCTGGAGCCGCACGCCGCGCAAGGGATCGATCTCGGCGATGGCCTCCACCTCGTCGCCCCAGAGCTCCACGCGCAGGGCGCGGTCCTCCTCGTGCGCCGGGAAGATCTCGATCACGTCGCCGCGGGAGCGGAAGGTGCCGCGGTGGAAGTCGGCTTCGTTGCGGCTGTACTGGAGCTGCACGAGCTTCCGCAGGATGTCCTCCCGCCGGATCTCCTGGCCCACCTCGAGCTGCAGCAACATGCCGCTGTACGCCTCGGGACTGCCCAGGCCGTAGATGCAGGACACCGACGCCACGATGATCACGTCGCGGCGCTCCAGCAGGGCGCGCGTGGCGCGGTGCCGGAGCTTGTCGATGTGCTCGTTGATCAGGCTGTCCTTCTCGATGTAGGTGTCGGACGAGGGGACGTACGCCTCGGGCTGGTAGTAGTCGAAGTAGCTGACGAAGTACTCGACGGCGTTGTCGGGAAAGAGCCGCTTGAACTCGCCGTAGAGCTGGGCCGCCAGGGTCTTGTTGTGCGCGAGCACCAGCGCTGGCCGGTCCCACTTCGCGATGACGTTGGCCACGGTCATGGTCTTGCCGGAGCCGGTGATGCCGAGCAGCACCTGCTCGGGTCGGCCCGCCTCCAGACCCCTCAGCAGGTCGTCGATGGCGGCGGGCTGGTCGCCGGCGGGTTCGAAGGGGGCTTGGAGGCGGAAGCGGGGCATGGAAGCGTTCTATCCCTCCACGCGATAGCCCGCGCTCGTGCTGTGGCTGCTCCTGGCGTGTGGACCTTCGACCGACGCGCTCGCCGTGGCCGCGTGCGAGGGTGTGCCTGGGCTGAGCATGGATGGCGCGGGGCAGGCGCTCTTCGCCGACCTGGTCACTCCCGACGTCCTGGCGCACTGGCGGAACACCCCGCCGCACGCGGGGCTCGCACACCTCGGGCCGATCGCCTACGGCGTGGTGCGCGCGAACGTGCGCTGCGAGGCCGTCAGCAGCCGCTCCGACCAGGTGGAGCTGGTGCGTCACGAGCCCGAGCTGGTGTGGCCCTTCGACAAGGAAGCGGTCGAGGACCTCCCCACCCGCCCGGTGAGCGTCGTGCTCGACGTGGTGGAGACCGGCGATGGGCGTCGGGTCAGCCTCGACCTCGAGCGGGCCTCGTCCGAGCTCGATGCGGCCCACCAGGCGTCGGTGCCCGAAGCGCTCGCGGCCCTCGACGCGCTCAGCGGCTGGTTTCCGGACCCGATGATCCGCTGGGAGCGCCGCCTGGTCGAAGAGCGCGCGGTGCTCGCGCGGCTCGACGGCGCGGCGCGGCTCGACACCGAGCTGGGCACGGTGCACATGGACTACACCTTGGACGACGACGTGGAGCAGCTCACGCTCGAGGTCCGGTGCGGCGAGCGCAGCGACACGCTGGACGTTCCGAACGTCGGCCCCGGCTCCGAGCTGGTGTTGCTCTCGCCCATCGAGGTCGACGCGAGCTGCACGGCGAGCGTGGTCTCGGTGACCCTGCCGCGCTGAGCGCCGGCGGTGTTGCTCCTCGCCTGCATGTGTGCGCCCGGCACCGGGTCGGCGGTCGACAGCGCGCCGCGCGACACCTTCCCGCCGGCCGAGGGGGCCGAGGGCACGCTCGTGATGGAGCAGCTGCACCTGAGCGGGTGGTCGATCGGCGAGTCGTTGCTGATCGTGGGCCCCGACGGCACCACCGTGCTCGTGGACCTCGGCAACGACAGCCACGACGACGAGGTGCTCGCCGCGCTGGACGCCCTCGGCGAGCGCGCGGTCGACTGGGTGCTCCTCACCCACTTCCACGAGGATCACGTGGGGGGCTTCGACAAGCTCTTCGACGACGCGGGGGTGGAGGTGCGCGAGGCAGTGGTGCACCGCGGCCCCTTCGATCTCGACCCGTCCGACACCAACGCGGGCAGCTGGGAGGAGGTGTGCTCGGCGGGGCTCGAGACCGTGGAGCTCTGCGACGGGCCCGACCGGGCGCCCTGCGACATCGGCGGTGCGGGCGCGCCCTGGCCGGCCTCGTCCTGTGAAGGGCTGACGATCGACCTCGGCGGCGGCGCGGAGCTGGAGGTGGTGGCCGTGAACGGCTTCGCGGGGGGGCAGGAGCTGGCCCTGCCCGACGACGACGAGAACGCGCGGAGCCTCGTCGCGCACCTGCGCTTCGGCGACTTCGACGCGGTCGTGGGCGGCGACCTGACCGGGGGCTTCGAGGGCACACCCGACGTGGAGGGCTTCGTGGCGTCGGCCGTGACCTGGCCCTCGGAAGGCATGGACCTGCTGGTGCTCGACCACCACGGGATCGACAGCAGCACGAACGAGGCCTGGGTCGCGGCGATGCTGCCGGGCGAGGTCGATCGGCAGGTGCTCGTGGCGGCCAACCACATCTACCTGGGCGCGCCCGCGCAGGACGTGCTCGACCGCATCGCAGGGCGCGTGGGTGGCGGCGCGGTGTGGGTGACCGAGGAAGGCAGCCTGGCGGGCGACCACGATCGGCTCTGCGAGGCGGAGGGCTCGGTGCGCGTGGTGGTGACCGACGGCGCCGGCTACCGCGTGGAGGTGGCCGACGGGACCGGAACGTGTCCGGGGGGCAGCTTCCGGGCGCTGATCCCGGAGTGACGGCGCGCGTCGCCCGTCACCCTCACCGCTTCGTCCCATCGAGCGCGTACACCACCAGCTCGTCGTCCCAGTACAGCGCCTCCGCGTCGATGTCGTCCATCAGCTGGAGCCAGGCCTTCGGCCAGTGCTCGCCGGCCTCCAGGTGCAGCACGGCCCGCCGGAGCCCGAGCCCCTCCACCTCGGGGATCTCGATCGCGAGCTCCGCCAGCACGTCGGCGGGCACCTCCTCGCCCTGTTGCACCGCGGCCGCGGCCATCAGCAGGGGGTGTTCGTCGCGCTTCAACCTGGCGGTCCACTGCCGCAGGTCGCCGCTGTCGGGGTTCACGCGGGGGATGGGCCAGGCGGCGGTCAACAGGTAGGTCGACTGGTCCTCGGGGAACAGGAGCGGGAGGTCGAGCAGCAGGTCGGTGCCGTCGATCTCTGCCATGCCGGGCAGGGGCGGCCAGGGCATCGTGTCGTCGACCTGCTGCGGTCGGGCCTGGACGAGGCCGAGGTAGCCACCTCCCAGCGCGAGCCCGGCCCACGCCCAGCGTCGCCTGCGCTGCGACAGGGCCATCGCCGCCCACAGGGCGAGCAGCTGGGTGCCCGCGAGCCCCCAGCGGGTCGGCCGCGGGACCGAGCGGACCAGCTCGCTGGTCTGCATGACCGCTGTGTACGGCACGCTCCGGCCGGGCTTGAGCTGCCACCACCCAAGGTCGGGCTGCGGTCCGAGGGAGACCGCGAGCACGACGACCGCGCCCACGAGCGGTGGCAGCCACTGCCGCGCCCGGCGCCAACCCAGCAGCGCACCGACCAGCCCCAGCGCCGTCACGGCCACCGGGATCCGCTCGAGGTAGCCCGAGCCCACCGCTGTGGAGAGGATCTCGGGCATCGACAGCGCGGCGAGGTCGGTGGGGAGGTCGAAGGTGGTGAAGGCCGTGCTCGTCCGTGCGCGTCGGGCGTCGGCCGCAGCCAGGGCGCCCCGGATCGCGGGGGAGGCCATCGCCAGGGCGACCGGGCCCACGATGAGCGCGCGAAGCATCGTGCCGGGCCGCCCCCAGCACGCGGCCAGCACCCCTGCGACCGCCCACCCTCCGAGCAACACCGGTGCGAAGGCGTAGCTCTCCAGCGCGATCCAGAGGCAAGCACCCGCGGGCACGGCGAGCCAGATGCGGCCCCAACCCCGAAGCGCCCCCAGGCCAAGCCCGACCGCCAGCACAGCCGGCGCCCACCAGGCGCTCACCGGTCGTCCGCGGAGCAGCTCGTCTGCCACGAGCGGCACGCTCGCGGCCAACACCCCACCCACCAGGGCGGGCGTGCGGGTCGCTCCGAGCAGCCGTGCGGTCAGGTGCACGGCGAGCCCGTTGGACGCGCAGAGCGCCAACAGGGCCAGGCTGTAGCCCAGGGGCAAGCCCCAGCCCTGCACGAACCAGCCGATCAGGTCGGTGGGCAGCAGGTTGGGAAACTCGACGGAGAGGTCGAGGCCCGTGGGTGCCTGCACGAGGCGCGTCCACGATCCGGTCTCGCCCAGCGCCGCGCGCTTGGCGAGGAAGAGGGTGCCGCCCACGTCGCCGGCGGCGTAGATGCCGCCGTAGGCCAGGATCTCGGTGCCCGCCCGTTCCCAGTGCAGGGGGTAGCAGAACCACAGGCTGGCCACGCAAGCCACGCCTGCCGCGACCGCTTCGACGAGCGCGAGCAGGGCCCGTCGGAGCCGGGTGGGCTTCACGGCGTCAGTGTACGTCACGTCACCGGACCGACCGCGGTGGGGGTGGCACCTCGCCGCCGTGCCGGCTACTCGGCGGAGGTTGGAGGCAGGATGTCGCGCGCTCACCTCACCCTGTTGAGGAGCCAGGATCGTCTGCAGGGGCTTCGTGACCATGTCGGTCGTCCCCTCCCGTCCGCCCCCCGCATCGGCCTGCGCTTCGAGGTCCAGTGGGGCGCCGACCCCTGCTGCGTGGACACTTGGACCGTGCGTCGGGTGAACACCCGCAGCTTCTACGCCTCCACCTGGGGTCGCCCCCTGGAGCGTCGGCTGCTCAGCGAGTGGCGCTGCTGGCTCGACGAGCGCGCCGACGAGGGCGATCTCCGCCTGGTCGACGACGCGCCTCCCGTGCTCGAGTGCCTCGCCGGCGGCCTGACCGACTGAGCGGACCCGTGGGCGGGCGACAGCCCCGCGACGAGCCGGACATCAGGCTACGTTGGTGCCGCCCGGAGGCGCCATGTTCCTGCTCGTCCTCGCCTGCAACGGCGACCCGTCCACCACCCCCGACGAGGTCACCAACGAGCCCCTCGACACCGGCTTCGGCTGGCCCGAGGACACCGACGAGCCGGAGGAGACCGGCACCGACGCCGACCAGGATGGCTGGACGGTGGAGGACGGCGACTGCGACGACGCCGACCCCTACATCAACCCCGGCTGGGACGAGGAGCTCGGGGACGGCATCGACAACGATTGCGACGGCTGGATCGACGAACAGCTGGTCGGGGTCACCGCCTTGCAGGTCGGCGACTACAAGACCGAGCCGGCGCGCATCCACGTCATCGACAGCCTCGGCTTCTCCGAGGAGGTGGTCGAGCTCGACACCATCGAGCGCTACCCGATCTGGCTCTCGGAGGGCGTGAACGGGGGCTGGGTCGTGTCGGACTACGCCAACGCCAGCGTGGTCGAGGTCGACAGCGAGGGCGGCACCACCGACATCGCGGAGTTCGGCGACTACAAGGAACAGACCTACGGCCTGATCACCCACCCCGACGGCTACTACGTCGTGACCACCGACACCGCGCTCTACAAGGTGGCGCCGGGCCTGGGCACGATCACCGAGCTGGCGCGCTGGACGGTGGTCAACGAGAAGGGCACCGACATCCAGGACCTCTGGAGCGTGGACGTGGCCTACGACAGCCAGACCGGCGACTTCGTGTTGTTCGGCCTCTACGGCGGCCTGGCCACCGTGTCGGCCGCGGGCGAGTTCACGCTGGTGCGCGCGGGCAGCGTGGCCACCGACGTGTACCTGATCTACGCCGGCGGCTACCACGACGGCACCAACACCCTGTACGCGCCGGGCCAGAGCGCCACCACCGGCGCCTTCGACATCTACACCTGGGACGAGGGCTGGGAGATCCTCGTGGACTGGCCGGACGAGCAGCAGTTCTCGCCGGTGTTCATGACCGTGGACGCCGCCACCGACGACTTCTACGTCACCGCGAACGGCGCCACCTACCCCACCATCTGGCAGATGGACGCCACCACGGGCGACACCCAGCTCTTCTACGAGTCGCCCTACACCGGGGCCGACGTCGACTTCTGGGACATCTACTCGCGCTACGACCGCAGTTAGAGCACCGCTCAGCGCACCCAGCGCTCCACCACCACGTCGCCCCACTCCGACGACGGCCCGCGCATCGAGAGCGTGGCGCGGACCAGCAGGGTCTCGTCGAGCTGGTCGCAGCTCGTGTCGAACACGGCGGGGTCGAAGTCCAGCTCGTGGTTCGGCAGCCAGAGGGCCGGGAGCATCCTCACCAGGGTGTCGTCGGGTGCGACGAAGCTGCCGTCGGGTCGCACGAGCTCGAAGCGCAGCGTGCTCTTGGGGGCGCCGGGACGTGGGGCCTGGAGCATCCACTTCCGGTCGGGGCCGCTGGCGACCTGAGGGTGCACCACGAGCGCGCAGCCCCGAGCACCGCCCAGGCTGTAGGACATGGTGAAGCCGGAGCGCTGGTCGAGGGCGTAGGGGCGCGCGGCGGCATGCGCGGGCAAGGGCGCCCGGCAGGTACCCGGCACCTCGCCCGGTGGGCACAGGGGTGCGTCTCCCAGACGCTCCAGCTTCTCGAAGGCCCGTCGGGCGTCGTCGTTCAGCCCGCTGCGCGCGGCCAGCACGCCGAGCTCCCAGATCGTCTGGTTCCTCACGGTCTCGTCGTCGAAGGCGCTGTCGAGGCTGGCTCGGAACAGGGCCAGGCCGCGATCGATCGCGCCCTCGGCGGCCAGCACCTGCCCAGCGACCATCGGCACCAGCTGGCCCTGGAGCGGGCGTTGCCCGTCGGCGGCGGCGCGGGCAGCCTGCTGGAGCGCTCCCGGATCGAGCCGCGCGTAGCCGTGCGCGATGGCTTCGTGCTGGGCCGTCCAGCCCAGGGCCGTGCCGAGGAAGGTGTCCAGGAGCGCTGGCTGCGGTGCCTGCTCCAGCCAATCGAGCACCTGCGGGCGCAGGATCCCGTCGCCCGTGACGAGCACGCGCTCGAGGTGACGGTGGGTGTCGGGCGCCGCCACGGCCTGGAACGCCCTCACCCGCACGTCGCCGTGCAAGCGCGTGTCGTAGGCCAGCGCGGTCAGCAGCTCCACGGCGCGGTCCGAGCCCTCGATCTCCAGCGCGGCCACCACCACCGCCGCCTGGTCGTGGTCGGTGAACGCCGGTCGCGACAGCTCCCACGCCAGCTCGGCGAGCTGGTCGACCGTGGCGGTGCGGGCGAGCTCGCGGGCCACCACGTCGGCGTCCTGCGGGGCCACGCCCCGGCGGGCGAGCAGCAGCACCCAGAAGTCGCGCCCCACGTCGTCGTCGCGGCCCGCGATGTCGCTCAGCACGCGCTGGTTCGCGCGTCCCTCCAGGTAGCGGTCGATGTTCCACGCCAGCTCGCCGTCACGCCCCCTCGCGTAGAGGTCCAGGCGCTCCTGCAGGCGCTCCAGATCGCCGCCTCGTGGGGCCGGGATGGCTCCGACGCTGCACCGCGGCAGCCCCCAGGTGAGGCCCTCGTTCGCGAGCAGGACCCAGGCGTCCTGCCCCTCGAGCCCCCTTGGAAAGCTGCCCCTGCAGCCCAGCGGATCGTCGCCCCACACGGTCAGCGGCAGGGGCACCTCCGCGCCCAGCAGGAAGGCCCGCGCGTCGACCTCCACCCGCTGCACGCCGTTCCTCTCGGTGATCGCGCCCAGGGTCCCGGCCACCGCGGTGTGCTCCGCCAGGGTCTCCTCGAAGCTGCGCCACCGCGAGCACGGGCAGGGCTGGTCGTCCGGCGCCGCCAGCACCAGGCTCGTGATCAACAGGACCATCGGGCGTCCATCTTAGAGCCCGAGCGCGCCCCGCGTCCCCGAGCCGACCTGGCCGTCGGCGGTCATTCCCTGGGCCCGCTGGAAGGCCTTGACCGCCCGCTCGGTGCCGCGGCCAAAGTCGCCGTCGGCCTTCCCGCTGTAGAAGCCCTTCTCGGCCAGGGCGGTCTGCAGGGCGGTGACGTCGGCCCCCTGCATGCCGCGCTTCAGCGTTCGAGGCGGTGGGGGCGGGAGGTCCTGGGCGTGCTGCTTGCCCGCGTCGCCCAGGTAGGTGGAGGTGGTGAGCCAGCCGCTGTCCGGGAAGTAGCCGAACACCACGCTTCCCCCCTTCACGGTGTCGATCAGCTTCTGCGCGATCTTCGGGGTGACGGCGGGACAACCGTGCGAGGTGCCGGTGCGTCCGCGGGCCTTCACGTAGGCCGCGGTGGCGTAGGCGGCCGAGTGGATCACGATGCGGCGGCTGTAGGCGTTGTGGTTGAAGCCCTGCTCCTGCCCATGCAGGTTGAGGCTGCGGCCGTGCTTGCCGTAGTAGGTGTCGCCGGTCGTCAACAGCCCGATGTTCGACTGGTGGCTCGAGTCGGTGTTGCTCATGCTGGTGACGGTCTTGATGCCCGAGCCGACCCCGTGGGACACGTACTCGTGGAAGAGCACCTTCCCGGTGGTGAGGTCGATGGTCCAGAGCCGTCGCTGATCGCTCGGCAGCGAGTAGTCGATCACGGTGAGGATGGGCTTCTTCACCTGCCCCTTGGCGTGGGCGGTGGCGTAGCCGGTGAGGGCGAGCTTCAGCACCTCGGGGCGCAGGCCCTGGTCGGCGAAGTCCCCCGGGTTCACCTTCGTCAGCCCCTGCCAGGGCGCCGCCTCGACGGGGGCCGCCGACGCGCGGAAGGCGGCGCTCAGGTCGGTGCTGACCTCGCAGTCGATCCCGCTGCACGTCCCCGCGAACGCAGGGGCGCCGATCAGCGCGAGCACGAGGACGGTTCCGGACACCGACAGAGTGTAGGGGCGCGCCCCCCCGCGGGAGCCTTGCAGGGCGATTACGCGATGCGCTCGAGGTGCAGCCGCGCGGCCTCTTCCACGAGCTCCAGCACCTCACCGGCTCCTACACCCAGCGAAGCGGCGCGGTCCAGCAGGGCCTCGACGTCTTCTCGGAGCAGCTGGCGTGCCACTGCGGCGCCGGTGGCCACCCGGTACGGCTCGCCGCGGCGCCGGACCAGCACGCCGTCGGCCTCGAGGCCCTGGTAGGCCTTCGCCACGGTGTGCACGTTCAGGCGGAGCCGCGACGCCATCGCGCGCAGGGAGGGCACGTCGCCGCCGACCTCGAGCTCGCCGGAGGCGATCTCCTCCTGGAGGAGGCGGGCGACCTGCAGGTAGAGCGGCAGGCCGCTCGCGGGGTCCGGAGGTGCTTGATAGGGGCGGCTCCGCTCTGCTACGTAGACGGTCCGCCTCGAGGCTCCCATGCTCCTGACCCTGCTCTTCGCCTGCAACGAGTACGACCTGAACCGCCCGGGCGACGCCTCCGGCGGCGAGGATCGCGACGGCGACGTCACGGCCGAGGGTCCCTACCTGCAGATCAGCCCGGACCCGCTGGACTTCGGCATCATCGGGGTCGACTGCACCGACAGCGCCACGATCACGCTGGAGAACGTGGGCCAGGGCTCCCTCACCATCGACGAGCTGAGCCTCGACGCCGAGGCGATCTACGTGGTGAGCGAGCCCGACCTGCCCGCCGACCTGCGGCCCGGCGCCTCGATCCAGGTCGAGCTCGGCTTCGCGCCGACCACGGATGCGGTCTACGACGCGGTGCTCTCGGTGGACTCGAACGACCCCCGCGGGGTGGTGACCGCCGAGCAGACCGGCGAAGGCAGCCTCGTGGGCTCGGAGGTCATCGACAGCTGGGACCTGCCCGACAACCCGCCCACCGACATCATGTTCTCGCTGGACTCGAGCTGCTCGATGAGCAGCGACATCTGGACGATGTCGAGCAACTTCGATCCCTTCATCGACCTGTTGCAGGCGCTCACGGGCGACTGGCAGATCATCGTGGCCAACGACGACGACGGCTGCGCCGAGAGCGGGGTCATGCGGCCGGGCAACCCGAACTACAGCGACCAGTTCAAGTCCGACCTCTTCGCCTTCAACTGGAACGCCGACTACACCGAGGCGCTGCTCTCGGTGAACGAGGCGGGCATCCAGAACTCCGACAACCTCGAGTGCAACGACGGCTTCCTGCGGGAGGGCGCGATGCTGCACATCATCGACATCAGCGACGAGCCGGAGCAGTCGTTCCAGGAGACCGGCCGGCAGTGGGACGAGCTGGTCGACAGCATCATCGCGAAGAAGGGCGACCCGGCGCTGGTCACGATCTCCGCCATCGCGGGCGACGTGCCGAACGGCTGCGACGATGCGGCGGCGGGCACCGGCTACTGGGAGGCGGTGGACGCCACCGGCGGGGTCTTCCTCAGCATCTGCGACGAGTGGCAGCAGTCGGCGAACCTGGAGCTGCTCGCCCAGGCCAGCGTCAACCAGCACCGCTTCACGCTCTCCAGCGCGGCGGTCGAGGACTCGATCGAGGTCACCGTCAACGGCGTGGTGCGCACCGACTGGATCTACGACGCGGCCACCTGGATCGTCGAGATCACCGGTGAGGCGCCCGGCTCGGGCGACGAGATCCTCATCGCGTACCTCAGCATGGACGGCTGCTGAACGTCGCGGAGGCCCCGGCCGATCGCCCTTGCGGTAGCGTGGCACCGGTCTCCTACGGAACACCGTGGACCCGACCTCTCCCACCTTCCTCCTGACGCTGCTCGACGGGCACGCCCCGTCGTACGACGACGACGACGAGCGGCCCGAGCGCGGCGCGTTGATCGCCGGCCGGTACGAGGTCCTGCACGAGCTCGGAAGCGGCGGCTTCGGCGAGGTCTGGGTGGCGCGGGACCGCGTCCGCTCGAAGAAGGTCGCCGTCAAGCTGGTCCCCAGCGGTGGCGACGCCGAGCGGCAGCGCGCGCGTCGCGAGGTGAACGCGCTGCGCTGGCTGCGGCTGCCGGGCGTGGTGCAGATGCACGACGAGGGCCGCTGGCGCGGCGCGTGGTTCATCGTGATGGAGCTGCTCGACGGCCAGCACTTCCCCGGCCAGGGCACGGGGGCGACGTGGGACGAGCTCCGCCACCCCACGATGCGGCTCTTCGAGATCCTCGCCGGTGTGCACCGGGCCGGGGTGGTGCACCGCGACCTCAAGCCCGGCAACGTGCTGCTGGTCGATGGCGATCCGGTGGTGCTCGACTTCGGGCTCGCGCGCGGCAAGGCGCTCACCAGCAGCGAGGTCCGCAGCGCCGAGGGCACGCCCCGCTACGCTGCCCCGGAGCAGCTGCTCAGGAGGGAGACCGACGGACGGTGCGACCTCTACGCCGTGGGCGTGATGCTCTTCGAGGCGCTCACGGGCAAGAACCCGCACGGCGCGCCCGTCAAGGTCAGCCAGCTCGTCCAGGCCAGGCTGCTGGACCCGGCGCCCCCGGTCGCGCTCTTCGCGCCCGACCTCCCGTCCGACGTGGCCGCCCTCATCGACGCTCTGCTCGCGCGCAACCGCGAGGACCGCCCCTCCTCGGCGGTGGCGTGCCTCGCAGCCCTGGGGGGCAGCGGCGCCACCCTCGGGTCCGCCCTGCTGGACAGGCTTCCCACCGAGCCCGTGGAGGAGCGACCGCTCCAGGAGCTCTTCGCGGGCCCCGATGCCTTCCTGCACCTCCGGGAAGACGGCGCGCGGGTGCTCTGGGAACGCACCGGGGGCGCACCGGGGCGGGTGCGGGACGAGCTGGAGGCCTGGATCCGCGGTGGCCTGGCGCGGGAGGTCGGCGACCGGGTGCACCTGGACCGGTCGTCGATCGAGCGCCTCCAGGCCGGCCTGCGTCTCTGCACCGTCCGCTACGGTCAGGGCCTCGACCAGGTCGCCGAGGAGCTGTTGGCCTGGATCCGGCTGGCGTGGCCGGACACGGGCGCCTTCGCGCTGCGGCGCATTGTCGGGTCCCACTTCGACCGGGTGCTCGACGAGCTGGTGGAGCGCGGCCTGGTGTGGCGCCTCGACGACGGGCGGCTCGCTGCGGGGGCGCCGGTCGAGGAGGACGCGTACTGGAGCCCCGCCGCGCGGGCCGACGCGCACGTGCTGCTGGCTCGGGTGCTGCCGAAGGGAAGCGAGGGGCGCTTCCGCCACCTGGTCGCCGGCCGAGGGGACGCCCGCGAGGTGCTCGGCGAGGCGCGCACCCTGATCGACGACCTGCTCGACGCGGGCCACCTGGCGCGCGCAGCGGCCATCGTGGAGCTGGCGCTCGTGATCGCCCAGGAGCGCGGCGAGCGCGCCGCCGAGCGCCAGCTGCTGCTCCGCCGGGCCGACCTGGCCCTCGCCGAGGAGAGCCGCGAGGCGGTCGAGGAGCTGCTCTACGTGATCGGGCGCTCGGAGCTCGACGAGCGCGACCTCGAGCAGCTCGAAGCGCTCGCTCGCGGGGTGCGCGCCGCGCTCGGGGGTGAGGCAGCGCGTGCCCGGGAGCTCCTGCAGAACTGCGGGGAGCTGGTGGACGAAGCGTTGGAGGTGAAGCGGCACGGCTGGCGGGTGTTCGCGGCGAGCTTCTCGTCCATGGAGGCGCAAGAGGAGCTCCTGGACGAGCTCCGCCCCTGGGCCGAACGGGAACCCCTCCGGCTGGCCAAGTGGCAGGGGTGGCAGGGCAACCTGCGGCACCGCCAGAGTCGCTTCGTCGAGGCGGCCGAGCTGCACATGCAGGCGGCCGAAGGCAAGACGCGCGCGGGCGAACGGCTCAGCTCGACCCTCAACGCGGCGATCTGCCTCCAGGACGGGCTGGTCATCGAGCGCGCCGGTGCCCTGGCCGAGGAAGCCGCTGCGAGCGCCGCCGAGCTTCGGCATGCTCGCTACGAGGTGACCGCCGTGTGGATCCAGCGCACGGTGCGGTACCGGCTCGGCTCCCCGCACCCGCCCGACACGAGCGTGGTCGACGCGGCGGCGCTGGTGGCCCCGGTCGGCGCAGCCTGCCTGGCCGCCAACGAGGCGGCCTCGGCCTGGCGGCTCGGCCACCCGCAGCTCGCCTGGAAGCTGGCGCGCCGGGCCGAGCAGGCCTTCCGCGCGCTCGGACTGCGGGATGGAGCGGCCTTGATGACGGCCCTCGCGCTGGCCGCCGGCGAGCCAGTCCGCGATCTCGACGGCCTGGTCGAGGGCATCGCTTCGCCCAGCATCGCCGTGCAGGTGCTCGGTCTGCTGGCGCTCGTGCAGCCCGAGCGATCCGAGCACCACCACGAGCGCGCCCGTCGGCTCGCGACCACGTCCGCCGACCTCGTCGGTGCCCCGAACGCCGTCAGGATGGACGTCCTGAGCCTCGCCGAGGCCCTCGGAGACAGCCCGATTCCCGAGGTCCCGGGCGCCGTACCGTAGACTACGGACTCACCGAGGAAGGAGGCTGAGATGCTCACGATGCTGCTGCTGGCGGGGTGCAACAAGCAACTCAAGGCGGACCTGGCGGCCTGCCAGTCGGACCTGACCGACTGCACCACCACCTCCGGCACGTGCACCACCGACCTGGCCACCTGCCAGGCCGATCTGGCCCAGGCGCAGTTCGACCTCGCCGAGGCCGAGTACGAGCTGGACCTGGCGGCGCTCACCGCCGGTGGCGGCACCGTGGTGGCGCCCCTCGCCGGCCCCACGCCGAGCGATCAGCTCATGCCGGGCACGGTGGAGGTCCGCAACCCCACCGATCTGACCTACGGCCCTGCGGGCAAGGTGCTCACCTACCACGACCCCAGCGCGCCCTTGCAGTGGAAGGAGGTCTGGTACGTGATGGCCGAGGCGGCCACGCCGACCACCCCCACCTACAAGGACTACGTCGGAGGCTTCAAGACCGCGGGCAACGCGGTGCGCCTCGACTGGATCAACGACTGTGGCGGCGCCGCCTGCGCTGCGCTTCCCGGCGCGCTGTGGCAGCAGAAGGCGGAGATGAACTTCAACTACGTGCCCTTCCCGTCCACGGCGAGCATCAGCAACCTGCCGTCGCCGGGCCCCTCGGGCACCACCACCTACACCTTCGACGTCTACAACGCCGACAACGCCGGCACCCGCACCCCGGAGCCCACGGGCGTGCTCTTCCGTGAGCTGCGCGTGTCGCCAACGGGTGTCGAGCTGTTCAAGGACCACTGGGTGCTGTTCGCCGGCGACGTCGAGGACGACGGCGACGACAACACCTTCTTCTCCGCCGACGCCGACACGAGCGTCGACGCCGAGCCCCGCTCGTCGTCCTATGCCGACCTGAAGACCTTCCTCCAGGCCATGGACACCCTGCGGCTGTCCAGCGATCCGACCACCGGCTGGACCTACGTCTACACGCCCTACAAGTGGCAGTAGCGGCCTGACCGGGGGGCGCCAGGATGGCGGTTCACCAGCTCGAGGTGAAGGTTCGCGGTGGCGGGGACTTCGACCCTGCGGCCGCCGTCGTCCGGCTCATCGGGCCCGGCAAGCTCCACCTGGCCACCTACGACCCCGTCGGTCGGGTCCATGGGCTCGATGGCCTGCCGCCGGGCACCTGGCGGGTGCTGATCACGGCGTCCGGGCGCACCGCCGAGGAGCGTCGGATCGAGGTCAACGCCGCTCGCCAGACCCTGCAGGTCGTGCTGCAGGCCGAGCCGGGGTCCAGCGGCCCCTTCGGAGAGCTCATCGGCGTGCAGCCGGCCCCCGGCCGTGGTGGGGAGGTGCTGGACTCCGTGTCGGGCAGCCCGTGGATCGAGGCCACGCCGCGCGACCGCACGGGCCTCTCCCGGCTGGGGGAGCTGCAGGTCTACCGCCGGGCGGGCCTGTCGCCGGGCGACGAGAGCCCGGTCAACGAGCTGCGCGCAGCGCTCGGACCCGACGCGCGGGGAGTCGGCCGCGTGGTGTTCGTGAACGACGAGGAGCTGGTCTTCGAGAGCGGCCAGGTCTACGTGCGCTTCGCCCCGGGGGTCGACGAACGGCAGCGGGCGTCGGTGTTGCTCCGAGCGGGGGTCGAGGAGGCGGAGCGCCGGGTGGGCGTGAATGCCTTCGCTGTCTCGGTCAACGACTGGGAACGAACGATGCTCGAGGCGGCCCTCGGGCTCCGGAGCCAGCCCGAGGTGCTGGTCGCCGAGCCCGACCTCGTGCGCTTCTCCCGGTCCGACAGCGCGAACGCCCCGCTCTTCGCGGGGTGCTGGGACCGCAGCCTCGCGCGGGTCGACGAGGTCTGGACCGCCCACACCCTGGGCGACCGGGACCTGGTCCTCGGCGTGGTGGACACCGGGCTCGGCACGGTGAGCGGTGCGGTCGAGCACCCGGCCTTCGTCGGCAAGGCCGGCGGCGGTTCCGACGACAAGATCCGGGCCGCCTACGACTTCGGCAACGATCGCGCCGACCACGACCTCACGGCCGACTCCCATGGCCGTGCCGTGGCGGGTGTGGCCGCCGGGCAGGGCGGTGTCGGCGCCCCGGGTGTCGCGCCCGATGTCCAGGTGGTCTCCGCGATCGCGGCCACGGGCACCGCCAAGGAGACCTGCGCGCCGTTCTACTGGATGGCCCGCCGCTACGACCTGGGTGCCCAGCCCACCAACCTGGCCGCGTCGACGGTGAAGGACACGGGTGTGGAAGCCGCCGTGATCGTGACGGCGCAGGGCTTCTTCTCGGGTGGCACGGGCCTGCCCGACCAGGCCGCCACGATGGTGGAGCTGCTCGCGTCGCGCGCCCGCGGTGGACGCGGCGTGGTCCTCGTGGCCAGCGCGGGCACCTGGAACCAGCCCGCCTCCACCGGCTACCCCGCCGACGTCAGCCTGGAGAGGCCGCTCGGCGGCCATCCGCGGGCCTTGTCGGTGGCGGCCACCGAGCCCAAGCTCACCAGCGGGGCCACGCCCCCCTGGACCGTGAGCGAGCTGCGCGCGGAGTACGCCGGCTTCGGGGCCGACCTCGCGGGGCCCTCGAGCACCTACACCGGCGACGGCACCACCCGGCACGAACCGCCCCTGCACCACGGCGTCTGGGCGCCCACCCAGCGCGGCAACGGCTACCTCCCCTCCGTCGCTCCGCAGACCACGACCACGACGGCGCTCGCCGCCGTCGCGGGCAGCACCACGGGCAGCCTCAGCCTCTCCGACGCCACCCACGCGAAGCTCTTCACGTGGATGCACGTCGGCGGGTACGGCGACGGCGCCGGGCTCGGCTCCGGCTCGACCTGGAGCGTGATCGCCCGCGCCGACAACGTGAGCGGCTCGGTGGTCGACACCCTCACCCTGGGCCCCGGCGGCTACCCGGTCGACGTGCCGTCGGGCACCACCGTGGCGGCGTCGGCCGAAGCGATCACCACGCTCACCGCGGCGCTGACCATCGCGGCCGATCTCGGCAAGCCGACCATCACCGCGTCGGTCGTCAGCACCTCGGGGCTGTCGGTGGGCGACTTCGTCGCGCTCCACTGGTTCCTCGCCAACGACGCCACCTACCCGGCGTACCGCGTGACGGGGCTCACGCTCACCTCCTTGGACGTGACACAGGTCTACGGCACCGGCACCACGGCGCGGACCCTCGCCCTCGCCAGCGCGGTCGTCCGCCTCGACAACGACTACACGCCGGCCTTCGGGGGCACCTCGGCGGCCGCGCCCTTCGTCGCGGGGGTGGCGGCGCTGTTGTTGTCGATCGACCCCGAGCTCACCTGGGCCGAGGTCGCCTGGATCCTGGCGTCCACCGCCGAGCGCATGGACCTGAGCGGGTCGGGCACCCACGGAAGCAAGCCCGACCTCGACTGGTACGACGACCAGAAGACCGTGACCGCGTCGGCCGCGGACCGCTGGTGGTCCGAAGCCATCGGCCACGGCCGGGTGAACGCCAAGCGCGCCGCCGACCTCGCGGACAGCTGGCGTGCCACCGCCCCCGATCTCTGGATCCGGTCCAAGGTCGGCGACCCGGGCGACGGCACCGGCGTGCTCGACACCGACGAGAGCCCGGACATCTGGGTCTCCGACCAGCACCCCAGCCTGTCACCGACCACGCACGTCGACCCCGGCTACGCCACGCCGCTCTGGATCTACGCCACGATCCGCAACCGGGGGGACTCCCCCAGCCTCGAGAAGGCGTGGGCCCGCTTCTTCCTCTGCTCCAAGCACCTCCACCCCTTCGACTTCGAGGCGGGTGCGAAGGCCGCGCCGACCGATCGGCGGGCCTGGGAGACGAACAACTCCGGCAAGGTCTCGAACATCTCCTTCGCCCGGGAGAGCTACTTCCTCGGCGAGGTGACGATCCCGGTGATCCCCGACAGCGGCTCGGGCACCGACGAGCTCACCGTCGCCGTGCCCTGGCCGCGGGGGCTGCGTCCGCCCCCGCTGGCCAACGACGGACAGCCCTTCGAGCCCTGCCTGCTCGTCGAGATCACCCCACAGGACGGCGGGGTGGTGAGCCAGGACATCGAGCAGAACCACCACCTGGCCTGGCGGTCCGTCACCTTCGTCGACGACACGGGTCCCTGGATCGAGTTCCTGGAGCAGGGTGGCCTGCTGCCGATGTCCCGGCGGATCGAGGTGCCCGCGTCCGGCACGAGCGTGGTGAAGCTCGACGTGCGCGTGTCCGACCCGGCCAAGCTCGACCTCGACGCGGTCACGATCACCGTCACCTGGCACCGGCGCGACGGGGTCGAGGTCGACTGGACGTGGTTGCTCGGCACGTCCAGCTTCAGCACCACGCTGAGCCCGTCCCCGGTGGCCCCGACCGTGACGGGTCCCACGGACGACAACGGCGGCGCGACGTCCGGCACCCAGTACACGGGCACCTGGGCGCTCGACGTCACCGTCGACGGTACCTACGACGCGCTGACGGTGACCGTCGGGGCCAAGGACACCCTCGGCCACACCACCACCGGAGCCGGCGCGCAGCACCGGATCGCCCTCGTCACGCCGCTGCGCGTGGCCCTGGCGCTCGACTGGTCGAGCTCGATGGCGGTGCTCGGCAGCACCGGGCAGAGCCGCTGGCAGGCCGCGCGGGATGCCGCGAACCTCTACCAGCACGTCTTCCGCGCGCTGGTGGGCGCCAACACCCACGGCCACCGCATCGGCTACGTCCGCTACTGGGCCGACGCGGTCGGGACCGACCAGACCGACGTGCCGGTCGCGATGGCGGTGCCCGGCACCAGCGATCTCGTGAGCACCGCGGACCCGGTCCCGGTGCAGCTCACCCCCACCGGGAGCGGGCTGCTGAAGGCCGCCGGGCAGGTGGCCAGCAGCGCGAACAACGACCGGCAGGTGGTCCTGGTCAGCGATGGCCACGAGAACGTGGTCCCCACCATCGAGGACGTGCGCCTCGCCACCTCGGGTGCCTCCTACGTGCCGCGGCTCGCGGACTCGGCGGTCGACGGGGTCCGGGTGCACACCCTCGCCATCGGCGCGGCCGGGTCCGTCGCCCACGATGCCTTGCAGGGGCTCGCGGAGGGCGGCGACAGCCTCCCCCGGTCCTACGACGGTGCCTTCCACGCCACCGCGTCGACGAACGCGCCCACCGAGGCCTTCGCGCTGAAGCTCCACCTGCTGTCGTTGATCGCCGACACCCTCGGGGCGGACCTGGTCCCCTTCTCGTCGTCGTCGCCGCTCCACGTGGTGATCGAGGAGGGCGTGGACCGCATGGTGTGCGTGGTCACCGACGCCCAGGCCTTCCAGATCGTCGGGCCGGGCGGCACCACCACCACGGCCACCGCGTCGAGCTCCGCGGGCCTCGCGGTGGCGGAGGTGGCGTCCCCGGCGGCGGGCACGTGGCTCGTCGATGCCTTCACCCCCTCGTCGACCGCCAAGGGCTTCGCGGTCGTGGACCTCGCGCTGCGGGCGCGGTTCACGGCCAGCTTCTCCGGATCGGACCTCGTGCTCGAGGCCCGGATCACCGAGGACGGTCACCCGGTCTCCGGGGCCGCGGTGGCCGCCACGGTCCAGGGTCCGCAGGGCCCGATCGGCCCGCTGCTCCTCCAGCACGTGGCCACCCCGAGCTTTGCCCTGGCCGCTTGGCGCCATCGGGCGCTCAACCCGCCGAAGGACGAGGTCTGGCGTGGGTTGAGGCTCGAGCTGCTCGACGACGCGCTCGGCGGCGCCTCCCTGGCGCTGGCCTCCAACCCGGTGGTGCTCGCCGAGACCAGCCCCGGGGTCTACACCGCCACGGTGTCGGGTGCCCACGAGGGT
>CAZSAT010000086.1:0-30008 GCA_964604675.1 uncultured Enterobacterales bacterium
GCGGCTCGGCCTCGGCCGGCGTGCGCACCTGGGCGCGCCTCGGCATCCCCTCCCCGGCCCTCTTCGTGCTCGCCAACCTCGACGACGACGACTCCTTCTCATCGCTCGTGCTCCGCAACGAGCGGGCGTGGCCCGGCTGGCTCCACGGCCTGGTCGAGCCCGCCCGCTACCTCTCGGCTCCCGCGGTGCAGGCGCTGCTCGCCGAGCACGGCGCCACCGCCACCCGCGCGTGGCTGATGGCGCTCAGCGACCCGGGGGTGCTCTACGCCACCAACCCGTCGACCCTCGCCGTGTTCTTCGCGCGGCTCGTCGACGACGAGCGCGTGGCCGGGCTCGCGCGCGCGGTGCCGCCGGCTCGGGTCGTGAAGCGGGTGGCCGCCCCCGGGCACCTCCAGCGGCTCGAGGCCCTCGCGGCGAAGCCCGGCGACGTCGCCTCCTGGATGCCCAGCCTCCGGGCCTGGTGTTCGTGGGACGGAGGCTACGTGGCGCCGTACGTCGACCAGGTGCGACGCCACTTGCCCCCCGAGCGCTTCACCCACGTGCCGATGTTCTCGATGTCGACCGAGACCGTGGAGACCCTCACGGTCTTCGACGGCTCCCAGCCACGGTTCCTGCCCCTGGCGCCGGGCGTCTACTACGAGTTCCTGCCCGAAGAAGCGCCCGACGCCCCCGAGCACCTGCTCGGGCCCCGCGAGCTCCAGCAGGGGCGCACCTACACCCTGGTGGCCTCCGACGGCTACGGCCTCCGTCGCTACCAGACCGAGGACCTCTTCCACTGCGCCGGCCACCTGCACGGCCTGCCCGACCTCCGCTTTCGACGCCGACGGGGCCTCAGCTTCTCCTTCACCGGGGAGAAGCTCACCGGCGAGCAGGTCACCGCGGCCTTCGACGCCGCCCGGCGCGACCACGACCTCGACGATCTGCAGCTGGCCCTGTTCCCCAGCTGGCCCGACCACGCCGCCACCCCGAGCTACCGCCTGGTCTTCGCCCACACCTCGAAGGCCCCGGCGCGCGATCTCGCGCCGGTCGTCGACACCGTGCTGCGCCGGCTCCGCGAGCAGAACAGCGAGCTCGCGGCCAAGCTCGACAGCGGCCGACTCCGCCCCCTGGAGCCCCGCGTGATGGCGTACGACGAGCTCGCGGCCCAGCTCGACCACCGCGCCGGCGGCTGGGAGTCCCAGTTCAAGCTCGCCCCGCTCTACACGCGCACCTGGCAGACCCTGGGGCTGCCGTGACCCTGGACGAGCTGGACGCGCGCAACACGGCGTACCGATTCGACCCGAGCGACGTGCCGTGGGAGCGCCTGGACGAGCCCGGTGTCCTGGCGGGGCCCAGCCTCCTGGCGCTTCTTGACTCCGACCTCGACCCCCGAGAGCTCGGGCGACGGGTGGCGGCTGCCTTCGCGAGCCTCGAGCGCGACCTCATCGCCGTGCTGGAGCACGACCCGCCCGGTGGTCGGAGCGTCGAGCTGCTGCTCGAGGAGGAGCACAAGCACGCGGCGATGTTCGAGCGGCTCGGCGCGCACCTCGGCACCCCCGACGGCTGGCGGCCTCCAGACACCTTCCAGCGCCTGCTGCAGGGGCAGGCCGCGCCCGAGCAACGCCGCTTCCTCTTCTGGCTGCACGCGGTGTTCTTCGAGGAGCTCACCGTCTGGATCCACGACGCGCTGGACCGCGACGGCGGCCTCCAGCCCGCCTGGCTGGCCGCCCACCGGCTGCACGCGCGCGAAGAGGTGCAGCACGTGCTCACCGACGCAGCACACCTGGTCGAGAGCCCGCTCGACGCCGCGGAGCGGGCGCGGCTCTCACGGGCCTTCGTGCTCTACGTCGACCGGCACCTCGACGCCTTCTTCGGCCTGCCGGAGCGGGGCCGCCGCCTGCGCGAGCTCCCCCTCTTCCAGGAGATCCTCACGCACCGCGCCTTCCGGCACACCCGAGCCCACGCCCCCTACTGGGAGGCGCTGGGGGCGTGGAACCGTCCGGTGGTGCTCTCGGGGCCCGACCTCCCCGCGTCCGACCTGACCCTGCCGGGCGCCCTCGTCCGGGCGGCGGAGGGCGACCACGGCCTGTCGTTTCCCGGCGAACCCGAGCTGTCCTACGCGGACCTCCACACCGCGGCCCTCGACCGACTCGGCGGGCTGCAGGCACGGGGCTTCCGACCCCGCCAGGCCGTCGTGCTCGTCTTCGACCGCCCGCGGGCCGCCGTCGAGGCGCTCTGGGCCTGCCTGCTCGGCGGGCTCGTCCCCGCCCTGGTGCCGCGTCCGACCGGCAGCGCGCGGTCCGAGTCCCACCGCCGCCTGTTCCGGGTGGCGTCCCAGCTCGACGCGCCGGTCCTCTGCGCAGGCGACCCGCCCGCCGCGCTCGCCGACCTGGGCGACACGATCCGCCTCGAGACCCTGCACGGCGTGGGCACCGCGCACACGCCCCACCCCGACGACCTCGCGCTCCTGCAGTACAGCTCGGGCAGCCTCGGGCAACCCCGCGGCGTGGAGCTCACCCACCGGCAGGTGGTGGCCAACATCCACGGCATGCACCGGGCGCGCGGTCGCCCCGGCGAGCGCTTCGCCAGCTGGCTCCCGCTCTCCCACGACATGGGGCTGGTGGGCTTCCACCTCGCCCCCGTGGTGCTCGCTTGCCCGCAGCTCTTGGCCCCGACCCGCACCTGGATCCGCGACCCGGCCGGCTGGCTCGACACGCTGCAGGCCTTCGGCGCCACGGTCAGCGGGCTCACGTCGTCCGCCCTGCCGGCCCTGCTCCGCCCGGTCGCCGAGGGGCTCGACCTGTCCGCCCTCCACACCCTGCTGGTGGGGGCCGAGCCCATCGATCCCGGCCTGGTGCGGGCAGCGACCGCCCGGCTCGCACCCAGGGGGCTGGCGGCCGACGCCCTCTGCCCGGCCTACGGCCTCGCCGAGGCCACCCTGGCGGTCACCCTGGCCAACGGCCCTCCGAAGACCCTGCGGGTGGAGCGCGACAGCCTGCGCGTCGGCGCCCGCGTCGTGCGCGCGGACCCCCACGACGAAGACGTCGTCGAGCTGGTGGCCCTGGGGCGGCCCATCGCGGGCCTGGAGCTTCACGCCGGCCGCGAGGACGAGGTCGTGGAGCTGCGCCTGAGCGGCGCCTCCATCGCCCGGGGCTACCGCGGGAAGCCCCCCTGGGAGCTCCCCCTCGCCACCGGCGACCTGGGCTTCGTGCACCAGGGCCAGCTCTACGTCTGCGGGCGGGACAAGGAGACCTTCGAGGTCCACGGCCAGACCTTCCACGCCCACGACGTCGAGCGCGTGGCGCGCGAGGTGCCGGGGGTGCGCGGGGTCGCGCTCGGGCTGGGCGAGCGCGAGCCGATCCTCTTCGTGGTCCCGGTGCCCGCGGCCCGGGCACAGAAGGACGAGCTGCTGGGTCTGGTGCGGCGTCACCTGCGCCTCCAGCTGGGCTTCGAGCCGGCGCGGCTCGTGGCCCTGCGCCCCAGCCAGCTCCTGCGCACCACCAGCGGCAAGCTCCGCCGGCATGCCATCGCGAGCGCCTGGCGCGAGCGGCAGGACGTGGAGGCGGTGGACCTCGTGCGCGGGGTCTTCTCCGACGTGCTCGAGCTGCCGCTGGCCGAGATCGGACCCGACGACGACTTCCGCGCCCTGGGCGGCAGCAGCCTGCTCGCGCTCGAGGTGCACGCCAGGCTCGAGGAGCGCCTGGGCGTCGCCTTGGACCAGAGCGTGCTCGACGGCGCAACACCGCGCCTGCTCGCGCGGCGTCTGCACACGCACCAGCGGAGGCGGCAGACCGCGCCGAAGCGGACGGCCGGGCCACTGGCGGTGGTCGCCCTCGCCGTGCGCTTCCCGGGTGCCCCCGACCCCGACGCTCTCTGGCACCTCTTCCGGGAGGGGCACACCTCGGTGCGTCCGGTGACGCGGTGGTCCACCGAGGGACTCTCGAGCCACGCCGGCGCCCTGTTCGACGACGTCGGGGCCTTCGACCCCGGCCCCTTCTCGCTCTCCGACGACGAGGCGCGCCACCTCGACCCCCAGCACCGCCTGGCCCTGGAGCTCTGCCTGGAGGCGCTCGCCCAGGCGCCGCCGGACACCCCCCGGGTCGGCGTGTACCTGGCCTGCGGCGATCTGGAGTACGGCTCGCCCGAGCGCGTCGGCGCCCACACCCTGCTCGGCTCCTTGCGCAACATGGTGGCGGCGCGGGTGGCGGCGACGCTCGGGCTCACCGGGCCCGCCCTCGCCGTGGACACCGCGTGCAGCTCGGCGCTCGTGGCGCTGCACCTGGCGGCACGCGCCGTGCGCCAGGGGGACTGCGAGCTCGCCCTCGCCGGCGGGGTGCAGCTGCTCTTGACCCCCCAGGGCTTCCGCAGCTTCGACGCCGCCGGGCTCCTGTCCCGCAGCGGACGCAGCCAGCCCTTCGACGAGGCGGCGAGCGGGCTGGTGCCCGGCGAGGGCGGGGGCGTGGTGTGCGTGGCCACGACCGACACCGCCGAGCGGCTCGGCCTGCCCGTGCTCGCGCTGCTCCACGGCACGGCCGTCACCAACGATGGCGGGGCCTTGAGCGCCACCGCCCCCTCACCGGACGGCCAGGAAGCCGCCATCCGGGCGGCCTGGGCCGACGCCGGCCGCGCGCCCGCCGACGCGAGCTACCTCGAGTGCCACGCCGCGGGCACGTCGGTCGGCGACGCGGTCGAGGTGACCGCTGCGGCCCGGGTGTTCGAGCAGGTGGCGGTCGGCTCCGCCAAGGGCAGCCTGGGGCACACCCTCGGTGTGTCGGGCATGGCCGGGCTCGCGCGCACCCTGCTGGCCCTCCAGCACGGCGAGCTCCCGCCGAGCGTGGGGCTGCACACGCCGGCCGCCCGGATCCGCTGGCAGGGCCTCCGTCCGGTGCGCGCGCTCCGCCCGTGGCCCGAGCCGCAGGTCGCCGGCGTCTCGAGCTTCGGGCTCGGTGGCACGAACGCGCACGTGGTGCTCGCTTCGTCGCCCAGGACCATCGGCCCGAGCACCGGTGTCGCACCCGGCCCACGGCTGGCGCGAGCGCTTGGCGCGCCCCAGCCGCCCCGCGTCGCGTTGATGCTGGCCGGCCCCGGTGCCCAGCACGCCGGCATGGCCGCCGCCCTCCGCCACGTCCCCGGCTTCGCCGCGCTGCTCGCGAGGGTCCAGGCCCTGGCCGACGACGACCACGTGCCGCTGCTCCAGACCTTCGACGACGAACGCTGCACCCTCATCGAGCACGCGCAGACCGCCTGCTTCGCGCTCACGTGGGCCCTCGGCCGCTGGCTCCTCGACCTCGGCCTGGTGCCGGACCTGGTGTTCGGCCACAGCGCGGGCGAGCTGTCCGCTGCGGTGCTGGCCGGCCGCCTCACCCTCGAGGAGGGCTGGCGCCTGGCGCGGGAGCGGGGACGGCTGATGGGCCAGGTCGAGGGGGGCATGCTGGCCGTGCTCGGTGACCTCGACACGGCGCCGGAGGGCACCTGGGTCGCCGCGAGGAACGCGCCGGGTCAGGTGGTCCTCGCCGGGAGCCTGCCCGCCATCGACGCCGCGGAGCAAGCCCTCCCCCACACGCGAAGGCTGGCCATCACCTGCCCGGCGCACAGCCCGCTCCTCGAGCCGGTCGCCGGCACCTACCTGAAGATCGCGGAAGCCTTGCCGGAGCGCACCCCCACGCTGCCGTTCCTCTCCACGGCCGCAAGCGCCGGCTGGGCCGGCCAGCTGCTCGGTCCGGTGGACTTCGAGGGGGCCCTTCGAGCGGCCGCCGACCGCGGCGTCACCCACTTCGTCGACCTCGGCCCGTCCTCCGGCCTCGCGTCCGCCGCCGTCGCCACCCTCCCGGGCGCCCACGTGACCGCACTCCTGGCGCGCCACGACACGAGCCTCGTCCCCACCCTGCGCGCCCTGGCGCGGCTGGTCGACGCCGGCGCGCTGCCACGCCCGGCCGGCGTGCCCGGTCCGCGCCCACGCTTCGCACGCCGACGGCTCTGGCTCGATCCCCCCTTGGAGACCGTCGGCCCCGACCACGCGCTGCTCCGCGACCACGTGGTGTCGGGCACCCCCACCACCCCGGCTGCCTGGCTCTACGATCTCGCCCTGCACGGCCACGAGTCCCAGGCCCTGGAGCGCTGCATCGTGCTGCGCCCGGGTGGGGCCGGTGTGCTGCTCTGGGACCCCGAGGGGCTGGCCGACGCCGCGGGCACCCTGCTCCAGGCCCGAGCGGCGCCCCTGCGTGCGGCCGAGGCCGTCGACCTCGATGCGGTGCGGGCGCGCTGCCCCGCCCTGGGCAGCCCGCGTCAGCTCCGCGCCCGCCTGCAGATCTCGGGCATGGTGCTCGGCCCGAGCCTGTGGGCGGTGCGCGCCCTGCAGCTGGGTCGCGACGAGCTGCTCGTCGAGCTTCGACGACCCGCCGACTCGCCCACGGGGCACCGCTTCGCGCCCGCCCTGCTCGACAGCGCCAGCCAGGCCGCAGCGGCGCTCCTCGTCGACGACCGCACGTGGGTCGGCTTCTCGGTCGACTACCTCGGCGTGCACGCACCGGCGCAGGACCACGGCCTGGCCTGGCTCCGCTTCACCCACCGCAGCGACGACCTGCTCGTGATGGACCTGGACCTCGTCGCGCCCGATGGCGCCCCGCTGGTGAGCGTCCGGGGCCTGAGCGCTCGCCCGAACCGCACCGCGCCACCCGAGCCCGTCACCCCACCGCGCCCGAAGGCTCCCGCGCCGCCCCAAGCGCTCCCCGACGACCTCCACCGAGCCCTGCGGGCGGTGGTCGGGCGGCGCCTCCGCCGGGATCCGGATCAGCTCCCGAGCGACCAACCCTTCGCCCAGCTCGGCATGGACTCGCTCGCCGCCGTCGAGATCGCCCAGCAGCTCGAGCGCCACCTCGGACGACGGCTCCCGGTCACCCTGCTGTTCGAGTGCCCCGACCTGCAGAGCCTCGAGGCGCGGCTCGCCGAGGCGTCACCGTAGCGCCACCACCTCGACCGGGTCGGCCACGCCCAGCATCCCGAGCGCTGGCGGGTAGCATCCCGCCATGACCGACGCCGACTACGTCGCCGCGTGCACCGCGTTCGCCGCCGAGGTGCTGGCCCCGCGGGTGCAGGCGCTGGACCAGGCCAACGTCTTCGCCAGCGCCCTGCACGACCTGGCCCACGAGCGGGGCCTGACGCTCGCGGGGCTGCCGAAGGCCCTGGGCGGGGCCGGCGTCTCCCACCGTGCCCTGGTCGACGGCGGCGTGGCCCTGGCCCGGGTCTGCGCACCCGCCGCGTTCTCGCTGGGCTTCGACCACGGCACGGTGCGGCCCCTGTTGGCCGCGGGACGCACCGAGCAGGTGCAGGATCTGGTGGCCACCCGCACCCACGTCTCGTGGTGCATGACCGAGCCCGACACCGCGGGCTCGAACCTCCTCGCGGTGCAGAGCACGGCCGAGCGGGTGCCCGGCGGCTGGCGCGTCACCGGCGAGAAGTGCATGGTCGGCAACGGCACGGCCGCCGGGCTCTTCCTGGTGCTCGCCCACGCCATCGACGACGGCGAACGGCTCGGTCCCACGCTGCTGGCCGTGCCGCGCGGTCCCGGGGTCGCGGTGGGGGACAACACCGACAAGATCGGCTTCCGCTGCCTGCCCACGCCCACGGTCCGCTTCGACGGCGTGCTCGCCTCCGAGAGCTCCCTGCTCGCGCCGCCCGGCCTCGGTCTCCCCTTGCTGCTCGACAGCCTGGACTACATGCGCCTCGGAGGCGGCATCGTCACGGTCGGCCTGGTCGAGGGCGCGCTCGGCGACCTGCTCCCCTGGCTCCGCGACCGTGAGGTGCACGGCGGGCGGCTGGTCGACCGGAGCCACGTGCAGGTCACCGTGGGGCGCCTGCTCGCACGCCTGCGCGCCGTCCGCGGTCTGCTCCACACGGTCGCCGACAGCCTCGACGCCGGGCGACCGGCCACCACCGACGCCGCCGCCGTGAAGCTCCTCGGGGCCGACCTCGCCCTCGACGCCACCCGCGCCGCGGTGCAGCTCTCCGGCTGGCGCGGCATCGACCGCCGCTGGCCCGCCGAGAAGCGCCTCCGGGATGCCCAGCAGGCCGCCATCTACGAGGGCACCAGCGAGGTGCAGGCGATGAACCTCTTCCGCGCGTGGGCGCGATGAGCTTCGTCCCCGTCCCGGTCACCAAGAACCGCTGGGTCGTGAACGACCTGCTCGACCGCGCACGCACCCACCACTGCTCGGTGTCCGGCACGGCGGAGTACGACGTCACCGACCTGCGCGCCGCTCTTCGCGAGGCGCGCCGGGCGGGCCGCGCCGTGAGCCTCACGAGCTTCCTGGTCAAGGCCACCGCCAGCCTGATCGCGGCCCAGCCCGAGCTGAACCAGCACGTGTTCGTCGGCCTCTTCGGCCGCCGGAAGATGGTGCGCTTCGACCACATCCACTGCACCCTCGTCGTCGCCCGGCGCCACGCAGGCGAGCCGATCCTCTTCCCCGTGTTGGTCCGACGCGCAGACCGGCAGTCGCTCGAGGACATCGAGGCCCTCATCCGCCACCACAAGGCGGCACCGCTCCAGAGCCTCGCGCCCATGCAGGCGCTGGAGCGGGTGAAGCGCATGCCCTGGATCGGCCTGCGCTGGTTCTCCTGGAAGGCCCGCAGCGACCCGGACTTCTACCTGCGCTACTTCGGCACCTACGGCCTCTCGTCGCTGGTCCGGGTGGGCGGGCACGGCACGGCCGGTGCCACCCTCGCCAACACGGCGGTCGCCTTCCTGCCCGGCTCGCTGCGCACCCTGCCGCGCTACGTCGACGGGCAGGTGCAGCCGCGCGAGATCCTGGGCGTCGGCTTCGTGTTCGACCACCTGCTCTTCGACGGCGTGGCGATGCTGCGCGCGGTCGAAGGCCTGGGGCGGCTGCTCGAACGACCCGACGAGCTGCTCAGAACGCCACCGTCGCCGTGACGCCGAGCCCGGCGGCCAGCACCCCCGCGCCCACGCTGGAGAAGAACAGCGTGTTGTTCTTCTTGCGGATCGCTTCGCGTTCGTCGCCCACCAGGCCGCTCTCGTAGTACTCGGTGTGGGCCTCGCTCGCGGCGAAGTAGAGCCCGCCGGCGGCCGCCGCCGCCACGCCCGTCGCGATCCAGGTCACGGTCCTGCCGCGGCTGCCCGACGCGCTCGGTTCCGGCTCCGGCTCGACAGGGGGCGGAGGCAGCGGGGCGGGGAGCTCGGGGGCCCAGGACGGGGTGGGCTCGCCACCTTCCAGCAACACCGTCTCGGCGAGCGTGCCTTCGGCGTCGAAGACCTGAACGATGACCGAGATGCCATCGGGCCGCGGCGCGCCCCGGATGCCGTCGACCACGAGGTGCCCGCCGGTCGGCGGCATCATCGCGTGCAGCTCGCCCTCGTCGGCGTCGACCGACTGGTCGTAGAGCTCGCGCAGCCGGTGCCCCGGCGGGACCACGTCTTCGGGGATGGCGTAGCCGGGCTCCAGCCGCCGTGCTGCGTGGTACTCGGCGAGCACGAGGTCCTCGTCGCCGGCCGTGAAGGCCGCCAGGGCGACCATGCGGTGGAAGGTGGCCGCTTCCCGGGTGGTGACCTTCGCGTCGAGGCAGGGCAGCAGGTCCATCGCGTAGCCCTTCACCGCGCTGAGCGTGACGATGTCCATGGACGCGAAGGCCTCTTCGGCCTTGGCCGAGGCCGCCACGAAGTCGTCGAGCGAAGCGCTCTGGCTGCAGTCGGCGGCCTGCGCCACCCCTCCCAGCCACATCCAAGCAAGCATGGGCGAAGCCTACCACCCCCCGCGTGCAGAGCTGGAGCCCACGCGCCGGGCTCAGGCCGGCCGCGACGCGCCCTCACCCGTCCCCGTCCGTGCGAGCATGGGCCTCGCCCGACCCGGAGCCGCCCCTTGCTCGCCACCACCCTGCTGGCCTGCCTCTACATCGCCCCACCCAGCGACACAGCCGACGCCACGCCACCCCGCGACACCGCGCCAAGCGACACCGCGCCAAGCGACACCGCCGACCCTCAGCGGCAGGACACCGACGGCGGCGACGGCGGCGACGGCGGCGACGGCGGCGATGGCGGCACCCCGGACGACACCGGCGCACCGGAGCAGTGCACCACCGAGGTGGGCGGCGACGTGCACGTGCTGATCAAGGACGACAGCCGCCTCTCGGGCAAGGGCGAGATCTACGTGTGCCCGGGCACCAAGCTGAGCGTCGCGGGGGGCACCTGGAAGGTCTTCGTCCCGAACGGGGGCCAGCTCAGCTCCGCGGCGGGCACCACCAAGGCCTACGCGAACGGGGGGGCCTCGGTCAGCGCCGTGGGCGGGACCACCGAGCTGATCTACGAGAAGGGCGTGGAGATCTCGGGCAACTGGGACGTCGAGATGCTCTGCCCCACCGTGCACATCCTCGGCAACGGCAGCGACGACGTCTACAACCCGAGCTGCCCTCCCAGCTGAGGCCGGCTCAGCCCGCGAGGATCCCGTCGATCCGCTCGAGCACGTCGGGGGTGAGCTTCTCGAGCAGCTCGAGCGCCTTCAGGTTCTCGTGCACCTGCGACACGCGGCTGGCACCGGTGATCACGGTCGACACGTGAGGGTGCCGGGCGCACCACGCGAGCGCCAGCTGCGCCATCGTGCCGCCGAGCGCCTGCGCGATGGGGGTGAGCGCGCGGACCTTGGCGATGCGATCCGCGGTGATGGCGTCCTGCAGCCAGGTCAGGCCGGGCTGCCCGAGCCGGCTGTCGGCGGGCACCCCGTCGTTGTACTTTCCGGTGAGCACGCCGCTCGCCAGGGGGCTCCAAATCGTGGTGCCGAGACCGCGGGACCGCACGTGCTCGCCGAGCTCGACCTCCACCCGCGCGCGGTGGAACATGTGGTACTGCGGCTGCTCCATCTGCGGCGGCACCAGGCCGTGCTGGTCGCAGAGCGCGTAGGCCTCGGCGAGCTGCTCGGCGGTCCACTCGCTGGTGCCCCAGTAGAGCACCTTGCCCTGCCGCACGAGCTGGTCCATGGTGCGAACCGTCTCCAACAGCGGCGTGTCGGGATCGTGCCGGTGGCAGAAGTACAGGTCGAGGTAGTCCACCTGCAGCCGCCTGAGCGCCGCGTGGCAGGCCTCGACCACGTGCTTGCGCGAGAGCCCGGTGTCGTTCGGGCCGTCGCCACCCCAGAACACCTTGCTCGAGACCACGTAGCTCTCGCGGCGAAGATCCTTGAGCACGCGGCCCATCACCACCTCGGCCTCGCCGCCCGCGTAGGCCTCGGCGTTGTCGAAGAAGTTCACCCCCGCGTCGTAGGCGGCGAGCAGGCAGCGGCGTGCCTCGTCGTCGTCCACGTGGCGGCCGTAGGTCACCCAGGCGCCGAGCGACAGCTTCGACACCTTCAAGCCGGCGTCGCCGAGACGGTCGTAGATCATGTTGCCTCCAGGCAAGGCCCCTAACGACCACACCTGGGCGTGCTACACTTGACACGTCAACAGTCTGGAGCCTCCATGCGCAGCCTGCTCAAGTCCGGCCTCCGCCGCCTCGCCCGTCCCGAGCCCGCGAGCCCGTCGCGGCCGTCCCGTCCGCGCGGCCGGAAGCTGGCCACGGTGCTCGCCGTGGCCGCGCAGAAGGGCGGCGTGGGCAAGACCACGACCTCGGTGAACCTCGCCGCCGCGGTCGCGCGGTTCCACGGAAAGCGGGTGCTCCTGGTGGACCTGGATCCGCAGGGCCACGTGCACACCGCGCTCGCGGAGATGGTGCGCGCGGGCGGCGGCGCGCTCTCCGACGTGCTGGCCGGCGACGGCAGCCTCGAGGTCATGGACGTGGCCACCGACACCCACGTCGACGGCCTGCGAGTGACGCCCCTCGACGCGAGCCTGGGCCACACCGAGAACCTCATCGGCTCCAGGATCGGCAAGGAGCTGCTCTTGCGCGATGCGCTGGAGGTCACGCGCTCCTGGTACGACCTGATCGTGCTCGACTGCCCCCCGAACCTGGGCAACCTCACGCTGAACGGGCTGGTGGCCGCCGACCAGGTGCTCATTCCCTGCGACCCGAGCCCGCTGGCGCTGACCGGCGTGACGAGCCTGGTCGAGGCCATCGAGGGGGCGAGCCGCCTGAACCCCGACATCGACGTGCTCGGCGTGGTGCTCACCCGGGTCGACGGCCGGAACAAGACCATGAACCAGGCGATGATCGGCGAGCTGGACGGAGCCTTCGGCGAGGCCCTGCTGCCCACCCGGATCGGCATCGCCTCCGGCCTCGCGAAGGCCCAGCACGCGGGCCTCGACATCTTCGCCCACGAGCCCGACTCGCGGGCCGCCGCGCAGTACCGCGCCCTGTCCGACGAGGTCGCTCGGCGTCTCTGGGGTGCGCCGGAGGCCTGATCGGGCTGGCTCCCGGCTACCCGCTGAACGCGAAGGGGTGGAAGAACCGGGTCTCGATGCCCGCGGGGAAGCCCCAGGACCTCACGCGTCGCACCAGGCAGTCGGCCAGCCCTTCCGCACCGGTCGTGTCGGTCAGCACCTCCACCTGCTGCGCGCGCCCGTCGGCGATGTCGATCTGCAGCTCCACCCGGCCCTGCACGCCCGGCGTGAGCTTCAGGCTGCGCTGGTAGCAGTACACGACCTGCGGCTTGTAGCCCTTGAGCACCTCGACCAGCAGGGTCTTGTGGTCGCTCTGCCTGCGGATCGGTGGGGGCGCGAACATCCTGGCGCTCGCCACCCTCGCGGCCGGAGGCGTCCAGCTCACCTCGTGTGACGAGACCTGCGCCTCCCCGACACGCGCCCGCGCGAGCGGGCCGATGTCCGCGTTCGCGTGGTCCACGGTGCCGGTGCGGTAGGTCAGCTGGGGGCCGTCGGGCAGCGGCCCGGCGTCCTGCGCGTTCATCACGGCCAACAAGGCCTCGTCGCTCAGCTCGATCTCGGCGAGGCGCGCCAGGTTGTCGGCGTAGCGGTCCCAGGCGTCGTGCACGGTCTCGATCGTGAGGGGCGGTGAGCGCGCGAACACCTCCGGCGCAGAGCGGCCGATGGGCACCCCTGCGCCGGTCGCTTCGGGCGGCGGCGGTGGCGGCCGATCGGGGGTGATCAGGATCGCAGCGATCCGATCCGGGACGACGAACGTGCCGCCGTCGTCGGGCGGGACCCACGACCAGACGAGGATCTGCAGCACGCCCGCGAGCGCGGTCGACACGGCGAGCGCCACCAGGAAGGCGGGATCGTCCTGTTCGACGAAGCGCGGACGGAAGTCGGGGTGGGGCACGGTCAGCAGACGCCTGGAAGGGGCCACGTCTTGCAGATCGGTCCGCTCTCCGATCCCTGGAGTCACCAGCCGTCACGCCCACCGCGCTCCCGAGAAGCAGCGCACGGCGCGCTGGCAGGCCCGTGCACGGAGCCCGCCGCTGCGCTAGCAAGGGGCATGGAACACCTCGGATGACCCGCCGCGGCCTCGTGCTCGCGATCGCGAAGGGGCGCGCCGAGGTGCTGGTGGGCGAGGAGCTCGTCGACGCCCGGTTCACCGGCAACATGGCGCACCGGCGGAAGCACGACATCGCGGTGGGCGACGAGGTGGTGCTGGACGGGGACTGGCTCGCCGAGGTGCTTCCCCGGCGCACCCGCCTGTCGCGGCCCGATCCGGGGGATCGCACCCAGGAGCGGCTGATCGTCGCCAACATTGACGTGATCGGGATCGTGGCGGCCTGCCGCAAGCCCGCCTTCCGCCGAGGGCTCGTGGATCGCCTGTTGGTCGGTGTCTACCGCGGTGGCGCGCGACCGCTGATCGTCATCACGAAGCAGGATCTCCTGCGCGATCGCGCGAAGCTGGAGGCGGAGCTCGAGGCCTACCGGGAGCTGGAGATCGAGGTGATCCTGTGCTCGGCGATCAGCGGCGAAGGGCTCGATCGGGTGCGATCGGCGATCCATGGCCAGCTCAGCGCCTTCGTGGGCCACTCGGGCGTGGGCAAGTCGTCGCTGCTCACGGCGCTCAGCGGGGTCGCCATCGCCACCGGCGAGGTGCGGGCCTACGACGGCAAGGGCCGCCACACCACCACCCGTTCCCAGCTCCACCATCTCGGGGACGGCACCCGGATCATCGACACACCGGGGGTGCGGAGCTTCGGCGTGGGCCGCATCGACTACCGGCAGCTCGCCGAAGGCTTCCCCGAGATCGCCGAGGCGGCCGAGCTCTGCCGCTGGAACGACTGCAAGCACGCCAAGGAGAGCGAGTGCGCCGTGAAGGAGGCGGTCGGCGCCGGCGCGATCCGGGCGGTCCGGTACAAGAGCTACCTCCGCCTGCTGGACGAGCTGGTCTGACTCGGGCGTTGCCGAGCGCATGCTGCTGCTGATCCTGGCGGGCGCCACCACCTGGCCCGAGCCCGCCTCGCTGAACGACCTCGCGCTCAGATTCCCCCACGACTTCGGTCGCAAGCGCGTCTTCCTGGACTCCTGGCAACACCAGCGCGCTCTGGCAGGCCGAGCAGGGAAGCGCATCCGCTTCCTCCGACGTCCGACCATGCCCAGCGTCATCGTGGAGACCCACCACGCCTGGGATCTCGAGGAGGCGACCCGCTTCAACGAGCCGGAGACCTGGGACGGCCTGGCCGACGCGCTCGCCGCCGGCCTGATCGAGTTCTTCGACTGAGCGGATAGACCCGAGCCATGAACCGCACCGTGCGCGAGCCGGAGCTCGACGTCCCCTTCAAGGGCGTGGTCTTCACCGTGAACGCCATCACCGTGGCCGGCCGCGCCTCGCGCCGCGCACGGCTCCGCCACCGCCGGGTGCTCCGGGCCTTCGACCAGGCCGTGCTCGCCGCCCGCAGCGCCCCGAACCAGGTGGCCGGCCTGTTGGACGAGGCCGCGCGCGTCGCCGGGGTGAGCCGGGAGCAGGTGGAGCGCGCGCTGGCCGACACCACCCCGCCGCTGTCCGCCTTCGAGGGGCTCGCCACGCTGCTCAACGCCATCGACCAGCACGACCTGCCGCGCGCCCTGATCAGCGATCGTCCGGCACCCCTGGGTCCGCTCGGGGGCCCGCGTGGCTGGACCGCGGTGGTCTGCGGGGAGCAGATCGCCCACCTCCGTCCCTCCACGCGGCTCCTCGAGCCGATCGCGGAGACCGTGGGCGTGCCGACCTCGGAGCTCGTGCTCGTGGGCGAAGGACCGCTCGACGAGGCGCTGGCCGAAGCAGCCGGCTGCCCGCTCCTGTTGCGCGGACGCGACTGGGAGGGCCTGGCGGTGGTCGGCCGCAAGCTGCTCGGCGGCACGTGGAGCGGCTACACCCGCCAGATGAGGGGCAGCACGATGCGATAAGGGGGCGGCATGCCGAAGCTCACCGACCTGCCCCGCCGGGCTGGGCGCAAGGCGCTCGACATCGTGCGAGGCCCCCGCCCTTCCTCCCCCGTCCCCGAGCCCGTGGGACCAGCCACGGCCGATGCCGTGTTGATCCGCGTCGACGAGGCCGCGACCCACGTGCTGGTGGACCTGCGCCTCGAGCTGGAACGGAGGGCCGGCGTGATCCCCGGAGCGCTGCACATCCCCATGGCCGAGCTCGACGACCGCGCCGGGGAGATCCACACCCCCGTGGTGTTCGTGTGCGCGGACGGTGGTCGCTCCATCAGCGCCGCGATGCGCTTCCGCGAACAGGGCCGCCACGCCTGGGCGCTCCTCGGCGGCTTCGTCGCCTGGCAGGCGGCGGGCCAGCCCACCGAGCGCCCGGCGTGATCCTCTGGGCCCTGGCCTGCACCGGCGCGAGCGAGGTCGAGCCGCGCGGCCCCACGGTCGTGGTGGTCATCGGCTGCACCCTGCGCGCCGACCGTCTGCACCTCTACGGCCACACGGTCGAGAACACGCCCTACCTCGACCAGCTCGCCGAGGAGGGTGTGGTCTTCGAGCGCACCCTCGCAGCCGCCCCCTGGACCAAGCCCGCCATCGCGTCGCTCATCTCGGGTCGCTACCCGGTGGAGCTCGGCATCGACGACCCCGGGCCCGACACCAACACCGAGCGGGGCGTGCACCCCGACGTGCACACCCTCGCCGAGCGCTTCTCCGAAGCGGGCTGGTCCACCCTCGGGGCCACGGCCAACCCGAACGCCAACGCGGTCTTCGGCTTCGCGCAGGGCTTCGACGACTACCACGAGGCGGTGGGCCTCTGGCGCGACGGCTTCGAGAAGGTCGGCGGCGAGGAGGTCGTGGAGACCTGGCTCGCGCGAGCCGCACAGGAGACGGGCCCCGTGTTCGGCCAGCTCGTGCTGATCGACACCCACGCGCCGCGCGCCGGTCGCGGCTCCGAGACGGTGAAGTACGACAAGAGCGTCAGGGCCCTCGACGACGCGCTGAGGGCCCTCGACGACGGGCTCGCGGAGCAGGGCCGAAGCGAGCGCCTCTTGGTGCTGGTGGGCGACCACGGGGAGGGGCTGAGCCTGCCGGAGTGGGCCGGACACGCCCACGGCACCTGGCTCTACGAGCCCACCCTGCACGTGCCCTGGCTGCTGCACGGCACCGGCGTGGCGGGCGGCCGCCGCATCGGCGGCATCGCCGAAGGCATCGACCTCGCGCCCACCGTGCTCGAGCTGTCCGGCCTCGGCACCGAGGGGCTCAGCGGCCACAGCCGTTCGGCCCAGGTCCAGCAGGCCGACCAGACCACGAGTCCGGAGACCCTGACGCTGCAGGAGACCCGCTTCGGCACCGAGAAGCGCCAGCGCGTCACCACCCCCGACTGGGTGTTCATCCGGAACCGGGCCCGCGGACGCTACGGCAACCCGCGCGGCGACCAGGAGCTCTACGCCACCGGCGACACCTGGCAGGCCACCAACCTGGCGGACCAGCACCCCGACGTGGTGGCCCGGCTCGCGGCCGCGCTCACCGCCAAGCGCGAGCCACTGAGCCGGTCGCCCCTCGTGTGGGAACGGGAAGAAGCGCTGGACGAGGCGATGATCGAACAGCTCGAAGCGCTCGGCTACGTCGATGGCGGGGAACACGACTAGCCCCCGTGCGCAGGCAGAGGCCAGCCGGCTGCAAGCCCGGCGTTGGCAGCGGATCAGCGAGCGCGGCCAGGCCTTCCTGCCGGAGGACTGACCGGTCAGTCCGCGTAGAAGAACGCCGGGGTGGCGTCGTACTCGAAGGTCATCGGGCGCCGAGCAGGTGGCCCGGTCGGTCGCCGTCGCCGCGGTGTCGGCCGGAGCCACCGCCCCCGTGCAGGCCACCCACAGCGCGAAGGTCATGCCCTCACTCGTAGAAGAAGGCGAGCTTGCCGTCGAACTCCAGCACCACCGAGATGTCCTCGCACGTGCCGTCGCCGTCGCGATCGAGATCCTTGAGCGCCATCACCACCGGCTCGAGCACCGCGGCCACGTCGTCGCCGATGCCGTCGCGGTTGGCGATCTCCATCACGTAGTCGGCGCTCACGCCGCCGTTGATGAAGCCGCTGACCGTGCCGTCGCCGTGAAGCTCCACCCGCGCCCGCGCACCGTAGATGTCGAAGTCGATCGCCTCCCGGAAGACCTGCAGCGGCAGCCGGTAGTCGAACTTCGCGCTGTCGATGCGTCCGTCGACCACGCTGGTGCTCACGGTCTCGATGGGCGAGTCCGGATCCCGCTCGAAGGTCTGGCCGCTCTCCACGCTGCCGTCGTTGCCCACGTTCGGCGTGCCCGTGGCCTGCTGGATGGTGAGATCGACGCACGCGTCGTCCACCTCGCTGTTCACGTCCTCGAGCTCCAGCATCAGCAAGAGCTCCCCCGAGTTGATGCTCTCGAGGATGAGGTCCTCGAGCACCACGGCCTGGGTGCTCTCGAGGGCCGGGATGACCTGCCCGAAGGCGTTGTCGATGCCGGTGTTGCCTTCGGCGTCCACGAAGTCCTGGATGCCGCAGCCCCAGGGCTCGCCGGCGTCGGTCTCGTCTTCGTCGAGGTCGTAGCCGCGGGTCACGCCGTCCTCGATGCGCGCGAAGGCCACCCGGGTGAGCACGGCCACCTGCGTCTCGCCGGCGCCTGCGCACTCGTCCACGGCCGCCGCCGTGTCGTCCGCGGTGCCACCGCTGCACGCCAACAACAGCGCGATCACAGCTGGATCCCCGACAGCCCCTCGGAGGTCTGCATGTCCTCGGTCCCGAAGCTCGACACACCCATGTCCATGGCGCGCTGCAGGCTGAAGAGCACCTTGCTCGCGTTGTCGCCCGACAGGCTCCGGTAGTGGTAGTTCGTGCGGAAGAAGCCGCAGCAGTTGCCGAACAGCAGGATGGGCATCTCGTCGATGTCGTGGGTCTGCGCCATGCTGTGCTCGCTGGTGGCGAAGACCACCATGTTGTCGAGCATGGTGCCGTCCCCCTCGGGAATGCTGGCCAGCTTCTCCACGAACACGCCGAGCTGCTCCATGCAGTAGGTGGTGATCGCGTTGACCTCGGGCTGGTCACCGGCCTCGTTGTGGGTGAGGTCGTGGTGGCCGGCGCTGGCATCGGGGAACAACAGCCCGTTGATCGGATCGGTGAAGAAGTGGGCCGCCACGCGGGTCTGGTCGCAGGCCAGGGCCATGGTGACCAGGTCCGACATCACGGCGTTGCGCTCCGCGAGCTGCGGGCGGCCCTCCACGTCGTCGTAGGCCGCTTCGGGCTCCGCCGGGCGCTCGCACGCCTCCATGTTCGGGGGGTCCTCGATCAGGCGCTTCAGGCGCTGCTCGATCTCGTAAACCCCCTCGTAGTGCTGCTCCAGCCGCTCCTTGTCGGCCGCGCCGACCTTGGACTCCAGGGCCTTGATGTCCTCCATGGTCGCGTCCAGCACGCTGCGACGGAGCTGGTAGCGCGGGTCCACCTCGCCCTCTTCCCCGGGCTCGTAGAAGCTGTCGCCGAAGAGCCGCTCGTAGAAGTCGATGGGCGAGGTCTCGGGCGGGTTCTTCGAGTTCGGTCCGTTGTAGCTGCGGCCGTCGGCATCCGACGCCGCGGTGACGATGCTCGAGTAGAGGGTCTCCGAGCCCACCTCGTCGGCGATGACCTGATCGATCGAAGGCGCCGCGAAGGTGTCGGTCTCGCTCGCACCGTCGATCGGCGACCCCGACAGGATGCCCGCGCACCCCGAACCGTGAGGCACGATGTTGTCGGTCTTCACCGACATGCCCGTGACCACGCACAGCTGATCCTTCACCTCCTGAAGCGGCGCGAGCTGTTCGGAGAGCTCCCAGTCGTCGCCTTCCGCCTCCGGGGTCCAGCGGTCGGGGTGCATGCCGTTGCCCCAGAACCACAAGACGAAGCGCTTGGGGAAGCCCGACGCGTCGCACGTGGCTGCGTACGCGTTGCCGTTGACGCCCATCATGGCCTCGAGCGGCGGCAGCGCGAGGCTCATCAGCGCGCCCTTGGCGAAGCCGCGCAGCACCGTCCGGCGGTCCATCACCATCGGTGCGCCGGCGCGCTTCCGGAAGTCGCGCACGCCGAGCAGGCTCGGGCGCCACAGCGGGTTCTTCTTCATGCCACTCACTCCACGGCCCCCACGTAGCGGAAGGCGGGACTGGTCACGACCTGCAGCAGCAGCTGCTGCACCGAGTAGCCGCCCAGCTCCCAGAGCCGCCACGCGTGGTCGATGGCTTCGTCTTCGCCGTTCACGGTGCTGTGCCCCAGGGCATACGCGAAGGTGGTGTCCGCCATGCAGGGGGTGAGATCGTCGTGCTCGGCCACCACCGCGGCCAGCTCCCACGCGTCGGCGAAGGCCGTGCCGTCGAGCTCCCCGCTGGGGTCGATGGTGGCGTCGTTCTCGGTCAGCCGCCACATGCCCAGGCTGTCGTAGTTCTCCAGCCCCAGGCCGATCGGGTCGGTGAGGTTGTGGCAGCCCGCGCAGCTCGGGTCCTCGAGGTGCACGGCCACCCGGTCACGCAGGGTCGGCGCGTCCTCGCTCGCCTCGGGGATCGACGCGTCCACGTCGGTCGGCGGCAGGGGGATGGTCTGGCAGAGGAGCTTCTCGCGGATGGCCTTGCCCCGCAGGGTGGCGGAGCTGGACACCGCGTGGGCGTTCAGGGCGAGGAAGCTGATGTGCCCGAGCAGGCCCCGGCGCCCGTCGTCCTCGGTGAAGACGATCTCGCCGAAGCCTTCGCGCTCGGGCGCCCGCACCGCGTACATCGACGCCAGCTTGTGGTCGACGAAGCTGCGCGTGCTGGTGAGCAGCTCGCGGTAGTCGCCGTCGTCGTCGAACACGAGCGCGTCGACCGCCAGGAGCGTCTCCTCCCGCGCGGCCGGCCCGATGGCTTCGCTCATGTGCGGGAAGAGCGTGGTGTCCTTGGTGAGCTGGTCGAGCTCGTAGAGGCCGAGCATCTCGGAGAAGAGCGTGCGCACACCCTCCCGGGCACGGTCGTCGGCGAGCAGCCGCTCCGCCTGGGCCAGGAGCCCCTCGCGGGTGGACAGCTCGTCGGCGGCCGCAGCCGCCAGCAGGGCGGCGTCCGGCGTGGTGTTCCACAGGAAGTAGGACAGCCGGCTCGCCAGCTCGTGGCTGGACAGCACGTACTGCCCCTCGTCGTCGCTCCAGGTCCCGAGCTCCTGCCGGTACAGGAAGGGCGGCGCCATGAGCAGGCCGGCCACCCCGAACGCGAGGCCCTCGTGGAAGTCGCCGAGGGTCTCCGCGGCGGCGGCCGAGAGGTCCACGACCCTGGCGAGCTCCGCGTCGGTCACGGGCCGGCGGAAGAGCTGGTTGCCGAGGCTCGAGAGCACCTCGGAGGCGCAGGCATCGTCCACGGTGTCGGTGGGCTCGCAGGCCACGAACTCCGCGCGCAGGTCCTCGCCCACCACCTGCTCGGCGAGGTCGTAGGCGGCGTCCTCGTACTTCTCCACGCCCCACGAGCTCACGGCGGTCTGGGAGGCGCCGATGCTGTAGAGGCCGTCGACCTCCGTGTCGGGCTCGATGGACGTGGGGAGCAGGACCTGGTCGCCGAGGATGTCCTGCAGGCTGTTGAGGTACTGCTCCTGCGTGAGCCGCCGCAGCGTGGCGGCCGGCGGCACCACCGCGGGCTCGGCCAGCGGGTCGCGCTCGATCGGCTCGCCGCACCCGACGAGCGCCCATGCTAGAACAAGTTTCACTCTCGACCTTTAGCCGGCTGCCTGCCGTCCGCAAGGGCGCGAGGATAGTCCAACAATCCCCTCCACGCGAGACGACATGCTGCTCTTGTGGGCCTGCACGGGCCACCCCGTCGACACCGCCGAGCCGGTGGATCCGGTGGTCGAGCTCTCCGAGGCCGGTCCGCACGGTGTCGGCTACCGGGAGGGCAGCGTCACCTACGAGGGCGTGGCGGGCAGCCGCACGCTGCGCCTGGCCACCTGGTACCCCACGAGCGACACCTCCGGCTTCGACGCCACCTACCTCGGTGGCCTGATCGAGGCCGAGGGCGTGCTCGCCGACGCCGAGCCCGACCCCGGCCCCTTTCCGGTGGTGGTCTTCAGCCACGGGCACCAGGGCTACGCCGAGGCGGCCAGCTTCCTGATGGAGCACCTGGCCAGCCACGGCTGGCTCGTGGTGAGCCCGGACCACACGGGCAACACCACCTTCGACTCGGCCGACCGCGACACGGCCATCTACCTGCAGCGCCCCGAGGACCTCTCCGCCGTGCTCGACCACACCGAGCAGGGCTGGGACGTCACCGAGACCGTGGTGGCGATGGGCCACAGCTTCGGTGGCTTGTCGCTCTACGCGGTCGGTGGATCGCCCTTCGACGCGGCGGGCATCGAGGCGGACTGCGCGGCTGGCAGCGACGACGCCATCTGCTCCACCCTCGACGCCGAGCTCCTGGCCGCGTTCTCCTCCAGCTACCGCGACGACCGGGTCGATGCCCTGCTGCCCATGGCCAGCGGCGACTTCTCGCGCTTCGGAGCCGCGAACGTGGCCGCCGTCGAGGTGCCCGTGCTGATGATGGATGGGTCCCTCGACACCGGCAAGGCGGAGGAGAGCACCTGGTACTGGGACGCCCTGGGCGGCGAGCCGCACCGGCGCTTGCACCTGGTGGGGGCGCACCACAACACCTTCACGGACTACAGCGGCCTCATCGAACAGCACGAGGAGCTGATCGATCCCGAGGAGGGCTGGCGCATCGTGCGCACCTACGCCCTGGCCTTCGCCCGCTTCGTCGACGGCGACACGAGCCTGGAAGGCTTCCTGAGCGGGGATCCGGCGATGTCGAGCGCGGTGGAATGGGGCAGCTGATTCCGGCGTAGGTTGAGGCGTGGACCTGCCCGACCCCCGGCCCGCGGAGCTTCCCGACGGCCATGCCCAGCATGCCTACGTCGGCATGCAGTGGGCCTTCATCGGCGGCCTCTTCGTGGTCGCCGGCCTGCTCTCGGGCATGTGCATGGGCCTCACGCTCGTGATGGTGCCCGCGGGGCTGGTCGCGCTGCCGCCCGCCCTGTGGCGCCTCACCAAGCCGGGCCCCAGGGTGAGCGGTCTCAGCTGGCGGAGGCTCTCCCGGATCCTCATCGTGACCTCCGCCGGCCTGCTCGCAGCGGGGCTGGGCGTGGTCCAGCTCGAGTGGGCCCACGGGGGGCTGGAGCAGGCCCTGCTGGTAGCGTCCGCGCTGGCCGCCGGTGCGCTGAGCGTCACCCTCGCCATGCACGTGCGCAGCGTGGTGGCGGTCGGCCATCCCCTCCGGATCGGGTGGCCGCTCGCCGTGCTCCTCCAGGGGCTCCCGCTCGCCTGGATCGGCCTCGCCCAGTTCGCCATGCCGAGCCCCACCCGCGAGATCGCGGTCGTCTTCGCCGTGATCAGCATCTTCGTGATCAGCATCTGGATGCTGCTCCGGAGCGGCCACGCCCGCGCCGCCCTGCGCAGCCTGCGACCCGAGCCCGTAGGGCCCGCCCATGTGCAGTGGGCCGAGGTGGCGCAGTCCCTCGACCTCACCCCGACCTACCACCCGTGGGGGCTGGAGCTCCTGGGGCGCGGCGACGACGGCCTGACCACCCGGGTGCGCTTCGAGACCAGCGTGGCCCCCGCCCGCCTCCGCGTCGAGGTGCCGGTGCCCGCGCTGCGAGCCACCGACAGCGGGCGCGCCCTCTGGGTGCGACGCCGGACCGCAGCGGACCGGGAGGCCGCCTTCGGCGATCCGGTGCTGGACGCCGCACTCGCCGGGGGCGGCCCCAGGCTGACGGAGCTGCTGGGAGGCTTGCACGCCACTCTGCTGGAGGCCGTGCACGGGCACCCGGCCACGCTCAGCCAGGGCCAGGTCGTGCTCGAGCTGCCCCTCGAACAGCGTGACGTCTACCTCGAGCCGAAGGGCATGGAGCTCGCTCCCCGACGGGATCGGCTGCCCGCCGCCATCCGGGCCATGCGGCGCCTGGCGGGCATCCTCCAGATCCAGGTGACCGACCGCATCGAGTGAGCCCACCGTGCTACGTTTCGCGCCATGTCCGAGCTCGATCTGCGCGCCCTCAGGCGCCTGAGCAGCTGCTGAACCCCGCGCCCGTCTGGGACCGCTGGGCCGACGACGTCCGCCCGGACCGCTCCCCGATCGCCACGGTCAACGCGCTCGACATCCACGCACCCGCCGAGGCGATCTGGGCCCAGCTGGTGCGCGCCGAGGCGTGGCCGGACTTCTACGAGAACGCGCGGAAGGTGGTCGTGCACGGCCCGAGCGCCCCCGACCTGGCGGAGGACGTGGTGTTCACCTGGGTGACCTTCGGGCTGCCGGTGCGCACGGTCGTCGAGGTCTTCGAGCCGCCCCACGCGCTGTCGTGGCGGGGCCAGGAGCCCTACGGTCGGGCGGTGCACACCTGGCAGATCACGCCCATCGAGGGCGGCTGCCGGGTGACCACCGAGGAGGTGCAGGCCGGGCTCGTGCCCTGGCTCGCGCGGTGGTACCTGCGACCCGGACTGTTGCGCTGGCACCAGCGGTGGCTGGAGGGGCTGGCCAGCCGGGCGTGAGAGGATGATCCGAGAGCGGTCCGCAATGGGCCCGCGGCGGGTGACGATGTCGAAGAAGGACCTGCTGGACCGGATCGAGCGCACGTCGGTGCCGCGCCGGACCACCGCACGGCCCGGCGACGAGCCCCGGAACGACACGAGGGTCGCGAAGGGCGTGATCCGCAGGCGACGCAAGGCCAAGGCCCCCGCCCCGGCCGTGGCGAAGGCCGTTCCGACGGGCGCGGGCAAGGCCCAGCCAGCGACCGCCCCAGCACCCGAGCCCCCGAGACCGACGGGTCCCGACCCCCGCACGCTGGACTCCGTGTTCCGCTACGCGCTGCCGCACCCCCTCGCAGCGCTCTACCGCCAGCGCTACGCGCACCACCTCGCCAGCCGCCGCCTCGCTGCGTCCATCCTCCTCGCGGAGGGCGTGGTGCGCTTCCTCGCGCTGACCGCCCTGGCCGACGCCGTGCCCCTGGTGGCGCACGACAAGACCTTCCGATCGTGGATGAAGCTCCTGGTGAACGCCGGCTTCGGCAAGTGGCTCCGGCTGTTCCGGCAGACCACGTCACACGCCGCGCGGGTCGGTCCGCCCTTCGTTCCGGAGCTCGCCGCCCTCGTCGACGGGCCCTGGTTCGAGGCAGCCGACACGCTCCGGTCGTTCCGCAACGGCTGGTCCCACAAGCTCCTGGCCACCCAGCCGGAGTCGGTGGCCGAGGAGCTCAAGCAGAGCATCGACGAGCCCCTGCGCGTGCTCCTGTCGGGCGTGCTGTTCCTCTCCGACTACGCCCTCGGCGAGTTCGTGCACGCCGACCACGACGACGAGGCGCACCGGTACCACTTCTACGGCATGCGCGGGCTCGACCCCACCCAGGATCCCACCTTGGTCGAGAGCGCCAGGAACGTACCGACCAACAAGCCGGTGCTGGTCCGAGCCGATGGCTCCGTGCTCCGCCTCGAGCCCCTCCTGCGGGTGGCACACCTCCGGGCGCCGCGGCTGGAGCGCCTGGTCTGGCTGGAGAAGGTCCGCAGCGACAGCACCATGGCGGTGTTCCACAACCCCCAGCACCCCGCGTGGGAGACCGAGCAGGATCTGGAGGGCTGGCTCCACGACAAGGACCGCTGGCGTGGCGTGGCGGAGCCCGGCTTCTCCCCCGCGAGCCTGAAGGCCATGTTGGCGTCCACGCAGACCCCGACGGGCAGGCTTCCCGAGGCGTACACCTTGATCGGCCTCATCGGCCAGGGCGGCATGGGCCAGGTGTGGGAAGCGGAACACAAGGTGCTCCGCCGCCGCGTGGCGCTGAAGATCCTGCGGCAGGACCTGGTCGCCTCGGCGACCGCCCGTCGCCGCTTCGAGCGCGAGGCCCGCCTGCTCGAACAGCTGGACCACCCCGCCATCGTGACCATCCACACCATCCAGCGCACCGCCGATGGCACACCCTTCATCGAGATGGAGCTCGTCTCGGGTGAGGACCTGCAGGAGATCCTCGACCGCGACGGCCCGATGTCGGTGCCCGAGGCCCTGGCCGCCTTCGAGCAGGTGCTCGAGGCGCTGGCCTACGTGCACGCACACGGCACCTGCCACCGCGATCTCAAGCCGAGCAACTTCCTGCGCAGCGCCACCGGGATCCGCATGATCGACTTCGGCATCGCGTCGGTCGATGGCGGCACCCGCTACACGCGCACGCTCGCGGTGATGGGGTCCGAGGGCTACCGGGCGCCCGAACAGGCGAACCCGCGCCACGAGGCGTCGCCGCGCATGGACATCTACGGCGCCGGCTGCCTGCTCTTCGCCCTCTTGAAGGGCCATCCGCCGAGTCCGATGTCGGCCACCCACCTCGACCAGGAGCTGCCGGACACGCCGCCTGCCCTGCGCTCGATCCTGGCACGAGCCATGGCCTATGCACCCGAGGATCGCTTCGACGGCGCGAACGCGCTGGCCTCCGCGCTCGACGCCATGCCCGTGGCCGACTTCTTCATCTGGCTCCGGCGACCGGCCGAGGGTGGACCCGACACCGGAAGCGTCGACTGGGTGGCGCCCGCCGACGGCCTGCAGATCGGGCGGCTCGACGTGCCGTACCACTGGTGCGACCTGAAGGTGGACGCCCTCTCCTACCGAGAGGACGGCTTCGAGGTCGCCTTCGAGTGCTTCGCTCCTCACGAGGGGAACGGATGGCCCGCCTTCGGTGGCGCGGCGCCCACCGGCCTGCGGTGGCACCCGCCCATCCGGGCGTGAGGCGCCGCTTCCTCACGCTCGGCGAGGCGCAGTCTTCGCCGCCGTGGACGGGCCTCGCGTCGGAGACCGAGTGACCCTCCCCAGCGACCTCCACGACCACCTGGTCGGCTTCGCCCGGCAAGGCGGCTCGCTCACGGTGCTGACCGGGGCCGGCATCTCGGCGGAGTCCGGCATCCCCACCTTCCGCGGGCCCGAGGGCTACTGGACGATCGGGTCGACGCACCACCAGCCCACCGAGATGGCCACGAACGCGATGTTCCGGCGCCACCCGGAGGCGGTCTGGTCCTGGTACCTGCACCGACTCGGCGTGTGCCGAGCGGCGTCCCCCAACGCGGGCCACCGCGCGGTCGTCGCACTCGAGCAGACCTTCGGCGACGCCTTCCGGCTCATCACCCAGAACGTGGACGGCCTGCACACCCGTGCTGGTTCCAGCCTGGAGCGGACCCACGCCATCCACGGCAACCTGGAGCTCGTGCGCTGCGCGGCCGCCTGCAGCGACGAGCTGCTCCCGTTCCCCGACCACGTGCACCCCGTCGCCAAGGGCGAGCCCGTGCCACAGGCCACCTTCGACACCCTGGTCTGCCCCCGCTGCGGCGCCCGCCAACGTCCGCACGTGCTCTGGTTCGACGAGACCTACGACGAGACCTGGTTCCGCTGGAACAGCTCCCTGAGCACGGCCGAGACGACCGACCTGCTGATCACCGTGGGCACGAGCGGCGCCACCAACCTGCCCACCCAGGTCGTGTGGACGGCGGCGCGGCACGGCGCGGCGATCGTCGACGTCAACCCCACCGACAACCCCTTCGCCGATCTGGCGCGGAGGGTGCCGCGCGGCTGGGCCCTTCCGGGGGCAGCCGGCGAGGTCCTGCCGGCCCTGCTCGACGCGCTGCGCTGACCGGCCCGGGGGACCCGGTAGCGGTGGCGGTAGACTGCCGCCATGCTGCTCCTCCTCGCGTGCTCCCCGGTGCAGGTCACCGCCACCCCGGACACCGCCGACACGGGCACCCAGCCAGCGCCCGGCGACACCGACAGCTCCGTGCACGACACCGACGACACCGATCCCCCCGCCGACACCAGCGCGCCCGCGGACACCGCGCCGCCCGACGACACCGCCGTCGGGCAGGACTGCACCGAGGGCGGCGGCGACGGCACCGGCTTCCTCGCGGCCGACGGCCTCTCGGCGCTCCTGATCGCCCCCGAAGGCTTGGAGTGCGCACCGCTGGTGATCTTCGGCCACGGCGCCGACAAGCCCGGCTCGTGGCTCGACGACGAGTGGTCCGACCCCCTCGGCACCGGGCTCCAGCGGCTCGCGAACGAGCGGAGCTTCGCCCTGCTGGTTCCCGGCGTGGAGGAGGGGCAGTCCGAGCACGGCTGGTACCTCGACAACTGCTCCGCCTTCGGCTCCCTCGTGGGCCTGGTCGGCGACGAGGCGTCGATCGACAAGAACCGGGTCTACCTGGCCGGCCAGTCGGCCGGCGGCTTCGTCACCGCCTACAGCACGCTCTACTGCCCCGAGCTCTTCGCGCACACAGCGGTCGTGTCGGCCGGGACCGGCGGCTACTTCGACTACCCCGCGGTGGACCCCGATCCGAAGGTGCCGGTCTACGTGGTGCACGATCCAGACGACCAGATCGTGCCCTACAGCCAGGGCGAGAGCTACGCGGCGCTGCTGGAGCTCAACGGGCACGAGGTGGTCTTCGAGGACTGGGAGCTCGGCAACGGCGGGCACAGCTGGACCGAGGAGCTGACCCCCGCCGTGCTCGGCCAGTTCGGCATCCCGTGATCCTGCTCCTCGCAGCGGCTCTGGCGCAGCCCGCCCCGGCCCGCCTCCACCCCGAGGCCCTGCTCGACGGCGAGATCCGGTACACCCTGCCCACGCTCAGCCACCGGAGCGACTTCCGCGCCCGGGACGCCCACCCGGAGGGCAGCTACCTCTACTACCAGCGGCGCCTGCCGCAAGACGACCAGGGGCACTTCGACTACATCCACGCGGTCTCGGAGTTTCGCTTCGCCCGCGACGACGGTCTGTTCGACGTGCTGATGATCGAGACCAGCCCGGTCGTCTCGAGCGGCCTCTTCTTCCGCGTCAGCGGGGTCGAGGGCGTGACCCTCGCGTATGGCTGCGACCTCGAGCGGCAGTGCCAGGCCGAGCACACCGTGGCCGTGACCTGGGCCAACTCGAGCGCCGACTACATCGTGGCCGCCGACGACTTCGAGGGGCGCGTCGAGGCGCCGACCATGCGCCTGCTCCGCATCGGTCGGGCGCTCCACCGGGAGATGCTCCGCTTCTACGACGCGAGCATCCGCACCGTGAACCGTGCCTACGTGCTCGACGACGAGGTGAGCCTGCCCTGGCCCGAGCGCCCGTGGAGCTACGCCCAGCTGGCTCGCTTGATGCGCCACAAGCAGCGCCTGGAGGCTCAGCTCGGGGGCTGAGCCGCCTCCTGCTCGAGGAGCGCCGGGAAGGCCCGGGTCACCGCCACGGCGAGCCCGGAGCCCTTCCGGGTGGAGCGCAGCACCCGTGCCGCGATCGCCTGGGCCTCGGGATCGCCGGCGTTCCGCAGCGTGAGCGCGTCGAGGTAGGCCTCCACGGGACCGGTCTGCCGGACGTTCGCCTTCACCTGCGCCACGAGCTCGGCGGCGCGCACCTCGTCGAGCCGGTCCTCCAGGTAGAGCTGGGCCAGCATCCGCCCGGCTTCGACGTCGAAGGCCTGGCTCCCGCAGCGCCCGGTGTTGCAGTTGCTCGTGAGCCCGCGCTCGAGCACCTGCATCGCCTCCAGCCGCTTGTCCGCCTGGATGCGGCAGCGCGCCATCAGCTTGTAGAGCCCGAGGTCGCGGGGTGCCTTCTTGACCAGCGCCGCGGCGAGCCCGTCGGCCTCCTCGAGCCGACCGAGGGCTTCGAGCGCCATCGCCCGCGCCCCCTGCACGGCGAGGTCGTCGCCGACCGCGTGCTCCAAGGCTTCGTCTCGACGCTGGGTGGCCAGCAGCAGCTGCACGAGCAGGGCCCCCGTGTGCACGCGACCGATGCGCGCATGCCCGACCGCGGCGCCGAAGGTCTTGAGGTCGCTGACGGCGAGCGCGAGGTTGCCCTCGGCCTGCGCCGCACGAGCGCGCTCGTAGCGCACCACCGGCTCGTCGTGCACGAAGGCGCTCAGGCGCTGCACGGCCAGGGCAGGTTGGCCGGACTCGATCAACCCCACCGCCGACGCGAAGTCCGGCCCGAGCCCGATGAGCCGATCCCGCATGGACTCCGGGTAGGCCTCGAGCGCCATGGCGAAGGCCACGCGAGGGTCGTCCGGGGGGAGCGAGAAGAGCGGGTCGGCCGCCTCGGGATCCTGGATCGCCGGGTCGTTGGCCAGCGCCAACCCCTTGGGCGGCTTGGCCGACTGGCGGAGCTCCCGAACCTGCCGGCGGGCCGCACGCACCGAGGCGTCGGGCCCCTGGGCGAAGCGGCCTGCGAGCTCGAGGTGCTCGGCCGCCTTGGCGAAGGTCCCGGCCGTGGCAAAGGCGATCGCCTCGCTGCAGTTCAAGGCCACGAGGGCTTCGCGAGCCTCGGCGCGCACCGCGTCGGCCTCGGGTCCCTGCAGGCCCTCGAGCTGGTCCAGCGCGTACATGTGCTCGCCGCTCGCCAGGAACTTCCGAGCGCGTGCGATGCGCTTCTCGTTCGATGGCGAGAACCAGCCGAACATCCGACCTCCGGTGCATCCAGACCCAGCGTATACCGTGCCCGCGTTCGCGCCGTCCTGCGCGCAGGAATCCCGGGCTCGCCCGAAACGAAACCGCCGACCCTGGCATCCTCGGCCCATGAACCTGCTCCTCCTCTTCGCGTGCACGGGCACCGAACCCTGCGCCGACGGCTACGGACGGCTCGGCGACGGATCCTGTGTGGCGCTGGACGACGGCGCGGACCCCCTCGACGACCCCACCGACACGTCCGACCTCGACAGCGCCCCCCCGACCGACACCGACACCGGAGCAGCGAGCAGCGGCCTGCC
>CAZSAT010000087.1:0-29212 GCA_964604675.1 uncultured Enterobacterales bacterium
GCAACCGCAGCGCCCAGGGCAGCGAGGTCGTCCTGCACCGATGTCGCAAGACCAGACACCGGGTCGCACCACGCGAGCTTCACGCCTGTCGGGGTGAGCCGCAGGTGGCGAGGGAGCAGCGCGCCGTGGCGAGCACCCGAAGCATGGAGGGACGCCAACCCGACGAGTCCGCCGGCCAGGAAGCGCGCCAACACCAGGGTCTCGGGCACGTCTTCGGCGGGCAGCCAGTCGTCGAGCGACGGGCCCGACAGCGCCATGCGCTGATGGGTGGTCGGCAGCGTGACCGTGCGGATGGGCAGCAGACCGGGGCCTGGGCACGTCGCAGCTTCGAGCCGCCGGTTCCAGACCGGGTCGCTCTGGAGCTCCGGGCGCAGCGTGCGGACGGCCACAGGGCGTCCTTCGGCCCAGCCCGACCACGTGGCGCTGATGGCGTCGACGGCGAAGAGCCCGTCGAAGCGCACGCCGACGAGCTCCGGCGGCCGACCGGCCGTCTCGAGCGCACGGAGCGCGAGCAACAGGGCGTCGTCGCCCGCTCGTTCCGCGGCAACACGGGCGTCGCTCAGGGTGTGGCCGACAACGCGAGGTTGAAGCGCGGGTGGGAGCAGGTCGAGAGGCACGCGGCAGGCTACACCACGCGCTGGATCGGGCTCGTCGGCGGGGCTCCAGGGGGGGCTGGCGACTTATCCACACCACCTGTGGATAAGTGCCTCATCCGGTGAGGCGCGTCGGAGTGCCGTCTGCCTACGGCGCACAAGAAGCGAGTCAAGTCCGCCACTTATGGGATTCTTCAAGGACTTACGCGGTTCGCACAGCACTTGTGGACAAGTTGTGGTGCCGGCGCGGATCCTGGAGGCAGGAACAGTGCTTTTCAGGCACTTGCATCAGGGTGCTCAGATCTTGAGCACGCCGATCTGAGCACTGGTCACCAGCGCGCCACAGAGCCAGGCTTCGCGGCCCTGGCGCTTCTGCCAACGCAGGGCAGCGTGCAGCTCCGCCACCGGTCGCCCCTGCACGGCCACATGGAGCTGGAGGGGAAGGTCGGGCTCCAGGGGCAGGCCCACCGACAGGCAACAGCCGTCGGTGCCGACGTTCACGATCCGGGCGTCGCCCTCGTGGGGGGCGACCATGCGAACGGGCCAGTCGAGCGCCTCCCGGAAGCCACTCCGTCCGAGGGAGTAGGCGGCGGGCGCTTCGAGTCCGAAGGTGGTGGTCCTGACCTTGTCGCGCAGGTGACACGCCTCGAACCACAGGCGCTCAGCGGACGGCCCCAGCCCCTCCCACAGCTTGGTGCGGCGGTCCACGTATGGCGCAAGCCCCTGCAGCCAGTTCAGCAGGGTCCCGGCTTCTCCGTGCGGGACGTCGACGTTGCGGGGCGGTCGGGGTCCCGTGGGGAGCTGCCCGGTGAGCGTGCTCTGGAGGCGCACGCGGCGCTCGACAGCGGCGGCCAGTTCCTCGGAGGGCACGAGGTCGTCGGCGCCCGCGCGGATCACGTCCAGCCGACGCTCCAGATCGACCGCTTGTCGAGACCAGGCCAGCAGCGGCGTGAAGCGGTGCACACGGCTCTCGCGGAGGGCGTCCACGCGGCCCGCAAAGCCATCGTCGTCGCCATGCAAGACGATCAGCGTGCTGTCGTCGGGAGGAGCTTCGGCTGACAGGATGCGGGCGACCCCTGCGAGCGCTTCACGAAGCCCGGCAGGCTCACGACCGTCGATCAGGGCGACGATGGGCAGGCGGGGCAGGGTCATGGGAGGTGCCTCATCGGCGGGCGAAGGCCTCCATCAGCGACCCGGTGCCGATGCCGGCAGTGTAGCGCAGCTCTCGCGCCAGGTGGCCGCGCCGGAGGGCGCGTCGCACCCTGCGCGCCACGTAGCTCGGCCGTCCGTAGAAGGTCTGGTAGGCGCGCCGGGTGTGTGCCTCGAGCTCGGGCCACGCAAAGCTCGGGTGGTCGTAGAGGTCGGGGCCCGGGCGGTGGATCGAGAAGTCGAAGCGATCCTCGTCGTTCAGGTTCTCGGCCCAGCTGTCGTAGAGCGGCGTGCCGGGAAGCGGCATCGTGATGCTGAACTTCGCGAAGTCGACGTCGAGGCTGGCGGCGAAGCGTGCGGTCTCGTCGATGGTCTCGGCGGTCTCGCCGGGGAGCCCGACCATGAAGTACCCGAGCACGGTGAAGCCGTACTTCCTGGCCCAGCCCACCGCCCGCCGGGCCTGTGCGAGCGTCGCGCCCTTCTTGATGCGCTTGAGCACGCGGTCGGAGCCGCTCTCGAAGCCGAAGGCCAGGAGCCAGCAGCCCGCAGCGCGAGCCGCACGGAAGAACTCCTCGTTGACGTTGGCGACCCGGATGCCGTTGGTGAGGGACCAGGGAACGTCGAGCCCCCGTCGCACCATCTCCTCACAGATCGCGATGCTGCGAGACGTCAGGGTGGTGAAGCTGTCGTCGACGTAGTTGAAGGCGCGGAAGCCCTGCCCCAGGGCGTGCTCGATCTCGTCGACCATCCGGTTGGGCGACTTCACCCGGAAGGCGTTTCCGAACACCCCCTTCGTGCAGTAGATGCAGCGCGCCTGGCAGCCGCGTGAGCTCTCGAGATCGGCGACCGGCACGGTGTGGGCGACCAGGCTCGGCGTGCGGTAGTGCGCCAGGTCGAACAGATCCCACGCCGGCATCGGGAGCGGGTCCAGATCGGGGATCAAGGTGCGGGCGGGTGTCTCCCCGTCGGGCCACACGATGCCTCGGATCTCCGGGTAGGGCCGCCCAGCGAGGAGCTCGACCAGGGTCTGGTCGCCTTCGCCCTTCACGGCCACGTCGAAGGGCGCCCGGCGCACGGTCTCGTGGGGCCGTGTGGAGGCGTGGACCCCGCCCGCGATGAGCAGGGTGTCCGGGCGCTCGCGCCGCACCTGCTCCGCCAGCTTTCGGGCCGCGGGGAAGAGCGGGGTGCGGAAGGTGATGCCGACCACGTCGGGCTCGAAGCTGCGGAGCGTGCTGGAGAGGTCCGCGTCGGGCGTGGCCTCGTAGTCGATGGCAGCGACCTGGTGGCCGGCCTGCCGAGCGGCGGCGCCGACCAGGGCCAGGTTCAGCGGTGGGCTCAGCGTGATGGCGCTCTTGACCTTGGAGGTGGCGTAGTAGTCGCCCATCCCAGGGTTCAGGAGCAGGAGCTTTCTGGTCACGGAGTCGCTCCGAGGGTGCGGCGTAGTCCCTCTTCCAGGTTGACCGACGGCGACCAGCCCAGCGCCGCCAGGCGGCTGCTGTCCAGGCTCTGGTGCGTCAGCTCACCGTCGGGATCGTCATCGCGCCAGGACAAGGGCGCCGTGTGTCCCGCCAGCCTGGCGGCGAGCTCCGCCACCTCACGCACGCTGGCCACCTCACCGCCGCCCACGTTGAAGGCCGCGCCGGCGTGTTGGCGCGCGACGTCGAGCAGGAGCGCCATGGCGCTCGCCGCATCGTCCACGAACAGCCACTCGCGGGTCATGCGACCGCTGCTGCGGAAGATCGGCGACCGACCGGCCTTCAGGGCGGCGCAGAGCTCGACGACCAGGCGGTCCCGGTTCGCGTCGCCGGGGCCGTACAGGTTTCCGCATCGGCTGACCACCACAGGAAGCCCGAAGTGCAGGCCGTAGCTGCGGGCCACCAGGTCGGTGCAAGCCTTCGAGACGTCGTAGGGCGCTCGGGCAAGGAGCGGCGACTCCTCGCTGTAGGGGAGGGGAGCCGCCCCGTAGGCCTTGTCCGAGGACGCCACCACGATGCCTTCGAGGGGGCTGGCGGCGGTGCGGCAGGCCTCCAGCAGCAGCCAGGTTCCCCGCACGTTGGACTCGAAGGTCGAGAGCGGCGCCCGGTTGGCGACCGTCACCTGCGTCTGGGCGGCGAGGTGGAGGATGTGGCTCGGCGCGTATTCCGCGACCAAGCGCTCGGCGTCGGCCAGCTCGGCACGCACCTCGATGCAGCGGGCGATCAGGCCACTCGCGTAGAGCAGACTGGTGGGATCGCGGTCTCGGACCACCGCCACGACCTCGCGGCCTCGCTCGAGCTGGTCGGCCACGCAGGCGGCGCCCAGCAGGCCGGCAGCGCCCGTGATGATCACGCGAGCCATGGACGCTCCCCTTGTCGATGCAACGCGTCGAGCTCCGCCAGATCCCGCGGGGTGTCGACGCTCAGCCAGAAGCCGTCGTGTGGCCAGGCCGCAAGCTGGCCGGCGTCTGCGAGCCGGCCGAGTGCGCCTTGCTCCAGGGGCTCGTCGCGGTCCATCCAGTCGAAGGCTCCGGGTGAGAACACGAAGTAGCCGCCGCTCACGCGCTGCTCCAGGAGGGGCTTCTCCCGAAACCTGGCCACCGCCGCGCCGTCGAGATCGAGCACACCGAAGCGGCTCCGCGGCCGCATGGCGGTGACGGTGGCGACCCGACCCATGCGCGCGTGCAGATCGAGCTGGGCAGGGAGGTCGACGTCGGCCACGCCGTCGCCGTACGTCATGCACCATGGCCGATCGTCGAGGTGCTCGCGCGCGCCGAGCAGGCGCCCGCCGGTCGTGGTGTCGTGGCCGGTGTCCACGAGCACGATCTCCCAGCTCGGCTCGGGCCCCGTCTCTGCCCAGGTGCGGATGACCTTGCCCTTGTAGCCCAGGCAGAGCACGAAGCGCCGCACCCCATGGCGCGCGTAGGTCTGCATCACGTGCCAGAGCAGCGGTCGCCCGCCGACCGGCACCATCGGCTTGGGCACGGTCTCGGTGACCGGGCCCATCCGGGTTCCGAAGCCTCCACAGAGGATGACGACCTGAAGGTTCACGCCGCCAAGCTTAGACTCAAGCGCGGTTGACCACGACCGACCGTTCGGCCACCCTCACCCCGTCCCGCCCGTTGGAGGCTCCGTGAGTCCGCTTCTGTTCGCTCTCTGCATCGCCCACGCCCAGGACGACGACGGCTGGTCGGCGAGGCCCCTGGAGGAGGGCGAGGCTGTCGAAGCGCCCGCCGAAGCGCCGCCCGTTGACGCCGAGCAGGGCGAAGCGGCCGAAGGCCCTGCACCCGAGCCCGCTGTCCCGGCCATCGCGGTTCCGGCGCCGACCTCGTCGGCCGAGCCCGCCGCCGAGCCCGATGCGGGGGCAGCCGGTGCGCCGCCCGCCGACTTCGACCCCTTCAAGGGCGTGGCGCCGCCCCCGAGCGTGGATTGCGACGAGGGCGTGGTCGAGTCGCTCGGCGCGGTGGTCCTGCCGGACGGCTCCATCGCGGGCGTGGAGAGCCTCGAAGTGGCCGAGGCCATCAAGGCGGCGGCCTCGGCCGAGGACCTCGGCGCCGAGCAGCTCGGCGATCTCGACGCCGATCAGGTCCAGTGGCTCAAGCCCAAGCTCAGGCGCCTTCCGCAGAACCCCTACGCCCAGACCGACTTCACCGCCTACACCCTGGAACCGGGCGAGGTGAAGCTGGGCATCGGCGGACTCTCCGTCGGCGTGTTCTCCAACATGGAGATCGGGGTCAGCCCGCTCTTCTATGGGCTGGGCGTGCCCAACGCGCGCCTCAAGATCGACGCCATCCAGGAAGGGCCGGTCGACATCGCCGTGTCGGGCAACCGCTACCAGATCGCGCAGGGTGACCGGTACAACGGCAGCTACACCACCGTCGGCTCACGCGTCAGCTGGATCGTCTTCCCCAAGTGGTCGCTGCACCTCGGCGGCGACTACAACATGCTCAAGAGCGACGGACTGCTCGACCTCGACGAGCTCAACCCGCTGTTGACGGGCCAGGTCGACGACGCCGTCGACGCCGCATCGACCCAGGCCGAGGCCCTCTTCTTCGCCGACCTGGTCACCGCGCGCGTCGCCACGGACATCCGCTTCAACCGTCGCGACAGCATCGTGCTCCAGGGCTCGTCCACCGTGTGGACACGGCTCACGGCCGACCTCTCGGTGGCCGACCAGGAGATCGAGATCCCTGCGGTCGCTGGGCTCGACGACCTGCTCGACAGCCCAGGGCCCATTCCTCTGGGTGAGAACTACAACATCACAGCGTCGTGGCAGTTCGCCTGGAAGCGCGCGGAGCTTCGGCTCGGCGCTGGCCTGTCGAGCTTCGACTGGGCGTGGCTGACCCAGTCCATCGAGTTCAGCTACAACCTCGGCGGCAAGACACGTGCGAACGAGCGCCGGATCCGCAGCACCTGGCGCGGCAACCGGAAGGACGTGAAGCAAGGCGAGTTCGAGGAACCGGCCGGCTGAGTGCGCTCGCTCATCTGGGTCGGCGGCGCGCTCGGCGACGTGCTCCTGGGCCTCCCCGCACTGCACGCCATCGCCCGGACGGGCGCTGTCACGGCCGTGATGGGGCGCGCCGCCGCAGGCCTCCTCCGCGGTCGGACCCCGGCCGACCGGGTGTTCCGCGAAGACGACCCCCGCCTGCTCCCCCTCTGGGGGCCGGCCCCCGATGCGGCCCTCGAGCTGCTGGGGCATCCCACCAGCGGACTCGTCGTCACGGGCTCAGCGGGGCTGGCCGCCACGCTGGGCGTGCGGCACGTGCCGCTGGAAGCCCCCGGGCACCGTGCGCTCCGGCTGTTGCACCGCCCGCCCGATGTCGCCTCGCTGGAGGTGCCGCTCTTGTCTCTGGAACCGCGTCCTTGCGACGTCCTGCTCTTTCCGGGGAGCGGCGGTGAGCGGAAGTGCTGGTCGGGTTTCGAAGCGCTGGGCCATCGGCTGGCCCGCGACGGACGTGCGGTCCAGGTGGTGCTCGGTCCCGACGAGCTGGAGCGTGGCTGGGCCGCCCGCGACTGGGGTGGCCTCACCGTGATCGCACCGGATCTCGTGCACACCGCAGAGCTGTGCGCGGGAGCGCGCGTGGTCGTGGGCAACGACGCGGGCACGACGCACCTCGCTGCGGTGAGCGGTGCGACGGTGGTCGCGCTGTTCGGCCCGACACCGGTGGAGCTCTGGCGTCCGATCGGGCCCCGGGTGAGGGTGCTGCGGGGGGTGTGTCGTGGCCTGTCGGTCGACGCGGTCTACGGGGTGGTCAGGTCCACGTAGACGGGTCGGTGGTCGCTCACCCGGTACAGGTTCTCCACCGCCTGGTAGGGGGCGTCGCGGCCAGGTTCGGCGAAGTGACCGTCGATCCGCCGGAGGTGGTGCAGCCCGCGCTGGTCGTCGTCGAGGGCTGGATCCTGGTCGAAGGCGTAGATCGCGGGTGGAGACGCCAGCCGAGCGGCCGCTGGGGGCGAGAGCAGGATGTGGTCGATGATGAGGCGCTCGCGCCACGTCGTCCACGCTTCCGTCGGGTGCTGCGCAGCTTGCCAATGGAACGCATCCACCGGAGGGGCCCTCAACGCCCGCAGCGAGCTGTGGTCGACGCTGGCGTTGAGATCGCCCAGCAAGAGCACCGGTTCGTCGAGGTGGTCGCCCAGCCAGTCGGCGAGCCGACGGCACTCGCGGTCGCGCGTCGCTCCCTCCGGGCCGCCGGGCTCTGTGTGCGGTCCGGCCTTCAGGTGGGCCACGACGACGGCGAAGCGCCATCCTGAGGCCCGATGACGCACGTGGGCCACGAGCGGTGGCCGCCGACCGCGGAAGTCGGCGGTCCGTCGAAGCTGGACGTGCTCGGTGCCGAGGAGCTCGATGGCGGAGGTGTCCCAGGCGAGCACCAGCTTGAGGCGCTCCTGCGCGCCCTCGGGTTCCACGGCCGGGCTGCAGACCGGCGCCCCGCTCGCGCCGACGCAGCTCCAGCGTTCGCCGACCGTGCGGGCGAGCAGATCGACGTCCACGACCTCCTGCAAGGCGAGCACGTGGGCGTCCAGCCGGTCGAGCACCGATCGGACGAGCGCGAGGTCCTTGGGTCCGCGCGGCGCACGCCGTGGATGCGACGTGCCGAACCAGAAGAGGTTGAAGCTCGCGACCCGCAGTCCGGTGGTGTCGCGGGCCGTCAAGCGGGCTCTTCCACGTTGAGGCGCGTGTCGAAGCGGGGCTGGTTCACCTTCAGCTTGTCGCGCAGGGTAGCCAGCAACACGTGCCGGATGGCCGCCTGCTCGTCCTCGGTGGCTGGGTGGTGGCGCAGGCGAGCCGCCAGGTCGCGCTCCAGGCGCCGGATCGCTTCGCGGAGCGCTGGGGGCGCATCGGGCACCTCGGGATCGTGGCCGAGCACCTCCTGGAGCCGCTGGAGCTGGATGCGATCGTGTGCGTGTTCGTGCTCGAGCTCCGCGGAGATGGCGCCCAGCAGGTGCGCGGCGATGCGCAGTCGGAACGACAGCGAGCGGCTCTCGATCGCAGGACCGACGTCGTGCACCAGGAAGGTCGCGACGGCCTGCAGCAGCAGGGTCTTGTCAGGGAGGTCCTGCACCCCCCCATTGTCGCACGCGGGCGGCCCGGGCTGGCCGGGCCGCCGGCCCTACGTCAGTCGCACTCGTCGCCCTCGTCGACGCCGTCGCTCGCGCCCTCGTCGCCCGCATCGCGCTCGTACGGGCTCTCGCCCGCCTCGGCCGCGGAGCCGCCGGAGCCCTGTGGGTTGACGGAGGTCGCCGACTCGATCCAGATGGCGGTGCCGTCCTGGAGCTCGATCACCATGTCGACGTCCCCTTCGACGGCGTCTTCCGGGGCCGACGCCGACACGATCAGCTCGCCGCCACGCTGGTCCCACGTCACGATCTCGAGGTCGCCGTACACCTTGATGTCGGCCACGGAGAAGTCGGCGGGATCCCCCTCGATCACGGTCACGTAGCCGAGGAAGTCCTCACCCTGCTCGCACTGGTCGGGCCAGAAGGCCACCTCCAGCGCGGGTTCGGCGGCGTCCTCGCCGTCGACGCCCTCGTCGTCGCCTTCGATCTCGTCGTAGACGTCGGCGAGGTCGGCCTCCGTCGGGTCGTTCTCCACCACGCACGCGCTGGCTGAGAGCGCCAGGATCGGAATCAGGATCCGCTTCATCTCGTCCTCCTTGTGGATGCCGGCGGCCGAGAGCCGCACTCTGGCCTTGGGACACCGGCGTGGCCGGAAGACGTGACCGCGCGCCGCGTATTCAGATGTGGACCGAGACTCCGAGCGCGTTGGCCACCGCCTCCATGACCGCTTCCGCGGACGTGGGGTGGCTGTGGACCGCGTGGAGGAAGGTCTCGGCGTCGACCTCGGCGCTCATCGCGAGCACCAGCTCGGCCAAGAGCTCCGTCACGCCGTCACCGATCGCGTGGGCGCCCAGGAACTCGCCGTGCTCGGGGTCCACGAGGACCTTCACGAAGCCCTCGGTCTGGCCTGTGCCTCGGTTCTTGCCGTTGGCCGCGAAGGGGAAGGTGCCGACCTGGAAGGCGACGCCGGCGTCGGCCAGCTGGGCCTCGGTCCGTCCCACACTGGCCACCTGGGGCACGCAGAAGGTGCCGGCCGGGACGAGGTCGGGGCGCAGGGGCGGGTGCGCGTGACCGGTCAGCCGCTCCACGCAGACGTGGGCTTCGAAGCTGGCCTTGTGGGCGAGCATGGGCGGACCGGCGACGTCGCCGATCGCGTACACACCGGGCACGCTCGTGCGGCAGCTGGCGTCGGTCTTCACGAAGCCCTGCTCGAGGGCCACGCCCAGCGCCTCGAGGCCCAGCTCCTCGACGTTGGGCGCCACGCCGAGCGCCAACAGCGCGTGGCTGGTGCGCAGCTCGGTGCCATCCGCCAGCACCGTGAGGGCTTCGTCGCCGTCGCGCCTGACGGTCTTGGCGAAGACCCCCGTCCGGATGGCGATGCCCTGTTTCTTCAGGGCCTTCTGCAGGGCGGCCGAGATGTCCTCGTCCTCCAGCGGGGCTACCCGGTCGGCGCCCTCGACCAGGGTCACCTCACAGCCCATGGCGTTGTAGAAGTAGGCGAACTCGAGCCCGATCGCCCCCGCGCCCAGGACCACCACGCTCTCGGGTCTGTCGGTGGAGACGATGGCCTCGCGGTAGGTCATCACGACCTCGCCGTCGGGCTCCATGCCGTCGAACCAGCGGGCCCGGGCTCCGGTGGCGACGATCACGTGTTGGGCGGTGAGCACCTGTTCCTGGTCGCCGGAGCTCACGGTGACCTCGCCGGCCCCGCTCAGGCGCGCGGTGCCCTGGATGTGGTCCACGCCGTAGGTTCGCAGGAGGTAGGCCACGCCCTTCTCGCTGCGCGAGGCCACCTTGCGAGAGCGCTGGATGACCTGTTCGTAGTCGACCCCGATCTCGGTCGCGGTCACGCCGTAGTCGCCCAGGTGACGCGCGAGGTTGGCGACCTCCGCGCTCTTCAAGAGCGCCTTCGAGGGGATGCAGCCGACATTCAGGCAGACGCCGCCGAGGCGATCCCGCTCGACGCAGGCCACCTTCAGGCCGAGCTGCGCGGCGCGGATCGCGGCCACGTAGCCGCCGGGGCCCGAACCGATGACGACGAGTTCGTAAGCGCTCATGTCACACCAGGCAGAGGACGGGGTTCTCGATGTAGCGGCGCACCGCCTGCAGGAAGCGCGCGCCGAGGGCGCCGTCGATCACGCGGTGATCGCAGGTCATCGTCACCCGCATGCGGTGCTCCACGGTGAGCTCGCCGTCGAGGACCACCGGCTCCTGCTGGAGCGAGCCGACCGCCAGGATGCCGGCCTCCGGGGGGTTCAGGATGGCGGTGAACTGCTCGATCTGCATCATGCCGAGGTTCGACACGGTGAAGGTCGAGCCGGTGTACTCGTCGGGGCCGAGCTTCATCTCGCGAGCCCGCGCCGCCAGCTCGCGGGTCTGCTGGGCGAGCTCGGCGAGCGGCATGCGGTCGGCCTGCCGCACGACGGGGGTGATGAGGCCGTCGGGCAGGGCGACCGCCATGCCCACGTCCACCCGACCGAGGCGCGTAATGGTCTTGTCGCCCCAGGTGGCGTTGCACTCGGGCACCTCGCGGAGGGCGAGGGCGACCGCCTTGAGCACGACGTCGTTGTACGAGATCCTGATGCCGCCGGCCTTGAGCTGGCCGCGGAAGGCGACCAGGGCATCGCACCGGAAGTTCGCGGTCAGGAAGAACACCGGAGCGCCGAGGTACGCGTCGGTCAGCCGTCGAGCGATGGTCTTGCGCATCTGGGAGTTGCGCACGGCCTGGTCGGCGGGGACCGGGCCGAGTGACCGTGCGGACGGCGCCGCGCCGACGAGGTCGGCCTTCTCGATCCGCCCGTGGGCGCCCGTGCCGGTGAGCGTGCTCAGGTCGATGCCCTGCGCCCGGGCGATCTTGCGAGCCAAGGGGGAAGCCCGGACCCGCGGTGTGGCGGGGGTGAAGGCGCGCGGAGGCTCCATGATGCTGTCGTCGAGAGGCTGCCCCCGCCAGTCGGCCAGGGCGAGTCCACCGCCTTCCAGCGCCGGCTCTGCGGCCGGCGTGGCCAGCTTGTGCGGGGTGACGCGCTCGACCGGCGCAGGCTCGGCCACGGCCGGTGCCTCGTGCTCCGCGGGAACCTCGGCGAGTCGCGCGGCGTACGCGGCCAGCAGGTCCGCGATGTCCTCGTCGGCGCGCTCGCCCACGATGGCGATCGGCATGCCGGGCGGCACCTCGGCGCCCTCGTCCACGAGCAGCTTCAACACCACGCCGGCGTCGAAGACCTCGATGTCCATGGTGGCCTTGTCGGTCTCGACCTCGGCGATCACGTCTTGCGGCTCCAGCGTGTCGCCTTCGGACTTGCGCCACGCCACGAGGGTGCCCACGGTCATCGTGGGGCTGGCCTGCGGCATCTCGTAGAACTGGGCCATCAGGACCTCCCCATCAGGGTGTCGGCCGCGGCGGCGATGCGCTCCACGCTCGGGCTGACGAGGGCCTCGAGGTTCGAGGCGTAGGGCCTCGGCACGTCGCGGTCCGTCACCCGCAACACGGGGGCCTTCAGGTAGTCGAAACACGCCTGCTGCACGCGGGCGACGATCTCGGCGCCCACACCGGCGAACACGTGCCCTTCGTGGGTGACGAGCACCCGTCCGGTCTTCGCGGCGCTCGCGAACAAGGTCTCGTGGTCGAGGGGACGCAGGCTGCGCAGGTCGATCAGCTCCACGTCGACGCCCTTGGCGACCAGGGCTTCGGTGGCTTGCTGCGCGACGAAGCCCTGCTTGCCCCAGGTCACCATGGTCAGGTCACGTCCCTGTCGCCGCACGGCCGCCTTCCCCAGCGGGATGGCGAACTCGTCGTGGGGCACCTCTTCCTTGAGGTGGTAGGTCATCTCCGACTCCAAGAAGATCACCGGGTTGTCGTCGCGGATGGCCGACTTCAAGAGCCCGTAGGCGTCGTGAGCGCCCGTGTAGGTCACGACCTTGAGCCCGGGGAAGTGGGCGAACAGGCTGTCGACGCTCGTGGAGTGCTGGGAGCCGAGGTTCTCCGCAGCGCCGTTGGGACCCCGGAAGACGATCGGCACGTTGTACTGCCCACCGCTCATCTGGAAGACCTTGGCGGCGGTGTTGATGACCTGATCGTAGGCCACGAGGCTGAAGTTCCACGTCATGAACTCGATGATGGGCCGCATGCCCACCATCGCGGCGCCGATGCCCAGGCCGGCGAAGCCGCCCTCGGCGATCGGGGTGTCGACCACGCGCTCGGCTCCGAACTCGGCGAGCATGCCCTGGCTGACCTTGTAGGCCCCTTGGTAGTCGGCGACCTCTTCACCCATCAAGAAGACCGCGTCGTCGCGGCGCATCTCTTCGGTCATGGCGCGGCGGAGCGCCTCCCGGATCTGCAGCTCGGCCATGTCAGCGGGCCTCCGGTGCGTAGACGAAGTCGTAGAGCGTGGCGGGGTCGGGGCGGGGGGACTGCTCGGCGAAGTCGTAGGCGTCCTGGGCTTCGGCGTCGATCGCCACCTTCAGCGCGGTGAGGGCCTCCGCGGTGACGCCGAAGTCCTTCGTGAGGCGCGCTTCGGTGAGCTTCAAGCAGTCGCTCTCCTTCTTCTCGTCGACTTCTTCCTTGGTGCGGTACTTCGCGGGGTCCGACATCGAGTGGCCGCGGTAGCGGTAGGTCACCACCTCGACCAGCACCGGGCCCTGACCGCTCCGGGCGTGGGCGGCGGCTGCGGCGATGCGCTCCCGTACGACCTCGACGTCGAAGCCGAGGATCTGCTCGCGGGCCATGCCGACGCCGTTGGCGCGCAGGCTCATGTCGGTCACGGCCGAGTAGCGGGTGATGGCGGTGCCCATCGCGTAGAAGTTGTTCTCGCAGATGAAGACGACTGGGAGCTTGTAGAGCTGTGCGAGGCAGAGCGCCTCGAAGAAGGCCCCCTGGTTGGCGGCCCCGTCGCCGAAGAAGCACACGCAGACGCGGCCCTCGTCGCGCTGCTTGATGGCCCAGCCCACGCCGTTGGCGAGCGGCACGTGCCCGCCCACGATGCCGTAGCCGCCCATGAAGCGGGCCTCGCGATCGAACATGTGCATCGAGCCGCCCTGGCCCGAGCTGCACCCGGTGGAGCGGCCGAAGAGCTCGGCCATCACCGCACGTGGTGTCACGCCCTTGGCGAGGGCGTGTCCGTGTTCGCGGTAGGCCGCGATCCAGTAGTCGTCTCCGGTGGACGCCGCGGCCCCCACGGCGACGGCTTCCTGGCCGATGTAGAGGTGGCAGAAGCCGAGGATCTTCCGGAGCGTGTAGGCCTTCGCCGCGAGCTCTTCGACCCGTCGGATCAGGGCCATCTCGCGGTAGAGGGCAGTGAGGCCCGCGGCGTCGAGGGCCGGCAGGTTCGGGTCCGGGGGGAGCGAGTCACTCATCCAGCGTCCTGTAAGGGTCGGTGCGCGCGCCTAACCGGGTTAGCTGCGCACCGACGCTCGTGGACCCGGATGGCTGTATGGCGCTTCTCGACCTGTTGATGGCTGGTGACGTCGAGGGCTTCAACGCGAAGCGCGGCCAGCACGGCTCCCCCGACCTGTTCGCCGCCGATCTGGCCAACAAGAAGCTCCGGAACGTCGATCTGTCCGGCGCCAACCTCGAGAAGGCCGACCTCTCGGGCTCGGACCTGACGGGCGCGATCCTGATCAAGGCCAACCTCTCGGGTGCCGACTTCACGGGCACGATCCTCAAGGAGGTCACGGCTCTGCGCTCCAAGTGGCGCGAGGCCTGGCTGGAAGACGCCGAGCTCGATGGTGGGGACTTCACCCAGGCCGACTTCACCGAGGCGGTGTTCAAGCAGGTCAGCGCGTCCGACGCGATCTTCCGAAACGCCAAGCTCTCCCGGATCGAGGCGAGCGGCGTGGTGATGGAGCGGGTCGAGCTCGACGATGCGAGGCTCAAGGAGGCCGATCTCAGCGACGCCCACCTGACCGGTGCCACGCTCGTCGAGGCCACGCTCACCGGCGCGAAGCTCGCGCGAGCTCACCTCGAGGGTGTGGACTTCGCCCGCGCGAAGATCGCCGGCGCGGATCTCCAGGGTGCGGACCTGACGGGCGCGCGGCTCGTGGGGTGCGACCTCACCGAGGCCGACCTGTCCAACGCCGACATGTCCCGGGCGGACTGCTCGCGCGCCGACCTCGGCCGGAGCACCCTGACCGGTGCGGTCCTCGCGGGCACGAAGCTCGCCCAGGCCGGCCTCGATGGTCACGAGCCCGCCAGCCTCGCCGAGCGCGGGGCCGAGCTCGAGGGCGACGGCGAAGACGTGGCAGAAGCGCCGACGGCGTTCCACTTCGAGGACGTGGCGGTGGCGGTGTCGGGCGGTGCGGTGGGGGTGCTCTGGGAGAACCAGGAGGGGGACAGCTCGGTCGTGCGCGTGGCCGTCAGCCCGCTCGAAGGCCCCTTCCTGGGTGGTGCGCCGTCGCTCCGCGTCCCGGTCGATCTCTGCCTGGCCAAGGGGCTGGTCGGCACCCGCACCTCGTTCTGGGGTGTGGCCTTCGTCGAACGCCCGGGGGGCGTCGTGGTGATGCTCACCGAGGTCGACACCGACGGTCAGCTGGGTCGCCGCGTCTCCATGCCGCTGGAGTACCGTCCGGCGGTGAGGCCGGTGCTCGTCGCCCTCGACGACGGCTTCGCCGTGATCGGCCTTGCGCGCCAGGGGCCCACGCTCCTGGTGCACCGCTGGTCCGGCGGCGAGGAGCTCCAGAGGGTGCATGCCCAGCGGGTCGCGGGGGCCATGGGCTTCGTCGGCCGGCGCCAGCCGGTGCTGGTCACGCGGGGCGGCGTGGTCTACGCGGTGCACAGCCGTGGGGCTTCCCAGCCCCAGCAGGTCCCCGACGGCTTCCCCGGACGACTCGCGGCCACCGGTCGGATCGGCAAGCGGGTGTTCCTCGCCTGGTGCCCGCGCGGGGAGCAGGGCTTCCGGTGGGCCGAGCTCAGCGACCGTGGCGAGCCCGTCTCGGAGCGCGTCGCTGCGAAGGAGGGCGTGATGGCCCTCGACCTGGCGGTGTGCGGGGATCGGGTCCTGGCGGTCTACGCCAAGGAGGACAAGGAGCTCGCAGTGAGCCTCTGGGGCGTGTGGCTGGGCGAGGGCGAGCCCTTCAAGCTCGTCGAGGGCGAGCTCGCAGACATCGAGGAGCTCAAGATCGTCGGCACCCGGGAGGGCAAGGTCCTCGTCCTGGGCACCACGATCTCCGAGCAGCTCGAGCTCCTGGAGATCGACGGAGAGCGCTGCACGGTGTTGACGCGCATGCCCTGATCGCACTCGGGCATCGTCTATTTTTCCTCAAGGCCGGTCACCGTCCGCCGAAGAGCAGGTGGCCGGTTGGGACCGCTCGTCCTCATGAGGCCGCAGCGGCGATCCGTACCTGATGTTGGCTGAACCACCGGGTGGTCCGCGGAGCAAGTCCCGTGGCACTGACTGTCAACACGAACACAGCGTCGACCGCTGCCCTCTACAACCTGGGCAGGACCTCGAGGTCCCTCTCGGGGTCTTTCGAGCGCATCAGCTCGGGGCTGCGCATCAGCGCGGCCAAGGATGATGCCGCCGGTCTGGGCGTTGCCGAGGCGCTCGACGCTTCGGAGAAGTCCGCTCGCGTCGCCATGCGCAACACCAACGACGGGATGAGCCTCATCAGCGTCGCCGAAGGTGGCACGAGCGAGGTCTCCAACATCGTCAAGCGCATGCGGGAGCTGGCCGTCCAGTCGGCCTCCGAGACCTTGGACGACGACGAGCGCGCCTACATCCAGGACGAGTACGTGCAGCTGGCCGGTGAGATCGACCGCATCGCGAGCGTCACCGAGTTCAACGGCGTGGCCCTGCTCGAGGGCACCAACACCCAGATCGGCGTGCAGGTCGGGATCAGCGACTCCGCGAACGACTCGATCAACCTCACCATGGGCGACCTGCGCGCCACCGTGATCGGGGTGGACACCGGGAGCATCGACCTCTCCACCGCCTCGGGGGCGACCGCCGCGCTCTCCACCCTGGACACCGCCCTCGACACGCTGTCCGCCTACCGAAGCGACTACGGCGCCATGGCGAACCGGCTCGACAGCGCGCTCTCGAACCTGGAGACCTTCACCGAGAACATCAGCTCGGCCCAGAGCCAGATCCGTGACGCGGACTTCGCCTACGAGACCGCCGAGATGTCCAAGCTCCAGGTCATGCAGCAGGCCGGGCTGTCCATCCTGGCGCAGGCCAACGGGCTGAACGAAGGGGTGTTGGCCCTCCTGTAGGGGGCCGCTGGCGTCCGCAGGCTCGACCGGGTGGTCGGGCCCGTGGTGCTCTGGCGCCGGGTGCAGAGCGCGCCCGCCTTGCGGGCCGTTCGTGGGCACCGCTATGCTCGATCGAGTTTGGAGGCGCCATGCTGTGGGTGCTCAGCGGCTGCGTCGGCGTCCACCCCATGGGGCTCGGCGGCCGCGTGGTGGACCTGCGCGCCTCCCTCGAAGAACCGCCGGATCCGGGGCTGCAGATCGTGACGCCGGAGCAGGTGGTCGAGCCCTACGAGGAACAGATCTTCTGCTTCACCGGCACCTACGAGGGCGAGACCATCGGCGTCAACTCGGTGATGTCGATGGACACCCAGGGGGTCACCCACCACAACCAGGTGAAGCGGCCCCTCTCGGAGCCGCCCGCCGACGGGACCTTGGAACCCTGCGAGGACGCGGGCGAGTTCATGTCGGAGAACGCGCCGATGTTCGAGACCGCCGGTTCCGAGACCGACGTCGCGGAAAACGACATGCTCCGCCTGCCCGACGGCATGGCCGTGAAGCTCAGCACGGGGACCCCCTGGGTCCACGAGACCCACTACATCAACGCGAGCGCGGACCGGATCCTGGTGCAGAGCGCGATGAACCTGGGCTTCGTGCCGGCCGACGAGGTCGAGATCTGGCTCGGCACCTTCGAGTACGACTCCGGACCGCTGAGCCTGGACCCCGGCCCGGCGTCGGTGACCTTCGAGTGCGCGTGGCCCAAGGACGCGGTGGTGTACTCGATGCTCGGGCACATGCACGACTACGGCACCTCGTTCTCGGTCGAGTGGGTGCACGCCGAGGGCGAGGAGCTCCTCTACGAGGTCGCCGAGTGGGAGCCGCAGTTCAAGTCGGAACCCATCGTGGCGGACTACTCGACCGACACCCTCTCGGTGAGCGAGGGGGACGTGTTTCGCGTCACGTGCACCTGGGACAACACCACCGACGAGGTGCTCGGGTTCCCGTCGGAGATGTGCACGCTCACCGGCACAGCCTACGACTTCGAGGACCCCATCCGCTGCATCGACGGCGTGTTCGACGACGAGACGCACCAGGGCGGCGAGCGCTGAGCGGCCGAGGTCATCCCTCCAGCACGGTCACGGCGGCCAGCGCTTCGTCGAGGCCCACGCTGCCGCCGGCGTTCTGGGCCACCGCGATGCGAGCGCCCTGGACCTGACGAGCGCCAGCGCGCCCGCGCAGTTGCGTGCACAGCTCGTCGATCATGCCGAGCCCCGTCGCGGCCAGCGGGTGGCCCTTCGACACGAGTCCGCCGGAGGTGTTCACGGGCACGTCCCCGCCGAGGGACCAGTGGTCCCGCTCGGCCAGCGCTCCGCTCGCCCCGTGGTCACACAGTCCGAGGGCCTCGAGGTGTTGGAGGGCGCAGGCGCTCGTGGCGTCGTGCACCTCGGCGAGCTGGATGTCCTCCGGAGCCACCCCCGAAGCGGCCCACGCCTTCCTGGCCGCGAGGGCGGTCACGCTCGGGGCGTCGAGGCCGCGTCGGCGTCCGCCCGCCAGGCCCATCCCGCGGAGCCTCACGCTGGGCGCGCTGTGGCGTCGTACCCACGCGTCGGACGCCAGGAGCACGGCTGCAGCACCGTCGCTGATCGGGGCGCACATCGAGCGCGTCAGGGGCCCGACCACCGCCTTGTCGGCCAGCACCTGCTCCACGGTCATCGCCTTCCGGTACTGCGCCTTGTCGTTCAGGGCGCCGTGGGCGTGATCCTTGGACGCCACCTTGGCGATCTGGGCCGCCGTGATCCCGTGGGCCGCCATGTGGTGCTCTGCCGTCAGCGCATGCAGGTCCAGGAAGACGACGCGCCCGGGGTGTGGAGCGAAGGTCAGGCCGTGGCGGGCCGCCTCGGCGGCTACTGGTTCGAGCCACTCCTCGGCGCGGAGCACGTCGGCGCCACCCGCGAACAGGGCGAAGCTGCGAGCCGGATCCTGGGGGATCCAGGTCTTCTCCACGCCCACGGCGAGGGCCAGATCGGCTCCGGCCGAGATCGCGTGGGCGGCTCCGTTCAGGGCCGCCGATCCCGTGGCGCAGCCTGCCTCCACGTTGACGATCGGTGTGCCTTCGGGCACCAGCGTGCCGACGAGCGGGGCGAGCGTGACCTGCCCTCCCACGTTGGGCTGGCCCCAGGCGTGCAGAGCGCAGGCACCGAACCAGACGCCGGCCAGTCCCTCGAAGGCCGGGAGCTCCGCCTGAGCCAGCGCGCCTCGCAGGGCCTCCTCGGCGAGGGAGCGATGGTCGCGCTCAGGATGGCGGCGAAAGGCGGTGGACGCGCTGCCGACGATGTGAACCATGGCCACTCCGAGGTAGAAGTCGGGCATGAGCCTATCCATGAAGAGCGCGTTCAACCTCGACGCGTACCGCCAGGACCTCTTCCGGCCCGTCGACCACGAGCGCTGCGAGGCCCAGCTCGAGGTGATCGGCGAGCTGCCCGAGGCGCTGGACGGCTTGTTCTGCCAGAACAACCCCAACCCGGCGCTGCCCCCCGAGCCGCCGTACCACTGGTTCGACGGAGACGGCATGGTGCACGCCGTGCGCCTCCAGGGTGGGCGCGCCAGCTACCGCAACCGTTGGGTCCGGACGTCCGGACTGGCGCGCGACCGAGCCGCCGGGAGGGCCACCACCCGCGGCATCCTGCACCGCTTCGACCCCTCGGACCCCGCGCCCGACAAGGACACGGCGAACACCGACCTCGTGTGGCACGAGGGCAAGCTGCTGGCGTTGTGGTGGCTGGGCGGCCAGCCCTACGCCCTCGACCCGGAGAGCCTCGACACCCTGGGCCCCGAGACCTTCGGCGGCACGCTCGGCATGGGCGTGGCGGCCCACCCGAAGGTCGACCCTCGGACCTCGGAGCTGGTCTTCATGGACTACTCGCTCTACGACGAGCCGCGGCTCTCGGTGGGCGTCGTGCACGGCGGTCGGCTGGTCCACCAGCACGTGGAGCCGCTGGCGGCCCCGAAGCTGCTGCACGACCTGGCGATCACCGAGCACTACAACGTGCTCCTGGACTTCCCCATGGTCTGGCGCACGGACAAGCTCGCCCAGGGCATCCGTCACGTGCGCTTCCACGACGACCAGCCGGCGCGCATCGGCGTGATGGAGCGCCGCGGCACCTCGGTCCGCTGGTTCGAGATCCCGCCCTGCTACTGCTACCACACCGTCAACGCGTGGGAGGAGGGCGACGAGATCGTGCTCGTGGCGTGCCGGATCGAGAACCCCGTTCCGCGGCTCCCGCACCCCGAAGATGCCGAGATTCCTCGTCTCACGTTCCTGCGCCTCGAGCCGTACCTCTGGCGCTGGCGCATCGACCTCGTCACCGGGCAGGTGCGCGAGGAGCAGCTCGACGACTGCGTCGGCGAGTTCCCCCGCATGGACGACGCGCGCCTGGGTGCCCCCAGCCGCTTCGCCTACCTGCCGCGCTTCGCGAAGCACCCCAGGCTGCAGTTCGAGGGGCTCCGCAAGATCGACCACGAGGGGACCGAGCGCGTCGACCACCGCTGGGGGCCGGGCCGCTTCGGCAGCGAGCCGGCCTTCGTTCCGCGCCCCGGTGCGGTCGACGAGGACGATGGCTGGGTGGTCGCCCTGGTGCACGACGAGCGCGAGGCCCGGAGCGAGCTCTGTGTGCTCGAGGCGCAGGACTTCGGCGCGGCGCCCGTGGCTCGCGTGCTGCTGCCGCGGGTGCCGGTGGGCTTCCACACCCGCTGGGTGCCGGGGTCGGAGCTGTGAAGGAGCTGGCCCTGCGGATCGAGCAGGACCTTGCTCGAAAGACCGACGGTGCGGTGATGGTGCACAGCGTGGCTGCGCTGGGTGGCGGGGCGTGCCAGGAGCTGTTCCGCGTCGACGTGTTCTTCGAGAAGGGTCCGCGGCCGGGGCGGAGCGAGCTCGTGCTCCGGAGCGACGCGCCCGGAAGCCTCCCCGGTTCGATCACCCGTGCCCAGGAGTTTCCGCTGGTGGTCGCGGCCCATGCTGTCGGCGTGTGCACGCCCGAGCCATGGTTCGAGGCGCGCGACCTCACGCGGGCGGGCACCACCGCGTTCTACATGGACCTCGTCCGCGGCGAAGCCATCGGAAAGCGTGTCGTGCACAGCCCGGCGCTCGCCGAGGCGCGGGCAGGTCTGCCGGAGGCCCTGGCTTCGAACCTCGCGCTCGTCCACGGCCTCGGGCCGTCGGCGTTGCCAGCCGGTGTGCTGCCCCGCAACCCCGACCCGGAGATGGACGCCCTGAGGCGCTTGCGCACCTGGGCCGACGCGCTGCCCGAGCCGCGCGCTCCCATCGAGCTGGCGCTGCGCTGGCTCCACGAACACCGTCCGAGGGACGCCGCCGAGGTGCTGGTCCACGGGGACTACCGGGTGGGGAACTTCCTGGTGACCGAGCAGGGGTTGGCGGGGATCCTGGACTGGGAGTTCGCCCACTTCGGGCACTGGGCCGAAGACATCGCCTGGCTCTGCGTGAGGGACTGGCGCTTCGGTGCCGTGCAGCTCCCAGTGGGCGGCCTCTGCAGGCGCGAGCTCTTCAACGAAGCCTACGGCGAGGCGTCCGGGCGACCCGTCGACCCCGCGCTCGTGCACTGGTGGGAGGTGGTGGGCAACCTCCGGTGGGCCGTGGCGTCGGTGCACCAGGCGCTCCGCTACCTCGACGGTGAGCGCGACCTGGAGCTGCTCGCGATCGCGCGGCGGACGAACGAGATGGAATACGAGGCGCTGCGCCTCATCGAGGTGGGACCGTGAGCTTCCTGTTGACTCCCGAGCTCGCCGCGCTGCGTTCGAGGGTGCGGGCCTTCGTCGACGACCACGTGCTCGAGGCCGAGGACCGCATCCTCGCCGAGGACGCCGACCACTGCTGGGACACCCTCCGCGGCCTCCAGGCCCGTGTCCGCGCGGCCGGTCTGTGGCTGCCTCATCTTCCGCCGGAGTGGGGTGGGCTGGGCCTCGGGCCGATGGGGATGTGTGCGCTGTTCCGGGAGATGGGGCGCTCGCCGATGGGCGCCCGCGTGTTCCACTGCGACGCGCCCGACCAGGGCAACATGGACCTGTTGCTCAAGGCCGGCTCCGAGGCGGTCAAGGACCGCTGGCTCCGGCCCCTGGTCGACGGGCACATCACGAGCGCCTTCTCGATGACCGAGCCGGCCCCGGGAGCCGGCGCCGACCCCAAGAACCTGCGGACCCGCGCCGTGCCCGACGGCGACGGCTGGCGAATCGAGGGGCACAAGTGGTTCGCCACGGGCGCGGGGCTGGCGAGCTTCATCATCGTGATGGCTCGCACGAGCGACGACCCCCGCACGGGCGCGTCGATGTTCGTCGTCGACCGGCAGGCCGAGGGGCTCGAGCACGTGCGTGACATCACCGTGATGGCCCCCGACCTGCTCGCCCACCGCGAGGCGGAGTTGCGCTTCCACGGCGTCCGCGTGGGCCCCGACGACGTGCTCGGCGGCATCGGTGAGGGCTTTGCCCTCGCCCAGGCGCGCCTGGTGCCCGCCCGGCTCACGCACTGCATGCGCTGGCTCGGGCTGGCCGACCGCACCATGGAGCTGTCGCGGGACTACCTCGAGCGACGGGTGAGCTTCGGCAAGCCGCTGCACCAGCACGGCGCGGTCCAGGTGAAGCTGGCCCGTGCGGCGACCGAGTTGCACACCGGGAACCTGATGACGCTCCACTGTGCCACGCTGCTCGAGGCAGGTGATCACCGGGCGGCGCGGCCCTACTCGAGCATGGCGAAGCTCCATGTGGCCAACGCCCTCTGCCGGGTCCTCGACGATGCGATCCAGCTCCACGGGGCGGCGGGCTACAGCGAGGACCTGCCCTTTGCCACCTGGTACCGGGCGGCCCGGGCGGCTCGAATCGCCGACGGACCGGACGAGGTGCACCAGATGGTGGTGGCCAGGGACTGGATGCGCGGACGGCTCGACCTGCTCGTGTAGCGGTATCCTGACCCTGCATGCCGCTCGTCATCGACAACTACATCGTCGAGCAGAAGCTCGGCGCCGGCGGCCTGGCCGACGTGTACCAGGCGCGGAAGGAAGGAGAGGGGCCGCCGGTCGCCCTGAAGGTCCTCCGGGACGCCACCCGCCGGGGGGCGCACCTGAAGCGTTTCCTCCGCGAGGGGCGGCTGCTGAAGAACCTCGATCACCCCGGTCTGCCGGTCTGCTACGAGGTGGTGGACGGCGAGCGACCCTACCTGGTGATCGAGGTGCTCGTCGGCCGCACGCTCTCGGAGACCATCCGCGGCGACGGGCCCATGGCACCCGACGAGATCCTGCGCATCGCGCCCCCGGTGCTCGAGGTCCTGGCCTACCTGCACAGCCAGGGCGTGATCCACCGCGACGTGAAGCCCGGCAACGTGTTCCTCTGCGACGATGGCCGGGTGCTGCTGATGGATCTCGGCCTCGCCGCCGATCCGCACGACCTGCTCACCACCACGCTCGGCGATGTCATGGGCACCTTTGCCTACATGGCGCCGGAACAGATCGCGGGCGCCGCCGTGGACCACCGGAGCGACCTGTACTCGCTGGGCATCTCGCTCTACGAAGCCCTCGTCGGGCGCCGGCCGTACCGTGCTCGCGGCGCCACCGGCTACCTGCACGCACACCGGAAAGGGAAGGGTGCCCAGGAGATCGCCGAGTCGGCCCCCCCGGGCACACCGGCCATGCTGGTGTCGGTCGTCGCGCGGCTGATGACACCCGATCCCGGCGCCCGTCCGGCGTCGGCCACCGCCGCGCGGGCGCTGCTGGCGGGCGACCTCCTGCGCGGCGAGCTGTCCGAACCTCCGCTGGTGGGACGTGCTGCGGCGCTCGGCGCGGTCGAAGCGCTCGTCGATGGTGGCGGGATGGTGCAGGTGCACGGTGAGCCTGGGATGGGCCTGGGCCGCGTGGCCCGCATCGCGTGGTGGCGCGTGCGGGAGCGGGGTGGGGAGGTCTTCGCCTTGCGCTTCCTGCCGCGCACGGACGAGGCCCAGATCGTGGCGGGGCTCGCGCGCGCCCTCGAGCGCCTCATCGGTCCGATCGAGCCGGTTCCGGAACAGGTGGGCAAGGCGCTCCGCGACCAGGCGGCGGAGTCGCCGCTCATGGTGTTGCTGGAGGATCTCGACCTCGCCGAGCCCGCAGTGCGCGACGCGACCCTGCGACTCCTCGAGCCCACGGGCGCGGCGGTGCTCGCCACGTCGTCGAGCGCCTCCCCGATCGAGATGCCGGGGCACGTGGTCGAGCTGCGCGCGCTGACCCTGGGCGAGGCGGACCGCCTCGTCGCCGGCATGCTGAACGCGGCAGCGCCGCCGGCCGGCCTGTCCGGCAGGTTGCACCGGCTGACGAACGGGTTGCCGGGCGCGATCGTGGCCGGGGTGAGGGACCTGGTGGAGCGCGACGTGCTCAAGCCGATCGGGCTGGACGAGGACGGTCGATCCACGTGGGCACTGGAGCCTTCGGCGGAGGTCGGCGCGATGGCCGCGGGCTGGCTCGTGAACGACGTCGTGGTCGGTCTCGAAGACGACGCTCGCGGGCTCCTCGAGCTCCTCACGGTCGCGGCGGAGGAGGTGCCGTTGGAGCTCGCGCTCAAGGCGGCGGAGCTCGACATGGGGTCGACCGCTCCCTTCCGGCTGGCCGCGTCCCACCTCGTGGTCGAGCGCGACGCAGGTCCCTCCGAGGAGGACGGCCCCTGGATCGGCCTCTCCCGCCCGCTCGTCGGACGGCTGGTGGACACCACGCTGAGCGTCGATCGCCGGCGGGAGCTTCACGTGAGGCTCGCGGCTTCGCTGGCGCTCCTCCCGCCGAGCCGTTGGCGGGACGAACGCTTGCCGTACCACCAGGCCCACGGCGTGCCCGGCGCCCATGCAGCGCGAGCGCTCGTCGGCCTCGGTGATTGGCTCGAGAGTCGGGAACAGCACCGCCGGGCGCTCGATGTCCTGATGCAGGTCGACGATGAGTCGCCCACCCTGGATGCGCTCACGGCCACGCATGCGGCGCTGGCCCGTGGTGAAGCCCTCCTCGCGCTCGAGCAGTGGACCGAGGCGGGGCGTGCGCTCCTGGCGGCTCGTCGACGGGCTCGAGAGCAAGGTCGGATGGACCTCGCTGGTCGGGCACTGGTCGACCTCGGTCGTCTGCAGCTCTTCCACGGCGACGCCACCGAGGCGGAGCGCGTGTTGAAGGAGGCCCGAGGGCTGGTGTCCGGCACCATGCAGAACCCGGTGCTGCCGGTGGCGCTCCTGGCGCTCGCCGAGTCCCGACTCCACCGCGGCGAGCCGGCGCGTGCGGAGGCGGGGTACGCCAAGGCCCTCGAGGTGGCCACGGTCCAGGGGCGACCGCGCGAGGCGGCGAGCAGCCAGCTGGGGATGGGCATCTGTGGGCTGCGCTCCGGACGGCTGGACGACGCCTCGGTGCGCCTGTCATCCGCGGTGGGCGCCCTGCGCAAGACCGGCGGCGGGAGTCGCCTGGCGGAGGCGTTGATCGGGCAAGGGGAGTACCTCCGGCGCGTCGGTCGCATCGACGAGGCCATGGCGGCCGCGCGTGAGGCGCGGGAGATCGCCGGCCGCCTCGAGCTGGCACGCATCCAGGGGCTTGCCGTGGCGCTGGAGGGCGACATCCTCATCGGATGTGCCGATCTGGACCGGGCCGCTTCGCTCCTGCGTGTTCACCGGGCCGCGGGGGAGCGCACCTCGCCGGTGGGGACGCGGCTGGCCTGGCGGGGATGCCTCGCAGACCTGCGGCGGGCCCGTGGGGATCACCCCGCTGCGCTCTCGGCGCACCACCAGTGCATGGAGGACGCGGAGAAGGCGGGCTGGGAGGCCGAGCGCGCCTTCCACACCGGCATGGTGGCGATCCTCACGGCACGGGGAGGCGAGCTCACCGACGCCATCGGTGCCTTGTATGGAGCTCGTCACCGTCGGCTCGCGGCGCGGCTGCTGCTGGAGGGCGCGCGGCTGGCCGCGGATCCCGAGGTGCTCCACGAGGCCGGCGAGGAGGCCCGGGCTGCAGGGGACCTGTTCCTCCGCATCGAGGTGCAGCACGCCACCGGCGGACGCGACGCCCGAAACGAGCTCCAGGCGATCCTCGACACCGTGCTCGACAGCTGCTCGGGGCAACTCGCTGCGAGCCTCCTCCGCTCGGAACCGGCGCGGTGGGCGCGGCGCGGTGGGCGGTCCGGGTAGGTCGGTTAGGGGTGGCTCGACGAAGACGGAGACCCCTCCTTGACGAAGATGCGCTTTCTCGGGCTCGACCTGGCCTGGGCCCCGCGGCAGAGCTCCGGCGGTGCTGTGCTCGAACCCACCGAAGACGGCTGCGTGAAGCTGGTCGCCACCGCCCACCTGCGGGCCCACGAAGACGTGCTGGGCTTCATCGCTCGGAACCGCGGTCGCCACGGCTGCATCCTCGCCGTCAACGCGCCCCTCGTGGTGGAGAACAGCACCGGCCGACGTCCCGTGGACCTCGAGCTGGAGCACCACTTCTCGCGGTTCCAGGTGAAGGAGTACATGGTCAACACGGTGAACGCCTCCCACCCGCGCACCATCTCGCGTGCCTTGGGTCGCATGGGCTTCTCACCGGACCCGCAGGGCGAAGGCAACCGCATGGTGGAGACCTGCACCGAGGCGGCGCAGATCCTGCTCTTTGGCCTGGAGCGGCCCCTTCGCATCAAGACCGGTCCGATGGGCGGCCGGAAGGACGCCACCAGCCGCTACCGCGAGCTGATCTACGGCAAGCTGCCCTTCCTGGATCCGGAGCTTCAGGACTCGGACCCGCTCGAGGAGCTGGTCAACGAGAACCTCGCCGGGCTCAACGGCACCCGCCTGGGTGAGCTGGAGGGCAAGCTCGACGCCGTGATGTCGGCCTACGTGGCGGCCTACCTCGGCCTCCGCGGTCCCGAGAGCTGTGCCTTCCTCGGTGACCTCTACCGCGGCTACGTGCTGCTGCCCCAGCCCCCCGCGGAGTAGGCGGCCGGCCTGGCCACCACCCTCCGCGCGCACCCCGGTGTCTCCGACGTCCCGCGGGACGCCTGGGATGCGCTCGTCGGCTGCGGCAGCCCGTTCCTCGAGCACCGGTTCCTCACGGCGCTGGAGTCCAGCGGATCCGTCGGCCCGGAGGAAGGCTGGCTGCCCCGTCCGGTCACGGTCTGGGAGGGCGACCGGCTCGTCGCCGCGGCGCCGGCCTACCTGAAGAGCCACTCGATGGGCGAGTTCGTCTACGACTGGGCCTGGGCAGACGCGGCCCAGCGCGCTGGCCACGCGTACTACCCGAAGCTGGTGGTGTGTGTGCCCTTCACGCCCGTGACCGGTCAGCGGCTCCTGGTGGCCTCTGGAGAGGACCGCCCGCTGCGGGTGCAGCAACTGGTCGGTGGTCTGGACGCGGTCGCGCGCGACGCAGCCTGTGCCGGCGTGCACGTGCTCTTCACCGATCCCACCGAGACCGCCGAGCTCGTGGCGCTGGGCATGATGGAGCGGCACCAGTTCCAGTTCGGGTGGCAGAACCGCGGCTACGGGACGATGCTCGACTTCGAGGCGGCCTTGAAGCGTCGCTCCCGCAAGAACCTTCGCCGGGAGAGGAAGCGGGTGGCCGAGCAGGTCGAGATCTCGGTGCAGGTTGGCAGCGACGTGCGTGCCGACGACCTCGCCACGATGCAGTCGCTGTACCGCCAGACGAGCCTGCAGAAGATGGGCCGGGCCTACCTCCGCCCCGGCCTCTGGGAGGCCTTCGAGGACTGGGGACGCGTGGTGCTGTTCGTGGCCCGGCGGGAGGGGCGCATGATCGCGGGCGCCTTCTGCGTGGCGAAGGGCGACACCTTGTACGGCCGCTACTGGGGCTGCCGGGAGCAGGTCGACCTGCTCCACTTCGAGCTCTGCTACCACCGCCCCGTGCAGTGGTGCATCGAGCAGGGCCTCCAGCGCTTCGAGCCTGGCCAGGGTGGCGGGCACAAGTACACCCGAGGCTTCTTGCCGTTCACGTGCCGGTCGGCCCACCTGCTCTATGCGGGCCAGCTGCACGCCGGCCTGGCGAGGCACTGTGAGCGGGAGCGTGAGGACGTCGCGTACCAGGTGCGCAGGCTGTGCGAAGACGGTCCGGTGCAGACGTGAAGCGGCTGGCGGAGCTCGCGGCCGGCGCTCTCGTCGCGTTGGGGGCGGTGGCGTTCGTGCAGCCCGCGGCCTTGCCCCGCCTCGCCGACAGCTTGATGGTCGAGGACGTCGACCTCTACGCCGGAGGGGGCGACACCGCCGGCACGCTCTTTCTCGTGACCCGGGCGATGCTCGGCGAGACCGGGCGCAACACGGCACTGCTCGGCTGGCCCGGTCGTGGCAGCCTCGGCATGGAGTTCCTGAACCCCCTGGTGACCGATCTCATCGCCGGGCTGGCCGAGCCGCTCGGTCTGCTGGTGGGCTTCAACCTCGCGATGGTCCTCCTGCTGATCTCGAACGGCCTCGCCACCCAGCTGGCGGTTCGCATCGTCGGTGGCTCCCGGGCCGCGGGGGTGTTCGCGTCCGGGCTGGCCGCCACCTCGCCGCTGGTGGTGAACGAGATCCTGGAAGGCCGCCCGGTCACGGCATGGTGGGCCCCGGCCCTCGCGGCCAGCGCCCTGTGCGTCGGTTCCCTCCAGAGCTGGCGCCGGATGCCGTGGCTCGTTCCTGGGCTCGCCGCCCTCTGGATCGCCTTGGAGGTCTATCCGTACGGACCGGCGCTGCTCGCTCCCTGGACCGTGCTGGCCGGGCTGGCGGTGGTCTGGCGTGCGCGCCTCGGTGGTGCGGTTCGCGGCCTCCTGGGCGCTCTGGCGGCGTGCGCCGTCGGCTGGTGGTGGCTCCAGGAGAGCGGCCTCGTGCTCGGCGCCGAGACCTTCGATCAGGAGGTCTTTCGCGCACAGGACGCCGACTTCCGTTCCATCCGGTACGACAACCTGTTCTTCTGGAAGGTCGGCGGCCACCACCAGGTCCGGGTGCCGCTGTCGTTGACGGCGGGGGCCCTCGCCTTCGGCCTGACCGCGTGGCGAAGGGCGTGGGCGTGGGCACCCGCCCTCGTCGGCGGAGGGTGGCTCTTGTTGATGGGGCTCGGACCCGACCATCCACCCTACGCGTGGACCATGGACCACGTGCCGTGGCTGCGTGGTTGCTACCGACCCGACCGCTTCGTGATCCCGGCCACGCTGGTGTTCGCCGTCGCGTTCGGAGCCGCCCTCGGCCAGGGCCGCGGGCTTCGCCGGACCCTTGGCTGGGGGATGGCGCTGTACCTGGGGTGGTGGGTGGCGGTCCAGGCTCGGCCCGCGCTGGCCCCGTGGTTCCTCCGCTGGCCCGCCATCCCGGCGCTCGCCCCCCTCGAGGGAGAGGTGGCGGTCGTCGACCTGCCGCTGGTGATGAAGGACGAGAAGGGCGAGATGATGATGGCCGTCGCGCTGCCCGTCCCCCGCGCCAACCCCACCCGCAAGGGCTACCGCGCGTGGCGCCAGCGCTTTGCCGACCGGCCGCTCCTCGACGCCCTGGCCTCCGTGCACGAGGGGGGGGCCGCCGAGCCGCTCCCGGAGGTGCTGCCCAGTGTGCAGGACGGGCTGCGCTACGCGGTGCTCCACCGTGCCGCCCTGGACGCGTCAGAGGCCAGGCGCTGGAAGGAAGCTCTCGTGACCTGGGGCGCGCAGCTCGACGTGGAGGGCGACACCGAGATCTGGCGCCTCCCCGGGGGGTAGACTCGCGCCATGGTGCGCCGCGACGATCAGGGTCCTCAGCTCCCGTTGCCCTTCGGGTTGAT
>CAZSAT010000088.1:0-17630 GCA_964604675.1 uncultured Enterobacterales bacterium
AGAGGCGCAGCACATCGGTGAGCGCCTCGTCATCGGAGGCGTAGGGGTAGAGCCGGGTTCCGCCGAGGCCCGGGCCCAGGGTGGTGTCGTGGATGGCGATGATGGCGCGCAGGCCGACGTCGTCGTTGCGGACGAAGACGACCTGTTCGTGGCCCATGTCCGCCATCTGCGCGAACGCGCTCATCGGGACTCCTGGTGCAAAGCCCCACGTGTGGTGGGTGCGCCAACATAGCGTCGGCGGGTCAGCCCCGCACGGTTCCGTCATCGCGCGCCGAGGCGGACGTGGCGATCCCGAAGCGTCGCATCAGCTTCTTGAAGTTCGGGCGCTGCTGGCCCGCGATGCGCGCAGCCTGGGAGATGTTGCCGCCACTCTCCGTCAGGCAGCGCTGGAGGTACTCGCGGCTGAAGCGCTCGACCAGGGCCCGCTTGGCCTCGGTGTAGGGCAGGCCGTGCAGCTCCGGGGCGAGCGCGGCGGCGGTGCCTGCGACGGCGTCGGTGCGGCGGCGACCGAGGTCCCGCCCGAAGAGGTCCGGGGTCAGCTCGTCCGACTGCACCAGGACCATCGCGCGCCGGACGGCGTTCTCCAGCTCGCGCACGTTGTTCCGCGCCCACTGCTGGTCTTGCAGCACGCGCAGGGCCTCGGGATGGATGCTGCGCACGGACTTCCCGTAGTCGGCGTTGCACCGCCGCACGAAGTGCCAGGCGAGCAGGCCCACGTCCTCGCGGCGCTCACGCAGCGGAGGCACGCGGACCTGCACCACGTTGAGCCGGTAGTAGAGGTCCTCGCGAAAGCGCCCGGCGCGAATGAGGGACGGAAGATCGGCGTGCGTGGTCGCCACCACGCGCGCCGTCACCCGCACGGGTCGCGAGGCGCCGAGCCTGCGCACGGTCTGTTCCTCGAGCACCCTCAGCAGCTTGGTCTGCATGTCCAGAGGCGTGTCACCGATCGCATCGAGCAGCAGCGTGCCCTGCTTGGCCTGCTCGAACAGCCCTCGGTGTGCGCGCTCAGCCCCGACGAAGGCCCCGCGTTCGTGCCCGAACAGCTCGCTCTCCATGAGGGCTTGCGGCAGCGCCGCGCAGTTGACTGCGAGGAACGGTCCCTCCCTGGACGGGCCGTTGGCGTGGATGGCGCGCGCCACGCGTTCCTTGCCCGAACCGCTCTCGCCCGTGATCAACACCGGCACCTGGACCAGGCTGACGTCGCGGATCAACGCCCGGAGCTTGAACATGGCCGGGCTGTGCCCGAGCAGCTGGTCGGGCCCCGGCTCGTCCGCCAGCGTGGCCACCGTGGGGATGGGCGCCCGACGACCCTCCAGCGCGCGCTCCAGGACGTCGAAGAAGAGCTCCCAGTCCGCGATGGGCTTCTCGACGTAGTCCGCCGCCCCGGCGTCGAGGGCTCGGAAGGCGTCTTCGGCCGTGCCGTGCGCGGTGATGACCACGCACACCACATCGGGGAGCTCGCTCCGCAGCCGCGCCAGCAGCGCGTGGCCGTCCAACCCCGGCATCCAGAGATCGATCAGCACGAGATCCACCGATCCGCTGCTCGCCAGCTCGAGACCGCGCGCCCCGCTCTCGGCGGTGAGCACCCGGTAGCCCTGGCGTTCCAGGACGCGTCGGAGCGCCCTCCGGATGAGCGCCTCGTCATCCACGACGAGCACGGTGGCGGCCGGCCCCCTGCTCTCCAACATCGACGCTTCCACGGGCCCTCTTCGGTCCGTCCCTGACACCTCGTCTATCCTACACGTCCGGGAGCCGGTCATGGACGAGAGGCTGTTGCGTCGCTACCGCAACGGAGACCCGAGGGCGGGGACTGCGCTCAAGAACCACCTCCGGGCGCTCGCGTCGCGCGTGCTCTCGAGCCCTGGCTGGGGGTTGAACAGCGCCCAGCGTCGTGAGCTGGAGGTCGAGGCCGCCCACCGAGGGATGGAGAGCGAGGCCAGCACGATGCTGCAGTTTGCCGCAGAAGGGCTGGGCATCGCGGCGGAGCTGGCCCTCACGGCGCTCCGTCGAGCCGATGGTGTCGCGCACGGGCACGTGACGCCCGAGCTGATCGTGGCCGTCGCGTTGGAGACCGCATCGGAGGCCCAGCAGGCGCAGGTGTCGGATCACACCGCGAGCTGCAAGGCCTGCACACGCCACGTCGACCTGGTGCGGCAGGCGCTGAAGCTTGCGGCAAGCTCGAGCGTCATCGAGCCGCCGTCGAGCGGGCCCGGCGGCCCCGACGACACCGAGGAGCTGGAGGCGGCACTGCCCGCCGGCCTCCAGGACGCCCCCGCTCGCCCCAGGAAGCCCACGAGCGTCGACCTGCGGCGTCCGCAGAGCGCCCGGGTCCGCGAGGACGATGCCCCGTCGCTCGCCTCGATGGCGGGTCCGTTCGTGTTGCTGCTCGCCCTGGTCGCAGCCTACAGCTGGTTCCAGACCCAACACACAGCGGGAGGAGAGCGGCCGTGGCTCTCGGCCATTCCAGCCGAGCTTCCGCCGACCGAGCAGGCGTGGCGGCTGGACGGCGCCGCGCGCCAGGGGGTGGATGCGCTGGGCGAGGGGCGGTGCGAGGAGGCGGCCGAGCGCTTGGCCCTCGACGCGAAGCGCAAGCCCGACGACCTGTGGATTCGGTACTACGAGGGCCTGGCCTGGGTCTGCTTGCGCGATGGTCCTCGTGCGCGCGCCGCCCTCGAGGCGGTGGAGTACATGAACGGAACCAAGCCCTACGGGCTGAGCTGGTGGGTGGCGGTGGCCCAGCTGCTGGACGGTCGGGTGGACGAGGCCCTCGAGAACCTCGACGGGCTCGCGGGGAGTCAGCACGCGCGCGCTTCCGACGCCACCAGGTTGGCGCGAGAGGTCAGGCGCCTCTCGGGTCGCTGACGGCGGTCAGTGCCGGGAAGCCGGAGCGGCGCAGGTAGGTGGCGAAGAAGCCGTCGCAGCGACCGTCGAGCGCGCAGAACCGGCAGGCGTCTTCCTTGGTGAAGGCCACCACGCCAGGAAAGAACAGGAGCGCCCGGTCGTGCTGGTGGTCGGCGTCCACGTACCAGCGGTTGGCGGACCGACCGTGCCGGTCGGCGAGGCCGCCGAGGTAGCAGGCCGGCAGTCCCTTGATGTGTACGGTGACGCCCGCGGCCTCCACCCGGGGCACGACCCGCGTCAGGGCGCGCAGGACCGCCGGTGGGCGAGCCACCTCGCTCGAGGTGTTGCCGCCGATCGGAAAGGGGTAGGTGAAGGTGAGCGTGTCGGGCCGCGCACGGGCGACCGCCCGCGCCACGGTGTCCAGCTCGCCCAGCGCATGCCCGGTGAGCTGGGTGGACGCGGCGACTCGTACGCCGGCGTCTCGACACGCGCGGATGGCGCGGGCACCCGCCTGCAGCAAGGCACCGCCCGGCCCAGGCTGCACCGGAACGACCACCGTGCCGACCCCCGGGAGCCGCGACACATCCAGGGTGTCGAGGTCCTCCACCCCTGCGTGCAGGACCACCGTCGACAGACCGAGCTCCAGAGCAAGCGCGAGCTGATCGGGCGTGTCGGCCCGAGCGGCCACCCCCACCCCGGAGAGGACGAGGCGGTTGCACGCCTCGGTGCGAGGCCCCGCGATGCCCTCCGTGAAGAAGCGCAGGTTGTCGGCGATCTCCTCGGGACTCATCGAGCGCGTCGGCACCGGCGCCCCCGCCCGCACCCGACCCGGGTAGCTGCGCTGCACCCGCACCTGCACCATGCGCGGCCGCTCGACCGCTCCGGCCTCGGTCCAGGTGATCAACGCAAACCTCCTCGGGACGCTCGGCGAGCCGTCGCTGCCGGTGGTTATCCTGGGTGGAGACCGGAGACCCGATGCTCTTGACGCTCGCGATGGCCTGCAACACCGAGTGGTCGCCCTCCGACGACTTCCGGGGGAGCACCGCCAACCTCCCGCCCACCGTCGGCATCGGCTACCCCTACGACGGCTTCGTGTTCGAGAGCGCGGAAGCGATCGAGGTCCGTGGCTACGCCCTGGACGACGACGACGAGCCTCACCTGCTCACGCTCGTGGTGGCGAGCGACGTGGACGGGGAGGTCGCCCGTCCGCTGCTCGGGCTGGACGGCAGCTTCGCGATCGAGACCACGCTCTCGAGCGGCGACCACGTGCTCACGGTGACCGTGAGTGACCCATCGGGCGACGCCGGCAGCGACAGCGTCACCGTCTCGGTCGACGCCAACAAGGCGCCCTCCGCGCCGGTGGTGAGCATCGACCCGAGCAGCCCTGGGGAGTACGACGACCTGCAGGCCGTGATCACCACCCAGGCCGTCGATCCGGAAGGTGCCGACGTGGACTACGCCTGGAGCTGGACGGTCGACGGCAGCGACGCCGAGGTCGACGGCGACACGGTCGACGGCAAGCTGACCACCGTCGGTCAGGTCTGGGAGGTGACGGTCGTCGCAGACGACGGGCAGGACGTCTCCGACGCGGCCACCGCATCCGCCACCATCGTCGCCGCTCCGCCGGAGGTCTCGGTGGCCATCGCGCCGGACGCTCCGACGATCGACAGCGAGCTGACCTGCGCGTGGAGTGCCACCGACCCCTACGGAGGGAAGGTCAGCTCGGCCGGGACCTGGTCGGTCGGGGGCAGCGACGCGGGCGATGCGAGCTCTGCCCTGGCAGGGGCCTTTGCGCGTGGCGATGAAGTCGCCTGCACCGTGACGGCGGAGAGCTCCAGCGGCACCACCGTGGCGACCGCAACGGTCACGATCGAGAACACCGCGCCGGTCATCTCGGAGGTCGTGCTGAGCCCGTCCACGGCGGACGAGACCGACACCGTCTCGTGCTCCGCGGCCGCGACGGACGCCGATGGCGACGACATCACGTGGACACTGGTCTGGACCGTCGACGGCGTCGAGACAAGCGATGGCGTGCTCACGGGAGACGACTTCGACGAGGGCCAGAGCGTGGTCTGCACGGCCACGGCCGACGACGGCCTGGACACGGCCAGCCGGTCATCGGCCACCCTGATGATCAGCAACGCGGCGCCTAGCGCGCCCACCGCGGTGCTCAGCGCCGACACCCTCGTCGCGGGCACCGAGCTGGGCTGCGAGTTGGCCGTGGAGGGCAGCGACCCCGACCCAGCGGACACGCTGACGTACACCTGGGCGTGGACCTTGGACGGCGCAGCCTCGGGCGAGACGAGCACCAGCTTCGACACCTCGGGCGCGGGTGCGGGCCAGGTCGTCGGCTGCGCCATCACCGCCGCGGACGAGGCCGAGTCGGCGACGTCGGCCACGGTCGAGGCCACGGTGATCGCTGCCACCGAGGGCAGCTTCGCGGTCTCGGACGCCGACACCCTCATCTGGGGCACGGCGGGCGGCGCCCTCGGCCAGTCGCTCGCCGTCGTGCCGGACGTCGACGGCGACGGCTTCCACGATGTCCTCGTCGGCGCACCGGGAGAAGACTCCAGTTCGGGTGCCGTCTACCTCTTGACGGGCGCCGACCTGGCGGGCGGCGGCTCCTGGGACGACAGCGACGCTGTGCTGCGCCTGTCCGGAGCGTCGAACAACGACAACCTGGGGGGAGGTCGCACGCTCGGTGGAACCGCGGACCTCGACGGAGACAGCGTCGGCGAGCTGCTCCTCGCGGCCTACGGCGGTGACAGCGGCGCCACGAACGGCGGTGAGGTGATGCTGCTGCTCTCCGGCGACAGCGCGAGCTGGAGCGACGGCCAGGCGGTCGACCTGGCGAGTGTGCTCGTGACGGGCGACACCAGCGATCAGCTCGGACTCGGTGTCCACCACGGCGACCTCGACGGCGATGGGCTGCCCGAGCTGGTGGCCGGGGCGCCCCGCGAAGACAGCGGCGCCGAAAACGCCGGCATGGTGGTGATCTACGGGGGAAGCGGCCTGCTCAGCGGTTCGACCCTCGGGCTGAGCGACGCCGACCACGCGCTCACGGGCACCAGCGCCGACGACGCCCTCGGGTACAACGCGGTGGAGGTGATCGGGGACCTCGACGGCGACGGCTACGCCGAGCTCTACGTGGGCGCCTACACCTCGGACCTCTCCGCCAGCGACGCGGGCGCAGGCTGGGTCGTGGCAGGTTCGGGCCTTGCAAGCGGTGACGTGGCCAAGCTCGCGTGGGCCGAGTGGAGCGGCGACGCCGCGGGCGACAACTTCGGCTACGCCGCCGTCGGGCTGAGCGACGTCGACGGCGACGGCACCGACGAGCTGGCCGTCAGCGCGCTCTATGGCGACGTCGACGCGACCGATGCCGGGGCCACCTACGTCTGGTACGGCGCGTCCGTGGGCGGCAGCGCCTCGGCCAGCTCGGCGGACCTCACCTTTGGCGGCGACACCAGCAGCGACCGCGCCGGTCGCACCCTCGCCGCGGGCGACGTCGACGGCGACGGCGCCGGCGACCTGCTCGCCGGCGGTCCTTACGCCGAGGGCGGTTCCGACAACAACACCGGGCAGGTCTGGCTCTTCGCGGGGACCTCCCTGACCGGGGCCGGGTCCGGCTCGTTCGACGGCGACGCGCGAGCGGTGTTCGAGGGCGACAGCAGCTCCGATCAGCTCGGTCAGGGCCTCGCCGTCGGTGACATCGACCAGGACGGCTTCGCCGACATGCTGCTGGGCGCGACCGGCGACGACGACGGCTCGTCCGCGGGAGGCAGCACCTCGATCTTCTTCGGCCCGTGATCCTCGCGTGGGTCCTGGGCGGTTGCCAGCCGGCGCCGCCTGCCCTGCCCTTCGATCGACCCCGGGCCCCCGTGATCGAGCGGCTGCTCGAGCTGCCCGCGGAGCTCGACCTCTCGTCCGGAACCTTGCCCCCGGATCTCGACACCACCGGGCGCTTTCGATTGGAGGGCTTCGAGCGGGTCGAGGGGCTGGGCTGGGACGAGATGCCCGCCTGGTCCACCCCCCTCCCCGTGCGCCTGCCGAAGCGCAGCTACTTCGCCCAGCCGGATGGGCTCGAGGTGCACCGCGCGCTCCAGGTCCTGCCCTTCACCAACCTCCCGGGACCCTGGAGCAGCGGAAGCTGGGACGTCAAGGAAGGGCACGTGGTGGTGGCCTGGCCAGACGACCCGAACGACGAGCACTTCGAGCTGGTCAGCACCGGGAGCGCCGAGACCTGGGCCCGGCGCGACCTGCGGCGCTCCGGCCTCTCCGAGGACGCCTTCGTCCGCCTCGACGCCACGCTCCAGCGCGAGACACGGCCCTCGCTGCTCCTCCCCGCCCCCTCCAGCGCGACCTGGCGGGTGGACCTGCCGGAACAGGCCTCGCTGCGCTTCGGTGTGGGTCTGCTCCGGCCCCTGCTGGAGGACGCCGAACCCAGCGATGGTGCGAGCGTCGTGCTGCGGGTGGACGGCGTCGAAGTCAGCCGCGTCACCGCTTCGGTGGGCACCTGGACCGACGTGGTGGTGGACCTCTCGTCCCAAGCGGGATCGAGGACGGTGTCGCTCGAGAGCGAGCCCGACGGCTCGCCGCTCTACGACCACGTGGTGGTGTCCGACCCGCAGGTCCGCTCACGGAGCGCGCACGAGCCGCGTCGTGTGGTGCTCGTCGGTGTGGACACCCTGCGCTGGGACGCCGTCACACAACACGGGTACGAACGGGACACCACCGCGCCGCTGGACCCGCTGGCGGCCGAGAGCGTGCTGTTCAGCGACGCCTACACCCCCGCACCCCGCACGCGTCCGAGCTTCCGCACCGCGTTGACTGGCCGCTGGCCCCTGGCCGCCATCGGTGCGAAGACCCTCGGGGAGCGGATGCGCGAAGCCGGGTTCGCGACCGCCGGCATCGTGGCCAACGTGCACCTGGTGCCCCGGTTCGGGTTCCACGAGGGCTACGGCCTCTGGCGCATGGACAGTGATCAGGAAGCCGACGATCAGGTGGACCGTGGGCTCCGCTGGCTGACCGCGAACCGCGACACCGACAGCCTGCTCTTCCTCCACCTGATCGACCCGCACGTCTTCTACCGGGCACCTGCGGCGTACGATGGCCGGTACGAGGCGGGGGCGAAGGGCCCGCTCCAGGTCGAGCTGAACCGGTGGGACCTGGAGGCGATGGACGCCAACAAGCTGCTCGGAGAGGAGCACCGCGCGTGGCTTCGAGCGCGCTACGACGGCGAGGTGCGCTTCGCGGCGGAGGGGATCGCACGGCTCTTCGAGGGCATCGAGCAGCTCCCCGGCGACACCCTGGTGGTGCTCTTCTCCGACCACGGCGAGGAGTTCTGGGACCACGGCGGGTACGAACACAACCACACGCTCTACCAGGAGCTCGTCAAGGGCACGCTCTGGATCCGGCCGCCCGGCGGCGTGGACGGTCCCCTGACGGTCGGGACCCCAGCGTCGCTCGCAGACATCGTGCCCACCGTGCTCGACCTCGTCAGCCTGCCGACCGAAGGCCTCGACGGCCAATCCCTGGCCGCCACCTGGCAGGAGCCGCACCAGGCCTGGACGGACCGCGCGCTGCCGCTCGGCCACGTGGGCTACGCCCGGGAGACCTGGGGTGTGGTGCAGGCAGGGCACAAGTACCTGCTCCGCACGTGGGACGGCCACGAGGAACTGTTCGACCTGCGGGCCGACCCCGGCGAGCAGCACGACCTGTCGGGGTCGGCCGATCTCGGGAGGTGGCGCGTCGCGCTGGGCGAGGCGACGGGGTGGGCCGTAGGGACCGGTTGGCGCTTGCACCTCCGTTACCTTGCAGAGCCCGCGGAGCTGCACTTCGCCGAGCCGATCGACGACGCCTGGCTGGTCGACCCGGAGGCCGGCGAAGAGCGCCGGGCGAACGAAGCGTGGGGGGAGCGACCGAAGCGTCTGCCCGACGACGTCGCCCGCGTGACCCTGAGCGAAGACCGCCGAGTGGTGCGCGTGGAGCCGGGCCCGATGCTCTCGGACGCGGTGGTCGCGATGCGCTTCTCGTCGGCGCCTGACGCCAGCCTGTCGGTCGGCGACGTGCGGGTGGTGCTCGATCCCGCCGGTCAGCTGGTGGCCCCCTCCCCGGCCCTGCTCGGCCGCCTCGAGCCGGGCGCCGTGATCGGACCGGTCGAGGGGGTTCGCGCGCACCTGGACCCCAGCTGGGGCAGCGCCCCCGCCGACCAGCTCGAGGAGCTGAAGGCCATGGGGTACGTGGAATGAGCGCCGCCGGAGCCGCGCGCACTCATGCGGGACGCCTCCTGAGCCGTTGAATGGGACACGGGAGACCTCGATGACGGTTGCGCTGAGTTGGCATGCACGCCAGACCGCGGACAGCGCAGAACAGCGCCTGCGGGCGCGGGTCGACCGGTTGGTGCAGGACGCCGACGGCCCGGAAGAGCGCAGCTTCCTCGGGGGGCTCGTGGAGCGGCTGTGCCGTCCGGATCCGATGCTCGGACGTTCGCCCGAGGCCGCGGGGCGGATCTTCCAGGTGCTCTCGCGTGAACAGGTCGCGCTGCGCGACGTCGCACGCGCTTTGGAGCGGGACCCGGAGCTGGTGCTCGAGGTGTGGCGCCAGGCCTGGCCACGGGCGGGCAACGCGTCGGCCTCGATCGAGCAGGCGATCTCCCGGCTCGGCCTGGACGCGCTGTGGCGGGTCGCAGTGCTGGAAGCTTCCACGGCGCGCGTGTACGTGGCACCCGGCTTCGAGGCGCGCTCGAACCGTGAGCGCGCCCTGGGGCTGATGACGGCGAACCTCGCGGCCGCGAGCCTTCCAGGGAGCCGGGCGACGGCCTACCTTGCAGGGCTCCTCCACGGCATCGGCGCGATGTGGGTCTACCGCTGCGCGCTCCCCGACAACCCGAGCCGGGTGCCCGACCGTGCACTGGTCGAGCGCACCGCCGCGGAGCTGGCGCCGGAGAGCGGCGCGCTCTACCTCCAGGGCCGCGGGTTGCAGGCCTCCGTGGTCCAGGCGGTCGCCTTCTCGGCGGATCCCACCCTGGCGCCCGCAGGCGCCCGACCGATCGCTCGCGCGGTCTTCGCTGGCCGAGCGGTGTCCCTCCACGTGGCTGGCCTCGCGCTCGAGACGCGCGTCGAGCTCTACCAGCGGCTCGACCGCGTGCAGATGAGCCCCGCGGAGGCGAACCGGCTCCTGTACCTCGCGCGCCAGGCGCACGGCCACGTGGGCGACCTAGTCCCCTGACGTGACGTCGGGGTCGAGCTCACGGCGGTGAGCGTGCAGGGCCCGTACGACCTTGCGGTAGGTCCACGGCTCGCTGACGTCGAGGGAGCGGCCGACCGAGGTCTCGAGGCCGAGCTGGTGGCACATGCGCACAGCGAAGCGGACGCGGCCGCGGCCGATCGGAAAGCGGAGGGTCATGGTCACACGCAGTCCAGGCTCGAGCTCATCGAGCAACAGCATGGCCGTGTCGTCGGACTTGCCCTGGCAGATGACCGTGGGGTTCTTGGCCTCGGCCCGCGCCACCAGGAGCGCCGACAACAGCCGAACCACACCGGGCCGCCGGTTCAGGTACGTCGGCCCGTCGAGGATGAGGCTGTCGGCCTCGAGCAGCTCGTCGGGCCAGTGGCCGCGTCGCACCGCCCTGGCGCAGGCGTCCTGGAGCGCCTCCCCTTTCAGCCGCATGGCGTTCTGCCCCCGGATGCGGCGGGCGACCATGGTCTTGCCCGTGCCGGCCTCCCCGAGGATGAGGAGCACGGGGCGCGTGCGCACCACGATCGGAAGGGGCTTCCGCCCCAGGTATTCGGTGCTCGTGCCGACGATCAGGGCGGAACGGTCTCGCGCCCTTCTACGCTTGCTCAGAGCGCCCTCCGTCCTGGCACGTGCCCGTGTGACCAGCCCTGGACATCTTAGTGGAGGTGAGGGGTGCGAGGGCCCCGAATCACCAGCGTGTCGGTGCGTGGTTCTCGATGTAGTCGACGATGGCACGAATCGGGGTGCCCGGCGGGAACACCTCGTGCACCCCCTGTTGTCGCAGCGCAGTAGCGTCCGCCTCGGGGATGATGCCGCCGCCGACCACCAGGACATCGTCCAGCCCGCGAGCGCGGAGCTCGCTCACGACCGCCGGCAGCAGTGCGAGGTGAGCCCCCGACAGCACCGAGAGGCCGACCACGTGGACGTCCTCCTGGAGCGCGGTCTCGGCGATCTGTGCGGGCGTGCGGTGCAGGCCCGTGTAGACGACCTCGTAGCCGGCGTCACGCAGGCCGCGGGCGACCACCTTCGCTCCCCGGTCGTGACCGTCGAGGCCCGGCTTCGCGACGAGCACGCGGATGTGGCGCTTGTCGGGCATCAGGCCAGGAAGCTCTTGGCGATGACGAGGCGTTGGATCTCGCTGGTGCCTTCGTAGAGGGTGGTGATGCGCGCGTCCCGGAAGAGCCGCTCCACCTCGTACTCCTTGCTGTAGCCGTAGCCACCGTGGATCTGCAGGGCCCTGTCGGCGCAGAAGTTCGCGGTCTCCGAAGCGAAGAGCTTGGCCATCGAACACTCCCGGCTGCCGCGCTCGCCGCGGTCCTTCATGCTGGCAGCGCGCCACGTCAGCAGGCGGGCCGCGTCGATGCGGGTGCCCATGTCCGCGAGCATCCACTGGATGGCCTGCTTGTCGGCGATAGGGCGCCCGAAGGCCTTGCGGTCCTTTGCGTACGCCACGGCGAGGTCGAAGGCGCGCTGCGCGATGCCCAGGGCCTGCGCTGCGATGCCGATGCGGCCCCCGTCCAAGGTGCCCATGGCCACCTTGAAGCCACCGCGCTCCTCCCCGATCAGGTTCTGGGGAGGGACCCGGAGCCCGTCGAAGATGAGCTCGCTGGTGCCGGAGCAGGCGATGCCGAGCTTCTCCTCGACCTTGCCCACGGCGAAGCCAGGGCTCTCGGTCTCGATGATGAAGGCGCTGACGGCGCGGTGACGTTCGGCGGGATCGTGGGAGGCGTAGGCCACGCACACATCCGCTTGGGGCCCGTTGGTGATCCACATCTTCGTGCCGTCGAGCACGTAGTCGTCGCCGTCGCGGGAGATGCGGGTCTTCTGGGCGCCCGCGTCGGAGCCGGCCTCGGGCTCCGTCAAGGCGTAGCATCCGAGCTTCTCCCCGCTCGCGAGCGCCGGTAGGTAGCGGCTCTTCTGGTCGTGGTTGCCGAACTTCAGGATCGGGTAGCAGACCAGGCTGTTGTTGACGCTCATCACCACGCCGACGCCCGCGTCCGCGTAGCAGATCTCCTCGAGCGCCACGACGTAGTCGAGCACGCCGAAGCCGGCGCCACCGTACTCCTCGGGCACGAACATGCCCATGAAGCCGAGCTCGCCGAGCTGGTCGACGAGCTCGGCCGGAAAGGCGTGGGTGCGGTCGCGCTCCATGGCCCCAGGGAGGATGGCGTCGCGAGCGAGCTCGCGCGCGGCATCTCGGATGGCCTGGGTGTCTTCGGACAGCTCGAACATGGGATCTCCCGGGGGGCTCAGGCGGAAAAGGTGGGCGAACGCTTCTCGAGGAAGGCGGCCATGCCTTCGACCTGCTCGTCGCCGAAGCAGGCACCGAAGAGCTCGGCTTCGAGCTCCAGGCCGGCGGCGAGCTGGCCGTCCGACCCCTCGTTGATGGCGCGCTTCGCGAGGCCCACGGCCTGCGGACCGTTGCGCGCGATCTTGCTGGCCAGCTTCAGGGCCGCCTCGACGACGTCACCCTCGACCATCGCCATGGCCAGGCCGAGCACGACCGCTTCCGAGGCGCTGACGTTGCGCCCCGTGAAGCAGAGCTCCCGGGCACGCTGACGACCGACGTAGCGGGACAGACGCTGCGTGCCGCCGAAGCCGGGGATGACGCCGAGCTTGACCTCGGGCTGGCCGAACAGGGCCTTGTCGCTGGCCAGGATGATGTCGCAGCACATCGCCAGCTCACAGCCACCGCCGAGGGCGAAGCCGTTGACGGCGGCGATCGTGGGGATGGGCAGGCTCTCGAGCGCTTCGCCGACAGCCTGCCCTCGCCGCGCAAAGGCCTGCGCGTCCTGCGGCGTCATCGCTTGCATCTCGGCAATGTCAGCGCCCGCCACGAAGGCGCGTCCCGCGCCGGTGACCACCAAGGCGCGCAGCCCTTCCGTGGCGGCCACCTCGGCGACCACCGCGGCGAGCTCGTCGACCAGCCCCGCGTTGAGCGCGTTGAGCGCCTTCGGGCGGTCGAGGGTGACCAGCGCCGTCGAGCCCCGCTTGTCCAGGTGCAGGTACTTGTACATCAGCGCTCCCAGGTGTGGAAGCCGCGACCGCTCTTGCGGCCCAGCCAGCCCGCCTCGACGTACTTGCGCAACAGCGGACACGGGGCGTACTTGGATCCGCCCAGGCCGTCCTGCAGCACCTCCATGATGGCGAGGCAGGTGTCCAGCCCGATGAAGTCGGCGAGGGTGAGCGGCCCCATCGGCACGTTGGTGCCGAGCTTCATGGCGGTGTCGATGTCCTCGACGGTTCCGATGCCTTCGTAGAGGGCGCACACGGCTTCGTTGATGTAGGGCATCAAGACACGGTTCACGATGAAGCCGGGCATGTCCCGACCCTCGACCGTCGTCTTGCCCATGGCTTGCGCCAGCGCACAGACCGTGTCGAAGGTGGCGTCCGTGGTCCCGAGACCTCGGATGACCTCGACCAGCTTCATCACCGGCACGGGGTTCATGAAGTGCATGCCGGCGACGAGGTGGGGTCGATCGGTGTGCGCCGCGATGGCGGTGATGCTGATGCTCGAGGTGTTGGAGACCAGCAGGGTGTCCGACGAGGTCTTCTCAGCCAGGTCTTCGAAGAGCCGGTACTTGAGAGCGACGTTCTCGGTGGCTGCCTCGATCACGACCTGGCTGCCGTCGAAGCCCGCTGTCTCGGTGACCAGGGCGACGCGGGCCAAGGCCGCATCGGCCGCCGACGCCGTGAGCTTCTCCTTCTTCACGAGCCGCGCGAGGTTCTTCCGCATCGTGGCCTGGGCCTTCTCCAGTGCGGTCGGGGAGATGTCGACGAGGGTGACGTCGTAGCCGGCCGTGGCGGCCACCTGGGCGATGCCGTTGCCCATCTGACCGGCGCCGAGGACGCCAATGGTGCGGATGCTGTCGAGGCTCATCGAGATCCCCTCTGGAGGTGACGTTGTGGTAGACGAGGTGGGGCGCTGAAAGGCCCACGCCGTAACCCGGAGGAGTGCTTGGTGTCAGCCCCCGCCTGGCTGGCCCTCGAGGGGCGCGAGCCCGTTCCCGAGGCCTTGGTCGACCGGGTGGCCGGGGCGCTCGGGAGCGCGTCCGTGGTGGCGGCAGCGCTCCCGGCCGGACGGGAGGCGACGCCTCTGCTCGCAGCCATGGCGGCGCAGCTGGGCGGTGCCGTGCACGCGGTGCGCTGCCAGGGGGCGGAGTCCGCCGAAGACCTGGTGCGGGCGGTCGGCGACGCGCTGGACGTGGTCCCCTTCGGAGACACCACGGCCGTGGGCGCGCAGCTGGGCGCCCTGGGCGGCCGCGTGCTGTTGCTGGAGGGGTGCGCGGTGCCGCGCCTGCACGAAGCGCTGGACCCGATCCTGGCGCGCGCCCCCGAGCTCCGCGTGCTCGCGGTGGGAAGCGACGGTCTCGAGGGCCTGCCGGTCCTGGGTCTGGACCCGGCCCCCTGGAACGCTGGACCCGACACCGATCTGCCGGCAGGACGCGATGCTCGCGCGCTGGCGTGGCTGCCGGCGGGCACCCGCGAGGCTGCGCCTCGGGGGGTCGACGACTCCCATCGAGTCGCGGTGCGGGGGCTCTGCGTGCTGCGCGACCCGGTGGCGGCCAGCCTGCGCGGCAACCCGGCCACGGCGGCCGCGACCCTGCAACCCCTCGCGCAGCCACTCCTCGAGCTGGCCGTCGGACGCTCGCCTCCGTGGTTGCCCAGGGAGTGCGACGTGCAGCTCTTGCGCCTGCTCTACCGAAGCCTGCCCGACGCGTGGACGCGCGCTTGGGCTGCCGCCGCCCTTGCGCGGCTGCTCGCTCGCGTCGGGCAACCCGACCTCGGGCGTTCGGTGCTCGTCGAGGCACGCGGGCTGCCACTCGAGGCCGGCGAGCGGGCGCTCATCGAGGCGGCGGACGGCGCGGTGCTCCTCGACAGCGGGCTGGTCCGGGCGGGCACGGAGGCCCTCACCCAGGCGGTGTCAGGCCTCGTGACCGACCCCACGGTCCGCGCGGTGCTCTCACGCCGGGTGGGCGACCACATGGTGCTTCGTGGGAGCAAGCGCAGCGCGCAGGCCTGCTACCGGGAGGCGCGCGCGATCTGGCGTCGAAGCGGACAGGACCTCGGCGTTGCGGCCACGCTGCGCGCCGACGGCGACTCCGCCGTGGCGGCGGGCGAGGTCGTGGGCGCCGAGAGCCTGTACGAGCTCGCGGGCGCCGCCCTGTCGGCGGAACCACGCCCCGGCTTCGAGCTCGCTTCGTTGGAGCTCGGACGCGCGAGCCTGGCCCTGACGCGGGGCGAGCTCGCCAGCGCCGAGCGCTACCTCGCCGAAGCCGATCTCTCGAGCCACGACGACCCCACGCTGCGCGCCGCCGTCGAGCGACGTTGGGGCGAGCTGCGGCTGCGCCAGGGACGGCAAGGGCAAGCCGACGAGCACCTGGCGCGCGCCCTCGATCTCTACGAACGGCTGGGGGAGCGGCTCGCCGCGGCCAGCACCTTGCGGGCGATGGGTGACGCAGCGGCCGCCGCAGGCGCCCCGGAGCTCGCCGCGGAGCGCTACAGCCGCGGCACCGCCCTGAGTGCCCGTGCCGGCGATCTCGGCGGAGCGCGACGCTGCCTGGAGCACGCGCTCGCGCTGGAGTTCGAGCAAGGCAGCGACGAACGTGCCGAGACCCTGCAGGCCTTGCTGCGCGAGACCGACGCCTTCTTCGGCGAGCGCACGGCGACGGCCTCGAAGGCCGAGTAGCCTGACGCCGTGATCTGGCTCTTCCTGCTCGGCGCGGCGCCGCCGCCCATCGTCGGTGGCGAGGCCGCCGAGCCCGAGGACTGGCCGTCGGTGGCGTCGCTCATCGCGCGGGGTGAGCCCAGTTGCACCGGTGTGCTGGTCCATCCCCGGGTGGTGCTCAGCGCCGCACACTGCCGCGACAACCAGATCGAGGGCGTGTGGCTCGGCGCCACCGACCTGACGGTGGACACACCCGGAGAGTGGGCCGAGATCGCGAGCCAGCACGCCTACCCGGACTACAGCTACAGCTACGACGTGCTCGCCCTTGTCCTGGCCGAGGACGCGCAGACCACTCCCACGCCGCTCGCGCTCGGCTGCGGGGCGGACCTCCTGGTGGACGGCGCGAGCGCGGTGATCGCCGGCTTCGGCGCGGTCGACGCATGGGGCTCGACCTATCCGGACGTGCTGATGACCGCCGAGCTCCTGGTGGAGACGGCAGCGTGCGACGACAGGAGCCGTGGCTGCACGGAGGGCGCGATGCCGGACGGCGAGATCGTCGCCGGCGGCGACGGCGTGGACACCTGCTATGGCGACTCGGGCGGGCCCCTGTTCCTGGCGACCGCCTGGGGCGAGCACCTGCTCGCCGGCCTCGCCTCCCGCGGCGCCGATCCCTCCGACGTGCCCTGCGGCGACGGCGGCATCTACGTACGCGTGGACGCCGTTCGGAGCTGGGTCGAAGAGACCACCGGGCACGTGCTGGAGGAGCCGGTCTGCGCGAAGGAGGGGGTGGAGAACGTGGCCCCCTCCCCGACCGTGCCGTCGGTGGAGGTAGAGAGCGGCGGGAGCGTCACCGTCACCGTGGACCCCGGCGATCCCGATCCGGACGACGACCACACCTTCGAGGTGCTGGCCCAGCCGGTGTACGGGTCCGCGGAGGTGAGCGCCGAAGGGCAGCTGACGGTGGCTGCCGACTTCGACTACTACGGGACCGACACGCTCCGGCTGGCGGTGCACGATGCCTGGAGCAGCGGCGAGGTGCAGGTCGACGTGACGGTCACCTTGCCCGTGCAGCCGGTCGACACGGGCTTCGTGTTCGACGAAGCGCCCGGCGGCTGTGGCTGCGCGGGCGCTGCGGGTGGTTTGTGGCTGCTCGGGCTGGGCCTGCTGGTGCGCCGGCGGCGTTAGCCAGCGAGCGCCATCCCAGCGGCGACCACGAGGCCGAGCACCGTGACGTCCTCGAGGATCGACAGCGCGGGGTTGGCCGCGCCGCCTGTGCTCACCGTGCTCACGCCACGGGTGGTGGCCTTGAGCGCGTGCACGCCGAGCGCCGCAGCACCGCCGGCCAGGAAGGCGGGAAGCGCGCTGAGCACCCCGCCGTCGTACTGCATCACCATCACCGCCGTGAGCCCCCCGATGATCGGGCGGATGACCGTCGCCACGGTGTCCTGCACGTGGTCGATGACCGGGATCTTGTCGGCCACCCACTCGACGAAGCCGAGCGTGAGGAGCACGAGGATGCCAGCGGCCTGCAGGGCGGTCGTCTCATCCGACGGGGACTGGGCCATCATCATGCAGCCGACCACAAGCGGTGGCAGGAAGGCGCGCAGGCCGCAGAGGCCAGCCATGACGAGGGCGAGGACGAAGGTGACTCCGAGCTCCACGGTGTGCTCCTGGGGGAAGTTCTGGCGGGGATACGAACGGAAGGCGCACGTATTCGACGCGATCCGCGTTCCCGCGGTCCTGGAAGTTCACGCGGCGTTGTCGCAAGGCCTCCGCTTCAGGGAAGGACATGGTCCGCGTCCCGCCCGCAGGGCCAGGGACGAGGAAGCCTGGCTGCGGCCTGGCCACTCCCCTCGGTGGGGGGTCAGCGCGCCGGAGGCGTGCG
>CAZSAT010000088.1:17730-28796 GCA_964604675.1 uncultured Enterobacterales bacterium
CCTTCAGGGAAGGACATGGTCCGCGTCCCGCCCGCAGGGCCAGGGACGAGGAAGCGTGGCTGCGGCGCGAGCCGCAGCCACGCTAATCCCAGACGACCTCGATCGCCGCCGCCTGCAGGTTCACCCGGACGACCGTGTTGTCGTCCGTCAGCGGCCAGAGCACACCGGTCTTCTCGTTGAGCTCGTCCCAGCCGCCGCCGGTGGCCCCGGCCAGGTAGTTGTACGCCACAGGCCGCGCGGGGAGCTCGAGCTCCTGATCGATGTCGCCGTCGCGGTCGAGGTCACCGTTGATCTCGACGACGTTGTCGTACACGGTCCAGCTGTATTGATCGCCGTGGCTGCTCGGGTTCTGACCCGCGAGGATGAGGAAGCTCAACACGCCTTCGTCGCTGACGTAGCGTTCGTCTTCGTAGGCGAGGTTCGCCTGCTCGCCCGCGCGTTCGCCATCGACCACCCAGGCTCCGGCGGCGCCATCGAAGGTCGCGGTCCACGCCTCGTCTTCAGCCAGGCCGCCACAGGGATTGACCTGCACCACCTGCCCGGTGGCTTCGCTCTCGGACATCAGTGGGTTGGAGGCGGGCGACTCGTCGGAGAAGGTGCTGTCGCTGTCGGCCGTGGACGACGGACCACCCAGGTTTACCGCCAGACAACCCGTGGACGCCTCGGCGAGCACCATCACGCCGTCGAAGGTGGAGATCGCGACGACCTCGTCGCTGGTGCGATCGCCCCAGGTGGTCTCCTCCTGGAGCAACACCTCGCCCATGCTGGGGGCGAGGCCGGTGACCGGACTCTCGACCCGGATGCCGTCGACGGCCTCGGTGTAGGGGTTCACGTCGAGCCATGCGTCGGCGAGCAGATCGAACACGTCGACGCGGTTCTCCCCCGCCACCGCCACGAAGAGGTGCTCGTAGTCACCGTCACCCTGCCAGGCCACGTCGGCCACAGGCCCCTGGACGGCAAGCTCACGCACGGCCGAGGCCGAGGGATCGTCCACCTGCAGCACCAGCTCGAACACGCTGGGGTTCCGGGCGTCGGCCACGTAGACCAGATCGCCCGCGGGGTCGCCGCTCATGCGCCAGGGCACCGAATCGGCAGGCAGGTCCAGCGCGCCGAGGAGCGCGCCGGTGGCCGGGTCCACGGCGACCAGGCCCGTCTCCGCTGTGTCGAGGTCGTACACACTCGCGAGCATCACCGCGCCCTCCGGGTGCATCCACAGCGCCTGCACCAGCCCACCGACGTCGTGCTCCACGATGCCTGTGTCGATGCTGAACTCGAAGCGGTCGCCCTCGGTCGCCGTGCCCTCGATGACGAACTCGATCTCGGCGTTGTCGGAGGCGTACGGCCGCTGCGCCGAAGCCTGGCCGTACTGCAGGCCGCTGCGCGTGCCCTCCACCGTCCACACCGAGCCCGTGAAGGTGACCGTCCAGCTCTCCGTGGTGGCGTAGCCTGGGCGCGCCTCGACCAGGGTCAAGACCGGCGCGTCCCCGCTGCCATCGGCGTCCACGAAGCTGGGCTCGACGGTGACCGTGGCGCCCTGCTCGACCGGCGCGTCACCGTCGACCCCGGTGACGTACGGCACCTCGAGCAAGGTACCCGTGAAGGCGTCGGCCACGAACAGCGTGACGACGTCGGACGTGGGTGCGTAGGCGACCACGTCACCGAGGATGCGCCGCTGACCCGTGGGGATGGGCACGCCGGCGAGGAAGGGCGCGGCCGAGTCGTCGGCGACGACCCAACCATGCTTGAGGTCCAGCGGCCAGATGCGCCCGTTTCGGGCGTTCGACACGAAGCCGATGGGCTCGTAGAACGGACCGCCCTGGTCCGGGTGCAGCACGGCCGCCCCGGCAGGCCCGTCCATCCGCGCTTCGAGCACGACCACGTCGTTGCAGCCCGACAGGACCGCGAAGGTCATCAGCAGCGCGCTCATCGGTTCGCCACCCTGGCGACGACCTGCAGCCAGGTCGGGCTGTCCGGGTCGACGTCGACCAGCGAGATGCTGGACTCGGCGAAACCGTCCCCCACATCGCCGGTGTAGTTGGCGACGGCCATCAAGGATCCGTCGGGGGACACCGACAGCGCGTGGGGGTTCTCGCCGAGCCCCTCGATCTCGTGCATCAGGCTGCCGTAGTTGCCGAGCCGTTGGTCGTAGACACCCACGGTGTTGGCGTTGAAGTTGGCGACGAAGAGCCAGTCGAGGTGCTCGACGAGCTGGGAGGGACCGACCGACGCGAGCGTGTCGCTGCCCGCATCGGCCGACCCGGCGTTCGGGGTGGGCAGGTAGCCGACCACGACGTCGCGGTACACGTCGCTCAGGTCATCGTCCTCCACCACGCTCAGGTCGAGGATCATCACGGACTCGGGGCTGTCGTTGACCGCGTAGAGCCAGCTGGAGCCCTCTGGCACGAGCATGCCGCGGAAGCCGGTGGCCCCCGAGGTGGTCTCCGCGACCAGCAGCGCCTCCACGCCGAGGAAGTTGTCGTGGAACGAGCCTTCCGAGTCGTCGCGCACGTCGATGACGTAGATGTAGCTGGCGAGCTTCGACGCGACGTAGAGGAAGCCCCTCGCCGGGTCCAGGTAGAGGTGGCTCACGCCGATGCCGGTCACGCCGATGCCGTCGACCACCGCCTCGAGCGAGATGGCCTGCTCGTCGCCCTCGTCGCCCTCGAAGGTCCAGTAGGTCAGCGTGTCGCCCACCGTGGGGTGGCGATGGGCCCGGTAGAGGGTGTCGGCCACTGGCCCGACCGCGAGACCGACGCGCGGCGTCGTGCCGTCGTCACCGGTGTAGAGCATCTCGAAGCGACCCGCGTCGGTGACCGTGACCACGGGGTGCCGCGCCCCGAGGAGGTCGAAGCTGCCATCGAGCAGCACGAGCGCCGGCCGGACCTCGTCGGTGACCGGGCTGACGGCCCGTTCCCAGTCGGCCGAGCCGTCCAGGGGGCGCGACGCGTACCCGATCCGGTCGCGCTCGCCATCGCTCCCGGCGTACCAGAGGTGCTCGGTGGTGTCGTCGCGCAGCACCCAGGGATCGAAGACGTCGCTGTCGTCGAACTCACCGGGCGCGCCTTCGTCGAAGGCCCACGGCTTCTCGTCACCTTCCTCGCGGGTCCAGGACAGGCCGTCGGACGACGTGGCCAGGCCGATCCGGCGGCGCTCGCCGTCGCTTCCCGTGTAGTACAGCGCGAAGCCGTTGTCGGTGGACACGACCGAGCCGGGCACGACCGAGGCCGCATCCCAGGCGTCGCTCAGCCCGAGGACCTCGCCCTGCTTGGACCAGCCGTTCACGCCATCGGCCGAGGTGGCCAGGCCGATGGTGGTGCTTCCACCGGAGGAGCCGGCGTAGAGCATCGCGTAGCTTCCGTCGTCGAGCGCGTAGACCACGGGAGAGAACACTCCGGCTTCGTCGAAGGACCCTTCGTCGCCCGAGAGCAGCACCGTGTCGGCGATGCTCGGGTCGCCGTCGTTCCAGTCGGCGTAGCCGATGTGGTCGGTCCCCTCGCCGTCGGTGAAGGTCAGGTAGACCCGGCCTTCGTCCACCATCCAGGAGCCCACCGAGACGCCGTTCTGGGCTTCGGACGGACCGAGCTCTCCGAAGAGGTGCGCGCCAGACGAGAGGCTCAGCTCGTAGCCGTAGCTCGACGCGAGGCTGCTGCCGGCTTGGAGCGACACGCCCTGCCAGCCGCCTCCGCGAGCCTGGAGCGACCAGGTCCGGCTGGGCTCCGACATCAGCGCGACCTCGGGAGCTTCCCCGCTGGTGAGCGCGCTGTCGAGCGACGCCACGATGCCCTGGTCGGTCCAGTCGTAGCCATCCGGCGACGTGGCCAGACCGAGGCCCCACCCGTCCTCGGTGGGCCGCGTGGTCCAGAGGTGGAACGCGTCGCCGGTGTAGGCCATCGTGGGCGCCAGCGCGTCGGCGCCGTCGTCCGGCACGAAGAGCGCCTCGGTGCCGGCGGTCCAGGTGACCAGGTCGGGGCTGGTGGCGTGCCCGACGGTCCAGCTCGCACCGTCCCACGCGCCATAGACCATGCGCCAGACCTCGGCCTGCTCGTCGTAGATCACGAAGGGGTCGGCCGCGCGGACCGCATCGTGGCTGCCGTTGCCGGCGGCGAGCACCAGGCCGTCGTCCCCCGCACGGTCGTAGCTCACGCCGTCTTCCGACACGGCCAGGCCGATGCCACCGGAGGCGGCATCCTGCCCGTCGTAGAACAGGTAGGTGGTGCCGCCGTCCTGAAGCGGCGCGGGACCGCCGAGGAGCTGGTCCCAGGCGTCGGTCCGCGGGCTCAACAGCGCGGTGTCGTCGAGGGTCCAGTCGCCGAGGTACTCGCCGCTCGTTGCGGCCCAGACCGCCCCGCCCTCGGCGTCGACGAACGCCATCCGCGTGCTGGACGCATCCTGGAACAGCTGCGGATCCTCGAGCTCGCCGAGCTCGTCGGAGGCGTCCGGTCCATGGAGCTCCACGCCGAGCGCAGAGGCGTCCCAGACCCGGTCACCGAAACTGTCGAGCCGGTAGAGACCGGTCTCCGACGGCACCCAGACGCGCCAGGTACCGGCGGCGTAGGTCAGGGTCCACTCGTCGTCGATCATCGCTTCGGCTTCGAGGATGTCGGTGTCGGCGAGCTGCACCCGCGACCCGCTGCCGTCGCTGTCGACGAAGAAGCCGGCGGTCAGGTAGGCCGAGTCCACCGCGTCCACGACCTCGACCGGGTCGGCATGGACGTCGACCACGCTCACGGTGTGGGAGGTGAGGTTCGCGACGTAGGCCCAGCCCTGCGCGGCGTCGTAGACGACCGGATCGGGGTCGCTCATCAGCTGGAGGCGCTCGCCGTCCTCACCGACGATGGCGAAGTCCACGGCCTCCGGATCCGACACGTCGAGGAAGTAGAGGTCGTCGAAGCCCACCCGGGTGCGCGCTTCCTCGCTCAGCCGGTTGGGCACGAGCATCAGCTCGAGCTCGGGCACGATCGCGGCGTAGCCGGGAAAGTCCGGCATCTCCAGGCTCGAGGCCGCGACCTCGGACATCAGCGAGGTGCTGCCGTCCAGGGGCACGGAGTCGATGTCGATCGACACCACGTTGCCGCCGGTGAAGTCCAGCCAGGGGTTGGCGTTGGGCACGAGCAGGTAGGTGCGCCCGCCATGCTCGACCCACTCGAGATCGGTCGGGCCCGCGAGGCAGCTGCCGATGCCGATCTCACCGAAGTCGTAGGGCGGGGCGGGGTAGTCCGCGCAGTCGCCGACGAAGGGCGAAGGTGCCTGCTCGACGCAGGCCATCATCATCAGGGTGGTGATCACGGCTTAGAGCAGGCCCATGGCGGCGTGCGCCGCGGCCAGGCGCGCGACGGGGACGCGGAAGGGGCTGCAGCTGACGTAGTCCAGACCCACCTGGTGGAAGAAGCCGATACCCGTGGGGTCGCCACCGTGCTCACCGCAGACGCCGACCTTGAGGCGCTCGTTGGCGCCACGTCCTCGCTCGGTTCCGGTCTGGACCAGCTGCCCGACGCCTGCGACGTCGAAGGTGGCGAGGGGGCTGTCTCGGAGGAGTCCGAGGTCCACGTAGGCGGGGAAGAACTTCCCCATGTCGTCGCGCGAGAAGCCATAGGTCAACTGGGTCAGATCGTTGGTGCCGAAGCTGAAGAAGTCGGCGTGGAGGGCGATGGTGTCGGCGAGCAGAGCGGCGCGGGGCAGCTCGATCATCGTGCCGACCTTGTAGTCGATGCGGCAGCCGCGTTGGGCGAGGACCTCTTCGGCGGTGTCCTCGACGACCTTGCGCAACCGGATGAGCTCGCCGTCGAGGGCCACGAGCGGGATCATCACCTCCGGGAGCACCACGCCACCCGCCTCGGTGACATCGCACGCCGCGTCGAACAGGGCGCGCACCTGGGTGGCATAGATCTCCGGGGAGGTGACGCCCAGGCGACAGCCGCGATGACCAAGCATCGGGTTGGACTCGCGGAGCTGGGAGAGCCGGGTGCGCAGGCGCTCCAGGCGCACGCCGAGATCCGCGGCGACCTCGGCGACGTCGGCGTCCTCGTGGGGGAGGAACTCGTGCAGGGGCGGGTCCAACAGCCGCACGGTCACGGGCAGCCCGTCCATCGCCTGGAAGATCTCGACGAAGTCGGTGCGTTGGATCGGCAGGATCTGGGCGAGCGCGCGGAGCCTGCTCTTCTGATCTTCGGCCACGATGAGCTCGCGCATCCAGCGAAGGGCCTCCGGCTTGAAGAACATGTGCTCGGTGCGGCACAAGCCGATGCCGATGGCGCCTAGCTCCCTGGCGCGGGTAGCATCGCGTCCCGTGTCGGCGTTGGCCCTCACGGCCAACACAGCCTTCTCGTCCGCCCAGCTCAACAGGTCCTGGAGGGCGTCGCTGTCGGTGGGGGGAGCGAGGGTAGGGATCCGCCCCTCGTACACCTCGCCCAGCGCCCCGTCGATGGTGATCCAGTCGCCGTGCTTCACCACGGTGTCGCCTGCGTAGAACAGGTTGCGCCCGTAGTCGATCAAGAGCTCCGTGGCGCCCACCACACAGGGCTTGCCCATGCCCCGGGCGACGACCGCCGCGTGGCTGGTCTGGCCGCCCCGCGAGGTCAGGATGCCTTCGGCCACGGTCATGCCCTGGATGTCCTCGGGCGAGGTCTCCATGCGCACGAGGATGGCCTGCTCCCCACGGTCGTGCAGGTCCTGGGCCTCGTCCGAGTGGAAGACCACCCGTCCGCAGGCAGCACCCGGGCTGGCCGGCAGCCCGGCTGAGATCGCCCGACGGGGTGCGTCGGGGTCGAGCACCGGCCGGAGCACCATCTCGAGCAGGCCCGGTTCGATCCGACCGAGCGCGGTGTCGCGGTCGATCACACCCTCGCGCTCGAGATCGACTGCGATCTGGACCGCTGCCGCCGGGGTGCGCTTCCCGGTGCGGGTCTGGAGGAGGTACAGCGTGCCTTGCTCGATGGTGAACTCGATGTCCTGCATGTCGCGGTAGTGCGCCTCGAGACGCTTCTGCAGGTCGTTGAGCTGGATGTAGACCTCGGGCATGTCCTCCGCAAGGGTGCCTTCGGCGTCGGCCTCCTTCTGACGGTTCAGGGGACGGGGGGTGTGGGTGCCCGCGACCACGTCCTCCCCCTGGGCATTCGGCAGCCACTCACCGAAGAACACGCGCTCGCCCGTGGACGGGTTCCGGGTGAACGCGACCCCCGTGCCGGAGTCGTCGCCCATGTTGCCGAACACCATCGTCTGGACGTTCACCGCGGTGCCGCAGTCCTCCGGGATGCCGTGCGTCTTGCGGTAGTAGCGGGCGCGCGGCGTGTTGAAGCTGCGGAAGATGGCGTCGATGGCGATGTCGAGCTGATCCCAGGGATCCTCGGGGAAGCTCCCCCACGCCTCGGAGATGACCTCCTGGAAGATCCCGCACAGCTTCTGGAGGGAGGCGAGGTCCATGTCACCGGGAGCGAGGTCGGCGAAGGCGGACTTGCGCGCCCGGTGGAAGCGGCTCCCGTGGATCTCGAGCACCACGTCGCCGAGCATGTACAGGAACCGGCGGTAGCTGTCCCAGGCGAAGCGCGGGTTGCCGGTCTTGAGCGCCAGGCCCTGGACCGTGTCGTCGTTCAACCCGAGGTTCAGCACCGTGTCCATCATCCCGGGCATCGAGACCGGCGCCCCCGAGCGCACCGAGAACAACAAGGGGTTGGCGGCGGAGCCGAAGCCCTTCTGCGTGAGCTGCTCGACCCGCGCCACGCCGGCGCGGACCTGATCGTCCATGCCAGGGGGGTGCTGACGATCGTGGTCGAAGAAGTGCAGGCAGGCGTCCGTCGTGACCGTGAAGCCGGGGGGCACCGGCAGCCCGAGGTTGGTCATCTCGGCCAGGTTGGCACCCTTGCCCCCGAGGAGCTGCTTCTGGGCGGCCGAGCCTTCGGCCTGGCCACCGCCGAAGAAGTAGACGTAGCTGTGCATCGTGGGCTCCCTACTCGGAGATCCTGCGGAAGTCCGCGACAGCGAGGAAGGTGCTGGCGACCGTGCTGAGGAGTCCGAGCCGGAAGGCCCGTACCGCGGGATCCTCGTCCATGACCAACACCTCGTCGAAGAAGCGGTCGATGGCGGGCTTGAGCGTCACCATCTGCGCGAGGGCGCCTTCGTAGTCGAGGGCGTCGAGTGCCGCGTCGGTCGCTGCGCTCTGGGCTCGGACCGCCGCCAGGAGCGCCGCCGATGCGGGTGCCGGCGAGCCGGGATGAGGCACGAGTCCGCCCGCGTGGTCCTTGGTGATGTTGAGCACGCGCTTGAAGGCGGTCATCAGGTCGCTGAACTCACCGGAGCTCGCCAGCGCGTCGACGGCGGCCACCCGTGCCGCCAGGCGAACGGGATCGGCGTCGGTGGGAGCATCGCCCAGCGCATCGAGCACGGCGTTGACCACATCCGTGCGGTGATCGGCGGCCAGCATCGCGCGAAGCCGCGAGACCACGAAGCCCACGAGGTCCGTGGCCACCTCGTCCGCGTCGCGCTCGAGGCCCTCGTGACCCGCCAGGGCGGCCGAGAGCAGGGGACGGAGCGCCTGCGGCTGCCCACGGTGGAGCAGGAGCGCGTTCAGACCCACCGCCGCGCGGCGCAGCCCCTGCGGGTCGGCCGAGCCCTTGGGCAAGAGCCCGATGCCGAAGCAGCCGCTGAGGGTGTCGAGCCGGTCGGCCATCGCGAGGGCCAGGCCTTCCGGGGTGGACGGGAGCGAGTCGCCGGCGAAGCGCGGACGGTAGTGCTCCTCCACCGCCAACGCTACCGCCTCGGGCTCTCCGCCTGCCACCGCGTAGAGGCGGCCGATGTGCCCCTGCAGCTCGGGGAACTCGCCCACCATCTGGCTCAACAGGTCGCACTTGCAGAGCGCGGCAGCTCGGCGCGCGTGCGCTTCGTCGGCTCCCATGGCGCCCGAGAGCCTTGCGGCGAGGGCGACCAGGCGCTCTTGCTTGTCGGCGACGGTGCCGAGGCCACGCACCCACCGCATCTTGGCGAGATCGGCCCCGTGCTGTTCCAAGCTCAGCTTGGCATCCTCCGCAAAGAAGAAGCGGGCGTCGTCGAAGCGCGCGCGCAGCACCCGCGCGTTGCCAGCCGCGATGGTGGCCGCGTCGCCGGTGGGGTTGTTCGAGCAGACCAGGAAGACGTTGGAGAGCGCACCGTCGACCGTGGTCGGGAAGTAGCGCTGGTGGACCTTCATGGACTCCTCGAGCAGCCGCGAGGGCAGCTCCAGGAGCTCGGCGTCGAAACGGCCGGCGAGCACGGTGGGCCACTCCACCAGGTCGGTGACCTCGTCGAGCAGGGCCTCGTCGGCTGCCAGGACGACGCCCTCCGCCGCGCAGACCGCCGCCAGGCCGCTGGCCACGCGCGCGCGGCGCTCGCCACGATCCGCCTCGACCCAGCGTTCGCGGAGGGCGGCCAGGTAGTCGGACGCGGTGGAGACCGGGGCCGCCGCCAAGGGGCTGCGACGGTGCCCCTGTACGGCGCCTCCCGCGACGAGTCCCGCGACCGTGCACTCGACCACGCTCCCGCCGTAGACGGCGGTCACGCCGCGGATGGGGCGGCCCCAGGCCTTCACGTCGGCGCGCCAGCGCATGGACTTCTTGAACGGCAGCCCGAGGACCAGCTTCTCGAGTCCTGCGGCGACCAGCTCCGCCACGGTCTCGCCGCCGGTCTCCACCGAGACCGCGACCACCGGCCCCCTCGGGCCCTCTACGATCTGGAGGGCGTCGGTGCTCACGCCCTTGCCCCGTGCGAAGCCTTCCGCAGCCCGTGTCCAGGCACCGTCACGCTGAGCCGCCGCAAGCGGGGGACCCGTGACGAGCTGGCGCTCGCTCGGGCGCGCCCCCGCGAGTCCCTCGACGATCACCGTGAGGCGTCGCGGGGTGGAGAAGGTCCGCGAGCGGTCGAAGGGCACGCCCTTGACCAGGGCGACGATCCCGGTCTCGAAGGCACCGAGCGCCGGCGCGATCATGGAGACCGGAAGCTCCTCGCAGAGCACCTCGACGAGCAGATCCGCCATCAGGTCACCCCCTCGGTTCCGAGCCCAGCCGCCCAGGCGTCGGCGCAGGCGCAGGCGAGCTCGCGGATGCGGCGGATGTACTGCGCGCGCTCGGCAACCGAGATGGCGCCCCGTGCGTCCAGCAGGTTGAAGAGGTGGCTGCACATGCAGCACTGGTCGTAGGCGGGAAGGGCCAGGCCGGCCTCGACGAGCGCGCGGCACTCCTCGAAGCACCGGTCGAACTGGGCCAGGAGGGCCTCGGCGTTGGAGTGCTCGAAGCTGTAGGCCGACTGCTCGCGCTCGTTTCGGAGGAAGACATCGGCATACGAGATGCCGTCGACCCAGGTGATGTCCCGGAAGTGGTCGACGCCCTGCAGGTACATGGCCAGCCGCTCGAGGCCGTAGGTGAGCTCCACGCTCACCGGGTCGCACTCGTGCCCTCCGCACTGCTGGAAGTAGGTGAACTGGGTGACCTCCATGCCGTCGAGCCAGACCTCCCAGCCGAGGCCCCACGCTCCCAGGGTGGGCGACTCCCAGTCGTCCTCGACGAAGCGGATGTCGTGCTTGTCCAGGTCGATGCCCATCGCGGCGAGCGAGCCCAGGTACAGCTCCTGGATGTTGGCCGGAGAGGGCTTGATCAGCACCTGGAGCTGGTAGTAGTGGCCGAGTCGGTTGGGGTTGTCGCCGTAGCGCGCGTCCGCGGGGCGCCGGCAGGGCTGCACGTAGACCGTGCGCCAGGGGTCGGGCCCGATGGCGCGCAGGAAGGTTGCGGGGTGAAAGGTGCCCGCGCCCACCTGCACGTCCAGGGGTTGAAGCACGGCACAGCCCTGCTTTCCCCAGTACTGCTGCAGCGCGAGGATAAGATCCTGGAACGTCATCGGACGGCCCGGTAACCTCCGGCACCCCCAAGTCAACGAAGCACGGACAGCCTTTGACCGCCCCCCGGAAGCAGCCCCTGGCCGTGATCCTCCAGATGCTGGCGCCCGGACTCGGCTACCTGTTGCTGGGGCGGTGGGGCCGCGCGGCCTCCACCCTGCTCGCGGCGCTCCCGCTGGGCCTCTTGGCCGTGGTGGCTGGCCTCGAGTCC
>CAZSAT010000089.1:0-28772 GCA_964604675.1 uncultured Enterobacterales bacterium
CCAGGCGCGCCGCGCATCGGACGGCGAGGCCGTCGATCGCATCGTGCTCTTGAGCGACGGGCGCGCCAACCTCGGCATCACCGATCCCGACGAGCTCTCCAGCCTCGTGAGCGCCTGGACCGAGCGAGGCTTCTCCGTCAGCACGCTCGGTCTCGGCCTGGACTTCAACGAAGACCTGCTGGCGTCCCTCGCGGATCGAGGTGCCGGGAGCTACCACTTCGTCGACGATCCGTCGGAGCTGCAGGCGCTGTTCCAGGACGAGCTCCACCGGGCGCAGGCGCTCGCCGCCGGTGCCGTGGCGGTCACGTTGGTCCCGGCTCCCGGCGTCGAGATCGTGGAGGTGCTCGGCTACGAGAGCGCTCCGCGTGGCGGCGGCGAGCGCGTGCTCGTCGGCGACCTCCACGCGTCCCAGAGCCGCAAGGTCGTGGCGCGCGTCCGGATCGACCCGAGTACGGTCGGCTCCCGCGACGTACTCAGCGTGCAGATCAGCCAACGCGACGCCCCCTCCACAGCACTCGAGCTGGACGCGCGCGTGCACGACGACGCTGCCGTGGTCGCGGCGAGCGTGAACGTCGAGATCGCGGCACTCGCCGCCGAGGCGGAAGCTGCCGTGCTGTCCCAGCAGGCCACCATGGCCTTCGAACGCGGCGACACCCAGCGGATGAGGCGGCTGGTGACCCAGTCCTTGGAGCGCGCCTCCAGCGCCGCTTCGGCGTACGACAACGCCAAGCTTCGGGCCATGGAGTCCAGCCTCGAGGAGCGCTTCTCGACGATGGAGGTCGCGAAGCCGGGCAGCGCAGAGGCGCTCTACCAGGTGAAGCGGGCGAAGGAGGCTGACCGCAATGCGGCCTACTGAGCTCAGCATCGGTGGCCTGCGGGTGAAGCACCCCGTGGCCCTGGCGATCGGAGTGGCCGGCTGGGCCGGCTGGACATCGGCCGCGACCGCCGCCGCCGCCTGGGCCGGCTGGTTCGCCGAGCTGCCCGGGACGGTGCTGGCGGCTTCCCTCGCCATCGGCGCGATCTCCATCCGTCCGCGTCGAGCGGGCTGGGCTCCCGTGGTCGTCGCTTGTGCCGTGGGTGCCGCGTGGCTTGCCGAGGGCCTCGGGCTGTCGCCCGTGATGGCCGGCGGCGCCGTCGCGGGCTGGTGGGCCGTGCAGGGCGCGGACCGCTCCACCGATCGGCTCGACGGCGTGAACGGCGCGCTCGCCGGTGCGGCGTTCGCCGGCATCGGACTCTGGGCAGCCAGCAGCCTGCCCCTCGGTGGCGCCACGGGTCTCGCCATGACCGGCGCCCTGATCGGCGGCTTCGCCGCGCTCTCACAGCTTCCCCTCGCCCTCGTCCATCCGGTGGCGCTCCCTCGGCGGCGGGTGGTGGAGATGACCCTCGGCGAGCCCTACCGCGAGCGGCCCCTCCGAGCTCTGAAGCTCTTCCGCACCATCCGGTCGGCGCGGCCGGACGCCGACCTGCGCGACCGCCTGGCCGAGCTGGCTACGTGGGTGTACCGCCTCGCACAGGCGCTCCAGACCCTCGATCTGGAGCTCAGGGAAGTCGATGAGCTCGACGTTCGTGACCGCATCGCCACGCTCCGTGCCGACGTCGAGACCGCGTCCGACAGCTACACCCGAGAGCGCCTGATCGCCACGGCAGACCACATGGAGGGCTTGCTGGACCACGCCTCCCGCCTTCAGCTCGAGCGCCACCGACTCTCCAGCCTGCAGGACTGCGCGATGGCCTCGTTGGAGGAAGCGCGGCTCGGCGTTGCCCTCGCTCGCTCGCTGCCGGGCGAGCAGAGTCCCGACGGCCTGGACGACGTGCTCCAGCAGCTCCGCGATCACGCCCGCCAGGTTGGACGGGAGCGCGCAACGCGCCGCGAGCTCGCGGAGGTCCCGACCTATTGATCGGCGAGGGCGGCGAGCGCCCAGGACTCCGCGCTCCCTTCGATCTCGCAGAGGTGGGCCCGCACCTGGCGGCGCCCCACCTTCAGCCGAAGGACCTCGCCGCGCAGGCCTCCGCGCAGCTCCAGCCGGATCGGGCGTCCGTCGAGCTCCCCCGTGGCCCAGAGCCGCGGGCCGTAGGTCGGCGCCTGCGGCGCGAGCCCCAGCGCTGCGGCCGCGCGCTGGAAGTCCCCGCCGGCCGTGCGCTGCAGGTGCGCTACCCAGAGCCTGTTGAGTCCGAATGTGGCCCAGGCGAGTCCCACCACCACGAACACGCCGGTCATGGCGCCGAGCATGACGGACTCGTCGAGCCAGCTCCCTACCCCTCGAGGTCGACCACCTCGCCCTCCTTGGCCAACGTGACGACCGGCTCGGTGTGGGTCGACCAGAACGCCGCGAGCTGATCGAGCTCGTCGTCGCTGGCCGCGGGCGCGTGGTGGAAGAGCACGAGACGCTTCGCGTCGGCGGCCTTCGCGAGTGCCAGCGCGTACTCGGGATACGCGTGGCCCCAGGTCATCTTCTCGAGGTACTCCGGCTCCGAGAACATCGTGTCGAAGACCACCACGTCGGCGCCGTGCATCGCGTCGACGAGGTCGCGCTCGATGGCTGGCGGGGTCCCACCAGCGGCGACGCCTTCTCCGGGACGGGCCAACGGTGCTGTGTCGGTGACGTGCACCAGGACCGCGCCTCCGCAAGCCACCCGGTAGCCGACGGCGCTGCCCGGATGGTTCAGTCGGATCGGTGTGACCTCGAAGGGACCCCGGGCGAAGGTGCGCTGAGGTCGAACGCCGTGCCAGTCCACGGGCGCAGGCAGGTCGCGCAGCCTCACCGGATGGTTCTGCCCGTTGAGGTAGCGCGCCACGCGCTCCCGAGCTTCGTCGGCGCCCCAGGCCGCGACACCGATGCCGATGCGCGAGCTCGGCGCGTACAGCGGAGCGAAGAACGGCAGGCCGAACACGTGGTCGGCGTGCAGGTGGGTGAAGAGCACGTCGATGTCCCGCACGCCCTCGGTGCCCAGCGACATCCCGAGGGCCTGTGCGCCCGTCCCGGCGTCGAGGATCAGGGCGTGGCCACCGTGCCGCAGCTCCAGGCAGGAGGTGTTGCCGCCGTAGCGACACGTGGCGGGACCCGGCACCGCGATGGAGCCGCGCACGCCCCAGAAGCGCAGCTTCACAGGTAGTAGCGAACGCCGATCTGACCGTCGACCGACCAGCCGAGGGTCTCGTAGAACAGGAAGCTCGGCGCGATCTCGGCGTGGAAGTCGATCGGCAGGTCGGGCACGAGGAGCGAAGCGCCAAACACGGCCCGCGGACCCATGAGGATGCGGCCGGCACCCTGGGTCAGGTCGGCGTCGAACTTGAAGCCACCACCGATGTGGAGCGGCACGGCATAGTCGTTCTCGGGGACCGAGAAGGGCCGCAGGATCACGCAGTAGTCCGCGGTCGCCATGGCGCTGTTGAGCGCGCCGTTCTGTCCTCCTGCGGCGAACTGGACTGCGGACCAGTCCCCCACCCAGAAGCGACCCGTGACGCCGGTCGGCACACCGACGCTGACGCCGAGGCCGAGGGGGCCACCGAGCCGTTCCTGGCTGAACTCGGGCGGGGCGACCGGGGTCTGCGCTAGGGCCGTGGTCAGGAGCGTGGTCAGCACGTGAACCTCGTCGGCCTCGGTGAGGCGGGCGGGTGGTGCGCGGTACAGGATTCGAACCTGTGGCCTTTGGTTCCGGAGACCAACGCTCTATCCAGCTGAGCTAACCGCGCGTGGGCGCCATCCTGGGCGTCCTCACCCACCGCCTTCCGACGGCTGTGTCCACACGACTTAAAGGCGTTTCCGTGCCGGGTCAACCCCCGGCGACCCACGCTCTCATGGCCGGCAACGACTCCTCCCGCCAGGCTGGCGCCGTGCGCTCGTCCGCAAAGCGCGCGAAGATGCCGGCGAGCATCGCGTGCAGCTCCTCGTAGAGGGCCATGCGGTCGTACAAGACCTCCTCGGCGCCCCCCGAGATCATCTGGGGCAACTTCACCCCGGCGAGGTCCATCGACTTCCCACGAAGGCCGACCACGAACTCCCGGTCCTCTCGCCGAAGCCCGAGCTTGATCTCCTTGACCACACGTCCGCCACCGAGCGCAGCGCGCGCCTCCGGGGTGGTGCTCGGGCTCTCGCCCGTCAACACGGCCCGCGGCTTGTCGTCATCGGGATCCCGAAAGGTGATGCGATCGTCGACCCAGAAGTCGATGACGCCGAGTTGTCCGCCGAGGTCGATCCGGCAGCCCTCGCGCTCCGACGCCCACCAGGTCCAGGCGTAGAACTCGCTGGCGAGGTGCGACAGGGGTGCATCCATCTCAGGCCTCCACGCGCAGGTCGCTGGCGCCGGTCAGCTCCAAGGCCGCAGCGACCTGGTCGTCGGCCACGAGGTCGAGAGGGTCCTGTGCACGCAGCTCCAGGCCGAAGGTGGCGAAGAAGCGCTTCCGGAAGGTGTCGTTGACGCCGGTGCTGTGGCTGCCGAAGAGGACCCAGCCATCGTGCACGTTCCAGCACACCTCCACGACCCGTGCGCTGGGCAGCACCCTGCGCAGCATCTCGTGCTCGAGCTCGTCGTGCAGCTCCTCCTTGACCTGGCGCGGACACTTCTCACGCTGGTGCTCGGCGCACCACGCACGCACCCGCTTGTCCAGGTGGGCCCGGAAGAGTGCCGCAGGCAGGCTCTTCTTGTCGATCCTCAGCGCGAACAGCAGGAAGGGCTCGTAGTTCCAACGAGCAGCGTCCGTGAACTCGGTGTCGAGGAGGTTGTGCGCCTCGACCCATCCGACGACCTCGCCCTTGAAGGCGGCGCTGCCGGGATCGCGGAACGCGTTCTCCAGCAAGGCCTCGACGTACTTCGCGCGCCAGCCTTCGGGCGCCTCACCATCGACCACGTAGCGGCGCGCCGTGATCGCCCCCGACAAGAGACCCATCGATCCTCCGAACGTCCGGCCAGCGCCTAACGTACCCGGGCGCTCAGGCCTCGGACAGCTCGCAGACAGCGTGGCGGAACACCACCACCTCGAGCTTGCCCTTCAGCTGGAGTTGGAGCTCGAATCGGGACAAGGAGGTGATGCGGCCGCGGAGGAGCTCGCCTTCCAGCAGGGTCACCGCCACCGTGAGCTCCCGGTCGAGCAGGCCGAAGAGCCTTCGATCCGACATCGGGTAGCGATCCTGCGGGCGCACGATGGGTTCCCTCGGACCCCGATCGGCGCAAAAGCGCAGAGCACGTCCAAACTTCTTCAGGTCTGCGGCCGCCACGGCGTACTTGAGCTGCAGCTTGTGCTCACGGAGCTCTTCGCCGTCCTTCTGCAGCCCCACCTCGAAGCGACCGACGTCCACGACCCGCGCCCGCAGCTGCCGCTCGCCGTGCAGGCCGAAGCCGCGGAGTTCACCGTCGGCCAGGGCGTCGTCCAGGACCGAGTGCTGGGCGTTGTCGGCGAGGTGCTGCGCCAGGCGCCGCTTCCTCAGCTGGTGGTCGAGATCCGCGTGGCCCAGTGCGATCTGGGTGGCGAGGGCACGGGTGAAGCCGTGGCGCCGAACCAGCGACTCCACACGGTCCCGCCGCGCCATGGTCTCGACAGCATCCGACAGGCTCAGCTCGTTGCGCGCGACACGCACGGCCAGCGGCTTCTCGAGCCCCATGCCGGTCTCCAGCTCGTGCACCCGCTGACGGAACGCCTCCTTCTCGGCGGCGTCGGGGTCCTCACGGCGTCGTCCCCGGGGCCCGCGCCCCTTTCCTTGCTGCACCACGAGCCTCCCTGAGGTCACGAGCTTACCCCGCGTGCTGAACAGCCCCCGACCCCCCTCGCGTCATCCAGCGCTCTGCGACGACGCCTCGGGGTCGCCCACCACCCGATCCCGACCAGCGTGCTTGGCCACGTAGAGGCGGCGGTCGGCCTCACCGACGAGGGCCTGGAGGTCGCTCGCATCCTCGCCTACGCAAGCAGCGGCCACCCCGAAGCTCGCGGTCACCCGCAGATCCGGCCCATGCTCGATCCGAAGGGAGCGGATGCTGTCCCGCAGCTCCACGGCGATGCGGTGCGCCGGCTCGGCCGGACAGCACGGGAGCACGACCAGGAACTCCTCGCCACCCCAGCGGCCGACGACGTCTCCCTTGCGGCAGCGCTTCTTGAGCACCTGGGCGACCGCAGCGAGCACGGCATCGCCGACCAGGTGACCATGCTCGTCGTTCACCGCCTTGAAGTGATCGAGATCGACCATGAGCACCCCCACGTGCATGGACTGCTTGCGCGCGTCGCGTTCGATCTCGGCCAGGGCCCGGTCCAGTGCGCGTCGATTGAGCAGCTGCGTGAGCGCATCGGTGTTCGCAGCAGACTCCAGCCGCTTGTTCTGCCGGACCAGGGCTCGGGTGCGCTGCCGGATGTTGTCGTCGAGATCACCCTCCATCCTCTGGATGCGGTCGTGCAGCAGCTCGAGGCGCTTGCTGAGGTCCCGGTGGCGCTGCCGTGCGACCTGCTCCACCTCCAGCAGGCCCGAGAGAGCGAGCTGGAGCATGGTCACCGCATCCTCGGGACCCGAGGCGCGGAGGCTCGCTGCGCGGCGCTCACCGCGCCGCAACGGGAGACCGTCTCGATCCGCGGGCTCCACCGAAGCGAGCCCGTGGTGCTTGCGGTGCAGCTCCAGGAGCCGCCGCGCAGGCAGAGAGCGAAGCACACCTGGGACGTCAGCCGCCATGACACCAGGTCGGACGGAGCGGCCGTCAGTTGAGGCCGATCACGGGAGATCGTCGCGCGCGACCACGTGCACCGCCCCCGCTTCGGCGAGTGACTGCGGGTAGCCGGGCACGCCGATGACGAGCTGGACCGCGTCGGCGGCCAGGTCGAGCGGGCGGGTCTCGACGGAACGGTCGACCGCGAGCACGCTCCCTCCATCGAGGGGCACGATGCGCGCGCGCAGGGGCACCTGGAAGGGGTTCAGCCCGCCCGCCGCATACCCACCGCCGAGGGCGCGCCCGAGGTGGTCCCCTCGGGCTCCTTCGAGCACCAGGCCGTCCTCGCAGCGCACCACCCCCTGGCCATCATCGCTACCGGTCTGGGGGTCCGAGAAGCACGCGAGCCCGTCCATCAGGGCCACACGCCCCCCCTGCCCTGCCGCGCCGAGCTCGACCAGGCCGTCGTCGACCAGCTCCACGGCGCGACAGCCATCCTCGCAGCTCAGCGCGATGAGGCGCGTGCCGTCCAGTGCCAGGTCCCGCACACTCCCGAGGCTCCAGCTGCGGCCGTCGACATGGATCACCGCGTCGTCGGTGGCCCAGACATGGGCGTCGAGGTCACCAGCAAAGGCCTTGGACGCGGGCAGGTCGGCGACCTGGGTGCCGTCGGGCACGCTGTAGATCCCGTGCCCGCCCCATCCCACGCGGGCGCCATCCGCGGCGAACCAGGGGTCGAGCGACCCCGCGCCCAGCGTGAGGGCAGAGTGGCCGATCCAGGTGACCTCGCCGCGAGAGGGCGCGGTGACGAGCACCTCACCGTTCCAGGTGGCGACGCGCGTGCCGAACCCGGAGCCCTCCTCGCCCAAGGTGGTCTCCGCCGCGACGTCGCCGGGGACCACGAACTCGTCGACGAGCAGGGGGCCGCAGGCGAGCGCCAGCCACGTCACGTGGCGAGCGCTTCGGTCAGCTCCTGCAGGAGCCCGCCCATGCTTCGCTGCTCGACACGGAGAACGCGCACGTCGGCGGCCCCGTAGAGGCTGTGGACCGCAGCGTCGTCCAAGGAACCACCCCAGACGACCACCAGCTGGCTCCCATCGACGTCCCGGTCGGCCTGTCGTCGGGTTCGCCGGCGCGTGCCCTCCACCAGCTTGACCTCGATCCGTTCGTCGATGCCCTGTCGGATGTGGCGGTGGTAGCCGACCGTTCCGCCGACGATCGTGATCCGGCGCAGGCCGTTGAGCATCAACGCTTCGCTCAGGCGCGCGAACCCCCGGGCCATGTTCGAGCCGGCGCAGACCTCGCACCTCGCCTCCGCCACGACGACGGGGGCCATGCCACCCGGAACGGGGCAGCCCTTCCGGCCGCAGTGCAAGACGACGCGCTCGACGAGCAGCCGCCGAAGTCGAGCGAGGTCGCTGGGGACCAGGGACGACGCGAGCACGCCGAGGCGGCGGGAGCGAAGGACCGCGATCAAGGCCTCCGCCTCCTCGTCCTCGCCCATGAGGCCACGTTCCGCGAGGAGCTCACGCAGCGATGGCACCCTGGCGGCGTCCGCGTCACGCGCCGCGAGCTGGCCTTCGGCCTCGTGCGCGCGGGCTTCCGCCCCGAGGCGTGCCCGGTGCTCCGCAGCGAGCTGGTGCTCGAGCTGCCGCACACGGCCCTCGTGGTCGACGGCCTCGGCGTGCTGCTGGTCCTGCACCGAGGCCAGCTCGTGCTCGAGGTTCCGCAGTCGATCGCGGGTGCCGTTGAGCACCTGCTCGAGCTCTCGCGCGTACTCGGGAGCCGGTGCCGCCTTGCGCTGGGCAGCGTGAGGGTTCGCCCGATCGGTCCGGGACGCGACGGCAGCGCGACGGGGCGCCGCGGCTGGGGGCGGCTTCCGGGCCATGGGCTTGCGGGCACTCTTGCTCGTGCCGAGGCGCGTCACGCCCTCCGACCGCATCAGGGACTCGAAGTCGTCGGCCGGCGCGCGCGCTGGCGCCTTCGGAGCGTGCACCCGCGCCACCAGGCGCTCCGCGAGCTCACCGGGTAGCACGTCGTCCGCGCTGGCGAAGCGCGAGTGCCCCATCGCGCCCAGGGTCCGCACCAGGTCCTCCGGGGACCGTCCGAGCCGACGCGCGAGCTTCCTGATCGCGATGTTGCGGGCCATGCGTGTCCGTTAACCGACGAGGCGTGCCAGTCCCGCGAGCAGGCGCTCGGCCGAGAACCCCGCCGGCGGCACGTGGAGGAAGCCTACCCGCACCCTCGGCAGGCCGCGTGCCACACCGTACAGCCAGGCGTTGCACACGTAGCGACCGGCGTCTTCGGGGCAGCCGACCCCGAGAGCGTCCGCGGCGTCCTCGCGCAGCGTGGCGAGCACGACATCCGGTCCTTCCGCGGCGTTCAGGCCACCGCAGACGCCTCGCACGTCCGGCGTCTCGCTGCGCTCTCGGAACGCGCGGAGCTCGAGCAGCGCCTCCCTTCGCCCTCGCGCCACGCCAGTGCCCAGGACGAGCGCGGCGCCAGCTCCAGCGGCCAAGGACTGCGCGACCGCAGCCTCGTAGTCGACAGGGACGACGAGGCCGACCACATCATGATCACCGACCCGACTCCGGTGGACCGACTCGGCGAGGCGCGCGCTCGGGTTGTCGACCACGTCGAGGAAGGGGCCGAAGCCGGTCACGAGGATCACGGGAGCGCGTCGGCCACCCGCACCAGCAGCTCGCGCGCGTGCACGACCGGGTAGCTCCGGAGCGTGACCACCACCCCGCTGCGCTCGGCCCGCACGGTCTCGAGATCGTCGCCACCAACGACCTCGGTCACGCTTCCGAGGAGGTGTCCGGGTGCGACGCGATCCCCCACGCGCACCTCGGGCACCCAGAACCCGCCGACCGACGAGTAGTGGTAGCTCACACGCGCCTTCGTGGTGTCGACCACGGTCTTGCCCGCGTCTGGCTGCACCGAGAGCACCCCCAGGTGGTGCAGCAACCGGAAGATTCCGTTGGCCATGGTGCGCGCGGACCCCAGATCGAGGGTGGCGCCGCGGCCTCCGACGATGTGGAGGGCGCTGCGTCCTGACTGCCGCCAGGCCCCCACGAGCCCCGTGGCCTCCAGCAGATCGCCGTGGCGTCGCCAGACGACGGGCAGGTCCATCGAACGGCCGAGCTCGACCTCCCGACCGGAGAGCGGCACCCGGACCTGGCTGAGCTCGCGCAGGACGGCGGAGCCCGAGTGGATGTCCAGGCAGACCTCGGCGTCGGTCGCCGCGAGCAGCGCGTGCGCGATCCGAGCGACGGGGCTGCCATCCGGATCGCCGGGAAAGGCCTGGTTGATGTCGCGGTCACCGAAGGGCCATCGCTTGGTCCCGTGCTCCAGGCCGAAGGTGTTGACCATCGGCAGCAGGTGGACGGTGCCGTTCAGGCGCGCAACCCGCAGCGTGCGGGCGACGAGGTTCAAGGCGTGCACCCCGTTGAGCTCGTTGCCGTGCAGCCCTGCCACGACCGCCACGCGCGCCGGACCGCTTCCGAAGCTCAGCCGCTCCAGGCGGTACGAGCCGCGGTAGGGGGCGTCGAGACGGAAGACCTCAGCCAAGAGCGGCCTCCACCACCCTGGCGACCATGGTGCCGGGGAAGATCACGGGCTGTTCACGGACCGCCATGACGCGACCGGTGGATGGCGACACGATGCGCTCGACGCACGCACCCGTGATCGGGTCGACCACCGTGCCGAGCAGGGTCGACGGCTCGAGCTCGTCCCACACGCCTACTTCGGGCAGGAACAGACCCCCTGCGCCGGACCGCACCCGGTGGACCTCGGTGTCCCCGACGGCCGGAGGGCGCGTCATTCCGGCCCAGTGGAAGGGCAGCAGCTCGTTCGTCAGGACCTCGAGCTCGGCCAGCATGTTCAGCACGCCGTGGGCCAGGTTCCGGCCGACGCCGGTCGACAGGCGGTTCCCCGTGCCGCCTTCCAGCACGATGGTCTCCGGAAACTGCCAGGCGAGCGTCGAAGGCGCCGCGGGTCCGGGGTGCCGAGTCCACACCACCTGCACGTTGCCGTGCCGAGCGAGCTCCGCCGCCCGACTGTCGGTCGCGCGCACCTGGGCCTGAGGCACCTCGGAGAACGCCGGGTGGGCACCGCGCACCTCGATCAGCTGATCGATGCCCGCGAGGTCCTGCACCAAGGCCCAGGCCACGTGGTCCGGCGCGTGCCCGTTGGGTCGGCCGGGGAAGCGGCGGTTCAGGTCTTGATCGAAGAACGGCCAGTGACGGGCCCCGCGGTGAGCGGCGAGCGGGTTCACGCAGGGGTAAACGTCCACGGTCCCGGCGAGCTGATCGTGCACGCCGGCGAGGAAGCTGGCGACCTGGTGGGCCACCCGCACGCCCTCGGGGGTGTCCCCTCGGATGCCGGCGACCACCGCGACCCGCGGCCCGGAGCCGCCCTGGAACCTGCGACGGACCACGTCCACTGCATCCCCGGTGGGGAGGCCGATCGAGCAGAGCACCTCGTGGCGGGCGGTCACGTGGCCGAGTCTACCGCTTCGGCCACGGCCTCCTCGATCGCGAGCAGCTTGCGGTAGCGATCGAGGAGCGCCAGGGCCAGGCCGGCATCGGCCTCCGACACCTGCTCGAGGGCGGACAGCGTGAGCGTGCTCTTGTGGAAGGGGCCCGCGGTGCGGGGAAGGCGTGCTCGGGCGGCGGCGAGGAGCGCGGGGAGCACGAGCTCCTCGTTGGCCCGCGACCAGCGCCCCGGATCCGCGAGCTCGTTGGCTTCGCGCCGACGGGCCTTCCGGCGCGAACGGAGGAGCGCTGCGTAGCGGAGCAAGGTGCGTGCTTCGCTCATGTGGACGAGACCCGCGTCAACTCGACCCGTCGGTTTTCCTGCCGGCCCTCAGCCGCATCGTTCGGTGCCACCGGGCGGTGCTCCCCGAAGCCGGCCGCAAAGAGGCGCTCACCGTCCAGCCCGAGCGCTTCCAGGAGCGTGACGACGTTGGTCGCCCGCGCCGTGGACAGCTCCCAGTTGCTGGCGTACAGCGCGGACGCGATCGGCACGTCGTCGGTGTGACCCGCCACCATGATCGCGCCGCCGGATGCCCAGCTCGCGAGGGCCGGCGCCGCACGTTCGAGCAGGTCGGCCCCCTCTTGAGACAGCTCCGCCGAACCGGTCTGGAAGAGCAAGCTGCCCTGGATGGCCACGACCCCATGGTCCAGGTCCACCAGGCCCGCGGCGATGAGCGCTTCGAGGTCCTGCGCGAGCTTCGCCTCGAGCGCCGCCCGCTCCAGTCGCATCGCCTCCAGCTCCGCGTGCGCCTGCTGGTAGCGCTCCGCCAGCTGGGCCTGTGACACGACGGCGGCCAGCATGAGCAGCAACACCGCACCCGTCACCCCGGCGAAGAGATCGGCGAACGCGGGCCAGGGGGTCGCGGCCGGAACCCGTCTCACAGCGCACCGCGCCGGACGGTGACCGACTCGCTCAGCTCACGTTGGTACCGGAGCATCTCGCTGAACAGCTCCCGGTGCCGCGCCAGGAAGAGGTCCATGGCCTCCTGTTCCCCGGCCAGCCGCTCCCCTGCGAGGGCGACGAGCGGCCCGATCACCTCCTGGCTTCCCTCGACGCGGGTCATGGCCGTGTCCGCTGCTCCCATCCATCGGTCCACGGCATCGGCGAAGCATGCACTGGCCTTCGCGAGGGCCTTCGGGTGCCCGTTGATGCCCGCCTCGATGGCCCGCTCCAACGCCGCCGGGTGCGCCGCGAGCAGGCGCTCGAGCCTCTCGGGGTGACGCGCCAGGGCGGCTTCCAGCGCCTCGGCGAGGGCGGTCGGCCAGGCCTCGAGGACAGCCTCGAGCGCCGCCGGGTGGCCAGCGAGGGCCTCCGCCACAGCGGCCGGATGGGTGGCGAGGGCCTGGCTCAAGGCCTCCGGGTGGGCCTCTGCCAGCAGGGGTGCCAGCCGCACGACGTGAGCCGTGAGCGCGGCCTCCAGCGCGGCCGGGTGGGCAGCGAGGGCGCTGGTCAGTGCCTGCGGATGTCCGGCGAGCGCCTCGGCGAGGGCGCTGGGATGAGCGTGCAGGATCTCCCCCAGGCGCTCGGGGTGTTGGGCCAGTGCGGCGCGGACGGCCTGCGGATGAGCCAGCAGAGCCTCGGCCACAGCGGCCGGATGAGCGGCAAGCACCTTGCTGACACCCTCCGGGTGAGCGCTGAGCAGGGCATCGAGCTGTTCCCCGTGCCGACCGAGGGTGGCGTCGAGCGCTTCCTGCAGCGCAGGCGTGTACTCCGCCAGTGCGGAGGCGAGCGCGTCCGGGTGGGCGGCCAGAGCACGACCAAGCTCCGTGGGGTGGGTCGCCAGCGCCTCGCGGAGGAGCGCGGGGTGTGCAGAGACGGCCTCCGCCAGAGCCTCGGGATGGGCGGCGAGCACCGCCTGGAGCGCGGTCGGGTGCTCGGCGAGCGCGGCGCGCAGGGCGTCCGGGTGGTCGCCCAGCACCAACGCCAGAGCCTCTGGATGCGAGGCCAGTGCGCCCGCAACCGCCACCGGGTGCTCGGCCAGCGTGGCCTTCAAGACCTCCGGGTGCTCCAGGAGGGCAGCGCGCAGGGCTTCGGGATGCTCGCCGAGCAGGTCCATGAGCCGCGTCGGATGAGCCTGGAGCTGCTCGGAGAGCGCGTCGGCGTGGTGCACGAGCAGCGGCCCGATCGCTTCGCCGTGTTGCGCGAGCAGCGGCCCGAGTGCCTCTGCGTGACCGGTGAGCAGCTCGGCCAGCGCCGTCGGGTGCGCCTCCAGGAGGTGCTCCAGTGTCCGAGGGTGCTCTTGGAGGAGGACGCTCAGCCCCTCCCGGTGACCGTCCAGCGCGCGCGCCAGGGCCACCGGGTGCTGCTCGAGCAGCGCCGAGAGCGCACTCGGGTGTTCGGCCAGCGCCTCGACCAGGCGCTCGGGGTGCGCTTCGAGCACCGTCGCCATGGCGTCGGGATGGGCTGCGAGGATCCCGGCGAGGGCGAGCGGATGGGACGTGAGCAAGGCTTCGAGGGCTGCGGGATGGGCGGACAACAGCGTCTCGAGCGCTGCGGGATGACCCGCCAGCAGTGGCGCCAGGCTCGCCGGATGCTCGGCGAGCAGCTCCGCCAGGGCGTTGGGGTGCGCGTCGAGGAGCGTAGCCAGCGCCGCAGGGTGCCGCTCCAGGACCGGGGCGAGAGCCGCCGGGTGCTCCGCCAACAAGGTGGCCAGCGCTGCCGAGTGCGACGACAGCAGGGGCTCCAGCGCCGCCGGATGGGCGTCCAGCAGGTCCGCCAGCGTGGCCGGGTGGTCACGGAGCAGCGGAGCGAGCGCAGCGGGGTGATCTTCCAGGAGCGTGGCCAGCGCGACCGGGTGATTCGTGAGCATCGGCGCCAGGGCGGCGGGGTGCTCGGCGAGCAGGGTGCGCAGCGCCTCCCGATGCTCCGCCAGAGCTTGCCGCGTGGCCTCTGGGTGCGCGGAGAGGAGCTCGCCGAGCCGAGCCGTGTGCGGCTCCAGCAGCCCGTAGATCTCTTCGGGATGGTCCCGGAGGGTGCTCTGGAGCTGCTCGTGGTGCTCGGCCATGACCACAGCCAGCTGGCCGGGATGGGCGGCGAGCAGGCCCTTCAACGACGTCACGTGGGGATGGAGTGCAGCCTCGAGCTGATCGGGGTGCATGACCAGGGCCTCCTTCAGCCCGTCGCGGTGGGCATCGAGGTGCCGCGCACCCTCCGTCAGGGCCGCCTCGAGGTGTTCGCTGTGTGCCCGCAGGCGCTCGCCCATGGCCAAGGGATGCAGATCGAGTTGCACCGCCAGCCGCTCGGGGTGCTCGGCCATGGACGTCTGCACCGCCTTGTGGTGGCGTTCGAGGCCGCTACGAAGGTCCTCGGCGTGGACCACGAGGTCCGAGGCCACGCCTTCACGATGCGTCTGGAGCACCTCACCGAAGCCCTCCACCGCACCGCCGAGGCGCTCGCCGAGCACGTCCACGTGGCCAGCCAGGCCTGCGCCGATGCCGGCATGGTGCGTCATCAGCGCGGCGCCGACGTCGCCTGCGTGCTGCTCCAGCGCCGCTCGGGTCGCGCGCTCATGGGAGCTGAGCGAGTGCGTGGTGGCGGCTGCGTGTGCGGTCAAGGCCAGACCGACCGCCGCCGCACTGTCCGTGCCACGTTCGGCGCCGACACCGACCGCCTCGGCGTGGCTCGCCAGGGCGGAGGTGAGCGCGCCGCCATGTTGGTCCATCGCGGCGCCCACCTCGGCATGGTGCCGCTGGAGCACCGAGCCGACCTGCCCGGGGTGCTCGTCGAGGGCCGAGGTCAGGGCCTCGCTGTGCGCCGTGAGCGCGGCCCCGAGCCGGTCAGCCGCCGCATCCTGCACCCGCTCCAGAGCTTGCGGCAGGACCGCAAGGACCTCCGCCAGCTCGTGAGGGAGCCCCTCCAGCAGCTGTTCGACCGCGCCCAGCCGCGCCTCGAGGCGCTGGGTCGCGGTGGCTCCGAGGGCCGAACGGAGGCCGGCCACGCGGGCGTCTCGGGCGGCCTGCAGCGCGCGATCCGCTCCCGCGAGCGCCACGCCGAGCACCATGCTCGCCCAGGTTCCCGCAATGCTGGTGCCGAAGGCGGTGCCGAGGCCCGCGAGGGGGCCGCCCAGGAGCTGGGAGACCTGGGTGAGCGCGTCGGCGGAGAGGGCTGCCCAGGCGCCATGCACCGCGAGACCGAGGCCCAGGAAGGTGCCCAGGAGCCCCATCAACACCAAGGCGCCAGGGAGCGGGCGCACGGCCGCCAGCGGGTCACCAAGCACCTCGTCGATCCGGTTCTCGGGCTCGCGCTCGCGCTCCTCGGCGACATCGGACACGCCCTCGAGCCGCGCGAGACCTGTCACGTGGCCAGCCCTGAGGCGCCACGCACCCACGAGAGCCGTGGCGCCGATGACGAGGGACCAGCCAGCGCCAGCCCATTCGCCGATGGTGAGGTACCCGACGCCCACGAGCACGGGGCCCAGCACGGCGAAGACCGACATCAGGTTCAGCATCACCTGCTCCCAGCGGGCGCGATCAACGAGGCCAGACCGACCTCCGCCGCTTCGCGCGCCATCTCGATGTAGAGGCCCAAGAAGCGGTCGACCGCCTCCGGCTCGTGTTCGACCTGCGCCACCGTGGCGCTGGCGAGGGTGTCCCAGCGAGCTTGCTCGCCCTGGCGGAGGTAGCTCCCCAGCAACCCGATCCCCCGCTCGGTGGACCAGGTCGCGAGGCTGCGACGCACCCAGGCACGCACCATGCCCACCCCCCGACGCGTTGCGCGCCGCACGTCCTTGCCGAGGAGCCGTGCGTCATCGATCTCGGCCAGCACCACGTCGACCTGGGCGCGCGCCTCCTCGCTCCACGCGACGAGCGCCTCGACCTGCGGCGGTGTTGGACGGTCCAGCGACATCCCGGGCAGCTCGAGGCTGCGCAGGTCGTCACCCAAGGCCACCATGAGGTCGAGGGCGTCGTCGGCCGACGGCATGCGCCGTGGCACGTCCAGCAGGAGGGGTTGAGGCACCGGGCGGGGGCTGGGTCTGGAGGGGGGGGGGAGAGGCAGGAGAAGCGAGGGGAGCGCTTCCTGGGGGGACCGTCCGAGGAGGACTTCGAGAGAAGTATCACCCATGCTCTTGTCAGGTCAAGACCTCGGTGGCGCGGTAGCCTCGGGCGTGGCTGCTCCAGACGTCAGCATCGTCGTGCCCTGCTTCGACGAAGCCCACCGCCTCGACTCCTGCTTCGAAGGTCTCGACCGCGCGCGCCGAGCGCTCGGTGTCGCCAGCGAGGTGCTGATCGTGGACGACGGCTCGCGGGACGCGACCGCGGAGATCGCCGAGGCGCACGCGGCGGCGCGAGCAGACGTCCGCGTCCTCCGTGAGCCCCACCGGGGCAAGGGTGGCGCAGTCCGTGCCGGCGTGCTCGCAGCCCGAGGGGCCTGGGTCGTGATGGCGGACGCCGACTGGTCCTTGGATCCCGAAGACCTCGGCGCCCTGCTCCCACCGTGCGCGCCGGACGCCGACGTGGTGATCGCTTCGCGCGAGCACACCGGGGCCCACCGCTTCGACGAGCCGGAGCACCGCCACCTCATGGGACGGGTGTTCAACCGCCTCGTCCAGGTGCTCGTGCTTCCGGGCGTGCAAGACAGCCAGTGCGGCTACAAGGCCTTCCGCCAGCCCAGCGCGCGCGCGCTCTTCGAGGCGCTCGAGACCGTGGGCTGGGCCTTCGATGTCGAGGTGATCGCGCGCGCCCAGAAGGAAGGCCTGCGGATCGTCACCGTCCCCGTGGCGTGGCGCTGGCGAGCGGACAGCCGCGTTCGCCATGTCCGCGACACGCTCGCGATGAGCCTGGACGTGTGGCGGATCCGCGGCCGCATGCGGCGGAAGACGCCGCGGTAGGCTGGAAGAAGCGGCGCGGCCGCGGGTTTTCGCTGAACAAACCGCACCATGGCGCGTATGCGCAGCCACGCCCCGGAGCCCCCATGCGCCGCTTGGTCACCCTCGTCACCCTCATCGCGAGCGGCGCCATCCTCTGGTCCGCCGTTCCGACGGTGCTCCCGTCGACCGGGACCGAGGGCGAGGCCGTCTCGGTCGAGTCGGTTCCTGGCACGCTCGTCGTGGACTTCGTGGACGACGCCGACGTCGAGGACATCGAGGACCTCGGGAACAGGCTCGGGATCGAGCTGCACTGGACCCACGAGGTCAGCATCGACGAGCGCCTGATGCGCGCGGAGGTCGACGATCTGGCAGAGGCGATCGCCAAGCTGGCCGGTCACCCGCTCGTCGAGGTGGTGGAGCCCGCCATCCAGCTCAGCGCACTGGGCTTTCCCAACGATCCCCTCTACGACGCCCAGTGGAACATGCGCATGGTGGGTGCCGAGCCAGGTTGGCGGGCCGGCGGCGGTGGCGGCGTGGTCGTCGCCGTGATCGACACGGGCGTCTCGGAGGTCGAGGACCTGCCAGCCTCACGCATCCTCGAGGGTGCCACCTTCGTTCCGGGCACGTCCGACGCCCGGGACGACCACGGCCACGGCACCCACGTCGCCGGCACGATCGCACAGGCCACCCACAACGGCGTCGGTGTGACGGGTGTCGCACCCCAGGCCACCATCCTCCGCTACAAGGCCCTCGCACGGCAGGGCTTCGGGTCGTCGGACTGGGTCGCCGCCGCGATCGACGACGCCGTGGATCGCGGGGCCGACGTCATCAACATGAGCCTCGGCGGCGGACACAGTGAGGTGGTGCACAAGGCCGCCACCGCCGCCGCTGACGCGGGCGTCGTCGTGGTCGCTGCGGTCGGCAACACCGGGCAGCAGGGCGTGCAGTGCCCCGGACACGTCGAGGCTGTCGTGGGGGTCGCGTCGGTGGGACCTGACGACGACCGCGCCTGGTACTCCACCTACGGCAACGGTGTGGACCTCGCGGCGCCCGGGGGTGACCTGCGGCAAGATGGCGGGGGCGTGCTGCAGGACACGATCGATGGCTCGGGCGGACACGCCTACCGCGCCTTCCAAGGCACCTCGATGGCCACGCCACACGTGGCCGGCGCCGCAGCCGTGCTCGTGGGCATGGGGGTCGACGCACTCGCCGTGGTGGACACGCTCCAGCGCACCGCCGCAGGACACGTCTCCACGCCCGACCCGGAACGCGGCTACGGCCGTCTGGACCTTCGAGCCGCGGTGGCGCACGTCCTGCTCCGCCAGCGCGGGCTGCTGTTCCTCCTCGGTGGTGTGTTGGCAGGAGCTCTCGGCTGGACGGCCCGCCTGCGTGCCGGAGCGCTGGTCACCATCGCAGCGGCGGGCGCCCTGTCCGCTGGGGGGCTGTTCGTCCTGCCCTTCGTGCCGGGCCTGCCCCCCCACCCCGTGCTCGACCTCCTCTCCCGCGGCATCGTGGCGTGGCCCGCGGCCCTGGTGGGCGCTGAGTGGGTGCACTTCCCCCTCTGGATCTCGGCGCTCCTCCCCGCCAGCCTGGCGTTCGCGCTCGGTCCCAGCCGCACCCTCGGACCGGCGATCGCAGGCCTGTGCGTCGGCTGGGGCACCGCACTGCTCCACGGAGCTGCGTCCGGGACCCTCGACCCGTGGTGGTTGGGCCTCGGCCTCGACAAGATCTGGCTGTCCTTGAACGGCACCATCTGCCTGCTCGGCGCGATGGCGGTGGTCGGGATGCAGAAGCTGCGCGGTCGGGAGGAGGCGGGATGAAGCTCACGGGAACGTTGCGGCGCCAGTTCTTCGGGGGCGAAGTCTGGGTCCTGGAGGCCGACGGAGGCGCCAGCTGGCAGCTGAAGGGCCCGGTGCCGCGCAAGCTGGAAGGGCAACGCGTCACCGTGTCCGGGCGCAAGGCAGAGGCGGGCTTCGGCTTCGCCATGGTCGGCGAGGTGATCGAGGTCGACGGGGTGGCCAAGGCGTGAGCCTCCGACGGTCTCAGCCGTCGTCTCGGCGCCTCAGCCAGCCCAACGCCACGAGCAGCCACCACGCACCGCCCAGCGTTCCCGAGCCGCAGGCGCACCCCACGGTCTCGGTCGACTGGGCGTCCCCGTTCCCGTCGACGAAGAAGTAGGCGTAGTCGCTCCAGGGGCCCTGGTCGTAGTCGTCGCGAGCCTGGACCCTCCAGGCGTAGCTGCCCGGGGCCAGATCCGGCCCATCCCAGCTGACCAGGCCCGCCGTGTCCGCTTCCAGCGACGGGCTCTCGGCGTAGAGGGCGAAGCCGTCGGCGGTGGCCAGCTCGACCTGGTAGCTGAGCGGGTCGCTGTCCGGATCCGTGGTGGCGACGGCCTCGAAGACCACGGGCGCGGTGACAGCCTGACCGTGGCTGGGGCTCGCGGGCATGGGCGTGCCCGGCGCCGCATGCCCGCTCGGGGTGTCGAAGCTGAGCACGGTGGCTTCGCTCTGCGCCAGGCCATCGTCGGCCCAGGCCCGCAGGTACCACGTGGTGGACGGCGCGAGGTCGGCCTCCAGGCTCCACGTGGTCTCGCCGCTCCCGTCGGCGTCGACGGTGGTGGTCGCGTGGTCCTCGGAGTCGAAGGTCGCGGTCGAATCGAGCTCGATGGTGTGCCGGAGTGCGGCGCCCTCGGGATCGACGCCGTCCTCCAACACCACCGTGAGCGACAGGGTGTCGGCTTCTTCGCCGCCCACCGGCTCGAGGAAGGTCGGAGCCGACGGCGCCTGGTTGTCGGCCACGACCAGCGCACAGACGATGTCGGTGGCCGCACTCACGAGCGCGTGGTCGTCGGCGGCCCACGCCTGCACACACCAGGTGCCAGCCGCGTCGACGCCGGGCATGGCGACCGTGGCCACGCCCTCCTTCGCCACGATGCCGGTGGTCTCGGCCACCGCCTCGTAGAGCTCGTCGTAGACCGCGAGGGTCATGGTGACGGCGTCACCGTCGGGATCGCTCGGCTCGAGCAGGTCGACCGTGGCGTCGTCGAGCGCGAGGGTCGCACCCGGCCACGGCCGGTCGATCACCGGAACCTCCGGCGCCTCCTCGGTGGCGTTGACGAAGAAGCTGCCCAGCTCCGACGCGTCACCGCGGATCCAGCCATCGTCGGCCGAGGCACCCCACCAGTACACGCCGTTCTCGTCGAGCGCCGTTCCCGGGGTCCACGTGGTGTGGCCATCGGAGCCCTCACTCACCCCGGAGCTGCTGCTGACGAGCTTCGTGGCCGCGTCGTCGGCGTAGACCTCGAAGTGGTAGCTCAGCGCGTCTCCGTCGCCGTCCGTGGCGTTCTCCACGGTCATGGGGGGGGTCGGATCGGCCACTTCCTCGAGATCCACGGGCGACACCACCACGGGAGCGTCGGGACCGCCGTAGACGGTCGGGTCGCTGCCGCTCAGGAACTCGTCGAGGTTGGTCTTGCCGTCAGCGTCCGGATCCTCTCCCGCGTCGCTGGCATCCTCCGGGTCCAGGCCCCACAGGGTCTCCCAGTCATCGGTCATGCCGTCGTCGTCGGTGTCGGTCCCGCCGACCGTGACGGTCCACGACAGCGTGTCGAAGCCGCCGTCGTCGTCCGTGGCGGTGAGCACGAAAGCGAAGGTCCCTTCGGTGTCCGTGGACGGGGTCCAGCCCACCTCCCCGGTGCTCGCGTCGACCGACGCGTCGGTGGCGGTGTCGAGTGTGAAGGTCACGACGTCCGCCGCGCCGGGGTCGCTCCACGTGGGCGCGAAGGACCAGGCCAGGCCAGGGTAGCCAACCGCCTCGGGGCTGCCAGCCATCGAGGGCGCCACGTTCGTGACCGCCGCCAGGTCCGAGGCCTCGGTGGTGTCGGTGCCGTCCGACACCGACACCGTGACGGTGAAGTCTCCATCGTCGGTGTAGGTGTGGCTCGTCTTCGTGCCGGTGCTGCCGCTGCCGTCACCGAAGTCCCAGCTCACCGAGAGGGTGTCGCCGCCGGGATCTTCAGCGTCGACGTAGAAGCTGACGGACGAGCCCTCCTCCCCACCGCCGACCGACAGGGTCGCGATCTCGGGCGCGGCGTTGCCGACGACCACGTCCAAGGTGTCCGAGGTGCTGTCGGTGCCGTCGTCGACAGCGCACGCGACGGTGTGCGCGCCCACGCTCGTGTACTCGTGGCTGGTGGCGGACCCCGACCCCGTGTTCCCGTCGCCGAAGTCCCAGGTGTAGGTGAGGGTGTCGTCTCCCGGGTCCGTGGCGGTGCAGGTCCACCCCAGCAGGTCACCCTGGAGGCCACTCTCGTCGCCTGCGACCTCGACCTCAGGTGCCGTGTTGACGACCTCGATGCTCAGGGTGTCGCTGTCGCTGTCGCCGTCGTCATCGGTGACCGTGACCGATGCGCTGACGGTGCCTTCCTGGGTGTAGGTGTGGCTGGGACCGGCGTCCGTGCTCGTGCTCCCGTCGCCGAAGTCCCAGGCGTAGGTGTGGGTGTCGGCCGCCACGTCGTCCACCACGACCGCGAAGGTGGCCTCTTCCCCCTCGACCAGCCGGCCACTCGGGGAACGCGAGGCGGCCAATGCAGGCGGCAGGTTGGCGATGGTGACGTCGACGGAGAGCTCGTCGGTGCCGCCGTCGTCGTCGGTGGCGAGCAGGGTCACGGTGTAAGTGCCGTCGTCGGCGTAGGTGTGTCCGGGACTGGCCCCGGTGGCCGTGTCGCCGTCACCGAAGTCCCAGGCTCGCGTGACGCTGTCGCCCTCGATGTCGGACACGGTCGCCGAGAAGCGGTTGAGATCGCCCTCGTTCAAGGTCCCGCTGGTCGTGATCTTGCCGATCTCGGGGTCGACGTTCTCGATGTCCACGGTCGCCGTGCCGATGGTGACCTCGGACTCGTCGTCGGTGCACTGCACGCGGAGGGTCTCGACGTAGGGGCCGTCGTAGCCCGCAGCGTCGAAGGTGCTGGTGAGGCCCGTGTCCTCGTCGAAGCCATTGCCGTCGACGTCCCAGATGCACTGCACGTCGCCACCGTCGTAGTCGGTGGCCGACACCGTGACCTCGACGGTGGACTCCGCGGCGACGACGTAGCTGCCGGCCTCGACGCCCGGTGCGCGCAGGGTCACATACTGCAACGCGGCCAGCATCAGGGTCTCGACGTTCTCGTCGGTGTAGTCCAGATCGTAGGTCGGGTCGTCGGGGTGGGTGCCGAACCAGGAGAACTGGGCAACCCGCCCCTGGTCGTAGCTGCCCGTCGAGAGCGCCGAGGTGCCGGTTGCATCGATCGCCACGCTCATCGGTGTCCAGGCGCCCAGATCGGCCTCGACCACGACCGACGCGGCCTCCAGATCGAAGCTGTCGCCGCTCGTGTAGGCCTCGCAGACGGGGTGGCTGGCGTCGTCGACCGTGTAGGTGAAGGTCGAGGCGCGGTAGTCGCTGGCCTCGAAGAGGATCAGGTCCGAGGCGATGCCATTGAGACCTTCGTCCACAGCGGCGGAGTGCGCGCCCAGCAGCACCAGCCCTCCGCCCATGCTCACGAAGCCGTCGAGGGCCGCTTGCCCGCCGTTCACCATGTTCTCGGTGTACGCGTCGCCGCCGTCCAGCCAGATCACGCTGTCGAACGCCGTGACCGCTTCGCCGTCGAGGGAACCCGTGAAGTCGTACTCGAGGACGCCGGTGTCCGAGGACAGCGTGACGGTGTGCCCCGCCGTCTCGAGCGCGGTGACCAGATCCGGGGTGTTGTCGCCGCCGTCGTCCAGCACGAGGACGTCGAGCTCGTCCGACGCCCACGCAGCGGACGCGAGGGCCACGAGCCCGCTCACCCCCAACAGCACCGGACCCTTCATCTGCATCGTCACTCCGAGATGGTTCGTCCTCGAAGCGTACCGCGAACGCGCCTCACTGCTCGGCGACGGGCTCGCCGTCGTCCGCACCCTCGTCACCATCCGCCAGTCCCGCGAGCAAGGTGACCAGCTTGTCGATGCTCGGTTGCATCGCCGGCACCTCGGAGGCTGCAGCGCGGACACGCTCCAACAGGGCCTGCTGCTCCGCCAGGAGGGCGTCCACGTCGGGCTCCTCGTCCCGCCGCAGGTCGCGGAGCACCGCGGTCATCTCCTTGCATGCGGCCGCGAGCTCCTCGTCGCCCCCCGCCTTGCGGAGCTCGTAGGCGAGCGCGTTCCACTGGGGACCGGCCGACAAGGCGAACTGGGCAAAGGGGGTCTTCAGCCTCTCAGCGGCCTCTTCGGCGGCGGGGTGCACGTAGCGCTCCTCTTCCTCGGGATCCTTGCGCTCGATGGTCGTGGCCTGGGAGACCTGCGGCTTCTCGTCGGCAACGTCGGCGTCGCCCCCTTTGTCGCTCGTCGACAGCTCGGCACCGGAAGATCGGTCCTCGGGCATCAGCAGCCAGGCTGCGGCACCGACCCCGACGAGTGCGGCCGCCAGCATGAGCAGGTTCTTCTGCATGTTCAGTCCAGGTTTCGGTAGAGGCCGACGACGGTGGTCTTGTCGTCGCCGCCCATGTTCGCGCTGAGGCCGACCGAAGGGGCGTTGCCGACCTGGTAGTCGCCGCAGAGTCCCTTCATCTGGCGGAAGATCTCCAGGGGTTGCTTGACGCCAGTGGCGCCGACAGGGTGCCCGAAGCCCACCAGGCCGCCGCCCGGGTTGACCGGCAAGCGGCCCTGCCGCGTGCTGACGCCGTCCTTGATGAGATCCGCGCCTCGACCGGGATCGGCCAACCCGAGCGCTTCGGTCATCATCAGCTCGGTCACGGTGAAGCAGTCGTGCACCTCGGCGATCTGCACGTCGCCGGGGCCGAGGCCCGCAGCGGCGTAGGCCTTGGCAGCAGCCGAGGCCGTGTTGTCGAGCCGGGTGGGGTCACCGTCCTCGTAGATCGACGCGGTGCTGTGCCCGTACGACACGATCTCGATGGCGTCGGCTTCGCGCTTGCCGAGCCGCGCGAGCCCCTCCTCGCTCACGAGGAACAGCGCGCTCGCGCCGTCGGAGACCTGGGAACAGTCGGTCACCTTGAGCCAGGGCGAGAGCTCCTCGTTGGTGAGGAAGTTCGGGTTGCGGTCGCTCGCCGCCGACGCGAACGCGAGGTCGACCTGCCGGGCCTTCATGTGGGCGAGCGGGTTCGCGTTGGCGTTCTGGTACGCCTTGACCGCGGCGTGGCCGATGTCTTCCTCGCTGACGCCAAACGCGGTCCGGTAGGCCTTGGTGCGGGCCGCGAAGAGCGCCGGGAAGGTGAAGTCGTCGATCCCGCGCTGCCGGGCGTAGTCGCTCGCCCGGGCCAGGTAATCACCGCCCACGCGCGCGCTGGCGGTGGTCTGCACCTCGACACCGGCGATCAACGCCACGTCGGTGCCGGACCGGATGGCATCGATCCCGCAGATCATCGCCAGGCCACCGCTCGCGCAGGCCCCCTCGACCCGCATGATCGGCTTGTCGGCGAGATCCGGATGCGCGCCCGCCAGGCAGGCGCCCATGTGGCCCTGGTTGACGAACAGCTCCCCCACGAAGTTCCCGATCCAGGCCCGTTCGACCGCCGCGATCGGCACCTCGGCCGACGCCGACGCATCGGCGACCACCTGGACCAGGTAGTCCCTCAGCCGTGGGTTCTCGCGCTTGTTGAAGTCGGGATGACGCTTCCACACGAAGTCGGGGTGTCCCTTGCCGATGTAGGCGGTGTGGGCACCGCCTACGATGAAGACCCTGCGAGCCATCGGGGCGCTCCTTGTCTGGGAGGCCCATCTAACGCATCGCAGGTCGCCTTAGGTCCAACGCCACCGGACAGGGCGGGCGATCCCTCACGGATCAGCCAGCGCGAGCCGGACGCTGCTCGGCGAGGATCCGCTCGACCTCCGGGTGGAGCTGGTAGAGCGTGATCACCGTGCCGAAGGTGTTCTTCCACTGGCGCACGCGCTCGCGGCTCACGCCGAACTCGTCTGCGATCTGCTGCCCGCTCTCGCCGCTGGCGAGGGCCTCCAACAGACGACGGAAGCGCCGACGGCCGTAGGTACGAATGAAGTTGCGCGCGACGCGTTCGCGGCTTCGAGAAGTTGCGACGGCCATGAAGACTCCACGTGCTGTCTGGTTTCCATCCCTGAGACCGACTCGTCTCGATCCGGATGATACCCGATCAAGTTGACGTGTCAATCGTCGCGTCAAGGCCCCGCTGTCAGGGATCGTCATGCTCGCCCGTCAATGCGCCCACATCGTGCACTCAGGGCCGCTCCTGGAGGTGGTCGACGCCGCGATCACCCCTCTGATCCAGAGCATCGATCCGCGGTGGTTCGCGCCGCCCGACTGGCGGGGTCCACACGCGTGTCATGGCCCGCCGGAACAGGTCGTGAGTTGGCTCCTGGCGTACAACGCCGTGAACTTCAGCTACTTCCGTGACGACGGTCGGCGCTACTGGACCGTGATCGACGGCGATCCCGTTGGCGACGACGACGAGGCCCTGGCGGTGATGGCGCGCTTCGCCCGGTTGGTCGAGGCCGGAGATCTACGGGATCCAGACGCCCTGAAGCGGGTCGCGCCGGACGATCTCGATGCGCTCCTCGCGCCCGCCCCCGACGCGGCCTCCCTCCCGATGATGAGGGAGCGTGCCGCGGGCCTGCGCGAGCTCGGACAGGCCTACGAACGGCTCGGAGGGCCACTGCAGCTGCTCGCGCTCTCGCACGGGAACGCTGGACGTCTCGTCGACACCTTGGTGGGTGAGCTCCCGAGCTGGGAGGACACCCGGCGCTTCGGCGCCGAGGTCCTCGCCTTCCGCAAGCGGGCGCAGCTGTGCGTGGCGATGATCTGCGCGTGCCTCGAGCGGCGATCGCCCGCTCCGACCGAGGGGATCGGAAGCTTGACGGTGTTCAGCGACTACCGCCTCCCGCAGATCCTCCGCGGGTCCGGCGTGATCCGACTCGGCGACGACCTCGCCGCAACGATCGAAGCAGGACAGCCGATCCCGGAGGGCTCGGACGAGGAGATCGCGCTGCGAGCGGCGACCATCCACGGAGGGGAGCTGATGCGCCAGGCGCTCACACCGCAACGGCCTGGCATCACGGCCCTGGAGGTCGACCACGCCCTCTGGCGCACGGCTGTGGAGCGCGAGGCGGAGCTGCCGCCCTTCCACCGCACGCGCACGACAGCCTACTGACGGTCAGATCACCGTGCCGGTGGTCTCCCCCTGCGGGCCCACGACGCGGATGGCGACGCCGGCCGTCCACGCTTCCTTCCGGAGGAGCCCCAGTCCGCGAACACCATCGGGCGTGTCGACCGCCGAGCTCACCCTGCCGGCCTTGGCCTCACCCACGAACACATCGCCCGTGATGGGGGCGCCCAAGGAGACCCTCCGGAGCTTCCGGTTCACCCGCCCCATGACGTTCATGCGGTTGATGACCTCCTGCCCGATGTAGCAGCCCTTGTTGAAGCTGCAGACCTCGTCGACAAGGCCCAGCTCGTGCACGAAGGTGCGCTGGTCCATGTCCTGCGGCCAGCGGGGGTGACCGCCCGCGACGCGCAGCGACTCGAGCTCGTCCGTGCTTTCAGCTCCCGGGAGAGCGCCCAGCACGGCCTCCGCACGACCCCCGTCGATCACCAGGTCGAAGCCGCCGAGCCCGCTGCGGTCACGAGGCATCTGGGCGATGGGCGGCACGTCGAGCTGGGCGAGGGCAGCGGCAGCACCGGCCCCTTGCACGCTCAGCACGCGGTGGGAGCGCTCCTCGAGCTCCACCTCGTCCATGATGATGTAGCGGTCGAGGCGGTCGAACAGCGCCGACCCGTCGATCCCCTCCCCGACGATCAGGATGCGGTCGTCGGCGACGCAGAACACCGCCAACAGGCCCTCCAAGCGGCCCTTGGTGTCTGTCAAGGCACTCCGCGTCCCCTCGCCCACCGCCAGATCGCGGACGTTGGCGGTGATCATGCCGTTGAGCCAGCGGCGCGTGTCGGGCCCGAAGGCCTCCAGCACCGGGAGATCAACGAGGTCGAGGACGATCGTGTCGGCACCCATGCCCACCTCCGCGGACACGCTAACCACGGGCTAAGGGTTGCGTCAGTATGCTGCCCCTCGCTCCCAAGTCCCTGCTCGATGCCGACGCCTGGCAGCGGGCCGCCGAAGCCACCCCGCTCGGGATCCAGGGGGTGGCGGTGCTCGGCGGTGTCGCGCTGTGCGTGGCGGGCGCGCGGCTCTACCGCGTCGCGATCTTCGCACCTGGCGCCCTGCTCGGACTCGTCGCCGCCGAGGAGCTCACCCGCGGCATGGACGAAGGGATCCGCATCGGCCTGATCCTGCTCGCGGCCGTGGTGGGCGGGCTGATCGCCGGCGCCGTGGAGCGCCTCGCCATCGCGGTGACCGGCGGCCTCGTGGGGGGCTGGGCGGCGTGGGTCGGCTGGTTGTCCTTCCAGCCGCGCGAGCCCTCGTGGTGGGTGCCCGCGGCCGGCGCCGCCGTGGGCCTCCTGCTGTTCCCGGCGCTCTTTCGAACCGGGCTCAAGCTCGTCACACCGCTCCTGGGCGCCCTCGCCATCGCCTGGGGCATCGGACACGCGGACAGCCTGTTGGTGGTGGCTGCCATCACCGGGGTGGGGCTGGCCATCCAGCTGGCCAGCGGCCGAGGCGCCGAGAAGGCCTGAGCTACTGCGGCTGCAGCTTGCTCAGGTCCTCGGCCAGGTGCGTGCGGCCGAAGAACTGGCCCACGTCGGTCTCCATGGCCCAGACGATCTTGCCCTCTGCATCGACCTCGTGGAGCACGCCCGCGGTGCCGAAGTTCACCAGCGTGTTGCCGTTGTCGTAGCGCCGGGCTTCGCCGAGGGCGTAGGCGTAGAGCTCCTCGCCACGACCATAGTTCCAGATCTCGGTGAGGGTGCCGCGGTCGTCGTCGACCTCGAACTCCGACGCCCAGGTCTGCTCCACGCCTTCCCAAACGTTTGTGGAGGTCAGCAGCAGCGTGCGATCCGAGGTCCAGTGCACGCCATGGGGGTAGCGGAAGGCCGCCTCGGGCGGGTCCACGGTGAAGTCGGACTCGTCGCCGCCGAAGGTGCGCGTGCGCTCGGCCGTCCAGATGCCGTCGACCTCCTTGCGCTGCAGCTCGTAGATGGCCGAGATGTTCCGGAAGCTGACCAGGTACCCGTCGATCGTCTCGTCGTACCAGAGCGCATTTCCGTGGGTCCAGTCGTGGCCCTGCGGGTAGAAGTCGCTGTTCCAGTCGTCGTGCTCCACGACCTCCAGCTCGTTCCAGATGTTGAAGACCTCGAAGGTGGATCCGTCCGGGTGGATCTCCACCACGCGGTCGCCGACGACCGTGCCGTGCTCGGGCGTGTCCCGGATGTCCACGGCGAGGTAGGCCATCACACCGTCGGGCAGCTCGACGAAGGTGTGGTGGGCCTGCTCCGTGCGCCAGTTCTCGCGCACCTCCCCGTCGACCCCCACGCGCTTGATCGCGCCCACGTCCACCGTGCGGTCCTCGGCGAACTCGTTGTAGAGCAGCCACTGCCCGCCGATGTCGACCTGCACCACCGGGTTCAGGATGCCCGGGTCGCCCTCGAGGCTCCAGATGTAGTTGCCGTCGCGGTCGCTGATGAAGAGCGTCGCGTCGTCGCCCATCAGCGAACCGAGCAGCTCGTTGCCCGCCAGCGCGTTGGGGTCGAAGGTCGTGGCGCCGAGATCGGGATCGGCGGGTCGGCAGGCGAGTAGGACGAGGGCGAGAACCATGCTCGGAAGCTTCCTCCAAGCCGAGTGTAACCGCAGCTTCAGCCTTCGCTGGCTACGTCGAGGATGCCCATGAACAGTGGCGCCGGGTTCGTGCAGCTG
>CAZSAT010000090.1:0-28597 GCA_964604675.1 uncultured Enterobacterales bacterium
ACGAGGCCCAACGACGCGGCGAGCACGAGCATCACCACGAGCCCCACCGCCGGGGAGAAGAGCGCCAGGGCGAGCACGACGAGCACGCCGCCCGCTTCGATGCGCTGCCACACCACCGCGAGCTGCACGGCCTCGAGGGCTTCGTGGATCTCGCCGCGGATCCAGCTCACGGCGAGGGTGACCAACAGCGCCGCGACCACCACCCCCGCGTCGCCCCACCAGGGCAGCCCGGCGGCCTCGGCGACCTGGATGGCGCCGGCCACGCCCCCTGGCTGGCCCACGCCCTGGTCGGCTCCGAAGGCCACGAAGAGGAGCGCGGCGGTCATCGAGCTCATGGCTCCCAGCACGTGGTCCACGTGCAGCTCGCGCAGGATCTCGGAGAGGTCTTCGTCGGCCTTGGCCAGCACCTCGATCAGGGCGGCCACGAAGGCCACGGTCATGGCCGCCGGGCTGAGCAACCACCCCACGGCCGCGGGCGCCACGTCGCCGGTCGCCCACGTCGTGCTGGCCACGGCGACCTGCACGACCAGGAAGGTGAGCGCGGGCCGCGCGGAGGCGGCCATCGAGGTGCCGAGCACATGGCCTGCCAGGAGGATCATCCGAGCCACCCCGCGAGCCACTCGGCGACCTGGCGCACGAAGCCGCCCTGCAGCCAGTCGAGGGTCTGCAGCAGCGCGTAGATCATGCCGAGGCCGGCGAGCAGGGCGGCCACGATGGCGCCGAGCAGCACGGCGGGCAGCAGCCACTCCGCGGTGCCGAGCGGGCGGTCCTCCTGCTCCCAGCGCAGGCGCCGCTCGACGAGGCGGAGCGCGATCTCCGCGTAGAGCGCGGTGCCCACGAGCCCCGACACGCTGAGGATGGCGGCCCCGAGGCCGAACAAGGGGGCCACCAGCGCGTTGAGCGCGAGGTCGGCGAGCGCGATCGCCACGGCGATGAGGCGGATCAGCACCCGGAGCGCGAGGCGTCGGCCCGGGGGGAGCCAGCGGAGCGGCTCGCGGACCACGCGCACGTGCACGTACACGAGCAGCGCCAGCATGATGGCGCTCTGGAGGAGCGGCACCAGGCCGCCGGCGAAGCTCACGAGCCCCGCCATGGCCAGCACCCGCCAGCGCCGGTCGGCCCAGCTCGCTCGCAGAGCCCCCAGCACCTCGTTGTCGGTGTCGAGGCGCAGGGCCGACGAGCAGGTGGGGCAGGGTTCACCGCGCAGCAGCACCCGCGCGGGCACCCGCTCGGCACAGCGGCCGCAGCGCCGGGCGGCGAGCAGGGCGGCGCGGTGCTGGCGGTGCTGGGCGGTCACCTCGGCTCCTACGTGACGCTCCGGGGGATCTTGCCCCACGCCGGGGGCCCCAGGGTTGCCGAGGGGCCCGATCGAGCCGATGGACGACGACCTGGTCCGCACCTGGCTGCGGATCACCGCGCCCCTGGTGGCCTGCCGCCGCCACGAGGCGGTGGGCGTGGAGCACATCCCGGCCGAGGGTCCGGTCCTGCTGGTGGTGCACCACACCTTCGCCACCTACGACGCCATGCTCCTCGCGCGCTCGAGCTACGAGAGCACCGGGCGGCCCCTACGCGGCCGAGGCGCCCTTAGCGGGCCACGCTCGCTGCGCTCGGGTGCCCGTTCGACAGGTGGTCGGCCAGTGTGGGCGCGAGCTCCGGCGAGGCGTGCACCACGACCGCGCCGCCGGGCACCGGGCGTACCGCGACCCCCGACAGGTCCTCGGGGGCGATGCGCCCGCCGATCAACAGCACCGTGGCCAGCTCGTGGGCCGTCTGCATCACCAGGTGGACCGTGGGCTCGCCCTGCACCTCGCAGCGCTCGGCGTAGAGCACCTCCCCGATCCTGGGCGACAGCTGCACGCCCAGCTCGTCGGCCATGGCCCGCACCGTGGCTTCGGCGACGGCTTCACCGGCCAGGATGATGGCGGGCCGCGCCATGGCGTGGAGCGCAGCGGAGCGCCCGATCTGGTGCGGCGTGGCCGCCCAGCCGGCGAGCGCCATCAGGAGCCCGGCCACCAACAGGCTGAACCTGGCGACGGCGCCGGGGGGATGTGGAAGAGGGGAGGTGGCCATGAGGACCTCGAGACAACCGACCTGCCGCCGTTCATCAGCGTGGACGGGCGAGCGTGGGGTTCGAAACCCCCAGAGCGTCACGTCATGTCGTCCCGGCCGCGACAGCGCTGTCGCGAGCGGTCCGCTCCCGCGGCCTCGTGCCGTACCTGAACGCTGGACGTCGTGGCCTGGCATGGGCCTTGCTGTCGACCTGTGCGAAGCTGGAGACCCCATGACGATCCTCGCCCTCGCCGCCTGCCAGCTCACCGGCATCGAGAACCCCACCGGCACCTGCCTTCCCGACGACGACGGGAGCCGCGCCTGCTACCACAGCCCGGGTGCGGACAGCCAGTACCTGCCGCACTGCGACGCGCCGCTGGCCCACGAGTACTGGCGGGTGTTCGGCATGGAGGACGACACCGGGGTCACCGCCTACATGATCCCGCGTCCCGACGGCACCGCGCCGCTCGACGCGCTCTGCGCCGAGGGCAGCCACGGCGACCTGTTGGCCGCCTACACCCTGTGCGACGCGTCCGTGGACATCGACCTGGTCAACGCCATGGACCCCGCCGATGCCCTCGACCTGAGCTTCGCGCTGCACGAACGGCTGGTCTTCTCGGCCGTCGACTACGGCGACATGGTCAGCGTCGAGCCGTGGGCGCCACCGAGCGACGTGCTCGCGATCTGCGACGCCGGGGCGGGCGACGGGCTGGCCGAGCTCTGCGAGACCTACGCCGAGTACTACGGTGGCGAGACCTGCCTCGACATCGCGGTGGGCTTCGACCTCGAGACCGCTGCGGCGCTCGCCGCGGCGATGAACGACTACTACGGCGTGGTCGCGGAGTAGCCGTCAGAGGCTGAGCCACATCCAGGCCAGCCGGTAGATCGTGCGGTTCTTGATCCGGGCGAGCAGGCCCATGCGCTTCACCTGGTCCTTGGTGACGCGGTGGGCGTGCGTCGGGCTGATGTCGCGCTCGTACATGCGGTCGAAGTCCCGGCGGAACGCGGGGTCGCTTACGATGAGCACCGACTCCGAGTTCCGCTCGCTCGACTGGCCGTCGAGGTTGGCCGAGCCCACGATGGCCGGGCCGCAGGCGCCGAAGCTGGCGATCTTGCTGTGCAGCGTGGACAAGCCCGGGGAGGGCTGCCACTCGTAGAGCGCGGCGTGTGGGTCGGTGCGCAAGAGCTGCGCGTAGGCTGCCCGGCTGGCCTGGCTCACGATCTCCACGTCCGTGCTCTCCGCCGAGTTGGTCAGCACCGCCAGCCGCCGGTCCCGCGACAGCGCACGCTGCAGCGGCCAGCGCAAGCTCCGGCCCGGGGTGAAGTAGGCGTTCTCGAGCCGGATGACCCCGTCTTCGGGGGTGGCGTGGATGAGGGTGCGGTAGGCCCGCTCGATGCGGCGGCGGTTGCCCAGGCTCGGCTGGTTCCACACGAAGCGCGCCCTGGCCGTCCCGACCTCGGGCTGCGGCGCGTGCCAGGCCGCGAGGTCGAGGTCGCCCGGGACCGCCCCGACGTTGAGCGCGATGAGCTGCTCGTAGCGCTCGAGGATGTCGGTGGTGACGGGGCCGCGGACCTCGACGTCGGTGTCGCGCCACCCGTCGCGGCCGCTGGTCTCGTCGACCTTGTCGGTGCCCCCGTAGGCGTACTCGCTGGCCAGGTTCATCCCGCCGAGGATGGCCCGCAGCTCGAGGGCGCCGTCGTCGAGGGTGTGGCCGGTGATCCAGTACTTCTCGTGGTCGAAGTGGGCGAAGCCCCTCAGCGCCAGCACCCGGGCGAGCAGGCCCGGGTCGGCCTCCAGCCCGGCGAGGCGCGCCCGCTCCCAGGACGCCAGGCCCCCGATCGAGCGCGGCACGTTGGTGGCGACCAGGTGCACGCCAGCCTGCTCGAGGCCCGCGAGCAGCGGCTTGTGGGCGAGGAGCTCGCCGCCGTCGCCCAGCTGCAGCCCCTCCCAGATCTCGTCGAGCCCGGCGGAGCTGCCCTTGATGTCGTACTGCACCACCACCGTGGCCCCGGCGCGGGCCTTGTGCTCCAACAGGGCCACCACCTCGCGGCCGACCTCGTCGTCGCTGAAGATGTAGCTCTTCACGAGGATCAGGTCGGCGCGCTCCGCGTTCTCGAAGCGCGCGCGGAAGGCCTGCTCGCCGTTCTCCAGCAAGGTGACCGCGTGGCCCGGGCGCTCGACCGCGTCGGTGGCCCGGTCGAGCCGCTGTTCGAGGGCGGGATCGTGCCACACCGCACAGTCGTCGAGCGGGCCGAGGGCTGCGTCGGCGAACGACAAGGGCTCGCCGCTGGGGTGCTTCGGCAGGCATGCGAGGACGAGCAGCAGCATGGCTTGGGGCTAACGTCGCCCGCGGGCCGCGCTATCCTGCCGGCTCGGAGGCCCCGTGCACACCCTGATGCTCCTGTCCCTCGCCTGCCGCAGCGACAAGGTCGGTGACACCGCCACCACGACCGACACCGGTGGGTTGGTGGACACTGCCACGCCGTCGGCCGACACCTCGCCACCCGTCGACACCGACCCCGTCGACGACGACGCGGACGACGACGGCTACAGCGCCGACGTCGACTGCGACGACACGGACCCCGCGGTGCACCCGGGGGCCACCGAGGTCTGCAACGAGCTCGACGACGACTGCGACGGCGGGGTGGACAACGCCGTGGGCGACGTGTTCTACGGCGACACCGACGGCGACGGCTTCGGCGACCCGGCCTTCTCGACCACCTCGTGCGAGGACGCGAGCGGCTTCGTGGCCGACGCCTCGGACTGCGACGACGCCAACTCCGACATCCACCCCGACGCGGACGAGGTGTGCAACGGCCTCGACGACGACTGCGACGGCGCCACCGACGACGAGGACGGCGATCGGGTGGGTGGCGACACCTTCTACGTCGACGCCGACGGCGACGGCTACGGGCTCGAGGGCTACACGACCGAGGCCTGCGAACAGCCCGACGGCTACGCCGACAACGCCGACGACTGCAACGACGCGTCGGCCGCCGCCTACCCGGACGCCAACGAGGCCTGCAACCTGGTGGACGACGACTGCGACGGGGACGTGGACGAGAACGCGTCGGACGCCGACACCTGGTACGCCGACGCCGACGGCGACGGCTACGGCGACCCGGACACCTCGACCACCGGCTGCGAAGGCGCCACCGGCTACGTGGACGACGCCACCGACTGCGACGACACCGACGCCAGCGTGAACCCGGGGCTGATCTGGTACGCCGATGCCGATGGTGACGGCTTCGGTGACCCGGACACCGACACCTCTGGGTGCACCCAACCCAGCGGCTCCGTCGACGACGACTCCGACTGCGACGACACCTCCGACAGCGTGAACCCCGACGCTGACGAGACCTGCAACGAGCTCGACGACGACTGCGACGGCCTGGTGGACGACGACGACCCCGACGCGGCCACCGCCACCTGGTACCTCGACTACGACGACGACGGTCACGGCGGCACCGCGACGACCGAGGCGTGCGAGGCGCCCGAGGGCTACCTGGCCACCAGCACCGACTGCGACGACCTGTCGGACGGCACCTGGCCCGGCGCCGACGAGCTCTGCGACGACGAGGACAACGACTGCGACGGCACGGTCGACGAGGACGCCACCGACGAGGGCACCTGGTACAGCGACAGCGACGGCGATGGCTACGGCGACGCCAGCGCCCCCACGAGCGGCTGCGATCAGCCGAGCGGCACCACCACCGACGCCAGCGACTGCGACGACACCGACGCCGACGTGCGGCCGGGTGCCGCCGAGGTGTGCGACGAGCTCGACAACGACTGCGACGGCGCCACCGACGACGACGACGACGGCCTCGCGGTCGGCGACACCTTCTACATCGACTACGACGGCGACGGGTACGGCTCGAGCGGCTACACCGCCGAGGCCTGCGAGGCCCCCAGCGGCTACGTGTCGAGCGCTTCGGACTGCGACGACGCCGACGACGCGGTGCATCCCGGGGCCGACGAGCGCTGCAACGACGCCGACGACGACTGCGACGGCGCGAACGACGAGGACCCGGTCGACGCCACGACCTGGTCGATCGACTACGACGGCGATGGCTACGGCAACGGCTCCTGGACCCTGAGCGCCTGCGACCAGCCCACCGGCTACGTGGACGACAGCGCGGACTGCGACGACACCGATGCGGCGGTCTCTCCGGTGGCCACGGAGTCGTGCAACGACGGCGACGACGACTGCGACGGGACGGTGGACGAAGATGCTTCGGACGCCACCACCTGGTACGCCGATGCCGACGACGACGGGTACGGCACGGTGGACGACACGGTGGCCAGCTGCGACGCGCCGTCCGGCTACGTGGGTCCGAACACCGACTGCGACGACAGCGACGACACCATCAGCCCGGACGGCGTCGAGGCCTGTGACGGGGTGGACAACGACTGCGACGGCGACGCCGACGACGGTGTGCTGGGGGCCGCCGAAGACTGCGCTGCCGAGAGCTGCCAGGCCATCGTGGCGGCCGGCGACGACGACGGCGACGGCGAGTACTGGCTCGACGAGCAGGGCGTGGCCACGCTGTACACGTGTGACATGAGCACCGACGGCGGGGGTTGGACCCGGGTGGTGCACTGGAACGCGCCGGACGACGGGCACGTGCTCGCGGACTTCGAGGCCGACTTCACCGAGAACGCCAACTCCATGGGCGAGTGGACCGATGGCAGCGGCTACATCCAGTGGTCGGACTACGTCTCTCCCTACGGTGAAGTGTTGGAGTACGAGCGCGAGGTGCTCATCGCCAACGGCGGCGAGGTGAGGCACGACATCGACTACTACGGCTACTCGATGGAGGACTCCGGGGTGTGGTTCTACGTGGAGACCACGGCCGGGGACCTGGGCAACCTGCTCTGCTACGACATCTACGCCGACGAGACCTGCTACTCGACCTACGGCTACTACACCGACGCCGAGTGGGCGTGGCGGCCCTACGACGACTGCGAGGACGAAGCCGACGGCACGATCTCCAGCTCGCTGCCGGGCCAGGAGGCCTTCAGCGACGAGGTGAACCGCTTCGCGCTCACCTCGCTGCACTGTGACGGATCCCACGGCGACTACTCGCAGCTGGCCTATGTGACCGTGTGGGTGCGCTGACCCTGTTGCTGGCGTGCGGTCCGCCTCGGGGGCCGACGCACCTGGTGGTGGTCGCGCACGACTCCACGCGCTTCGACCACACCAGCCTCGCTGGCTACGAGCGCGACACCACGCCCCACCTGGCCGCGCTCGCACGCCTGCCGGGCGCGGTCACCTACACCCGCGCCTGGAGCCCGGCGTCGTTCAGCCTGCCCAGCTACGCGAGCCTCTTCACGGGCCGCCATGCCCACGAGCACCAGGTGGGCTTCGGCGACAACGAGCTGCCCGACGACGCCACCACGCTGGCCGAGGCCCTGGCCGCGAACGGCTTCCAGACGGCGGGCTTCACCGGGGGCGCGCACCTGAAGCGTGTGACCGCCCTGAACCAGGGCTTCGATCTCTGGCACGACGAGGGGGAGCTCGCGCCCATCGCCGGGCAGGTCGACCAGGCGCTGGAGTGGCTGGACACGCGCGACGACGAGCGTCCGTTCTTCTTGTTCGTGCACGGCTACGACGCCCACCGCCCGTACCGGTCCACGCGGGCGAGCGCCGACCGCTTCGACCCCGACTACGAAGGGCCGGTCGACCGCCAGCGCGTGCTGGCGCCTCGCAACCTGGCGCGACTCGCCGGGGGCACGGTGTGGCTCGAGCACAGCGGCATGAACCCGCCGGCCGTGTCGGGCGACGCGCCGGCGTGGCAGGACACCTACGTGCGGCACACGCCCGACGAGCCGCACATCGCGCTCTCGGAGCGGGACCTCGAGCACATCGTGGCGCACTACGACGCCGCGGTGGCCCATGCCGACGCGCAGCTCGGGCGCTTGATCGACGGCCTGCGCGCCCGCGAGCTGTTGGACACCACCGCCGTCGTGGTGCTCTCGGACCACGGCGAGGCCCTGGGGGAGCAGGGCTACTTCCGCAACGACCCGGAGGCCGGGGACCGGCTCTTCCACGTGCCGCTGGTGGTTCGCCTTCCGGGCTCCGACGCGGCGCGGTCCGTGCACAGCATGGTCTCGCTGACGGGCCTGGTGGCGAGCGTGACCGGGTGGTTCGACGTGGTCGCGCCCGCCGACGCGCGCGGCCGCAGCTTCGCGGCCCAGGAGGCCCAGCCCGCCCCGGCCCTGGCGACCTCGAGTTGCTGCTTCGCGGTCCGCACCGCCGAGCGGTTGGCGCTGGGGGTTCATCTGCGCACCACGCCCACCGCCTGGTCGTTGTACGACGACGGTGAGGGGCTGGCGCCGCCCGTGCAGGGATCGGCGACCCTGGCCACGATGCGTGACACGGCCCGTTGGCCCGAGAGCATGAAGGAGGTCGAACACCTGTTCGTGGCCGACCCGGAGCTCCGCGAGGTGCTGCAGGACGCGGGCTACTGGACCACAGGGGAGCCGTGATGCTGCTGTGGCTGGCGTGCTTCGGCGTGGACGTCGAGCCAGGCGGGCGGCCTGGAGGTCCGGTGCCTGACTCGGAGACAGGATCGCCCAACGACTCGCCGAGCGACCGTGCGGTGGACAGCGCGGTCGACACCGCGGTGGGCGGGTGTGGCGCGAGCGGCAGCCCCGGCACGGCGGTGGCGCCCCTGCTGCCGGCGAGCTCGCTGGAGGGCGCCGCCGAGCCGGCCGAACCCCTCGACGGGCAGGCCTTCGCCGAACCGGAGGGCGCGGACGACCCGTTGCACGCCTTCGCGGGGCGGCTGCGCTTCCAGGCCACCACCGAGTCGCGCACGGTGCACGAGGCGGACCCCTGGTTCACGCGCGACTACACGCATGCGCCGCTGCCGGCCTTCGACGTCGAGCTGGTCACCTGCGGCCGCGACGTGTTGCCCACCACGCGCGGGCGCGTGCAGGCCGACGACCAGGACATCTGGGACCTCTTCGTCGGGCCCGGCCGGACCTGGTCGACTCCGCATGACGCGGGCCTCACGCGCGTGGCGCTGCCCTTCTCGCTGGGCTTCAAGTGGATCAATTGTGTGTTCAACGGGCTCTTGACCTTCGTGCACGACGGCGCCTCCGTGTCGCAGGTGCGCTGGCAGATCACCCAGGAGACCTGCCACCTGCTCAAGCTCGATGCGTGGGGGCAAGCCGAGGCCACGGTGGTGGCGGGTGTGGACGACGCGGTAGAGGCCGCCGCCATCGACGCGTGGCAGGCCGAGCTGGCCGCCAGACCGGAGGTCCGCAGCTTCGAGCAGCTCGCGGTCGACCACCCCGGTGTGGACCTCGACGCCTTCGACCTCGGTCTCACCCTCGCCGACCTCTCCGCGCGGGGCCTGTTGGTCGACGACGTGCTCTACCTCGACCGGTGCCGCACGCGGACCGGCGAGGATCCCTTCTGCCAGAACCTCGTGCTTCCCTCGTTCTCCCTCGCCAAGACGACCTACACGGGCCTCGGGCTGGCGGCCATGGCGCAGGAGTTCGAGCCGGATCCTTACGCACAGACCCTGGGCGGGCTCCTGGGTGCGGAGGGCACCTGGGCCGAGGTCACGCTCGAGAACGTGATCGACATGGCCACCGGTCACTACCTGTTCGACGACCAGGCCGACGTGGCGGTGCCCGGCTTCTACGAGAGCCTGGACCTGGCCGGGCGGCTCCAGGCCACCTACGCGTTGCCGCAGCAGGTCGACCCGGGGGAGAAGGTGGTGTACCTGACCCCCAACTCCGGGCTCGCGGCCGCGGCCATGGACGCGTACCTGGAGCAGGTCGGTTCACCCGTCACCGACAGCTTCGACTACCTGGTCGACCGGGTGTTGAGGCCCGCGGGCCTCACCGAGGAGAGCTTCCAGTCCCTGCGCACCTGGGAAGCCGGCGGCGAGAACAACGGCACGGGCTTCGGGGGCTACGGTCTGTGGTTCACCCCGCACGGCATCGGCGCGCTCGGGGCGTTTCTGCAGCGGGGCGGCGATGGCGTGTTGCATCCGGACCGGCTGGCCGACACGCTGATGCAGACCGCCGACCGGGGTCCGAGCCTGAGCTACTACGGCTACAGCTACAACAACGCCATGTGGGGCTACCCGGTGGCGGGCTGCAGCGACGTGGTGGCGCCCATCCTCTTTGGTGTGAGCGGCATCTCGGTGGTGTTGCCGCCCAACGGCACGGTGTACTTCGCGTTCACCGATGCGCAGGAGTACCAGGTTGTGAACGTGTTGGAGCAGACCGCGGCCATCGCGCCGCACTGCGAGTGAGGTCGGGTCGCTGATCCTGCTGATCCTGCGTCAGCGCAGGCGCGCCCGTGCTTCCATGCTGGTCAGCCGTCCGGGGAGCGCGCTCCGAGCTGACCGCACCTTGGGCAAGCGCGACGCGGGGGCAGGTTACCGGGCGCACGGAGGTCTGCATGCACACGATCCGCGTCCAGTACACCGTCCGCGAGGACTTCATCGCGACCAACGAAGCCAACATCCAGGCGGTGATGGACGAGCTCCGGGCCGCCGGCCACGCCGGTGTGCGCTACAGCGCGTACCGCGAAGGCACCACCTTCACGCACCTCGTGGTGATGGACGACCCGAGCCTCGGCGGCGTGGTGCCCGGCCTCGCGGCCTTCCAGCGCTTCCGCGCCGGCCTGAAGGAGGGCGCCACCAGCCCGCCGAACCAGACCGAGCTCAGCTTCGTCGGCTCGTCGTTCTTCTGAGCCCACCTTCGTGCCCGAGTGGGGCTCTGCGAGGAGCGCCCGTCGGCATCAGCGTTCCTCGACCGCCTCCAGCAAGGCCTGCACGACCGCTTGCAGCCGCGCGCTCCTGCGGTCGGCGGCGGGGTAGACCGCGTAGACCGGGATCGTTCCGAGCCCGTAGTCGGTGAGCACCTCGGTCAGGCCTGGCGTGTTCCCGATCATGCGCCGTGTGGTGTAGCCGATGCCGCGACCGCACACGATCGCGTCGAACACCCCGCGCCCGTCGCTGATCTGGAAGCGCGCCCGCGGCTCCACCACGTGGCGCTCGCCGTCGGGTGCCAGCAGGGTCCACGGCAAGGTGCCCGCCGGCGTGAGGAAGGCGACCGTGTCGTGGTCCACCAGGTCGGCCGGGGTCTCGGGGGTGCCGCGTCGCGCGAGGTAGTCGTCGCTCGCCACCAACACGGGCTGCACCTCGGTCAGCTTCCTCGCCACCAGCGAGCTGTCCTCCAGCGAACCGCCGATCACCACCACGTCCAGTCCGCGCGCCACCGGGCTGACCGGCACGTCGTGCACCTGGACCTGCACGCGCAGGCCTGGGTGCTCGTCCATCAGGTCGCCGAGCCGGCGCAGGGTCTGAGGCACGGTCAACACGCTCATCAGGCCGATGCGCACCACCCCCGCGATGCCCTCGGTCTCGCGCTTCACCGCCAGCTCCGCGGACTCCGCCTCGTCGAGCACCCGGCGAGCGCGGGTGAGCAGCGCCCGCCCGGCCTCGCTCACCGACAGGCTGCGCGTGGTGCGGTCCAGCAGGCGGGTGCCCAGGCGGTCCTCGAGCGACGCCAGGCGACGGCTCACCGTGTTGGCCGGCAGCTTCAAGGCGCGCGCCGCGCCCGTGAGGCTCCCGGAGTCGACGATCTGCACGAACACGCGCAGCTCTTCGAGGCTCTCGAGCTTCATGGCGCGAGCATGCCTCAGCACGCCTCGTGCGCGCTCGGCAGGAGGTCCTCGACGGCGCGGCCCACGCGGAGCACGCCGAGGAAGCGCCGAGCGGTCACGGGGTCGTTGAGGATCAGGGCACCGCCCACCAGCTGGGAGCGCTCCAGCTCGAGCGGACAGCGGCTCCGGATCGCCTCCGCGTGGGCCGCCAGGTCGCGGACGCCCGTGACGATCTCCAGGCGCGCAGGGGTGCCACGCTTGACCCGCGCGGCCAGGGCGTGGGTGTAGTGGCCCATGGTCATGCGGGGGTTGAGCTCCAGGCCCGGATGCAGCCACAGCCGCCCGCCGCGGCGGTGGACCAGCCCGTCGAGGCCATGGAACGGCAGCTCGGCGCGGAGGGCCTCGAAGGCCGCGAGGGCTGCGCGGCCACCGTGCAGCAGGCGGTGCACCTCGCCGGGCAGGCCCTGGAGCGCCCAGCCGACCACGCTGCCCCGGTACCGTCCGCGGGCGTCGACCACGCTCCGGGCCAGGCGGCCCGGTCGGTCGGCGCGGAAGGTGGCCGAGAGCTCGCAGACCCGCTCGAGCCACGGCTGGACCACCAGCGCGCCGTCGTCGGACAGGCGCGCCTCCAGCCACCGCCGATCCGCCGGGCCGACGCCCGCGAGCCAGCGCAGGCCGCGGCCCGACGAGCTCAGCTCCGCCTTGGCGACCACCCGCCCGTGGGTGCGCAGGAGGTGTTCGACGTCGTCCATCGAGCGAACCACCTCGCCGAGCCAGTCGACCGGTCCCACGAGGTCCGGGTCCAGCGCCGTCCAACGCTCCTGGAAGTGGGCGAGGCCGGTCGACCGGCGGTACCAGGTGGCCGCGTGCTCGGACCAGCCCGGCAGGCCGGGCGCCTGGCCGAAGGGCTGGTGGGCCGCCGCGGGCCGATCGGCGGGCGGGGTGGTGGCGAACTCCGGGAGCTGGAAGCCCGCGCGCTGCAGCGACGCGAGGTGCTCTGCCGAGGGGCGCTCGGGCACCAGCACCACATCGTCGGCCCCCGCGAGCACGAAGGGCAGGATCGCGAGGTCGCTCCGCAGGTCCTGCACGGGCCCCGAGAGGCGGCGTCCGGCCACCTCCTCCTCGCAGCCCGGGTTGTAGGTGTGCAGCACCGGCGGGCGGCCCCGGCTGTTCGACCACACCGCGAGCTCGCGGATGAAGCGCGGCTCGAGCCCGCAGGCTTCCCTCGCGGCGACGCTGTAGGTGGGGCCTCGGGCCCTCGCGGGGCTGATCGGGCCGGCCGTGCGGGCGACGAAGCCGTCCCAGTCGTCCTCCTCGGGTCCCCGCCAGCGGCGGAACCAGTGCAGCCCGTGGCGCACGTGCCGCACCTCGTCGTCGTAGACCTGCTGCAGCACCGCGGCGGTGTCATGGTCGCCCACCGTGCGGTGCGCGTCGAGCCAGAACAGGCTGTGGTCGAGGTTGGCCTGCTCGAAGCCGAGGCTCATGCCCACCACGAAGCTCATGGGGTCGGTGCAGTGCGCGAGGCAGCTCCAGAAGAAGGGGCTCACCCGGTGCTCGCCGAGGCCGCTTCCCAGGCTGCGCAGCCGCCCCAGGTACAGCCGGAGGTGCTCCTGTTCGTCGGCCAGCACCCCGGCCAGCCCCAGCCGGAAGGGCCGCGGCGCGCTGGGGAAGCGCAACAGCACCAGGGCCATCAGCTCCATCGCGAGCAGCTCGTGGTTGGCGAAGCTGTGCAGCACGCGGGCCCGTGCGTCGGGGTGGTCGAGCTCCGCGACCCGCGGGAAGCGGGCCGCCGGTCGCGGGTCGTCGAGCCGCAGCCCGGCGGTGCGGGCCGGCCACCTGGGCGTGTCGATGGGCGTCCCCGGGCGCTCGTCGGTCAGCGCTTCGGGGGTGTGCAGCTTGGCCGAGACGTCGGCCTCGAACAGCACCTGCTCGGCGAGGGCCCGCAGCTCCATCAGCGGCGCCCGAGGCCCATGAGGCTCGCTGCCGCCGGGACCATCGTGATGCTGGCCACGAAGCAGATCGGCAGGCCCACCAGGAGCACCAGGGTCATGCCCTCCATGCCCGCGTGGTCGGTGAACATCAGGGTGGCGAAGCTGCCGCACGTGGTGAGCGTGGTGAGGAAGACGGCGCGTCCGACGCTCGCCGTGGCGGCCCCTGGTCCGCCCGCGTGGGCCTCCCGGAGCCGGTGGACCACGTGGATGCCGTCGTCGACGCCGAGCCCGAGGATGAGCGGCACGGTCAACAGCGTCATCACGTTGAAGCCGTCGGTGACCAGGCAGAGGATCCCGAAGCCGGCCACCGTGCCGCAGAGCACTGGCAACACGGCGAGCGCCATGAGCTTCGGGCGCCGCAGGTCGACCACCAGCACCGCCAGCACGAAGCCGAGGATGGCCACGAAGACCCACTTCAGCCAGGGGCGGTCGGCCAGCACCATCGCCTCGATCATGGCGCCGAAGCCCGTGGCCTCGGGCACCAGCGCCTGGGCCGCCAGCCGTTCCTGCTGGGTGATCAGCCCGTCGAGGCTGGCGTTGGCCGGGTAGGCGTAGACCAGCGGACGCCCGTCGGGCAGCGTGAGCTGCGACGCGAAGATCGGCGGCAGGTCGTCGAGACCGGGGGGGCCGGCCCGCGCGGCCTTCGAGAGCGCCACCAGCCCCTCCATCGCGCCGTGCAGGCCCGCGAGCCGCTCGCCGGTGGCGAGGAGCGTGAGGTTCTGCAGGGTGGTGTAGGCCCGCTGCATGTCGGGCACGGCGGCCCGGAGGCGCTCGGCGCGCGCTTCGCGGTCCGAACGCAGCAGGCTGGCCGCCGACCAGGTGCCGAGGAAGAGCGGCTCGTCGACCAGTCCGGCTTCGACCTCGCGGGCGTGCTCCAGGTCGCGGGTGGGGAGCACCCAGGGGCCGGGGTTGATCTCGAACGCCTCCTGCACGCGACGCCCGGCGGCCAGGGCGGGCACCTCGCGGTTGAAGACCTTCTCGAGGTTCGTCTCGAAGCGGTACTGGGTGGCGCCCGAGGCCGCGAGCGCCACGAGCAGGGCGCCCAGGGCGAGGGTGCGCCTGGGCCGAGCCGCTGCAGACGTGGCCACCTTCGTGAGCCAGGGGAGGCGCGGGTCCTTGGGTGGGGCGGCGCGTCCGCGCTCCAGCAGCACCCAGCTGGCGGGCAGCAGGGTGAGCATCATCGTGAGGCAGAGCGTCAGGCCGATGCCCCCGGACAGGCCGAGGTGCAGGGTCATCGGGTCGGGCGCTGCGCTCACGATGAAGAAGGCCCCGGCGGTGGTCACCGCGCCGGCCACGACCCCGCGGCCTGTGCCCCGGAAGGTCCGCCGAAGCGCCTCGTCGAAGCTCGAGCCGGCGGCCTGCTCCTCGGCCATGCGGGTGGTGAGGTGGAGGCCGAAGTCCACGCCCAGCCCGAACACCATCACCCCGAAGAAGGTCTCGAGCGCGGTGAGCTTCCCGGTCAGCGAGCCGACGATGCCCAGCGTGGCGGCCATCGAGAGCAGCATCGGCACGGCCATCGCCAGCAGGTGGCGCCAGCGGGGCTCGGCGGTGCGCAGCACGAGCAGCACGAGCACGAGCGAGAGCGGGGTGAGGAGCTGTGCGCGGCCCAGGGTGCGGACCTGGTCCTGGGCGGCGACGGCGGGGACGCCGGTCAGGCTGCCGACGACCGGGCCCGGGTAGAGCTCCGCGAGCCGCCGCTCGATCTCCGGCACGGGCGAGGTGCCCATGGGCATGTCGAGGGGGCGGTGCTCGAGCTGGATGTGCACGAGCCTCATGCCCGCGGGCGGCGCCAGCTCCTGCCGCTTGGCTTCGAGCAGCTGTTCGAGCCCGCGCACCTCCTCCCAGCGGCTCGGGTCGGCCAGGATCATCCAGGCCTCGAAGAGCTCGTCGTCGACCAGGTAGGGCGCGTGCTCGGCCACCCAGTCCTCGGGTCCGCGGAGGTAGACCGCCTCCACGCCTTCGACCGCTTCCAGCGTGGCCGCCCGGTCGATGGCCTGCTCGAGCTGCTCCTCGGGGCCCTCCAGCAACAGCAGCATGCGCCCGCCCACGTTGAGCTGGTCGGACAGGTCGAGGTACCTGGCGACCTCGGGGTGGTCGAGGGGCAGGATGCCGGTGAAGGTGAGGTCCAGCGGCACCCGCAGCACCAGCAGGGAGGCCGCGAGCGCGGGGAGCACGCACGTCGCCACCACGGTCCACGGTCGTCGCAGGGCCGCGTCGACCAGCCAGCGGAGCACGGCGTCGAGCACGAGCGCAGCCTACCGCTTGACGGCGGGCCGGGTGTGGCCCACCATGGCGCGAGCCTTCTCGGAGACGACATGAAGCGCGCCCTCGCCCTCGGCCTCGCGGTCGTGCTGCCCACGCTCACGGCCTGCTACCCGGACGAGGAGGAGTTCCAGGCGGAGCAGATCGCGATCGTCTGCAACTACATGATCGAGTGCTACAGCGGCGACGACAGCTACGTGTACTTCAGCTTCGACAGCCAGTCGGAGTGCGAGGCCTTCTTCAGCGCCTTCGCCGGCTACTACGACGACTACTACGCGGACTGCAGCTACGACAAGAAGCAGGCCAAGGAGTGCCTGGACGCGTACGGGTCCATCACCTGCGACGACTACGAGTGGGACGACTCGGCATGCGAGAACGTGTACTCCTGCTGAGTTTGCTGCTCGTCGCGCAGGTGGCCTGCCTGAGCGAGAAGCGCTTCTACGACGAGCTGACCGAGGCGATCTGCGAGCGCGGGGAGACCTGCTACACCGAGACCTACGAGCTGGTCTGGGGCGACGGCGCCTGCCTGTCCGACCGCGACAAGCTGCGCGAGGACTGGCTGCAGCTCTACGAGGACTGCGACTACGACGCCCGCGCGGCCCGTGAGTGCCTGGGGCTGTGGCGCGACATCACGTGCAACTTCTACCCGGACAGCATGGACGGCTACGAGGTGTGCACGGAGGTCTACACCTGCCCCTCGTAGCCCTCGTCGTGCTGGCCTTGGCCGAGGCCGCGTGGATCACCCACGCCCACGCGCCCGCCTTGATGGGGGGGGATGCGCGGGCGGTGTACGAGGCGATCCTGTGGCCGACGGTAGGGGCGCCCGCGGCGGTGGCGGCGCTCTTGTGGAAGGTGCCGAAGCTCGGTCCGCGCCTGGCCGGTGGGGTGTTGTGGGCGGCGCCCGCAGCGTGCGCGTTGGTGACGCTCGTGGACCCGGACGTGGGCCGCTGGCTCCTGGTGCCGCTGGTGCTCGTGTTGGGCGGGCTGGCGGCGCGGTGGCGTGTGGTGGGGTGGCTGAGCGTGCTGGGCGCGTTCGCCGCGACCGTGGTCGACGTGCCGGCTCGTGCGGTGTCGGAGGGCGGCGTGCAGGGCGGCGATGGGTTGATCGTGCTGGTGACGCTGGACACCTTCCGCGCGGACCACCTGGGCGCCATCGGCGGCTACCGACGGGTGGTCGCCACGCCGCACCTGGACGCGCTCGCCGCCGAGGGGCTGCTCTTCACGGCCGGGGAGGCCGAGGTGCCGCTCACGCTTCCGAGCCACACCGCCATGCTGACCGGGCGCTCGCCGTGGGAGGCGGGGGTGCTCCGCAACGGCCAGGTGTTGGCGGAGGGCACCGAGACGGTGGCCACCCGGCTGCGCGAGGCGGGCTGGCGGACCGGGGCCTTCCTGGGCTCGCACGTGCTGCACGCGGGCACGGGCCTGGACCGCGGCTTCGATCACTACGACGACCAGATGGGTCCGGCGGCCTGGCAGGCGACGGTGCCCGGAGCGCTCATGCGCCTGGGCTGGGTGGACAAGCAGCCCTTCCAGCGCTCGGGCGCGGTGGTCATTCGGAGGGCGCTGCAGTGGCTCGCGCAGGGGGAGGGGCCGACCTTCCTCTGGGTGCATCTCTACGATGCACACAGTCCCTACGATCCGCCCGCGCCCTACGACACCCTCTACGAGCACGAGGCGGAGGACGCGCCCGGCAACCCGGCGGAGCTGGCGGTGTGGCGCAAGGACCAGCCGCCGGCCCGGATGCTGTTCCGCTTGCAGCCGCGCGACGTGCGGGCGCCGCTGGCGCGGTACGCCGGCGAGATCACCTGGGTCGACACGCTGGTGGGCGGCCTGGTGGCGAGCCTGCCGGAGCACGCGGCGGTGGTGGTGGCGGCAGACCACGGCGAGAGCCTGAGCGAGCACGGCTACCTGATCAACCACGGTGCGAGCGTGCACGAGCCGTCGCTGCACGTGCCGATCCTGGTGAAGGCGCCAGGGGTGGCGGCCGGTCGGGTGGCCGAGCCCACGAGTGTGCGGCGGGTGGGGCCCACGGTGCTGGCGCTGGCGGGCCTCGACGGTGGGGCGACGTTGATGGACCCGCCGGACGCGGAGCTGGTGGCCTACGCGCCGGGGCAGCAGTCGCGGCCGGACATGGACCTCCGGAAGGGCTGGCGGGTGGCCTGGCGTCGCGGTGCCGAGAAGTGGATCGTGTCGACGCGTGACGACACCCAGCGCTTCGACCTGTCCACGGACCCGGGGGAGCTGGTGAACCTGGCGGAGGGTGCCGAGGCCGAGCAGGTGACGGCGCGTGGACGGGCGCTGTTGGAGCAGCTGCAGGGGGACGAGCTCGGCGTGTTGGTGGACGAGTCCGCGGAGATGGAGGAGGCGTTGCGGGCGTTGGGGTATGTGCAGTGAGGGGAGCGGGAGTGCAGGGCCGAAGGGCGGAGGCTCGCCTTGGCTCCGGCGGGCGCAGGCGCGCAGCGCCGGCGCGAGCCGGGAGGGGGGGCGGGCGCCGGCGCGAGCCGGGAGCGTCGGTGCTCGGCTTCCTCTCGGCGCGTCCCGCCGCAGGCGCGCACCGGGGCGGAGCGGTGCTTACCGCAGGCGCGCAGCGCCGGAGCGAGCCGGGAGCGGAGGGTGCGAGTGCTCGTCTTCCTCTCGGAGAGCACCGGAACCCACGCTCCCTCGCTGGGAGCGCAGGGGAAGCCACGTTCGCCCCTCCGGCCGTCTGCGACTCGACGAGATTCCAGGTACTTGCAGGTGCGGCTCGATCGCACTGCGGGCGCAGCGGTGCAGAAACGTGGTTTCGCGACCTCTCCCAGAGTGCCAGCGTGGCTTCCGACCCGTTCCGAGCCCGACCGGGGCGGACTGGGCGCGGGTAGCGCCGCCTCTGACGCCTGCCCGCCTCCGCGTGTCCCCGTCCCCGTGCGAGACGATGTAGGCGGAGGGCGTGGCCTCTTCGTACGCGAGTTGGGCATCGACGCAGGCGGCGCCGAACAGGGTCGTGGTCCACGACACGACTTCATGGTGCCATGCGTGGCCGGTCTCGGTAGCCCAATCGGTGCAGCGGGCCGTCGGCCCACGGTCCCGCCCGGATCCGAGCCAGCGCGGCCTCCGGCCTCGTTGCGTTTGACCTGACCAGGTAGCAGACCTACTATCAGACCATGTCGAAGGTCAACGTCCAAGACGCCAAGATGCACCTCTCCCGCTACCTGAAGGCGGTCGAGGCGGGAGAGGTGGTCACGATCTGCCGTCGGAACGTGCCGATCGCGGAGCTGCGCCCACTGCCCGGGCTGGGCGGCGGACCTCGCAGGGTCGGGCTCGCGCGCGAGCGCTTCCCCGACTGGGAGCTGCCGGACAGCTTCTTCGAGCCGCTTCCCGACGAGCTCGTGGCCGCCTTCGAGGGCGAGGAGGCTTGAAGCTCCTCCTCGACACGGTCACCTTCCTCTGGCTGGCTTGGGACGATCCGAGGCTCTCGCCGCTGGCTCGTGAGCGTGTCCTCGATCCCGGTTGCACGCCCTACCTGAGCGCGGCCTCGGCGTGGGAGATCGCCGTGAAGCACGCGCTCGGGAAGCTCCCGCTCCCCCAGGACCCCGAGACCCTCGTCCCCGAGCTGCGGGTGGGCCTGGGCCTGGCGCCGTTGCCCGTCGACGAGGTCTCTGCCCTCCAGGTGGTGCGGCTACCCTGGCTCCACCGGGATCCCTTCGACCGCATGCTGATCTGCCAGTCGATCGCGCACGCGATGGTCCTGGTCACCCCGGACGCCGCGATCCGGCGCTACCCCATCCGCACGCTCTGGTAGGCGTGGCGGGAGCCGGCCCCTCGTGGGCCTGCTGGGCGACCTGGAGCTCCCGAAGCTCCTCGTCCACCGCCGCCATCCACCGATCCGGGTAGCCCACCAGGATGAAGATCCAGATCGCGCCGAGCTCGTGCATACTCCAGGGAGATGCCCCCGTCTCGCGATCGCGGCCGGCCCTCGCGCGCTCCTGCACCCGCGGGAGGGCGCCGCTCGGCGCGCCGACGACCGCATCGTGCTCTACCTCGGCGCGGCGACCTACGACCAGCGCACCGCGGACCCCTTCGCCGCTGCCTTCGGCTCGGACCTGGCACGCGGCTACGAGCCCAGCTCCTACGTTCGGGCGTCGCTGGCCCTCGGCGACCCGCTGCGCTGGACCGTGGAGCGCGAAGGCGCGGACGGCACGTGGGTGGTCGTGCCCTGAGCGGAGCGGCCCTCGAGGCCACGGTCACGACGGGCCTGCTGCCGCTTGGGAGCGGTGGCTGCGAGCTCGAGAGCGGCTCGATGGATCGGGTCAGTGCGCGGTAGAGATTGCAGCGCTCCTCCGCGGAGCCCACCATGCGGTTGCTCATGAGGTGTCGTCGTGACCGCGCTCCTTGCGCTCCTTCTCCAAGCGTACAGCTGCAGCGGTGCGGTGAAGTCGCCCGACAGCGGCGAGCCCAGCGCCGACACGGACGATCCGATCCCCGCTGAGACCGGCGCAGACGGCCGCGACAGTTCCGCCCCAGAGGGTGTGGACACCGCGGACCTGTGTAGAACTCCCGACGTTCACCGGCCGGGGATCGCACCGTCGCGTTGGACCGGATCCAGACGACGCGGGTCGCCTCGTCGATGGCGCCGCCCTCGCTCACCGTGACCGCGGCGTCGTCTCGAGGGTCGACCACGGGGCCCGACGCATAAGAACGCGGATGTGACCGGACAAGGCCTACAATGGCGCATCCCGGGTCCGCCATGCACCGTCTCCTCCTCGCCTCCGCCCTCGTGCTCCTCGGCGCATGCCGCACCGACAAGGACCCCGCCGAGACCGGCGCATGCTGCGCCGGGGACAGCGGCGCCGCCGAAGACGCCGACGGAGATGGCTGGCCCTCGGGCGAGGACTGCGACGACGACGACCCCGAGGTCCACCCGGCCGCCGACGAGGACTGCAACGGGCTCGACGACGACTGCGACGCGCTGACCGACGAGGGCATGGGCGCGAGCTGGTACGCCGACAGCGACCTCGACGGCTACGGCGACCCCGCGAAGGTCGAGGAGGCCTGCGACCAGCCCGAGGGCTACGTCTCCGACGGCACGGACTGCGACGACGCCGACGCCGACGTGCACCCCGGAGCGACGGAGGTGTGCAACGACCTCGACGACGACTGCGACGGCGAGGTCGACGACGCAGGCGGGAGCGCCTGGTACGAGGACGCCGACGGGGACCTCTTCGGCAACCCCGAGCTGAGCTCCTCCTCCTGCGACGGCGCCAGCGGCTACGTCGAGGACGACAGCGACTGCGACGACACTGAGGCCGCCGTCAACCCCGACGCGGACGAGGTCTGCAACGACCTCGACGACGACTGCGACGGCCGGGTCGACGACGACGACGAGGACCTCACCGACGCCTCCACCTTCTACGCCGACGCGGACGGCGACGGCTTCCACGACCCCGACGAGGCGGTGGAGGCCTGCGAGGCGCCCTCGGGCTACGGGCCGGCCACCGACGAGGACTGCGACGACGGCGACAGCGCCGTGTACCCCGGCGCCGGCGAGATCTGCGACGGCCTCGACGGCGACTGCGACGGTGAGGTCGACGAGGACGCCTCCGACGCGTCCACCTTCTACGCGGACGACGACGGCGACGGCTTCGGCGACGCCGCCACCAGCACCGAGGACTGCGAGGCCCCCAGCGGCTACGTCTCCGACGCCACCGACTGCGACGACGACGCGGCGAGCGTCAACCCCGGTGCCGACGAGGTCTGCAGCGGCGTGGACGACGACTGCGACGGCCTGGTCGATGACGAGGACCCCAACCTCGACCGCGACGCGACCGCCACCTACTACGAGGACGACGACGGCGACGGCTACGGGGACCCCGGCGACACGACGAGCGCCTGCGACGCCCCCACCGGCTTCGTGCTCGACGACACCGACTGCGACGACGGCGACGGCGACGTCCACCCGGGCGCCGACGAGGTCTGCAGCGGCGTGGACGACGACTGCGACGGCCTGGTCGACGATGCCGACAGCAGCCTCGACACCAGCACCGCCGACACGTGGCACGAGGACGACGACGGCGACGGCTACGGCGACGCCGCCGACCCCCTCGAGGCCTGCGATCAGCCCAGCGGCTTCGTGGACGACGCCAGCGACTGCGACGACGCGGACGCGGACGTGAACCCGGACAACGACGAGATCTGCAACGGCGTCGACGACGACTGCGACGGCCTGGTCGACGACGAGGACCCCAACCTGGACCGCACGACGACCTCCACCTTCTACGAGGACGACGACGGTGACGGCTTCGGCGACCTGGACGACACCGCCTCGCTCTGCGACGAGACCACCGGCTACGTCGCCGACGCCACCGACTGCGACGACGGCGACGCCGACATCGCCCCCGACGCCGACGAGCAGTGCAACGAGGTCGACGACGACTGCGACGACCAGGTGGACGAGGACGCCACCGACGCGCTCACCTGGTACATCGACTACGACGACGACGGCTACGGTGCGGAGGCCTACACCCAGTCGAGCTGCGACCAGCCCTCGGGCTACGTCGCGACCGCCGACGACTGCGACGACGCCGACGACACCATCCACCCGGGCGCCGACGAGCTCTGCGACGAGGTCGACCAGGACTGCGACGGCACCACGGACGAGGACGCGACGGACGCCACCACCTGGCACGCGGACGCGGACGCCGACGGCTACGGCGACGACGACACGACCGTGAGCCAGTGCGATCAGCCCGACTCCTTCACCAGCGAAGGCGGTGACTGCGACGACGGGGACGCGGCCGTGAGGCCGGGGGTCGACGAGACCTGCAACGACGCGGACGACGACTGCGACGAGGAGGTGGACGAGGACGCCACCGACGGCGCCACCTGGTACTTCGACTACGACGCCGACGGCTACGGCGGGGACGCCTACACCGTCGAGGCCTGCGACCAGCCCAGCGGCTACCTCGCGGACGCCGAGGACTGCGACGACACCGACGCCAGCGTGTACCCGGGGGCGGAGGAGACCTGCAACGAGCTCGACGACGACTGCGACGAGGCGGTGGACGAGGACGCCACCGACGCGAGCACCTTCTACGTCGACGCCGACTCCGACGGCTACGGCGACGCCAGCTCCACGGTCCAGGCCTGCGAGGTGCCGTCGGGGGCCAGCGACGACGACACCGACTGCGACGACACCGCCGCCGACACCTACCCGGGCGCCATCGAGCTCAGCGGCGACGGCGTGGACAACGACTGCGACGGCGCGGTGGACGAGGACCCGTGCAACAACACCTGCGCGGACTCCTACACGGTCACCGCCGACACGGACTTCGAGGAGCTGCAGTACTGCAGCACCGTCTCCGGAGACCTCACGATCGAGGGTGACGCGATCACCGATCTCGACGACCTGGCCTGCCTCACCACCGTCGACGGCACGCTGACCATCTCCGAGACCAGCGCGCTCACCGACGCCACCGGCCTCTCGGGGCTGAACAGCGTCGGGGGCGCGTTGAGCCTGCTGGACAACGATGCGCTGCTGGACCTCGATCTGAGCGCCCTGGCAGAGGTCGGGACCACCCTCGTGGTCGGCGACAACCCCGAGCTGCTCTCGGCGCTGGACCTGGGCAGCCTGACGAGCGTCGGGAGCTACCTGAGCGTCTACGAGAACGACGAGCTGCCCTCCCTCGACCTGAGCGCGATGGTCGAGGGCAGCGCGATCTACGTCTACACCAACGGGGAGCTGCTCTCCATCGACCTCACCCCCCTCGCCGAGCTGAGCTCCGACCTCTCCATCTACGAGAACGAGGAGCTCATCACGATCCACGGGCTGGACCTGCTGGAGGCGGTCGGTGGGAGCTTCGCGATCTACGACAACGAGGAGCTGGCCACCGGCCTGGACCTGTCCGCGCTCTCCGTGGTCGAGGGCAGCGTCTCCGTCTACACCCTCGACGAGCTGCCCTCGCTGGACCTCACCGGCCTCGTGGAGCTGGGCGGATCGCTGCGGATCAGCGGCAACCCCTCGCTCGAGAACGCCCTCGACCTCACCGGGCTGGTGGAGACCCCGGGCAGCGTGCAGATCTACAGCAACGAGCTGGTGCCGGAGATCGACCTCTCGGCGCTCGAGGTCACCGAGGGCTCGCTCTACGTCTACAGCAACGAGTCGCTGGACAGCCTCGATCTCACCAACGTGCAGGTCGTGGAGGGCGAGCTCTACGTGGTGTCGAACGAGTCGCTCACCTGGCTGGGCGGGCTGGACCTCCTCGAGGAGGTGACCGGCAGCGTGTACATCGCGGACATGCCGTTCCTGGTGAAGGACCTCGACCTCGGCCTGCTGACCTCGGTCGGCGGCACCCTGCAGATCTACCGCAACGAGCTGATCACCGACCTGGACCTGGGCGCGCTCGTGGAGACCGGCAGCAGCGTGGCGATCTACGACAACGAGGCGCTGGAGACCCTGGACGTTTCGGCCCTGGAGGAGGTGGAGGGCTCCCTGCGCATCTCCGGCCAGCCCCTCGTCACCGGGCCCATCGACCTCGGCCTGCTCCCCTACGTCGAGGGCAGCCTGCAGATCTACAGCATGGACGGGGTCACCGACATCGACCTCGCCGCGGTCACTGCTACCGAGGGCTCGCTCTACGTCTACAGCAACGAGTCGCTGGAGGGCCTCGACCTCGCCAGCCTGCAGGAGGTCGAGGGCGACCTCTACATCGTGACCAACGAGCTCATGACCTGGCTGGGCGGGCTGGACCTCCTCGAGGAGGTGACCAGCAGCGTGTACATCGCGGACATGCCGCTCTTGGTGAAGGACCTCGACCTCGGCCTGCTGACCTCGGTCGGCGGCACCCTGCAGATCTACCGCAACGAGCTGATCACCGACCTGGACCTGGGCGCGCTCGTGGAGACCGGCAGCAGCGTGGCGATCTACGACAACGAGGCGCTGGAGACCCTGGACGTTTCGGCCCTGGAGGAGGTGGAGGGCTCCCTGCGCATCTCCGGCCAGCCCCTCGTCACCGGGCCCATCGACCTCGGCCTGCTCCCCTACGTCGAGGGCAGCCTGCAGATCTACAGCATGGACGGGGTCACCGACATCGACCTCGCCGCGGTCACTGCTACCGAGGGCTCGCTCTACGTCTACAGCAACGAGTCGCTGGAGAGCCTCGACCTCACCAGCGTGCAGGAGGTCGCCGGCGACCTCTACGTCGGCTCGAACGAGCTGCTCACCACCCTGGACGGCCTGGCGGACCTGACCTACGTGTCGTCGTCCTTCTACCTCTTCGACATGCCCTCGATGACCAGCAGCATCGACCTCGGCCTGCTGGACGAGGTGGGCGGCACGCTGCAGATCTACGGCAACGAGCGCATGGCCGGGCTGGACCTGGCGTCGCTGGTGGAGACCGGCAGCTCGGTGCGCATCAGCGGCCTCGACGCGCTCACCGGGGGGCTCGACCTCGGCTCGCTGCAGACGGTGGAGGGCAGCTTCCAGGTCTACGACGTGCCGGGCATGACGACCTTGGACGTGGCCTCGCTCACCCTGGTCGAGGGCGCGCTGCAGATCTACGGGAACGACAGCTGGTTCTCGGCGCTGGATCTGGGCGCGCTCACCACGGTCGACGGCAACCTCTACCTGGTCGACAACGCGCTCCTGCCCTCCTTCGACCTCGACGCCCTGAGCTACCTGGCCACCGATCTGTACATCCAGACCAACCCGGTGTTGCCGGAGTGCCTCGCCGACGAGCTGGCCGACCGGCTCAGCGCGGCGGGGGCCATCGGCGGCACCGCCTACATCTCCGGGAACGACACCAGCGCGACCTGTCCCTGAGCTCGCCCGTCCGTCCGGGCGGAGGCCGACCGCTCCCCCGGTGCGAACCTCGATGGCTGCGAGCGGTGTGGGGGCTCTCCGCGCAACCTGTCTGCGAGCTCCCGTCCGCGCCTCCCAGGCGGCGGCGCCTGGGACCGCATCGACCACCCGTGTTGGATGGGCTCAGCATGTCCACGTCGCGCCTTCACCGCCCGGTCCTGCTCGTCGGGCTGGGGTTCTTCCTGCTGGGCGCCCTGGGCCCTGCCGACGTCGAACAGGTCGGCACCCGGACCATCGCCGGGGTGTGGATGAAGCGCCCGAAGCCCCCCGAAGACGACGAGCTGGAGAGGGCGCGCAAGAAGTCCCGCATCCCAGGGAAGGGACCGTCACGATCGAGGGCCGTCGGGTCAGTAGCCCATCGGGTCGAAGTAGGCTTCGAACGTGCCCTCGCCTGGTTCCAGCTCCGATGCCGTCTTGAAGTGCCGGATCGCTTCGTCGTCGGAGCCGCAGTTCACCAGGCTGGCGGCGAGGTTGAACCAGGCGTTGATGTCGGCGGCCTGCGCGGGGTCCGGGGGAGGCGCGGTGAGCAGCCGAGGCGACGAAGAAGGTAGTCAACGGGTTGGAGTCGAGGTGGCCTATCCTGGCGACCTCCAGAGGTTCCCATGTCCTTCCCCGCCCCCTTCTACCGCTGGCGCCCCCATCCCTGGCACGGCCTCACCGCGGGTCCCGATGCCCCGGACGTGGTGGAGGCGTACATCGAGATCACACCCTTCGACACGGTCAAGTACGAGCTCGACAAGCAGACCGGCTTCCTCCGGGTGGACCGGCCTCAGCGCACCTCCAGCTCACCACCGACCCTCTACGGCTTCGTGCCGCGGACCTACTGCGGGCGCCGGGTCGGCGCGCTGCTGCCCGAAGCGGAACGCGGCGACGGGGACCCGCTGGACATCTGTGTCCTGAGCGAGCGGCCCATCGACCGCTCCGACGTGATCGTGAGCGCCCACGTGATCGGGGGGCTGCCGATGAACGACGGGGGAGAGGCCGACGACAAGATCATCGCCGTGCTCCGGAACGACCACCTCTGGGGCGAGGTGCGTGACGTGAGCGAGCTGCAGCCGGTGCTCGTGGAGCGGCTGCGGCACTACTTCGAGACCTACAAGCTCGTGCCCGGCGAGGCCAGCGCGGTGCACATCGGTCCGGCGTACGGGGCGGAGCACGCCCGCGCGGTCGTGAGGGCGTCGATGGCGGACTACGACGAGGTGTTCGGGGAGGGGTGAGGGCCCTGACCCGGCACGAGGACACAGCCTATGCTGACCCCGTGCACACCCCCTTGCTCGCCCTCCTGCACGGCTGCGCCGGCACCCCCGGCCAGGCCGCCCTGGTCCCGGCGCCCGCCGAGCTCGAGCTCGCGGAGGGCAGCTGGGAGCTCTCGGAGCGCAGCCGCGTCGTGGCAACCGGCGACGCCGCTCCGGTCGCCGAGCTGCTCGTCGCGTCCCTCGCAGACAGCACCGGCTGGCAGCTGGAGCGGGCCGAAGCGGGCGCCGGCCGGAGGGACATCGAGCTGCTCCTCGACACCGGCCTGCAGCAGCTCGGCGACGAGGGCTACACCCTGGAGGTCGCGCGGGGGGGCGTCTCGATCGTCGCGCCCACCCCCGCCGGGCTCTTCTACGGCACGCAGACCCTCCGCCAGCTGCTCCCGGCGCTGGGAGGCCCCTGGACCCTCCCCCGGCTCACCATCACCGACACGCCGCGCTTCCCCTGGCGCGGCTACATGCTCGACGTCGCGCGGCACTTCTTCGGGGTGGACGAGGTGAAGCGGATCATCGATCAGCTGGCGCTGCACAAGCTCAACCGGCTGCACCTCCACCTCACCGACGACCAGGGCTGGCGGATCGAGATCTTGTCCTGGCCCGCGCTGACCACGGTCGGCGGCAGCACCGAGGTCGGCGGCGGCCCCGGCGGCTTCTACACCCAGCAGGAGTACGCGGAGCTGGTCGCGTACGCCGCGGCGCGGCACGTCACGGTGGTGCCCGAGCTCGACATGCCCGGCCACTGCAACGCCGCCCTGGCCTCCTACGGCGAGCTCAACCCCGACGGCCAGCCCACCGAGCTCTACACGGGCACGAGCGTTGGCTTCAGCTCGCTGCAGGTGGGGGACCCGGTCACCGAGACCTTCGTGCGCGACGTGCTCGGCGAGGTGGCGGCCCTCACCCCCGGCGCCTGGCTGCACGTCGGCGGCGACGAGACCGCGGCCACCAGCGAGGAGGACTACGCGAGCTTCCTGCACTGGGTGCAGGGGGTCGTGCACGAGCTCGGCAAGACGATGATCGGCTGGGACGAGGTGGGCCAGGTCGCCCTCGGCGCGCCGCTCGTGGTCCAGCACTGGAGGCACGAGGAGCACGTGGTGGCGGCCGCCGAGCGGGGGGCGCAGGTCCTCTCCTCGCCGGCCGAGCACGCCTACCTCGACATGATGTACGACGGCGACTCCGAGGTCGGCGCCTTCTGGGCGGGCTTCACCACCCTGCAGGACGCCTACCGCTGGGACCCGGTGCCCGAAGGCCTCGACGAAGGCCAGGTGCTGGGTGTCGAGGGCCCGCTCTGGACCGAGACGGTCGCGACCCGCGAGCACCTCGACTACCTGACCTGGCCCCGGCTGGCGGCCCTAGCCGAGCTGGGCTGGTCGCCGGAAGCGGCGCTGTCCTGGGAGAGCTTCCGGGAGCGGATGGCCGTGCACGGCGAGCGTCTCGAGGCCCTCGGTGTGGCCTTCCACCGCACCGACGAGGTGGACTGGTAGCCCCAGGGCCGCCGCGCCAGAGGGCATGGAAGCTGAGGACCTAGTTGAGCGGTTCGTTAGTAACGAACCGCTCCCGCGCGCACGGCGCGCGGCG
>CAZSAT010000091.1:0-27848 GCA_964604675.1 uncultured Enterobacterales bacterium
GAGCGACGGGTCGCACGAGGACTCCGATCCGCCCCACGCGGACACAGACCTGGAGGGCTCCGACCGGGCGCCCGAGGACACCGCCTACCCGCCAGGCCGCGATCCGACGCACACCCTGGACGAGATCGAGGTCGGCCAGCTCCTCGCGGCCGACGCCGGCTGCTCTGGCTACGCCGGCGTCGTGCTTCACGGCACGGACATCGCCGCCACGTGCGACGGGCTCCTGTTCGTCCGCGACCCCCGCAGCGGGAGCGAGCTCGCGCGTCTGATCGACGGCCCGATCCACTCCCTGGCGAGCTCCGAGGACATCGACGGCGACGGGGAGCTCGACCTGCAGTTCGCGGCGTACGAAGGGTCGGAGAGCGCGGTCTGGGTCGCGTGGGGGCCACTCGAAGGGACGACGGCGCTCGACGATGTGGCCGCGGTCCGCGTCTACGAGACGAAGGAGTCGGGCTCCCTGGGCTGGGAGCGCGCGACGCTCGAGCACGACGCTGTCGTCGAGCAGTGGGCCGTGACGGGCACCGGACTCTGGTACGAGGGCGACAGCGTGTACCTCTTCGAGGGTGGCACGCGTGCCGAGAGCCTGAGCCTCGACGACGCCGTCGCGAAGGTCGGTCCGGAGGACCACTACATCGGAGCCGAGGGCATCGACGGACGCGGAGATGTGGACGGCGACGGCCACACCGACCTGGTGACGATCGGCACCGGCGCCTCCTACTTCGGCGGCCACGAGATGAAGTACTACAGCGGCGCGACCTCGATCCACTTGGGGCCCTTGCAGGGGAACGTCACGGTGGGCGACGCTGACGTGTGGATTCCCGCGCCCTACGAGTCGAACGGCTGGCCGATCGACGCGGGGACCACCGGGCGCGACGTGACCGGGGACGGCTACGACGACGTGCTCTTCGGCTACGCCGTCGACGGCGCCTGGCAGACCAAGGTCACCCTCTGCCTCGTGCCCGGGACCTGGAACCTCGACCCGACGCAGTCCCCCTGCCAGGAAGGAAGCCGCATCGAGGAGCCCGCGGGTGGGACGATCTCGAGCTCTGCCTTCGAGGACATCGACGGCGACGGCCAGGCCGAGATCCTGGTGGGCGGTGAGAACAGCGAAGGCGCGAGGAGGCTATGGGTGCTCGACGCACTCGAGCTGGAGGGCGTGGCGGACGCCGAGGCAGACGCCCGCTCCGTGGTGTCGCCCGAGACCTGGGAGAACTTCTCCCCAGGCTCCCTGGTCACCCTCTCCGACGAGCTCGGTCTGCTCGGGGTGGTGCGGGTGTGTACGGCGACCTACGACTGCGACGACCTCGCGCTCCTCGACCTCGGCCGGCTCTGAGCCGGGGGGGCCTGGTTTGCCCTGAAGCGGTCACGGCCCTTCCATCGGGCACGCGCCTAGTTGAGCGGTTCGTTAGTAGCGAACCGCTCCCGCGCGGACCGCGCGCGGCGGCCGAAGGCCGGGGGGAGCGCGCCCAGCGCGCGGTGCGGGGCTGGCCCCCGCAGGAGTCAGTAGTTGAGAGGGCTCGTTACCTACGAGCCTGTCAACAAGGTCGCCGTCACCACCGCTGTCGTCGCTGATCTCTTCGGGGGCGCTCGGGCGTCGCCGTCGCCGCCTCGACGGTCGTCGTGTCCCGCCCGTCGATGCCGGTTGTCGCGGCCCTCCCCGGTCTCCTCCTCGCCTCCAGCACGGGCGCCAGGACGGGCCCGCCCGCCCCTCTCAGAAGGGGTAGCTGAAGCGGGTCGAGGTGCGGACCGCCGTCGGCTCACCGTCGATCATCGGGGGCTCGAAGTGCCGGTCGAGCAGGGCCTCGTAGCTGATCGGCTGGAGCTTCTCGGGGCACCAGCTGACGTCCGCGTGGAAGGTCTCGCCCTCGGCGTCGATGTAGAGCGTGGCGCGGCAGCTGGGCTGCTGGCCGGGCTGCAGGTCCCGGGGGTCCTGGCGGTGGAGCGCGAGCGGCGCGAGCGGCGTGAGCTGCTCGAAGGCGAGCCACGGGAGCGTGTCGGGCTCGGGTGCGTCGCTGGGGTAGCCGGGGAGCGCGGCCTCGACGGCCTCGGGAATCTCCCTCGGCGGAGCGCCGACGAGCCGGAAGAGCACGGGGATTTTCGTGGTGTAGCGCCTGGCTTCGCCCTCGATCCGCAGGGGTTCGTGGTGCCAGGTCTTCGCCGCTTCGAAGACCGCGCCGCGGACCACCGTCGGACAGGACACGAACTCCAGCCATGCCGGGGCGCCGACCTCGTCGACCTCCAGCTGGATGCGGCACTCGATCTCGTGGGCGTCGAGGGCCTTGGCGGCGGCGGGGAAGTGGGGGTCCCGGAAGCCGGGCTGACGCACGTACGGCATCGTCGGCTCGACGTCGATGGAGGCCTTGCCGCGCCGCGTGCGGCGGAAGCGCACCTCGGTGCCGATCAGCCAGGTGCCTCGTTGGTCCTCGACCTCGTAGCGCCAGCTCGGCAGAGTGGTCTGCAAGGCCTCGGCGTACGCCGCCGCGCAGCCGCTGACCTCGGGTCCGGTCAACCGGCCGTCTTGCGCCAACAGCGCCACCACGAGGCAGCGCTCGTCGACCGGGTGCTCTCCGGGGGGGAACTCCGGCAGCGGCGCTTCGCGCGGCATGATCGCGTGGGCCTCCGGCAGCTCCTCCCAGTGGGCGGGCGGTGCGGCGAGCGCAGTCGCCAACCAGATCACGAGCCCTGCGCTTCACGGGTCCGCGCCCGCATGCCGCCCAGGAAGATGACCTGCCTGGCCACCGGGAGGTCGCCCTGAAGGTGGGGGTCGGGATCGTGCCGCTGAACTGGCCTCACACGGTGATTCTCGCACGATGTGAGGCAGCTCGACGGGGTGTTCCGGGCGCTTGGGCGGGGCGCGGTCGGAGCAGGACAGAAAGGAGGGAACCGAGCACGCGCACCTCCGTGGTCGTCCCACCACGGTGGCGGGGTGCAGCACGGTGCCCGGTTCCCTCCACCGGCAGCTACTCCGTCGGGCACTCGTCGTCGTCACCTCCGCTGTTGTCGTTGCCCTCTTCGCGATCGCTCAGGCCGTCGTCGTTGGAGCCGTTTCCGCCCTCGACGGCGGTCGTGTCCTGCCCGTCGACGCCGTTGTCGCGGTCCTCCTCCGCCTCGTCGTCGTCGCCCTCGGGGTCGTCCTCGGGGTCGCCGTTGGACACGTCGGGGGGATCGCCGTTCTCCGGCTTGAAGGCGAACTTGCCCCAGGTCAGGAAGGACGCCGGGCAGTTGGTCGCGTCCGCGCCTTCGACCTCGGCCGTGGCCCCCAGGGTGAGCTTGAAGGTCAGGCCGCCGCCTGCGCTGCCCAGCTTGTTCTCCAGCCCGGCCGTGGGCTCGGCGGTGCCCTCGGCGCTGCTGCCGAACTCCGCGCCCACGGTCAGGGCGCCGCCGCCCTCGGTGTTGTCGACGCAGGGGCAGGCCTTGTTGACCTGGGCGAAGCTGGTGACCTCCTGGGCCTCGCAGTCCTCACAGGTCGGCTCGAGGCCGCAGGTGACGTAGCCGATGTCCACCATGTCCCCCACGACGATCACCGACATGCCCTGAGCGATGGCGTCCTCCATCATCGCCAGGAGCCACGCGTTGTACTCGGCAGCGGTCATGTCGGCCTCGGCCTCGGGCCAGCCGAAGCCGGGGAGCTCGATCAGGTCGAAGTCGTCCTCGCCGCGCGGGTCGTAGCCGGTGTCGAAGTCCGCATCACGGAGCGGCAGCGTCGACCCGGCCGGGACGAAAGGGGTGGTGTCGGCCACCCGCATCGCGAAGGACATGCACCCGTACCCCAGCTCCGCCGCCTCGGGCAGGTACCAGCGCACGAAGGTGTGACCGTCGTCGTTGGTGAGGGTGTTCGGCTCGCCGTCGCCGTCGGTGTCGCGGATCGCCAGCTCCAGCGGGGTGTCGCCCACCCACAGGATCACGCGGGTGTTCCACACATCCTCGTAGCCGCCGCCGAGGATCTCCAGCCGCCCTTGGCGCGGGTCGACGTACCCGAGCTGCACCCCGGCCTCCGTCGCAGCAGCGTCGAGCGCCTGGTAGCTCGCCTCCGACTCCTCGTCGGAGATCGAGCTCAGCCTCTCCGCTCCCTCTGCGAGCCGGGCCTGGTGCTCCTCGGTGACGAGGGCTTCGCGTTCTGCGTGCTGCTCGGGCAACACGGTGGAGTCCATGACGGACTCCTGCGCCAGGACGGCGCTGAACAGGATCGAGAACATCTGTACCTCTTCTGGTGGGTTGTGGGGTGTGGCGCACATGGCTCACAGGGCGGTGCGATGCGTCCGCCGTGCCACCCTCATCGAGTCGTGATTTCATGCACTTGCAGCCGGAGTGGGTGTCGAAAGCTGACACCCTCCTTCGACACCTTCGACACCCCCTGCACGGGCGGCTGGAGACGGTCGACCCGTGCACGGGTGGCCCTTGACCCCGGACGGCGATGGGCCCCTGCGTCCTCCATGGCTGGATCCAGAGGCGTTCGAGCGGGCAAGACAGGCGGCTGGAGGGTCGTCCGGCGCGCATGTGGTCTCCGACCTCACCCTCCAGGCCGCGGCTGTTTACCCCGCAGTGGCAGCGGTCCGGCGGTCGACTCAAGCTGGCGGCGGGTTCGTCCAGCTGATCCCAGCGGGGGCCAGAGCTTGTTGACGTGTGCGCGACTGGCGCGTGCGGTGTGAGGTGCTCGAAGGCGAGCCACGGGAGGGTGTCGGGCTCGGCGTGATGGGCGTCCCGCGGCTTCGCCACCCTTCGAGTCGCCGATCGAGCCGACCGCTCCCCTCGGCCGGAAGCACCGGGAAACCACGCTCGGGCGCTGAGAACGGTCAGGAAGCCACGTTTTCGGCGGAGCGAGCGCCCAAGCTGGCCGGATCCGGCTGGTTCGGGCCCGATCCCGGGTCCAAACCGCAACAAACGTGGTTTCGCGACCGTTCCCAATGGGTCGCCGTGGCTTCCGGGTGGTTCCGCGCTCCGGTGCTCGAGACGAAAGCACCGCTCGAGGCGTCAGCTGCGGGCGTGGTCATCGATCGGCACCTCCGACCGCAAGGGGCTCGCGCTCGCGGCCGCCGGCTCGGGCCGCGGTGGCGAGGCGCCCCGCGGTCACACTCGACGCTGTGCGCGACCGGACCGCCTACGCGTCGTCGTCCTCGGCATGGTGCTCCTCGCCCTCGTCCCCGAAGCCCGGGGAGCCGAGCCGGCCTCCGACGAGCGACCTCCGACCCCCGTTCCGAGCCGCGCGACGCGCTTTCAACCGCCGAGCACCCCGAGCACCTCGCGCGCCGCCGCCGCCTCGTCGTCGCGCACCCGCACCTTGAGCGCACAGACCACCGCCCGCCGTGCGGCGACGCCCGCCGGCCAGTTCGTCGGGTAGCCCTGGTCGCAGTCCGGGCGCCCTTCCTCGCTCTGCTTGATCGAGCGGCACAGCAGGTCGACGACCTCCAGCATCAGCGGCCAGCCCTGGCCGGGAGGCGGGCACATGTCCTCGTCCCACATCTGCTGCTGCCGGCTCTCGTCGACGCAGCGGGTCACCGCCGACAGGCTCGCTGGCCCGGGCTGCTCGAGCCAGGCCTGCACGCGATCGAGCTGGACCAGCGCGGTCGGGTCGTGGCCGAGGTCTTCGAACAGCCCCAGGCCGTAGTCGCGGGCTTCCACGAGGCCCTGCTCCAGCGCGAAGGGGTGCACGTGCCGGGCGCAGGCCAGCACCGCCCGGGCGCGCGCCTCCGGCCCCAGGTCGAGCGCGTCGAACACCGTCTCCACGGCGCGCTCGTACACGGTGACGCTGTGCTCCCACCAGGCAAACGACCGGGCGTCCGCGGCCTCGACGGCGGCCTCGAAGTCCGCCTGGGACCAGAGAGAGCGGTCCGTGCCGTCGCTACTCGCGTTCATGGCCCCATCGTAACCGAATGGCGCCCCAGACTCGCCCAGCGCCAGCCTACCCCGACGGCTCGCGCCGCCACCCACCACGAGGGGCCGCCCGCGAGCAAGAACCCCACCACCCGGCTACGCCAGGACCATGATCGTCCTCGTCACCGGCTGCCGCTCCGGCTTCGGCCTGCTCATCGCCGTGTCCGCCGCCCGCGCGGGCCACACCGTGTACGCCGGCCTCCGCGACCTCACCACCGCGTCGGCGCTCGTCGAAGCCGCCGGCGATCTCGACGTGCGTCCGGTGCAGCTCGACGTCACCTCGCCCTCGGAGCGCGCCGAGGTCGTCGCCGCCATCACCGCGGAGCACGGCCGCGTCGACGTGCTCGTCAACAACGCCGGCATCGCGGTGGGCGGGCCGCTCGAGGAGCAGTCCGAGGCCGAGCTGCGCCGGGTGTTCGAGGTCAACTTCTTCGGACTCTGGGAGCTCACCCGCCTGGTGCTGCCCGGCATGAGGGACGAGCGGTCCGGCCTGATCGTGAACGTCACCAGCATGGCCGGGCGGATGGCCCTCCCCTGCCTGGGCTCCTACGCCGCCTCCAAGCACGCGGTGAAGGGCCTCACGGAGGCGCTGCGCATGGAGCTCGACGGGCTGGGCGTGCGCGTCACCAACGTCGAGCCCGGGCCCTACGCCACCGACATCTTCGGTCGCAACAAGCGGCTGGCCGAGGACCTCGACGAGGCCGGGCCCTACGCCGACCTCGTCCGGCAGCTCGACCGGATGAGCGAAGCCGTGCTCACGCGGTCGGGCGACCCGCAAGACGTCGCCGATCTGGTCGTGCGGCTCATCGACGACCCCGCGCCGGCGCCTCGCTACGCGCTCGGTCCCACCACCCGCATCCGTCGCTTCCTCCGCTGGGCCACCACCGACGCCACCTTTGAGCGGGTCATCCTCGGCCGCATCCGGGGCAGCTGAGCGCGACGCACGGTGAGGCGCCGCGCCGAGGCGGTACCCTCAGCCGATGATCCTGCTGCTCGCCTGCGCTGTTCCCACCCCGCTCGAAGGCGCGCTCGAGGTGCTCACCTACAACGTGCACGGCCTGCCGCCCGAGATCACCGGGGACGACACCGGGGCGCGCCTGGAGGCGATCGGCCCAATGCTGGCCGACTACGATCTCGTGGGCGTGCAGGAGGACTTCGACGCGGAACGCCACGAGCTCCTGGCCGCGGCCTCCGGTCAGCCGGTCGTGGCCTGGTTCGGTGCGCTCTTGGAGCCCGAACGCTTCTATGGGTCCGGCCTCGCGGTGCTGACCGGGCTGCCGGCCTCCCAGATCTACGCGGAGCACTTCACAGCCTGCAACGGCACCGTCGACGGCGCGTCGGATTGCCTCGCGTCCAAGGGCTTCCAGGTGGTGCGGCTGTCACTGGCCCACGGCGTCGAGCTCGACGTCTACAACACCCACCTCGAGGCCGGCAGCGGCGAGGACGACAACGCGGCCCGGCAGGCCCACGTCGACCAGCTCGTGGCGAGCCTGAACGGGCGCTCCGAGGGTCGGGCCGTGGTCTTCACGGGCGACACCAACCTGCACCTGTCCGACCCCGTCGACGCCCCGCTCCTGGACCAGCTCCGAGACGACGCGGGCCTGATCGACGCCTGCGAGAGCGTGGGGTGCGACGAACCCGATCGGATCGACCGCATCTTCGTGCGGAGCGGCTCCGACCTCGCCCTGGAGGTCGTCGACTGGGCCGTGGACGAGCGCTTCGTCGACGCCGAGGGCCTGCCGCTGTCGGACCACGACGCGATCCGCGCGACCCTCCGCTGGGAGCGCACCCGCTGACCCGGCTCGTGAGGGCGTGCCCTCTCAGCCCACGCTCGGTGGCGAGCCCGCCGAACCGCCCGTCGGCCACTGCACGAGCGCGAAGCCGGCGCCCCCCGCCGCCACCAGCCCACCCAGGGCCTGCGACACGGCCCCCGGGTCGGGCATCTGGGCCACCGCGAAGGTGGTCATCAGCGCAGCGCTCCCCAACACCACCCACAGGATCGCCGGTCGGCTCCGGTCCAACGACAGGCTCGCCACGCCCAAGGCCACCAGCAGCTCGTAGCAAGGACCGTCGAAGGCCATCGACGCCATCGGATGGTCGAAGGGGACCGGAAGCGTGACGAGCGAGACCACGGCCCGCACGGCCAACATCAGGGCCGCCACGGACAGGGCGACGCGGACGGGAACCGAGAGCTGGGCGGACAGGACACACCTCCGCCCCTTCCATGCCGCGCCGCAGGCCGATGGATCACTCCAGGCGCCACCTCTGCACAGCTCCCGCGCCCCCATCGGCCAGCGGGGCGGCGCTGAAGAGCTCCGCCCGGCCGTCGCTGTCGCCGTCCCAGGTGACCAGCGCATGGCCCCGTAGGTCCGGCGCAGCGTCGCCCACCTGCACGCCCTGCGCCGACGCGGCCTGCCATCCGGGCGCCAGGGCATCGAACCACCAGACCGCGCCCTCCGTCGAAGGCGCCACGCGCACCTGCGACCCACCCGGCGCGCCGACGACCAGCTCCTTCAGGCCGTCCCCGTCGTGATCCACGGCCACCAGGGCGGTGCCGAACCAGGTGCCGACGTCATGGTCCACCACGTGGTCGGCATCGGCCAGCCTCACCCGGCCCCCGAGGGTGGCCGCATCCGAGAACACGCCCACGCGCGCTGCGTCCGGCGCGCCCACGGCGAGGTCGACGCGCTCGTCGTCGTCGAGGTCCGCAAGGAGGATCTGGAGGTCCGTCCCGTCGGCACTGTGGCTCTCCACGACGAAGCGAACGCTGTCCGCGCTCGGTTCCCCGGACCCCTCGACCAGGTACAGCAGCGCCGAGGTCCCATCGAAGGCGGTCACCGCCAGCTCGTCGATCCCGTCTCCGTCGACGTCCCCTCCCGACAGCGAGCGCCCGAGCTGGGCCCCCCAGGGATCGGCCTCCAAGGTGTAGTCCGCCTCGCTCAGCGACCGCACCCCCGGTCCCATCACCAGGTCGGCGCCCGAGAACACCGAGACCGTGGAGAGCTCCGCCAGCCAGTCGCCGTAGACCAGGTCGTCGAAGCCGTCCCCGTGCAGGTCGAGGGAGGCGTGGCCCGTAGCATAGCCGTCGCCGCCGGTGCCGACGATGCGCACATCGGACTGCTGGAGCGCGAGCTGGTCGGGCATGGAGGGAGCGTCGAGGAAGATCGCCACGTTGGTGGCCACGCCCCCCCAAGCGCTGGACGGGCTGCCGAAGGCGAGGAGCTCCCCCGCGCCGTCCCCGTCCAGATCGCCGAGCTCCGCGTGCCCGCCGCCGACGAAGCCCCAGTCCTCGCCGAGCAGCGAGGTGCTGGCCTGCCCCGAGATGGCGTGGTCGCCGTCGGTCACGCTGGGAGGCACCACGTACAGCCCGCCCTGGTAGCTCTCGCCCAGGTACATGCCGCCGGTGACGAGCTCTGCAAGGCCGTCGCCGTCCAGATCGGCCGTGGTCAGGGAGAAGCGGTAGCCGAGGTGGTCACCTTCCCGCCCCAGCAGGTTGGCGGCCAACGCCACCGCCGGACCCTGGTCGCCGCCGTCGACGCTCGAGGGACGGGTGTCCAGCGGCTCGCCGGAGTCGACCCAAGCCTCCGCCGGCACGGCGGCACCAGCCGGGGAGCCACTGTCGTAGAGCCGAACCTCGGTGTCACAGCCCGCCGGGAGGACCAGCAGGCTCAGGATCGGAGACAGACGCGCCATCGATGCAGTCTAGCAACCGCGCAGCCACTTCGGGGGGCGGAGCGTCAACCTTCGACAGCTCGATGTTGGCTCGCCCGCAGTCGCCGAGGGCCTGGGCGTACACCGCAGCCTGCAGCCGAGCATCCTGTTCACGGGGCACCGGCCCGCACGATCCATCGAGGTAGGCGTCGAGAGCCTGGAGCGCCGGCTGCCAGGCGCCCTTCGCACCGAACGCCACCGCCAGCTCGTAGCGCAGCTCGCCCGCCACCGCGCTGCAGTCGGGAGCCACGGCCAGCCCCTCCGTGGTGGCGGCGATCGCTCCCTCGATGTCGCCGGCGTCCTGCAGCGCCTGGGCGCGGGCCAGCAGCCCCGTCGGCGCCGTGGGCAGGCAGGTGCGCATCGCCCCCGCCGCCAAGGTCTCCTCGTGAGCCCCCGCACAACGCACGAAGGCGTCCGCGCCCGTCACGGAAGCCGAGGTCCCCAGGGCGTCGCGGCGAACGAGGAGCCGGCCCGCGCGGCCCCAGACCTCGAGCTCCGGGGTGCTCACGGTCGTGCGTTCCCACAGGGGTTCGACCGCCAGCGCGAGGGTGCCGACGCGCCACGCGACGCGCAGCTCGGCGCGTTCGGCGAACGCGGTCCCGTGCCCCTGGACCGTCCAGGCCACGCCCTCGAAAGCCGGCGCCAGCCCCGGTTCCAGGGCCACGGTGCGGGACGCTGGCCCCCGTGGCCACGCCGCGAACAAGGCGCAGGCCGCCGCGAGACCAACCAGGGCGGGCCAACGCCAGGCCCGGCGAGGATCCGGCGCCGAGCGGAACCGGCGCCAAGCCCGTTCGACGTCGGCGTCGCTGGGCTCCGTCGCGTCGCGCAGCCTCGCCAGGAGCTCCGGAAGGTCGCTCACTGGTGCACCTGCAGCAGCGCGACCAGGCCCAGACCGAGGCCGGTCGCGAGGCGCTCGAAGTGCGCGCGCCCGAGCCGCAGCCGGCTCTTGACCGTGCCGACCGGCACGCCCAGCAGCTCGGCCGCTTCGCTCTGGCTGCGCTCCTCGAGGTCACAGAGCACCATCACCTCGGCCTGGCGGGCCGGGAGGCGCGCGAGCAGGCGTCGCACGGCCCGGATCTCCTCCAGGCCTTCGGTCAGCCGATCCGGCGTTCGGCCACCATCCCGCGCGGCCGGGCTCGGCTCGCCCACCCAGCGCCGCCACCAGACCCGGCGCCGGTGCCGCGCGACCGTGCGCCGGACCACGCCATACACCCACGCCGGAAAGCGGGCCGCATCGTAGACCCGGCCCAGCGTGCGCGAGACCGTGATCAGGGCTTCCTGCGCCGCGTCATCGACGTCGATGAGCCCGTGGCCCAGGCGGTCCGTCCAGGCGAGGATGATCGGCAGCCAGGCGCGCAGGAGCTCCTCCTCGGCTCCCGGGGAGCCGTCTCGGTAGGCGTGGAACAGGTCCGGCGAAGGAAGTGGCCGGGTCATCACCCCTTCCATGCCGCGAAGGCGCCGCGCGGATCAGTCGCGCCGCGCCAGACCAGCTCCAGCGACGCGCCGGTCGCCGGCAACTGCCCGACCGGTTCGTCGTTCAGGAACACCGGAACCGACAACACGTCGTGGGCGAGGGAGGCCTCGATCCCGGGCCAGGCCCCCCGCGGGGCCCACCCGAGTGCCGCGACGACCGTCGGCGAGGTGCTCCGCGCCACCACCCGTCCCTGGTGGGTCGCCCGCCAGATCGACACGGCGGGACCAGCCGCGACCGAGAGTCCATGGGGGCCCTGCCAGGCGAGGGGCGCCTGCACGGCCAGGCGCTGCAGCTCCAGGCTGCGGCCCGCAAGCTCCAGTCCGGCACCCGGCGTCACGACCAGGTCGACGCGCTGGGCCAGGCGACGGTCCAGGTGACGGGACAGCCCCGCGCGTGCTTGTGCCGACGGCGCAGCGCCTGCGACCACCAGCCCGGCGCCCCCGGCAGCGCTCCACCTCGGCACCGCCGCGCGGGCCGGCGACAGCTCCAGCCGCGCCACGTCGGCGGCGATGTCGACCGACACGTGCATCGAGCGCACGGGCACCGCGGTGGGGGGCTGCACCTGGCTGGGCGCCGGGCCGGCCGCCACGGCCCTGGGCGCGGGCCGCGACGGCACGGGCGTCGCCCGGATCTCCGGGGTGGGGAGCTCCGGGAGGTGGAGGTCGGCCTCTCGGAGCAGGCTCCGTCCGAGCAGGGCGACCGCGTCCGCGTCGTCCAGCGTTGCCGGAGGGGTGACCCGCGTGACGCGAAGGACCTGGTCGCCACGCCGCACCTGGAGGCGGCCGTCGACCTGCAGCTCGATGCACGGCTCCTCCTCGGGACAGACGTCGGCGAGCTCCAGCCCGGCGTGCTGGGCGGCCTCGCGAAAGTCGACGGCGGCGTCGACGACCAGGGACGGCACGGCCAGAGCGACGGCGATCAGCAGTGCGGTGGGCACGGTCCAGCCTACCGCGTCGGGCGGCGACGCTCGGCCCCCACCGGTTCGTGCTTCAGAACGACACGTACCGGAGGCTGCCCATGGGCGTGCCGTCGAGCAGCGCCACCGCGACCCGTCCGCCCGCGATCACCACGAGCACGACCAGCCACCACCACTCGCCGTCCGGTGACGGGATGTTCCCGTCAAGCGTCTGCCGGGTCGGCGCAACGGGTGCTCAGAAGAGCGCCACCACCCCGGCGCCCAGGCCGTCGCGCGGAACCATGCGCGCCTCGCCCAGCACTGCGGTCAGTCCCTCGACGTCGCAGCGTTCCCCGTCCTGGAGCCCACCCAGATCCAGCTCCCAGACCACCTGCCCCTCGGGCGTGACCTCGCGGACCAGGTTGTTGGGGCTCGAGAAGCCCACCAGGTGGTGGCCGCTCGGCAGCTCCTGCACCGTGCCGAGCGCGTCGGACTGGATGCAGTCGCTCCGACCGTAGCTCCAGAGCTCGGTGAGCGTCTCGGTCTGGCGATCCACGCTGTACCGCGCGGCCCAGGCCCCCGAGTTGCCGTCGTTGAAGACCAGGATGGAGCCATCGTCCGCCCAGTGGATGTCGTGCGCCCTCGAGAAGCCGACGAGCGCGTCGCCCGCCAGATCCACCACCGGCCAGGTCGCGAAGTCCACCTCGGCGCCGCTGGCCGAGACCTCCAGCACACTCTCGAGGTTGTGCAGGCTGTAGAGGCAGGTCCCCGTCTCGACATCGCAGTCCATCGAGTTGGCGTGGTGCACGTCGCACGCGTCCTGGTAGTACGACCCCTCGTGGCAGCTGCCCTGGTGGCCGAGCGTGGAGCTGTGCCACACCGTCACGTCGGCGCCCTCCAGCGCGCTCACGACGAGCCGCTCGAAGGCGACCGGAAGGGTGTCGCCTTCCTGCAGGACCGGGTTCAGCCCGGTCCACGCGACCAGACCGGGAGCCGGTTGGCTGAAGAGGTGGTGCCCCATGGGGGTCGGCAGCTCCAGCTCTGGGGCCCCGTCCCAGCCGAAGCGCCAGATGGCGTTGTCCTGCATGCGCTCGGTGGTCAGGACCGGTGCGTGACCGGCCCAGAGCCCGACGAGCACGCCCGAGCCGTCGAGCGCCGCCTGGGCCGAGACCGGCGCCGAGTCGCCGAGGCCCGCGTCGTCGAGCTGCCAGAGCACCGCGCCGCCGCCGGTCGCCAACACCACCCGGCGAGCGTCGTCGCTCTCGTAGGTGAAGAGCACCAGCTCTTCGCTCATCGAGGCCCCGTCGTCCACCGTCTCGACCGGCACCTCGAGGACCTCGTCGAAGCGGCCCGTCGCGAGCGTGACGGGCGCACTCTCCACCCGCTGCCCGTCGAGCTCCGCCACCACACGCACGGTGAGGTCGGTCGACTCGGGGGCGAGCAGCACCAGCTCGTCACGCCCCTCGCCGAGGCGGCCCTCGAAACCCTCGACCTCCAGCCAGCTCACCGCTCCGTCCGGCGCCAACCAACTTGCCGTGATGGCCGTCGGCATGTGCTCCGAGCGCTCCAGCCACAAGCCCAGGTCGCCGTCGACCTCGTGCGCGTCCTCCGTTGGCTGATGCACCTCGTCGTCCGTGTCCTGCGCGGACGTGGCGCTCTCCAGCTCCCCGTCCACCGTCGACTGACCGTCGCTGATCGCCACGCACAGGCCATCTGCGCGGCCGTAGCCCTGGGCGCAGGGAAGGTCGGTCGAGCAGGCGAGAACGGCGAGCAGCACGGGGGAACCTCGAGGCGCCCTCATCATAGTCCAAAAAGTCCAAAAGCCAATAATACTGATGAGTTCTTGACGGGTGCCGTCAGTTGCCCTCGTGGTAGTCGACGCGCTCCACGCGCTGCCGCTCGTCGACGTAGACGTAGCAGGACTGCGCGCCCATCCCGACCTGCCGCTGCCAGTAGTAGGTGGCGGGGTCACCGTGGTGCTGAGGGTAGGCCTTCACCCGCAGCACGTCGTCCATGCGGTCCTGCACCTCGCCGAGAGGGTCCCCGACGGCGTTCTGGAGGCAGGCTCGCTCCAGCCCGTCCCCACAGCCGAGCGCGAGCAGCACGAGCATCACGACCGCACCGGGCGGAACCCGAGGAAGCCACTCCGGTACCCGGCCTGACCCGCCAGACGCGTGGCCGAGCGGGCGTGCCGCTCCGACCCGTTCCAGCAGCCACCACGAGCGACCCGCCGAACGTCCGACGGGCTGTCCTCCGCCGGCGGCGCCGGCACCGGCACACGCTCCCCGACCACCGGCACACCGTCGAGCTCGAAGGCATCGGCGCACCAGTCCTGGGCGTTCCCACCCAGGCCCCGCACGCCGTAGACACTCTCGTCCACGGGGAAGGCCGAGACCGCCTGCGGCTGAGGCCGGGCGGGGAAGCTCTGTCGAACCGCAGCCCACGAGGCATCGAAGCGATCCCCCCACGGGAAGGCCCGCCCGTCGACACCGCGCGCGGCCTTCTCCCACTCCAGCTCACCCGGCAGGCGCCACGCCTGGCCGGTGACGCCCGACCACCAACGGCACCACGCCTGGGCGGCGTTCCAGTCCACCAGCAGCACCGGCCACTCCGGCTGCCAGGCGTCGCCGTCGGCATCGACTCGCAGCTCGTAGCGGCCGTCGGCGCCGCGGCCGTACACCGGCTCACCGCGCTCGTGCACCTGACCCGGCCGCTCGCGCGGGACGTAGCGGTCGGCGACGTCCCCGTCGCCCCGCGCGACCAGGTGGTTGAGGAACGCGAGGTAGCGCGCGTTGGTGACCGGGTGCCGCGCCATCACGAAGGTGTCGCACCACAGGCGGCGCCTCGGCAACGACTCGACGTTGTGCTCGGCGTCGCCAGACCAGAACCAACCGGCGGGCACCACCACCTCGTCTGCTGCGATGGCGTCCTCCAGCGGCAGCTCGATGACGGTCGGCTCACGGTCGCCGGGCGCCACGCCGTCCCAGTGCTCGCCGCGACCGATGTGCACCGGGTAGCGCACCTCCGCGCGCCCGGGGTGTCGGAGCACGCAGAGGTAGCTCCCGTGGTCGAGGGGGACACGGTCCAGACGTCCGAACCCGAGGGAGCCGTCAAAGGTCGGCACGAGCCTGCGGTGGTGCTGCTGGAACCGGTAGAGCAGCACCTCGGTCTCCGGGGCTTCGACCCGGAGGGTCAAGGCACCGACGCCACGGACGTAGGCCGTGGCCCGGCGGTGCACGGGGTGTCGGGTCGGCAGGGCCGCGAGGTGCTCGTCGAGCGCATGCTCCGCGCGCACGGTGGCCTCGACATCCCGCGCAGCCTCCACGGCCGCGTGGCGCTCGAGCCACCGCTCGACGAGCGCGGCGTGGGCCTCGGTGAGGTCGGGCACCAACCGGAGCGCCGCATGCAGGCATCGTTCCACCTCGAGCTCGCGTTGGTGGGCATCGCGCTCGAGCTTGGCCGAGCGGTCCTCCAGGTCCCAGGCGGGCAGCTTGCGATGCTCCGGCTCCCAGGTGCCCACCGAACGAAGCAGGCTGTCCGCCTCCCGCCTCAACCGCGCCGCCCGGCCCCGAACCTCGAGAAGCTCGGCCTGGCTCGAGCCGGCGCGCTCCACCAGGCTCAGGGCCTGCTCCCGTCGGTGCACGCCGTCGAGCCAGTCCGCGAGCTCGGCGGCCAGTCCACCACCATCGGCGTAGCGCTCCGCCGGATCGCGGGCCATGGCCCGCTCGCAGGCACGCACGAGATCACCGGGGAGCGGCGGACCGTCCCGGTCGCCACGCGCGGACTGGGTGGCATCGTCGAAGGTCACCTGCAGGGCGGGCGGAGGCCCGGCCAGGACCTTGTCGACCACGGCATCGGCGTCGCGCCCGCCGTAGGGGGGACGGCCCGACAGCACCTCGTAGAGCACGGCTCCCAGCGCATAGACGTCGGCGCGGGCATCCACGCGGTCGTGCTCGCCCCGTGCCTGCTCGGGCGGCATGTAGGCCGGGGTGCCCGCCACCGCCCCGAGCCGCGTGACGCGCTCGCCGCTCTGCGAGCGTTCTGTCTGGACCGCACGCGCGCGCCCGGTAGGCGCGACACCCAGCACCAGGGCGAGCCCCCAGTCCACCACGAGCACCTCGCCGTGCTCGCCCACCATCACGTTGTCCGGCTTCAGATCCCGGTGCACGACCCCGCGACCGTGGGCGTACGCGACCGCCTCCGCGACCCGCCGCACCGCGTCCACCAGCCGCCGGAAGGTCCACCCCTGGGCGCCCTCGCGCCAGCGGTCCCGGCTCACGGCATGCACCTCGTCGATCGCTTCGGTGAGGGTGCGCCCGAGAACCTCGCGCATCGTGAAGAAGAGCCGTCCGTCCGGGAGCACGCCGAGGTCGTGCACCGGCACGATGCCCGGGTGCTGAAGCTGCGCAGAACACTGCGCCTCGCTGACGAAGCGCTCGCGGGCGGCGTCCTCGTCGCCGTGCGGACGCCGCATGACCTTCATCGCCAGGCTGCGGTTCAACAGGTCGTCCTGCACCCGCCAGACCTCGCCCATGCCACCCGCCCCGAGGCGCTTCACCTGGGCGTACCGATCGGTCGGCGCGCCGGCCTCGGCTGCGGGCGCTGGCTCGGTTCCCGCGTGCACCGTGAGGATGTCGGCGGCGTCGTCCCCCAGCTCGAAGGTGCTCGCGCTCCCCGGCCCGACCTCGGTGACAGCGTCGTCGTCGCCGGTCTCGCTCATTGGTGCACCCTCCCGGGCAGCATACCGGGAACCCGCCCCTCCGGCGGCGCAGCGCTCGACGCCCGGTGTCCCCGCCCCCTGGCTCAGGAGCCGCGCGCGCGGATCCCACATCGCACAACGGCCCGGTCCGATGGGACCGGGTCACCGGGTGAACCCCCGTAGGATAAGCCCCCCCCTGGAGGCTCGATGTCCCGGTTCCACCTGATCTATACGCCCCTGTTGCTCGCCACGGCCTGCTCGGGGGGCGAGCCCACCACCGAGGACACGCCCGCTCCCGGTCCCGACGACACCGCAGCGGTGGACGACACGGCCGAGCCGACGGACGACACCGACCAGCCCGTCGACGACGACGGTGACGGGTTCGAGGCCGACGAGGACTGCGACGACGACGACCCGTCGATCTACCCGGGGGCCGTCGAGATCTGCGACGGTGTCGACCGCGACTGCAACAGCGCGACCACCGGCGACGCAGGCGTGCTGCTGGACGGTCAGTGGGCCTTCGCCACGATCCAGGAAGGGGTCGACGCCGCAGCAGCCGGGGCCACGCTGGAGGTCTGCGAAGGCACGTACTCGGAGTCCGTCTTCGTCGAGCGCTTCCTGGTCCTGCAGTCGATGGGAGGCTCCAGCGCGACCTGGATCCAGGCCAGTGGCGGGGGGGCGGCCGTGACCTCCACCGCCCCGAGCCTCACCCTGCGCGGCTTCACGCTCAGCGGAGGCCAGGGCGCCTCCCTGGACTCGGGCTACACCGCGGGCGGTGGTCTCGCGGCCACCGGAAGCTCCACGCTGCTCGTCGAGGCGAGCGTGCTCTCTGGAAACACCGCAGACTTCGGAGGCGGCCTGTTCGCCACGGGCTTCAGCAGCGTCACCTTGAACGAGGTGCTCATCGAAGAGAACGCAGCGAGCTACGGCGGCGGCATGTACCTGGGCGACGCCAGCACCGTCGCGAGCGGCGTCGAGGTCCGGGGCAACGAGGCGGTGGTCTCGGGCGGCGGGCTCTACCTCGACCTGGCCTCCCTCGAGGGCACGGGCCTCACCGTGAGCGACAACGCGGCCGACTACCTCGGCGGAGGCGCCTACCTGAACGGGAGCGCAGCCACGGTGGACACCAGCACCTTCGAGCGCAACGACAGCTCCGGAGGAGGGGCACTCACGGCCTTCGACAGCACCCTCACGCTCGACTCGGTCGACCTGTCGGGCAACACCGCGGACACGAACGCTGCCGGTCTCTACCTCTTCAACACCGACGCCACCCTCGAGGGCCTGAGCGCCGAGGAGAACGTGTCGGAGTTCGGGGCCGTGGTGCTGCTCTACGAGTCCGTGGGAGCCGTCACGGGAGGCACCTACACCGAGAACGAGGCCACCTACACCGCGGGGGTGTTCCGGGTGGAGGAGGGCTCGACCCTGACCGTCACCGAAGCCTCGGTCTTCGGCAACCTGGCCGGGTCCAGCGGTGGCGCCGCATCGGTCACCGACGGCACCCTGACCTCCGTGGCCTCGGACTGGGGTGCCGGCGAGGACGACAACACGCCCGACGACCTGGCCGTGGGCTGGTCGGGGAGCTTCAGCTACGACGGGGTCGCCAGCTTCGCCTGTGCGTCGGACACCGAGACCTGCGACTGACGGTTCCGGGGAGCACGATACGCGTGCAGGCCCCAGGAGCGCCCCGTGAGACCCCACCGCCCGCCCCAGACGCCCACCCTGCGCTGGGTCATCTGGCTGGCGGCCTGGAACGCGCTGCAGGTGCGAACCGACCACAGCAACCACCAGCTCGATCCGTCGAGCCAGAGCACCTTGCGCTGGCACCACTTCCTGGCCATGAAGGCCGATGCGCTCGTCGGCTGATCCACGCGCGGCCACCTCCTGGCGGATCCTCCGCTGGGTGGTGGGCCTTCAGTTCGTCGCGGCGGGCTGCTTCAGCGCCCTGCAGTGGCAGGCCACCGTCGACTTCAACGCGCTGCTCGTCGGTCCGACGCTCGCGCCGTCGGCCACGCTGGCCCAGGTCCTGCTCGCGCTGCTCGGCGGTGTGTCGTGGGTGGGCCACGTCCGCCCTCGATGGGGAGCGATCGCGCTGCTGATCTTCCTCGTCCCCGCCACGATGCGGCACGTGGTGGCGGCCCAGGCCGTCGCCGACCTCGCCGCCACGGTCGGCCCCGGGACGGCGCAGGAGGCCCTGGCCGCGCTCGCACGCAGAGGCCAGCTCGCCGCGGTGGCCAAGAACGTGGCGCTCATCGGCCTGGCGGTGTTCGTGGCGGTGCGCGGGTCCCTCGGGGAAGCGCCGGAGATCCCCGCTCCGAGCATCCATTCCTGATCCGAGCACCATCCCCGAACCCTGCGCCTTGAACGCCAGCGCAGGCGGTCCGATGAGCCTCCGAGGAGGTGCTCCGTGTCCAGCCCCCACGGCGGCTTGCCCGCCCCCATCAGCGCGCTCGAGTTCGGTGAAGACCCCCAGATCGGCTTCCCCACCTTGAAGCGTGTGCCGCGCTTCTCCCGCGCGTGGTGGTCCTACCGGGTGTTCTGGAAGCTGCACTTCGTCAACCGCGTGTCGCTGCACACCATCGTGATGGGCAAGCTCGGCCGGTGGCTCCGGCGCCTCGGATGGATCGCCCCCCACAAGACCTTCACGCACATCGACCTGTCCGAGACCGCCCGGCGCTGGCGCGACGACGACTTCTTCGCCGTGCAGCACACCGCCCACCACAACCCCGAGATGATCGAGGCCTGCAGGGCACTGCCGGACGACGTGGGCGCTCGGGTGACCGGGCAGCTGCCGGACCTCGCCGGCCGGCTGCGCGAGGGCGAGGTCTTCGTCGTGGACCACCAGCCCACCATCGGGCCGTTCATCGACCAGGTGCGTCCGGGTCGCGTGATGAAGGCGTCACGGGCGTGGTTCCTGCGAACGCCCGACAGCGGCCGCGGGAGCAGCTTCCAGCCCATCGCCATCGAGGCGGCCGGCACGGTCACGCTTCCCGACCAGGGCGAGCGCTGGCAGCTGGCCCGCTGGAACCACCAGCAGTGCAACTTCCTGAACGCCCAGATCCGCTACCACCTGCTGCTCAACCACACGGTGGTCGAGGTGTTCGCGCTGTCGATGTACCGGCGCCTGGAGGCGGGCCACGCGCTGAGGACCGTGCTCATGCCCTTCGTGGGCTCCGTGCCCTTCGTGAACAACGGCTTCGGAAAGGAGCTGATCTACGGCCACCTCGTGCGTCACTACGCTCTGAGCCTCGAGGGCGTGCTCGGCTTCTCCCGCGCCTCGCTGGTCGGTCGCGCCCATGCGTACTTCGACTTCCGCGAAGACCTGGAGCGGCGGGGCATGCGGGACCAGTCCGGCTACGCCTTCGGCCGGGTGGGGGAGGCCTGGCTCGACTCGCAGGACCAGCACCTCGAGGCCATCCTCGCAGCGATGTACCCCACCGAGGAGCTCTTCCAGGCCGACGTCTCCGCCCGGCACTGGGCCACCGAGGCCATCGGGCAGCTCGGCTGGGTGCAGACCTTCCCGATGCAAGAATGGAGCCGCTCCATGCTGATGAAGCTCCTGAGCGGCATCGTGATGAGCTCGAGCTTCCGACACAGCATCTACCATTTCAAGTGTCACGAGCTCCTGGGGCTCAAGGAGAACGCGCCCTTCCACCTACGCGCCGGCGGCGCGCTCCCGACCATGGACGAGCAGCAGGAACGCCAGATGGTCGGCTGTGGGCTCGAGTACCCCAACGTGCTCTACGACCTGGGCCGGTGGTCACCGGGACACGACAGCTCCCTGCACCCGGAGCTGAGCGCGGCCGTGGAGCGGCTCTACGTGGACTTCCACCGCATGACCGCCACCCTGAAGGCGGCCGAGCCGGACTTCGCGAGCCTCCGGGTCACGACCATGTCGCACTGACCGGCTCCTGATGGTGGCTCGGCTCAGGCCTTCAGGAAGTGGAACGTGCGGTCCAGCGCCTCCCGGGCGCCGCTCTCGATGACCGCTCCGTGCGCGATCACGATCCGGTCGCAGCCGTGGTCCATGAGCTTCACCAGGCTCGCCCGCGCCGCCCGGTGGTCCCGGTAGACCACGCGCAGCATGCGCGACCATCCGATCTGGTTCTCGAGCCCCGCGGCCTTCAGGTACAGACGGGTCAGGAAGTGGTCCGAGGTCGCAAAGTTCTCGGTCAGGTCCGCGCTGACGATGGTGCTCGACGGCCGGTGCACCAGCACCGTCTCCCCCAGCAGGCAGCCATCGATGCCCACCGGCTGGAGCAGGTCGCCCCAGTCCGGATGCGGCGCCTCCGTGAGCACGTGGTGGAAGCGCAGGTCGGAGCGCTTGGCGTGCAGGTCGGCGGGGCCGTGCAGCTGGGCGTCCGCGAACGCGGCCACCGCGTCCCCGGCGTACACGTGGTGGTACAGGCTCGGCGCGACCACGTGGGTCACGGTGCCGAGCTCACGCACGGCTGCGACCAGCGCGGGTGTCATCGCGACCGGGCTGTGGAGCAGCAGACCGCCGTCGGGCAGGCGCACCACCGTCATGCGGCTCCCGAGCTTCAGCCCCAGGTAGACGTGGTCCGGCTGGTGGGCGACCCAGAGGCCGTCCGTGACTTCGACGAGGGGGTTCATGGCGGGGGCTCCTGACCTTGCGCGGCTCCACTCTGGCATGCGCCACGCGAGCGCGGCGTCCCCACCGCGTCACGGACAGCTCGCCAGCTCCTCGATCCATGCCTCCACACGCGCCACCGCGTCTTCATGGACGACGAGGCTCCCGACCGGCGGCATGCCCGTCACGTCCCGCGTCGCGATCCGCGCGAGGAGCACGGAGCGCCAGGGCTCTCCTGCTGCGACCACCCGAGCCTCAGCGAGACCGCCGTCCCCGTGCACGGGGGGCTCACACAGTCCGGACGCCTTCATTTCCGTATCAAAGCGAAGCTCGAGTTCCCGTGCACGGTGGTGCCTGGTTGGTGGCAGGTCGCGTTCTCCGGACGCTCGTCGAGGCCCCACGCTGGCTCCGGCTCGGCGGTCTCCGAGGGCGCGGTCGCACCGGGCGGGTCCGAGTCCACGGAGACCGGAACAGCGACCGGCTCGGTGCGACACGCCGCGAGCACGAGGAGAATCACGGCCGGTCCGTCCACAGCCTTCAGGGCGCGAGGTCGTACAGGCTGGCGGGGAAGGCGGTCCGCCGAAGCGACGACCCCTCCGGCCACACCAGCTCCCAGGCCACGCTGCAGTCGGGCGCGTACTCCCGGAAGAGCGCCTCGGGCCCGTAGTTGAGCAGGGTGTTGCCTCCGGGGAGCCGGTAGGCCTCGCCGGCGTAGCGCACCTCGATGCCGCTCCCACCGCCGCAGCTCCAGATCTCCTCGAGCTCCTCGGCCTCCTCGTCGAGCCGGTATTCCCGCGCGACGAGGTCGTACTGACCGTCGGCGAAGTGGCTCGAGAGGAGCAGCGTGCCGTCGGGGGTGAGCCGCGGCCCGTGCTGCTTCCAGAAGGTCTCGGATCCCTTCGCGAAGCCCCAGGTGCCCTCCAGGTTGCCCCAGGCCTGCACCATGCGTTCCTGGAGCTGCCCGACGGCTCCTTCATCTGGGGAGGCCACGACGACGGGGAGGAGGTGCTGCGCGAGCGCTCCCCCAGCGGCGACGTGCGGGAGATCTGGGACTGCTCCGCGTACTGGCGGGAGCACCGCGCCGGCGAAGCCTGCGACGGCAACGCACTCTCCTACAACGCCGACACCGACACCATCTACTTCTCGTCCGACGCCGCCCACACCATCGTCGAGGTGGCGCGGTCCACCGGCGAGGTGCTCCACGTGTGGGGCCAGCTCGGGAACGCCGGGGGCTTCGACGACCCCAGCAGCACCTTCTGGAAGCAACACAGCCCCAACCGCCTGGCGAACGGCAACCTCCTGCTCTCGAGCTGGGCCGGGGAGAACAACCCCGAGCTGCGGGCGCGCGAGTACGCGATCGACGAAGACCAGCAGGTGTTGCGCCAGGAGTGGGTCTGTGGGGAAGGCAGCGGACTCCAGGGCACCGCCGCGGGGAAGCCCACCGACTCGACAACGGCAACACCCTCCTGAACTACGGGACCGGCAGCGCCATGGTGGAGTACGCGCCCGACTGCACCGTGGTGTGGCAGCTGAGCTGGCCCACCCAGGGCCTCACCGGCCGCGCGCTCTTCGTCGACGATCGCTACCCGTTCCTGCCGGATTGAGCGGCCGACAGGTAGCGCTCAGCGCACCCAGAGCACGTGCCAGGTGTGCACGTTCGGGCCGTCGTAGCCCTCGAGGTAGCCGGGGTAGCTGGCCTCGGAGACGTACTGGGTCAGCGGCACGATCTGCATCCACCAGCAGCCGTAGCTGTCGTTGGCGTCGACGTCGCTCGACATGCAGTAGGTGCCGTGGTCCTGGTAGTACTGGTCGTGCAGGCCGTTGAAGCCGCCGCAGGTGGTCGACTCCTCGCCGGCGAGCCACACGTAGTCGGTGCCGTCCGTGCTGTCCCAGATCGGGTCGTGGGCCTGCTCCCACACGGTGTAGTGCGCACGGCTGCTCGGATCCCAGGTGCCGCTGTTGCCCACGTCGAGCCTCAGCGTCCACACGCCGTCCGCATCCTCGAAGTCGCCGATGTCCGACAGCATCGAGAAGTCGTCGTCCGTGGCCTCGCCCACGCTCTCGAAGTCGTCCTCGCTCCAGAAGGTGGGGTAGAGCGAGGCGTAGAGCCGCGTCCACCCTCCGTCGTCGGAGCTCATGTCGCACCAGGCCTCCCACGCGTCCGAGGTGTCTCCGTCGTCGTCGGGGTCGATCCAGTAGAGTCCGTCGCCCGTGCTCGAGCCGTCGTCGAGGATGGCCTGGCAGCTCGCCACCGCACAGGTCACGTCGCCCCCGGACGCGCCGTCGTCGGCGGTGCCGTCGCAGTCGTCGTCGAGCCCGTTGCAGAGCTCCACCGCGTCCGGGCTGAAGGAAGCGTCGTCGTCGTCGCAGTCCGTGGCGTCGGCCACGTACCCGCTGGGCGCCTCGCAGGCGTCCCAGGTGTCGTCCACCGTGCCGTACCCGTCGCCATCGCTGTCGCCGTACCAGGTGATGGCGTCGCTGGCGGCGTCCTCGTCCACGTCCCCGTCGCAGTCGTTGTCCACGTCGTCGCAGAGCTCCTCGCCGTCGGGGCTGACCGCCTCGTCCGTGTCGTCGCAGTCGTCGTCGCCCGTGACGTAGCCCTCGGGCTGGTCACACGCGGCCACGCTGTAGGCGGCGCTGCCGAAGCCGTCGCCGTCGTAGTCGATGGTCCAGGTGCTCGCGTCGCTGGCGTGCTCGTCCACGTCCCCGTCGCAGTCGTCGTCGACCGCGTCGCAGAGCTCGGTCGCGTCGGGGTGCACGTCGGCGTCGGCGTCGTCGCAGTCCGTGTCGTCGGCGACGTAGCCCGTGGGCGCATCGCAGCCCGTCGCGCTCGACGAGGCGTCGCCGAAGCCATCGCCGTCGCCGTCGCCGTACCAGGTCGCCGCGTCCGCTGCGTCCACGTCCACGCTCCCGTCGCAGTCGTTGTCCTGGCCGTCGCACAGCTCGCTCGCGCTGGGGCTGACCGCCGCGTCCCCGTCGTCGCAGTCGCTCGCATCGGCCACGTGGTTGGCGGGGGCCTCGCACGCGATCGCGGCCGCGTCCGGGTTGCCCCAGCCGTCGCCGTCGCTGTCGGCGTACCAGGTGCCCGCGTCGCTGGCGTCGTCGTCGATCACGCCGTTGCAGTCGTTGTCCACCCCGTCGCAGCTCTCCGACGCACCCGCGAACGCGAGCTCGGAGAGATCGTCGCAGTCGCTGTCGTCGGCCACGTAGCCATCCGGCTGCTGGCACGAGGCGGTGACCACGTCCGGGTCGCCGAAGCCGTCGCCGTCGTGGTCCAGGTACCAGTCGGCCGCGTCGACGCTGGTGTCCGGATCGGTGACGCCGTCGCAGTCGTCGTCCAGCCCGTTGCAGCGCTCGTCGGCGTCTGGATGGATGTCGGAGGACGCATCGTCGCAGTCCTCGGCGTTGTCCACCGTGCCGCTGTCGCCATCGCAGGACGCGACCTCGTCCGTGGAGCCGTAGCCGTCGCCGTCCGCGTCCAGGTACCAGATGCCGGCGTCGGTGGCCGCCTCGTCCACCAGCCCGTCGCAGTCGTCGTCGGCGCTGTTGCAGACCTCCGGCGCCTCGGGGTGAGCGGAGGCGTCGCCGTCGTTGCAGTCGTCGCGCGAGTCGCTGGTGCCCTCGGGCTGGTCGCAGGCCGTCACGGTGGTCGCACCGCCGTAGCCGTCGCCGTCCACGTCCCACGCCCACGTGCCGGCATCGGCCGAGGTGTCGGGGTCGACAACGCCGTCGCAGTCGTCGTCGATGCCGTTGCAGAGCTCGGTCGCCCCCGGATGCACCGCCGGATCCCGATCATCGCAGTCATCCTCAGCAAAGCCGTCGCCGTCCAGGTCCAGGTCGATCGGCGCCGTGTCCTCGGCCTGGCCGTTGGTGTCGACCACCCCGCCGGTGTCGACCACCACATCCTTGGCCTCGGTTCGGCAGGCGAAGAGGAGCGCGAGGATGAGCATTGGGGCCTCCCAGCGCCCAGGGTACCGCGCCTCGGACCGGACCCGAGCAGGACCTGAAGTTTCACCGTCGGCCGACCGATGGGTCCAAGAGGCAGGAGACCTCCAACGGTCACTCCACCGGCACCATGACCCGCTTCAGCGACGGCGCGAGCTTCGTGGTGCTGACCAACGCGGCCCCCGACGCGGTGGCCGACGACCCGCGCACCGAGGCCGTGGACGAGCGTCCGGCCGACGCCTACCGCACCATCCTGAGCGTGATGGTGTCGACCTGGGACTGGGACTACTGAGCGAGCCGGTTCCCACGGATGGACGCCGACTATCGCCTGTGAGAAGCTCCGCGCCTCCAGGAGCCTCCCGTGGACCTCATCCAGCAGATCATCGACTTCATCAAGAAGCTCCTCGGCATGGCCGACACCGCCCAGGCGCTCAGCGACCGCTCGGCCGCCCCCTCGGGCACAGCCCCCACGGCGGTCGACCAGGGCGGGGACGACGACGACGACACGGCCGACGACGACACCGACGAGCACGCGGGCGACGCGAGCACCGCCGATGGCGTGCGGAAGGACTACGACGAGCTGGTGGCCTGGTGCGCGAAGCAGGAAGCCGAGGGGCTGGACCTGCTCGGCCTCGACGCCAGCGACGCCGTGGGCTTCTGGACCCTGAACTTCGCGGTGGAGCAGAGCATGGCCGATGGCCTGTCGCGGGCCGATGCCGCGAAGCAGAACGGCTTCTCGAGCGGCGAGCACTACGACAAGGTGGTGCAGTACTTCAACGGGAAGTGGAGCCGCCTCCAAGAAGACGACGACGGCGACCTCGACATCCGTCACCTGCCCGACTTCACCAACGCGGCGATGAAGGCGCGCATGGGCCAGATGCAGGCGGCCCAGGCCGCTGCCGCGGCCGCCGATCCCGAGCTGCTCGCGCCGGTGGGCGGGGTCAGCGTCGACGCGTGGGCCGGCGCGAGCGCCGCGCTCGCCAAGCTCCCAGAGGGATCCGGGGACGCCGAGGTCGCCGCCGCGCTCGGCGGCTTCGGGCTCGACAAGGCCGCCTACGACCAGGCCAACACGGGCTGGCAGGCCAAGATGCAAGGCGACACCACCGGCGCCATCGCCACCAGGTTCGGCGCGGCGTTCACCGCCTCGGCCGGGGTGGACACCGAGGGCGCGCCCCCCTGCAGCTTCGACCAGTGGTGCGAGGTGCTCGCGGCGCACGAGGCCTGGTCCTCCCAGGGCGTGGACATCGGCGCGATGACCCGCTCGACCTTCGGCATCGACCTCGCGGACTTCGGCGCCTGGAGCGGCTACTGGGCGCCCCGCATGGCCACCGACGTGGAGATGGCCTTGAGCCAGCCCGACAAGGTCGCCGGGTTCCGAGGCAAGTACGCGGCGGCCGACCCCGACGCCGACCTGGACCTGTGAGCAAGGACCCACCCGACAACGGTCGGCCGCCACCGAAGGCTGCGTCCGGCAGCATGTTCGGCCAGGTCTTCGCCAGCGTGAAGGCGGCGCCGGCACCGAACGCGGGCGCCTCGGTGGTGGCCTGCCCGAGCTGCGGCGCCCCCCGCCAGGTCGCCGCCCAGACCCGCTGCGCCTGGTGCGACCAACCCTTGTTTCCGAAGGCGCCGTGAGCCTCGATGCAGCCCGCGCCTCGATGCAGAAGTGGAACGGCTTCGTGCCGAAGCTCCAGGCCCGCATCGACCAGGTGACCGCGGAGGCCTCCGCCGGCCTCGACCAGCTCATCGCCCAGCACCCGCTCGAGGCGGGCCCCATGGGCCAGGCCCTCGCCGTGGTGCAGAACCGCTTCCACAACCTGCGCTCGAAGGTGGAAGCCGCCCGCGAGACGATCGGTGACGAGCTCGACGCCGTGCTCTCCGACGGCGACCTCGGCGACGCCCCCTGGCGGGCGGTGCACGAGCTCCGGGAGCGCCTCGACGGCCAGGCCCTCGCCCTCGACAAGGCGCTCGAGCGGGGCCACGAGCTCCTGGCGGCCGAGAAGCAGGCGGCCTGGGGGCGGCAGCTGCGAAGGCTGGCCGACGCCGAGCGCCGCGCCCACGTGGCCTGCGTGCAGTGCGCCGGCGAGGTGCCCGTCAGCGTGTGGTGGCGGCACGAGAGCGTGGCCTGCCCCTACTGCGAAGCCATCAACGAGCTCAGCCCGGGCACCGCCGCCGGCCTCTTCTACTCCGGACTCGGCGTGCACGCCCTCGCCCACCACGCCGCCCTCCCGGCGTGGTCGGCAGCCCGCGCCGAGGAGGATGCGTACAACAGCCGCCGGCACCCCTCCAGGGACGACCGTGAGCGGCACCTCGAGGCCGAGCGCACCTACTGGACCACCTACTACGACGAGGTGGCGCGCTTGAACCCGGGCTTCGACGGGGAGGTCGACGCGGCGGTGGCCGCGAAGATGAAGCACCACACCGCCTGGGATCCGGGCATGGATCAGCAAGCACGGGCGCGGGTCCAGGCCGTGCTCGAAGCGGCTGCTGACCTCGCCTCCCTCACCGCGCTCGTGGGCCCCGACACCGACTTCGACGAGGCCGCCGAAGCGCTGTTCGAGCGTGGCGATCACGACGGTGCGGCCAGGGTGCTGCGCCTCCAGCATGCGCTGGAAGACGAGGACGAGCCGGTGGAGCGCTGGGTCCGTGAGCGCCTGCGCGGCCTGCG
>CAZSAT010000092.1:0-27648 GCA_964604675.1 uncultured Enterobacterales bacterium
TTTGGGGAAGCGCTTCCCTGGCGGTTGGTCAGCGGAGCCGAGCCCGAGCCCGAGCCCGAGCTCTTCGCTCGTCGGGGCCCCGATTCTCCTTCCGTTCGGCCATCCTGGCCGTGCTGCCATCCCGCCTCCAAGATCACGGGATGGTCGCGCGCTTGCCCAACGCCTCCTGCCCACCGAGGTACGGACGCAGCCGCTCGGGCACGAGGACCTCGTCGCCGTCTGCGTAGTTCTCCAGGATCGCGACCAGGGTGCGGCCCACCGCCAAGCCCGACCCGTTGATGCTGTGGCAGAAGCGCGGCTTCTGCTTTCCGGGGCCCGACGGGCGGTAGCGGAGCCCCATGCGCCGCGCCTGGTAGTCGCCGTAGTTCGAGCAGCTCGAGATCTCGCGCCAGGCGTTCTGACCGGGCAGCCAGACCTCCAGGTCGTAGCAATGGGCCGCACCGAAGCCCACGTCGCCGCCGCAGAGGCGCAGCTTCTTGTAGGCCAGCCCGAGCGCCTGCAGGCAGGCCTCGGCGTGCGACGTGAGCGCGTGGTGCGCTTCGTCGGCCTGCTCGGGGGTGGTGAGCTTGACCAGCTCCACCTTGTGGAACTGGTGCTGCCGGATGAGCCCGCGGGTGTCCTTGCCGTAGCTGCCGGCTTCCGAGCGGAAGCACGGGGTGAAGGCGCAGTAGCTCAGCGGCAGCTGGTCCTCGCTCAGGATCTCCCCGCGGTGCAGGTTCGTGATCGGCACCTCGGCGGTGGGGATCAGGAAGGCGTCCTGGCCATTCAGCGGTGCGCTGAGCTTGAAGGCGTCGTCCTCGAACTTCGGGAGCTGCCCGGTGCCTTCCATGGTGCTGCGCCACACCACGTACGGCACGACCACCTCCTCGTAGCCGTGCTCGCGGGCGAGGTCGCAGAAGAAGCTGACCAGCGCCCGCTCCATGCGGGCCAGGTCGCCGCGGAGCACCGAGAAGCGCGCCCCCGACATCCGGGCCGCCGCCTCGGCATCGAGCCACCCGAGCCGCGTGGCGAGCTCGTCGTGCGGCTCGCCGTCCTCCCTCAAGGGACCGGGGACCCAGCGGTCCACCTCCAGGTTGTCGGCTTCTGTGGTGCCGGCAGGCACGCGCTCGTCGAGCAGGTTGGGCAGGCCCATCATCAGCTCGTGCCGGGTGCCCTCCAGCTCCTTGAGCTCGGCCTCTCCGGCCTTCGCACCCTCCGCGGCTGCCGCCACCTGGGCCTTCAGCTCGTTGGCCTCGCCGCCGCGGCCTTCCTTGTAGAGCTTGCCGATCTGGGGCGACAGGCGGTTCCGCGTGGCGCGGGCCTCGTCGACCTCGAGGATGAGCTCCTTGCGCCGGGCGTCGAGCGCGACCAGGCGATCGACGGTGGGCAACAGGTCGCCGACGTTGCGCTTGGCGAGCATGGCGCGGACGAGGTCGGGGTCGTCGGCCAGCAGGCGGGGGTCGAGCATGGCTCCTCCGGAGCGGCCCGCCTATCCCGCTGCCTCGTCCCACGGCAGGAGCGCGCGCAGGTGCTGCACGAGCAGGGGCTGCACCTCGTCGAGGGCGAGAGGCCGGTCGGCCTCGACCGCCAACGAGGTCATCACGCCGGCCTCGAAGCCGCAGGGGTGGATGCGCGAGAAGGCGCTCAGATCCGGCGACACGTTCAGCGCCAGCCCGTGCCAGGTGACCCAGCGGCGGCACGCGATGCCGATGGAGCAGACCTTCCGGCCGCGGATCCAGGCGCCGGTGTTCCGCGGGTCGCGCCCGGCGGGCAAGCCGAGGTCCACGCACGTGCGGATGGCGGCTTCTTCCAGCGCGTGCAGGTGGGCGTGCAGGTCCTGCTTGCCCTCGGGGAGCGCCACGATGGGGTAGGCGACGATCTGGCCGGGTCCGTGCCAGGTGACGTCGCCGCCGCGCTCGACCTCGACCACCGGCCAGTCGCCGGGCAGCAGCACGTTCTGGCCGGCGCCGCGGGTGCGGCCCACGGTGATGACCGGCTCGTGCTCGCACACGAGCAGGGTGTCGGGGCCCGTGCCCGCGATGCGCGCGGCGAGCGCCGCCTTCTGCGCGGCGTAGGACGCGGCGTAGGTGGTGCGGCCGAGCTCGACGAGCTTCACGACACCTCGCGCACGGCCGCCATCACCCGCTGGTGCACCTGCTCGACCGTGCCGTGGCCGTCGATGCGGGCGATGGGGTGGCCGTGCTCGGCGAGCAGCGCCAGCGCCACCTCGTAGCGCGCGGCGATCTCGGTGAGCCGCTCGCGGGTCTCGAAGATGTCGCGGGTGCCGCCCGCCCGGGCGCGTGCCTCCACGCGGTCCGCGCAGATCGCCACCGGCAGGTCGACGAAGAGGGTGAGGTCCGGCGCCCGGAAGTCCCGGTTGAGCCGCCAGATCAGCTCCACCGGCGCGGTCAGGGACTGGTAGGCCAAGGAGCTGGCCACGTAGCGATCGCTGACCACGGTGCGCCCCTCGGCCACGGTCGGCGCGATCAGCCGGTCGAGGTGATCCCGCCGATCGGCGGCGAAGAGGTAGGGCAGCACCCGCTCGGACAGCGGGTTCTGTTGCGCGAGCGCCTCGCGGATCAGGCGGCCCGCGGGCCCGTCCGACGGCTCGAAGGTGGGCACGCCGCCGATCGCCTGGACGAGCCGCTCCAGCTGGGTGGTGGTGCCCGCGCCGTCGAGGCCCTCGAGCACGAGGAAGGTGCCGCTCATGCCCTCTCATACCTCGTGCGCTTGACCCCGGTTCCCTCACGCGCGATGGTCGCGCCGTCTGGAGGCCCCATGTCCCGCTTCACGTTGCCCGCGTCCCTGATCCTCGTCCTCGTCGGCTGCAAGGGCGACGAGCCCGAAGACACCGGCAACCCGCCGGCCGGGGACGACACCTCCCAGCCCGCCGACGACACCTCCCAGCCGGCCGACGACACGGGCGAGCCCAGCGACGACCAGGACGGCGACGGCTACACCGACGACGACTGCGACGACAGCGACGCAAGCGTGAACCCCGGCGCCACCGAGGTGCTGGACAACGCGATCGACGACGACTGCGACGGCACCACCGACGAGCGCGGGGTGGGCACCCTGGTCGCCGGCGATCTGCTCGTCACCGAGCTGATGAAGGACCCGGCCGCGGTCGAGGACAACTTCGGCGAGTGGTTCGAGATCCAGAACGCCACCGATGGCCTGGTGGACCTCGAGCACCTCACCTTCGCCAACGCCGACGAGAGCCTGCTCTTGAAGGTCTACGGCTCCACCCTGCTGGAGTCCGGCGCCTACTTCGTGTTCGCGGTGAACGAGAACAGCGACGAGAACGGCGGGGTCCCGGCCGACTACGACTACAGCTACGGCGGCTTCAACGTCGGAAACGCCGGCAGCATCGTGATCGACGCAGACGGCACCGAGATCGGCAGCGTGGACTACAGCGAGCTCACGGTCACCGAGGGGGTCTCGGTGGGCCTGGTGGACGGCGCCTGGTGCGACCAGCGCTCCACCTACGGCGACGGTGACCTGGGCACTCCGGGAGCGGCCAACGACGCCTGCGCCGACACCGTGGACGACGACGCCGACGGCTACACCCTCGACGTGGACTGCGACGACGCCGACGAGAGCGTGAACCCCGGCGCGGAGGAGGTCTGGTACGACGGGGTGGACCAGGACTGCGACGAGAACGACTCCGACCAGGACGAGGACGGCTACGACGGGCTCGAGGCCGGCGGCGAGGACTGCGACGACACCGACGCGACGGCGAACCCGGGCGGCACGGAGGTCTGGTACGACGGCGTCGATCAGGACTGCGACGGCAACGACACGGACTTCGACGGCGACAGCTTCGAGGCCACCGAGGCCGGCGGCGACGACTGCGACGACACCGACGCGAGCGTGAACCCGGACGCCACCGAGGTCCACTACAACGGCATCGACGAGAACTGCGCGAGCGACGAGTACGACGCCGACGGCGACGGCTTCGACCACGACAGCTACGGCGGCACCGACTGCGACGACGCCGACGCCTCGATCAGCCCGGCCGCCACCGAGGTCTGGTACGACGGCGTGGACGGCGACTGCGACGGCGCGAGCGACTACGACGCCGACGCCGACACCTTCGACAGCGACGCCTACGGCGGCGACGACTGCGACGACGGCGACAGCGCGGTCAACCCCGACGCCGCCGACCTCGACACCGACGGCACCGACCAGGACTGCGACGGCGTGGACGGCGTGGAGGTCACCGACGACGACGGCGACGGCTTCGACTCGAGCGAGGACTGCGACGACGGCGACGCGGCGGTGAACCCGGGGGCGACCGAGGTCTGGTACGACGGCACCGACAGCGACTGCGACGGCCTGTCGGACTTCGACGCCGACGGCGACGGCTACGACAGCGACGGCTACCTGGGGGACGACTGCGACGACACCGACGCCGCGGTGAACCCTGGCGCGACCGACGACAGCGTGGACGGCACCGACCAGGACTGCGACGGCGAGGACGGCCCGCAGCCCGGCGAGTGGGACGCGAGCTACGAGGGGCAGATCGAGGTCACCGTGGACGCGGGCTTCGTGGGCACCGACACCTGCACGGGGGAGCTGCTGGTCGAGGTCGACGAGACGGGAACGCCGCACCTCTACGGCGTGGGCGACTGCGTGTTCCCGCCGACCGGCATCATCAACACCTACACCGGCACCGACACCTACGACGTGGAGCTCGACGGCACGGTCACCGACGCTTCAGGTGCGGGCACGCTCACCATGACCACCATCGGCGACACCTCGTGGTCGGGCACCTTCAGCGGCACGGACCCGTGGGTGCTGGACGGCAGCTTCTCGGGCTCCGGCAGCTTCTCCGGAGTGGGCTTCACCTACGACGGCTCCTTCTCGGTCGCCACTGCGTCCGGCGGCGGCGACACCGGCGACACCGGCGGGGCCGACACCGGCGGCGCCGACACCGGTGGCCCCAGCTACACCTACGTCTACAGCGACATCGAGGCGATCTGGGCGGCGGACTGCACCTACTGCCACACGAGCGGTGGCAGCAGCGGCAACCTGGACCTGGACGCCGGCTACGCCAGCGTGGTCGACACGCCGTCCGACGACCTGCCGAGCATGGACCTCATCGAGCCCGGCGACACCAGCAACAGCTACCTCTGGCTCAAGATCCAGGGCACCCACTCCGCCGCCGGCGGCGCGGGCAGCACGATGCCGCTGGGCGGCTCGATGTCGGCGGCCAACCAGGCCATCCTGCAGACCTGGATCGAGGAGGGGGCGCCGGAGACCGCGAGCGGCGGTGACACCGGGTCGGCCTACACCTACAGCTTCGCCGACGACGTGCTGCCGGTCATCGCCGCGAACTGCACCGACTACGGCTGCCACAGCATCGTGGGCGGCACCAACGGCGGCTACGGCGAGAAGGTGGCCTACAGCGAGCTGGTCGACGTGCCCTCGAGCGACGTGCCGTCGATGGACCGGGTGGAGCCGGGCGACTCGGCCAACAGCTACTTCTTCCACAAGATCGCCGGCACCCACGGCTCGGTGGGCGGCGCGGGCGTGCAGATGCCGCTGGGCTACCCGGCGGTCAGCGCGGCGGACCAGCTCTTGATCCAGACCTGGATCGACGAGGGCGCCCCAGAGAATTAGCCACCGGCCTCCGAGGGCCAGCGCAAGAGCGAGGTCTCCGGCAGCGGCAGCACCACCGCCGGGCTCGCCTCGGCACCCTTGGTGGTGCGACCGGCCAGCCTCACCCGGAGCGCCGGCTTGCCGTCCACCTGCAGGAAGCTCCCCTTCAGCCAGCCGCTGTCGGTGCAGAGCTCCAGCACGGCGCCCTCGGTGAGCTCGCGGTCGAGCAAGCGACCCGCGTCCAGGTGCGCACCCTGCTCCGCGTCGCCGTGCCAGTCGCCCTGCTTCGCGTGGGCCGTGAGCCAGTAGACGAAGATCTCGCGGTGGTGGGCGTCCCACCACACCAGCGCCGCGAGGGCATCGAAGGCGCCCACCTCCCAGGTGCCGCCCCAGTTCCAGAGCAGGAAGCGCACCGCGTGCCGCGCGGGGGGCTCGCACGTGGGCCCGGTGGCCCAGGCGTCCAGCACCTCCGGGTCCCAGGGGGCCACGCCGGGAGCGCCCCGCAGCGAGGGGAAGCGGCAGGCCCAGGCCTCGAACTGCTCGTGCCGTCGGCTCACGTCGGGAGCGTACCAGGGAGTACGCTGTGCCCGTGGTCCTGACCATCCACGTGCTGTCGTTCGGCCTGCGCCTGCTCGCGCTCGGGTTCTGTGTGGGCCTGTGGCGACGCACCCGCGATGCCCGCCTCGGCCTGCTGGCGGTGTTCCTGGCCGCCGCCGCCTCCATCGAAGGGCGCATCGTGTTCGCCGGTGGCGTGCAGGCTGCGGTGGCCTTCTCCGGCGAGCGCATCGGCGTGGCCACGCTCGCGGTGAGCGTGCTGTTGGTGTCGCTCGTCTGGACCCTGCGCTCCATGGTCGGCAGCGAGCGCGCCGAGCGGGAGCTGCTCGCCGCCACCCTGTCGGGGCTGCGCGAGGGCATCATCTGGCTCGACGCCGAGGACCGCGTGCAGGACGTGAACGCGCGCGCCGCGGCCCTGTTGGGTGTGTCGCGCGAGGCGGTGGTGGGGGCGCCCATCCGGACCGTGCTCGTGATCGAGACCCCGCCCGACGTGACCCAGCTCCCCCTGGAGCTCGACCAGCACCTGTTCGACGTGGTGGAGCCGGGCCGCTCCATGCAGGTGCTCCTGCAAGGCGCCGACCACGTGCTGCACGTGGAGCTCTCGCTCAGCGACCACAGCCAGGGACGGGTGCTGGTGCTGCACGACCGCACGGAGATCCGCGAGGTCGAGCGCGAGGTGTACCGCACCCAGAAGATCGAGTCGGTCGGGGTGCTGGCCGGCGGCATCGCGCACGACTTCAACAACCTGCTCACCGCGGTCTCCGGACACGCCAGCCTGCTGGCGTCGGGCACCACGAGCCCCGAGCGCACGCAGCTGCTCGGGCGCCGCATCGAGCAGGCCGCGAAGCGGGGGCAGCAGCTCAGCCGCCAGCTCTTGACCTTCTCCCGCGGCGGCGCACCGGTGCCCGAGGACGCGTCGCTCTCCGACCTGGTCGACGAGACCGCGCGCTTCGTCATGCACGGCGCGGAGCCGGCCTTGACGCTCGACGTGGCCCCCAAGCTCTGGGCCCGCATCGACGCCGGGCAGATCGCGCAGGTGGTGCAGAACCTCGTGCTGAACGCTCGCCAGGCCACCGGTCCGGGCGGTCGGGTGTCGGTCACCCTGCGCTCCGGGGTGCGGGTCGAGGAGCTGGGGGCCGGGCTGTTCCACGAGCTGGTGATCGACGACGACGGGCCAGGTGTGCCCCCCGAAGTCCGCGACCGCATCTTCGAGCCCTTCTTCACCACCCGGGACGAGGGCTCGGGGCTCGGGCTCTCGGTGAGCTGGGCGATCGTGCGCCAGCACCGCGGCCGGATGACGCTGGAGGACGCCCCGTCAGGGGGCGCGCGGTTCCGGGTCTGCCTGCCTGCCATGGAGGCCGCGGAACCCAAGCGGCGACGGATCCCCGATCCGCTGCGCGGTGCGCACGTGCTGTTGATGGACGACGAGGACGCGGTGCGGGAGGTCGGCACGGAGCTCCTGAAGCACCTGGGCTACCGGGTCACGGCGGTGGCGAACGGGGACGAGGCCGTGGCCCTCTGGTCCACCGAGCGCTTCGACCTCGCGGTGCTCGACCTCACGATCCCCGGCGGGATGGGCGGGCTCGACACCCTGCGGGCGCTGATCGCGCTCGATCCGGCCGTGAGGGCCATCTGCTCGACCGGCTACGCGGAGAGCCACCACGAGCAGTGGCTCGCCGAGGGCTTCAGCGGCGTGCTGCCCAAGCCCTACGGCCTGCGCGACCTGAAGCGCGTGCTCGCCGAGGTGCTCGGCGACAGCACCAGCCAGGTCGGCTCGGTCGCCAGCCTCCGGTGACCGGCCCCACGTGACCGGCCTCAGGTGAGCTGCCCGTCCATCGTGGCGGCGATCTTCGCGAGGTAGGTGGCCATCAAGCGGTTGGTGACGCCGGGGGCCGCCTTCTTCACCACCCGTTCCATCAGGCGCGGCACCGGGGTGTCGACCGTGAGCGTGCTCGTGAACCGGAGGTGGGTGCTCGGCCCGACCGCCTGGACGAGCCACGAGCCTTCCTCCTGCACGTTCCCGGCTCCGGGCACCGACTTCCAGGTGACGGTGCCGGCGACCGGATCGAAGGTGTACCGGGCGGTGTAGCCGGCGTCGAAGGAGTAGCCGGGCAGCTTGATGGCGCCCAGACGCCAGCGGAAGACCCCGCCGCCCAGGTCGTCGATGCCGCGCAGCCCGGGGAAGTGACCGGCGGAGCGCGGCACGTTGGCCACAAGGTCGAAGGCGCGCTCGACCGACCAGCCGACGTCCAGCACGCGCTGGGTGCGCGAGGAGAAGATCATGGTGGGCTCCTAACCCCACGCGCTCAGGCGCCGGCGAGGCCGGGGAGCACGGCGGCCAGGGTGGACGAAGCGCGCGGGTAGCGGGCCAGGTCGGCCGTGAGCGCGCGCGCGGCCCGCTTGCTGCGGAGGCGCGGCAGGAGCTGGCAGAGCACCGCGTCGAGGTCTTCTTCGGCGATGGCTTCGAAGGCGGCGACCAGCTTGGCGTCGGGGTTGGTCTCGATGCAGCGAGCCCCCGCCTGCACGGCGGCGCTCACCCAACCCGACGCGAGGAGCGCGGCCGCCGGCTGCGGTCCGTAGACGCCCGCGGCGACGAGCGCTTCGACGTGGCCGGCGCGAGCGTGTGCGGAGCAGACGCCGCTGAAGAAGGACAGCTCGCGGGTCTCTTCGAGGTGGATGCGGCCCGCGGGCTTCTCCCACTTCTGGGACAGGGCGATCAGCCAGCCCGCGGCGGGGTGTTTCCGGCAGGCCACCCGCAGCACGTACAGGGCGTCGTTCCGGCCCACGTCCAGGCAGATCCGGTCGTACACGGCGTGGGCGGGACCCTCGGAGAGGCGGGCCGCGATGCGCTCGGCCAGCTCGTCGAGCTGGTCGGGCAGCGTGAGGTCTGCCAGCAATCCTTCCGGCTTGGTGGCCATCTTGCCCATCCTCGGTCCTTCCTCGGACCCGAATCCTACCGCAAACCCGGATGGGGCGCAGGTCTCTAGAAGCCTCCCACCCACGCCAGCATGGTGAGGGCGGAGGTCAAGGACAGCAGAGCCGCGGCGAAGGCGGACCCCAGCGCGAAGGCCGCCTTTCGCGATCGCACGAAGGTGCCGAGCATCACGCCGAACAGTACGGACTCCAACACGTTCACCGCCACGAAGGCTGCGAGCGGGGCCGCGCCCATCTCGGCGAAGGGCATCAGCCAGGGCAGGGTGCTGTGCAACACCCCCCAGGTGAGCAGGCCGCCGGCCGTCGCGGCGAGCACGGGCTCGTGGCTGGCGCGCTTCACGTCGATGCGGGGTCGGAGGAGCGCGAGGCCCGCCAGGGTGCCGAGCACCACCAGCGCGAAGCCCCCGAAGTCGCCGATCAAGCGCGCGTTGTCGGCCAGCGGACTCCCAGCCGCCCAGGGCCTCAAGCCGAGCGCGGTGAGGGCCGTGGGCAGCGCCAGGTAGCAGAGCGCGAAGGTTGCGCTCATCCAGGCTGCAGCCGCGCGACGCAGCTCACGGGGTTGCGCCACGCCCGGGGTGTGTTCCTGCGCCACCGCGGCGCGCGCGCGCACAGCTTCCAGCGAGTCGAGGGTGGTGACGCCGGAGGTCTGGGCCTCCGCACGCCTGCGGCGCTGGCGGACATCGAGCTGGGCCATGCGATGGCGACACCCCGGGCCGGGCGCGGTATTCCGACCTCTCGGAGGTGATCGTGGAGCTCCTGGCGACCCTGCAGGAGATGGAGGTCTGGGCCGACGCCGGAGCGCGGGCGGCGGTGCTGCTCTGCGGCTCGGTGCTGCTCGCCGTGGCCGTGGATCTCGCCTTCCGCCGGGTGGTGCTCCACGCGGTGGGCTTCACCTCCACCACCCTCGACGACGAGCTGGTGGATCTGGTGCACCGCCCGGTGGCCGTCACGATCGTGCTGGTGGGCGCCTACGAGGCGGTGCGCGCCCTCGGCCCGGACCCGCGCTCCATCGACCTCGCGGGCAACGTGCTCACCACGGTGGGGGTGTTCCTGTGGGTGAGGGCGGCCCTCGGCGTGGGCCAGACGGTGCTCCGGCACGCGGAAGGGGAGGGTCGCTACCGGGTGCTCAAGCCCCGCACGCGCCCGGTCTTCCAGATGCTGCTGCGGGGCGTGGTGTTGGGGAGCGGCATCTACTTCCTCTTCCTCGCGTGGGGCATCGACGTCACCGCCTGGCTCGCCAGCGCGGGGATCGTGGGCCTGGCCGTGGGCTTCGCGGCGCAGGACACCCTGGCCAACCTCTTCGCGGGGGTGTTCATCATCGCCGACGATCCCTACCAGCTCGGCGACGTGCTCATGCTGGAGTCCGGGGAGCGCGGCGTGGTCACCCGCATCGGCTTCCGCTCCACCCGCCTGCTCACCCCCGACGAGGTGGAGATCATCGTGCCGAACGCGCAGATGGCCAACGCCACGGTGCGCAACGAGTGCGGTGGTCCGTCGCCGCGCCTCCGGCTCACGTGCAGCGTGCAGGCCGCCTACGGCGCCGATCTCGACGCGGTGAGGGCCGTGCTGCTGGCCGCGTCCGAGGGCGAGCACGGCATCGAGCCGTCCGGCGAGCTCGGCCCGCGGGCGCGCTTCGTGAGCTTCGGGGACTCCGGCCTCGACTTCGAGCTCACGGTCTGGTTGAAGCATCCAGGTGTCCGGGAGGACACCCTCGACCGCATCAACTCCAAGATCTACGCGGGCATGAACGCCGCGGGGCTGGAGATCCCCTTCCCCAAGCAGGACGTGTACCTGACCCAGGTCGAGGCCTGATCGGGCTACGGTGCAGGCATGCTCTTCCTGGTCGCGAGTGCCCTGGCCGAGACCTGCGGCCTGACCGGGGCCTGGGTGCCGCCCCAGGCGCGCGCCGCCGTGCCGCCGCCGCCCGGCGCCTCGGTGGCCTACAGCTTCCCCACCTCGGCCGACGACTACGGCCACTTCTACGTCACCGCGTACTACGACCACGGGAGCACCACCGACTGGAACTGCGGCTCCACCACCTACTCGGGCCACAAGGGCTCGGACTTCGGCGTGGGCAGCTGGGACGGCATGTACGACGGGCGCGACGTGCTCGCGGCGGCCGATGGCTACGTGCTCTACACCAACGACGGGGAGGACGACACCTGCAGCACGGGGGACTGCGCGGGAGGCGGCGGCTACGGCAACTACGTGTGGCTGCAGCACGCCGACGGCAAGGAGACCATCTACGCCCACATGCGCACCCACACGGTCTCGGTCTCGCCGGGCGACGCGGTCTCCTGCGGCGACAAGATCGGGGAGGTGGGCAGCTCGGGCTACTCCACGGGGCCCCACCTGCACTTCGAGGTCCGGACCTCCTCGAACAGCCAGCACGACCCCTTCAACGGCTCGTGCTCGTCCACGGGCAGCTACTGGATGAGCCAGGGCAGCTACGAGGCGCTCCCCACGCTGGTCTGCGACGAGGTCGAGGCGTGCACCCACGCCGCCACCCTGGCGTGCGGCCAGACCGTGAGCGCGCGCAACGACGACAGCGGCAGCACCGACAGCCACAGCTTCTACGGGTGCGACGAGTGGGTGTACTCGGGTCCGGAGATGGCCTTCAGCTTCTCCACCGATCTCAGCGAGACCGTGAGCCTGTCGCTCACCGGCCTGTCCGACGACCTGGACCTCTACGTGCTCTCGAGCGAGGCCTGCGACGGGAGCGGGTGCCTGGCCTCTTCCTCGAGCAGCGAGGCCAGCGACGAGAGCCTGAGCTTCTCGGCGAGCGCCGGCACGTCCTACACGGTGGTGGTCGACGGCTGGGAGGACGCGGTCAGCGCGTTCTCGCTGAGCGCCGCGTGCGAAGGCAGCTCGGGGAGCGGCGACGGTGGCGACGGCGGCGACGGCGGCGACGGTGGCGACGGTGGCGAGCCGGTGGATTCCGGTGGAGCGGCCGACAGCGCCGACCCCGATGGGGACGCCGACCTGGACGAGCTCGCGCCCGACCGCTGGGGCGACATGCAGGCCGAGCGCGAGCTGCTCTCGGAGCTCGGGGGCTGCGGCTGCGCGGCGAGCCAACGTCCGAGCGTCCTCGCGCTGTGGGCCCTGGGCCTGGTGTGGCGGAGGCGGGACCCGCCGGCCGTTTGACCCGCCCCCGTCCGCCCTCTACGCTCTCGCTCGTAGGAGGTGCCCGTGGTGGTGCTTGCAGTGCTCGGATGCGGGCCGATGAGCGTCGAGCGCTTCACGGCGGGGACCGGCGGAAACGGCGTGGCGGCCATCGAGGTGGACGTGGCCGGCGAGGCCAGCTTCCTGGTCTCCGCGCAGGGCGACAAGATCCTCGCGCTGGAGCGCCTGATCGACCCCAAGGGCAACGTGGTGCTGCACTGGGAGGACTGGTACGACAGCACGGACTCCTTGACCTACGCCTTCTTCGCGGAGTCCAACGACACCTTCTTCAACTGGCCGGTGCGCCAGGTCGACGGCCCGCTCACCGACGGCACCTGGACCGTGGAGGTCGGCGCCTACAACGGCGACTGGACCTACGCGACCGACCAGGATCTCGACATCACGGTGCACAAGAAGGTCGACGACGACCTGGACGACGCCACCTACAACGTGGTCATGGTCTACACCAAGGGTATGTGGGGGGACGACACGGTGCGCGCCGGCGTGGACAAGGCCGTGGCCCACTGGCGCGAGGTGTGGTCGGCGGCCGGCCTCACCCTCGAGCTGCGCGAGAAGAAGAGCGGCCTCGACGACAACGTGCCGTACCCGGGCTACGGCGACGACGAGATGGAGAAGGCCCACAAGAAGGCCCGCCGCGACGAGATCGTGGTGGTGATCGGCGAGAAGGTGGGGCCCGACGCCACGGTCTACGGCATGGCCGGCGGCATCCCCGGCACGCTCATCGGCACCAACCGCACCGGCACGGTCATCTCCTGGCTCGCGCATGCGGGCGGCGACGGCAAGCTGAGCGACAACGAAGCCACCGTGATGGGCGAGACCCTGGCCCACGAGGTCGGCCACTACGTGGGCCTGTTCCACCCGGTCGAGGACGGCTGGCAGTACTGGGATGCCCTGGACGACACCGTGTCGTGCTCCAGCCAGACCAGCTGCGAGACCGACCTGGGCGACAACTTCATGTTCCCCTACAGCATCTGCGACTGGGAGACGTGTCAGAGCGCCTGGAAGATCACCGACGAGCAGGCGGGCGTGATGCAGCGCTACGTTGCGGCCTTGTAGGAGAACGCGATGCTTCTGACCCTCACTGTTGCGTGGGCCTGGCAGCCCACGGAAGCCGACGAGACCCTCTACGCCGCGCTGTCGGTGCGCGAGCAGGTGCAGACCTGCGACGAGGTGGCTGGCCTGGTGCCCGACCCGCTCAGCTCGTTCCGCGCCATCGTGGAGCACGCCGAGATGCCGCCCTGGGCCGGCCTGCGGGCCGCCGGGTGCATCGCACGGCTCTACCCGATCGAAGCGCGGGACGACGTGGTGGCCTGGGTGCGCTCCGAGAGCACCCTGGGCTTCGCGCTCACCGTGGTGGGCATCGTCGACGAGCTCGACGAGTCGCTGGCCGTGAGCCTGGCGCAGGCCGCGGTGGACGGGGAGCTGGCCGACCGGCTGGGCCCGAAGCTCGCCGCGAGCCAGACCGAAGCCGTGCGCGCGGTGGCCGAGCTTGCGAGCGTGCCGGAAGCCCTCGCGCCGTGATCTGGCTCCTGGCGTGCTCCGGTGAGCCGGTGGACACCGCGCCGTCTGCGGCGGCGGACGACACCCAGGTGGTGGTGGACTCCGCGGTCCCGACCGACACCGGCCCCGACACCGACGCGTCCGAGACCGGCGAGGACTCCTGGCGGGACCACGGGGACTCGGGCGGTGGGCGCGACACCGACACCGGGTCGGGACCACCGGACCCGGTGGAGCGCCGAACGGGCGCGTCGTCGGTGACCGAGGCCAGCGCCACCCTGACCGGTGTGATTCCCGACGGCGAGGCCAGCTGGCACGTGCGCGGTGCTGGCGACGTGAACGACGATGGCTTCGCCGACGTGCTCGTGGGAGCGCACCAGGACGGGCGCGGGGGCCTCTCGGCTGGGGCGGTGTACCTGCTGCTCGGGCCCGCCACCACGGGCGACTTCTCCGAGCCGGTGGTGCTCGGCGACCACGTGTACGGCTTCCTGGGCAGCTTCGTGGACGCGGCGGATCTCGACGGCGACGGGCAGAACGAGCTGCTGCTCGGCGCGCCCGAGGCCCACCTGCACAACGACGTGGGCATCGCGTACGGTGCGGGCGAGGTGCTGGTGTTCGACGACGCGCCCACGGGCGTGGTGGTGGCGGGCGACGCGAGCCAGCGGATCGAGGGGCTCACCACCGACGGACGCCTCGGCATCGGGCTGGGCGGCGTGGGCGACGTGGACGGCGACGGGCTGGAGGACATGGTGCTCGGTGCGCCGGTCGCGGGTCCTGGCGGCACCGCGTACCTCGTGCTGGGCGGCGAGGAAGGTGCGGGGCTGGAGAGCGCGCACCGTGCGTGGACCGGGTCGGTGCCGGGGCAGCAGCTGGGCTGCGACGCCGATGGCGCGCTCGATCTGAACGGCGACGGCTACGACGACCTGTGGATTGGCTCCGACGCCGACGAGGCGGGCCTGGTGGGGCGGGCCTACGGTCTGTACGGCGGTCCGTCGCTGGCTGCGAGCGGCGCCATCGCGCCCGACGTGGAGCTGGAAGGGGTGGGCGGAAACGACACCGCGGGCAGCACGGTGCTGGGCGCCGACCTCGACGGCGACGGCGTGGGCGACGTGGTGGTGAACGCCTACGATGCCCACCTGGGCGCGGTCGGTGGGGCGGCGTTCGTGAACCACGGACCGCTGTCGGGCTACCGCTCGCTGCTCGACAGCGACGCCATCGTCTCGGGGCGCAAGGACGAGACCCACGGTGCCGAGGCCACGGGCCTCGCCGGCGACCTGGACCGCGACGGCTACGTGGACCTGGTGTTCGGCACCCACAGCTACGCGGAGTCGTTCGGCGGCCCCGCAGCCGGTCAGGCCTTCGTGTTCTATGGTCCCTTCGCCGAGGACCGTTCGATGGACGACGCCGACTGGATCCTGAGCGGTGCCGAGAGCGGCGAGCAGTTCGGCTGGAGCACCACGGGGGTGGGCGACGTGGACGGCGACGGCGTGGACGACCTGGCCACGAGCTCGTGGAAGCAGAGCGCGGGGGCGGAGAGTGGTGGGGCGGTGTACGTCTGGTACTGAGACGCCGCGGCAAGCGTGAGGACATCGCTGGGTGGCAGGCCGTGTCCGAGCTGCGGCGCGCTCCAGCTGGGGGTGGGCTACGCAGCGGGCGCGCCCTCGTCACCGCCGATGAACGCCCACTGAGTGCACGGGCCGTTGCGGCTCGCTTCACTTGCTCGGGGGTGCCGCTGCCCGGATCAGCAGTGGCTGTTCTCGTGGCCGAAGGTGGTGAGGAGGACGTCCTCGCCGAGCCCGTCGAGGTCGGTCACGTGGAGGACGAGGGTCCAGCCGCCGCCGTCGGTGGTCTGGTCGCAGGTGACGTTCAGCGCGCCCGCGCCGTCGGGGTCGATGGCACCGATGTCGTCGGTCAGCCCGGCCGCGAGGCGCTCGGCGCAGGTGCGCGGGTCGGCGCCACGTTCCGGTTCGTCTTCGGCGTCCTGTTCCTGCTGGTGCTCCTGCCCACCCTGTTCATGGGCGGTACCTACCCTGTCGCCACCCGCGCGCTGAGCCGCGGCCCCGGGGACGCGCCGGAGCAGGTGGGGCGGGCCTGTGCGTGGAGCACGGTTGGAGCCATCGTGGGGTCACTGGGCGCCGGCCTGGTGCTGCTCGAGCTCGGACGGCGCGACTCGCTCTGGCTCGCGGTGGAGCTGAACCTCGTCGCGGCGGCGGTCCTCCTCGGCACGCGTCGAGGGTGGCTGCTCCCGATCGTCGGCCTCCTCGCATGGGTGGCGCTGCCGGCCTGGAACCCGCGGCACATGAACCTGGCCCCCACATCTACGCCGCGGATCTGGCAGGGGATCCGGAGCGCCTCGCGGCGTTCCGCGACTCCGGCGCCCTGCTGTTCCACGGCGAGGGCCTGGGCGCGACCGTCACGGTGCTGCAGCGGTCCAGCGGCGCGCGCGTGCTGCGCATCAACTGGAAGACCGACGCGTCGACGGAGGCCGACAAGCTGGCCCAGGGGCTGATCGGAGCGCTTCCCGGACTGCTCGCGCGCGATCCATCTGAGCAGCTGGTCATCGGGCTCGGGTCGGGCATGACCCTCGCTGCGGCGCTCGACCTGCCCCTGGAGAAGGCCCGAGCGGTGGAGCTTCTGCCCGAGGTCGTAGGGGGTGCACGAGCCTTCGGCGAGCTGCTCGGCCACCCGCTCAGCGACCCTCGGACCGAGCTCGTCGTGGGCGACGGGCGCCACCTGCTGCTGCACGAGGAGCGCACCTACGACGTCATCAGCAGCGTACCGACCAACCTGTTCGTGTCCGCACGGCCGCACGGCAGCGCGAGACCTGAACGGCCAGACCGTGGGTGTGCAGCAGGCTCTCTCGGGCTCGACGAGGGGGCTCCGACTCCGTACGCGTCGCTCGTTCATGGCGACGCCGATCGGGCAGGCACCCTCCGAGCTCAGGGGACCGCCGCTCCCCTGCGAGACCAGCGCCCGTACGCCACGCTGCCGACGGCCAGCACGGCGCCTGTGGACAGGGTCCAGCGGAGATCGTCCGGCCGCTCCGCGACCTGCCAGCCGACCACGGCCAGCGCTGCCGCGGCGAGGGCGACCGTCGACGCCAGACAGAAGGCCAGTGAGCTGCCGGTGAGGTGACGGATCCGCCAGTTCGCGATGGCCATCAGCAACGACACGACCAGGAAGACCAGGCTTCCGAACTCGACGATCAGCTCCAGGCGGCCCGACAAGAGCAAGAGCCACGCGCAGGCGGCCAGCGTGATGATGGCGGCTGCGGGGACCCGGCCCCGGCGTCGGCCCATGAACGCCGGCATGTAGCCGTCGACCGCGATGACCGCGGCGAGACGAGAGGCCCCGAACAGCGTGCCGCTCACGGCGCTCGACGTCGCCAGCAGCGCTGCCCCGATGACGAGCGCGTGCCCTCCGCCACCCAGGACCTCAGCGGCCCCGGCCGCCAGCGCGTATTCCTTGTCGGCGATGATCTGTGCCTTGTCCAGCGACCACAGGGCTCCCTCGGCGAGCAGGACGTAGAGCGCGGTCGCCGCGACGATCGCGGCGTAGATGGCGCGGGGCACGTTGATGTCGGGCTCATCCACCTCCTCGTAGGCGTGGATGGCCAGCTGGAACCCCTCGAACGCCACGAACGTGATGGCGGCCACGAGCAGCATGTCGCCGCCCAGGGCGGGCTCGAGCGCTGGGAGCCGCGCGTGGGCGGGGTCGCCTGCCCAGAACAGCACGCCAGCCAGCAGCAGCAACAGCGCCACCTTGATGTAGACCATCAGGTCCTCGATCCGGCCCATCAGACGCACGCTGAAGATGTTGAGGGCTGAAAAGCTCGCCAGCTGGAGGCCGCTGAGCACCACGCGAAGGGCCTCCTGGTCGCGAGATGGGAAGAGGCTGCCGAGGTAGCTCGCGAAGGTGAACGCATACAGGCCGAGCGTTGCGATGTAGCCGAACACCACGAGCCACCCGATGACGGAGGCGGCCATCGCGGAGCCGGGGAAGGTCCGCTTGAAGAAGGCGTAGGTGGCGCCCTCGTCCTTGTAGTGACGTGCCAGGCGGGCGTAGTTGGCGCCAGCGAGCAGGGCGAGGACGCCGGCGGCGAGGATGGCCAGCGAGGTGGCGTTGCCGACGTGGTCGACCGCGATGCCCAGGACGGCGAAGATCCCGCCACCGATCATGCCGCCCAGCGCGATCGCGGTCAGCTCCACGAGGCCCAGGTCCCGCCTCACGGCTGCCCGTCCGGACGACGGAGGACGCCGTGGGCGGTCCGCGCGCGTGCGTCGCCGCCTTGGGTGGGCGCGGACCTCATAGGATCAGCCGAACGCCTCCGAGCTTCTCGATGCGGTGAGGGAACTCCGCGCCCGGCGTGCCGATGAACATGTGGTTGTTGGGCACGGCGAGGCGCTCGGACAGCTGGGCGATGAGTCCGGGGCCGAACTCGCCCTCGACCGCGAGGAAGTCGATCCAAAGCTCCGGGTACAGGTGGTCGATCTCGCTGAGGTGCGCGGCCAGCATCGGGGGCACCTCGGCGTCGGCGCGGTGGGCATGAACCACCACCATGCGGTTGGTCTGCTCGTTCTCGAGCACGTAGAGGGCGGCGCGGTAGGGATAGCGCTCATGAACCGACCTCACGCGGCGATTCTCGCACGAGGTGAGGCATCACGACGGGAGCTTTCGGGTGCTGGTCGGCCGTCTGGGTCCGCTACTGGGTCGAGGTCGGTGGAACCTCGAGACCCTCGACCAAGGGCGCCACCTCGGCCGCCTCTTGATGGGCTACCCCGCCACCAACCGACAGGTTGACGACTTCATCTTCGAGGCCATGGAGAGCGGCCGCACCGCCGAAGAGCTCCTCGCCCAGGCCTGCGCCCCCCGCCCCCCGCCCCCGGAGCGCAGCCCGAGCTGGCCCGCGACGGGCGCAAGGCCGCCCTCGGCCAGCTCTGCGACCTCGTCGTCGAGCGCTGCCTCCACCTGCAGATGGGGTACGCCACCCTCGGGGACTTCGCCGAACAGGAGCTCGGCGTCTCGCTGAGCACGCTCCTGCGCCTCCGCAAGCTCGGCCGCGCCTTCGCCCTCCACCCCGATCTCCAGCCCGCCGTGGCCCGAGGCCTCGACCTCGACGTCGCCTGCACCATCGGGCAGCTGAGCTGGAACCGCCGCGAGGCCCGCCAGTGGATCGAGCTCGCCGCCTCGATGAGCCCCAAGAGCGTCCAGGCCGTCGCCCGCGCCACCAGCTTCGACGGCCGCGCCGCCCGCCGCTGCGAAGAAGCCATCGCCGCCGCCCCCGCCTACGCTGCGGCGGCCGCTGCCGCCCTCGTCGGTGGGCCCGCGCTCCCCGCGCCCACCTCCCCGGCCCCCGCAGCACCGAGCCCGGACGCGTCAGAATCCGGACAGCCCCCCAAGCGCCCCCTGCAGGTCGCCTTCACCGGGCTCGAAGAGCAGCGCTTCGAGCCCATCCGGCGTGGCTGGTGCTGGGTCCGGGTGGGGCTGATCGAGGCCGCTCGCTGGCTCCTGGACACGGTCCCGCTCCCCAAGCCCGCCAGCTTCTCCTCCAAGGTCAAGGCCGCGCAGGGTCACCGCTGCCAGAACCCCGAGTGTGGGCGCCTGGCCCTCGCCTTGGACGCCCACCACCTCCACTTCCGCTCCCTGGGAGGCCAGGACACGCCCGACAACGCCATCGCGCTGTGCCGCAGCTGTCACCTCCGCCTCGTCCACAGCGGCCGGGTGAAGGTGATCCGGGTCGGGGAGGCGATCGTCTGGACCTGGCCCGACCGCCAGACCGTGGTCTTTCCCTGGGACCGGCCAGTCGATGGCTGATGGCTGCGCTCGTCTGGCTGATGGCTCCGCTCACCGGCTCTGTGGCGTCGCGGCCGTGGTCCTCGGTCCTCGGTCCTCGGTCCCAGGTCCTCCATCCGTCCGATCCCGGCGGCCGCCTCCTCTATCGAGGCCAGGCCGTCTCCACCTGCGCGGTGGCCGCGGCCACCGCCCCCTTGGTGGGCCGCCCTCCCACGCCCCCGTCGGGCCCTCGCGCTCGACGCCCAGCACCTCTACTTCCGCTCCCTGGGAGGCCAAGTCGCCCCGGACAACGCCCTGGCTCTGTGCCGCAGCTGTCAACCCCCGCTTCGTCCACGTCCGGACCTGACCCGACCCTTCGAGGGCCTGCTATGATCACGAACGCCTCCGTCGATTGGAGCGGCCCCGGCGAGAGTTCTACGCTTGCTGGAACTTTGGAAAGTTCTACTGTTCTGGAGTTTTCGCGGGCCGCGGCCGCCAAGTACGACGTAAGTGACTGAAATTACATAATCACCTCGAGGTGACGGGGTTGCTCCCGATGCTCCCGATGCTCCTGGCCTGCAAGCCTGCGGTGCTCGACCTGGTCGGGGACACCGGCGCGCGCCGCGCACCCTCCGGCGACAGCGGCGACGACACCACCCCGATCGCTGCCGACGACAGCGGCGACGATGGCGGCGACGATGGCGGCGACGACACCGGCTGGCCGGTGGGCTGGTCCGGGACGCGGAGCTATGCCTTCAGCGAGGGCTGCGAAGGCACCCTCGGGGAGAGGGGCGACGAGCTCCTGGAGGGAACCGAGGGGCTGCAGACCGCATGCCCCGCGTGCGACCGCTTCTTCCTGCTGTCGGTCTCGCCGGAGGCGATCTGCGACCTCGCCGTGGCGACGCCGACCTGGCGTGGGCTCAGCCACCCCGGGGGCGACACGGTCGGGATCTGGTTCCTCCACGACAGCGACGCGGGCTGGATCGGCGAGCACGCCGCCGACACCGTGGAGGATGGCGACGACGAGTACGTCTACGAGCTCTCCGGGGAGGTCGCGGGGCTCCCCTATGTCGCCGCGGGTTGGTTCTGGCTCTACCCGCAGAAGGCCGACTGACGGACTCCGAGCTCGTGTCGTCTCGGCGGAGAGGAGGACCACGTGGACGTGTTCGAGGAGCTCGAGCGGATGAGCGGCGGCTACCCGAGAGGGATGCCCAACGTGGGCAAGAGCACCCTGTTCAACGCCCTGACCGCGGCGGGCGCCGAGAGCGCGAACTACCCGTTCTGCACCATCGAGCCGACCGTCGGCATCGTGCCGGTGCCGGACGAGCGGCTGGACCGCATCCTGGCGAAGATCGACAGCAAGAAGATCCTCCCGGCCACCGTCGAGCTCGTCGACATCGCCGGCCTGGTCCGCGGGGCGAGCAAGGGCGAGGGCCTCGGCAACCAGTTCCTGGGTCGCATCCGTTCCGTCGACGCCGTGTTGGCTGTCGTGCGCTGCTTCATCGACGAGGACATCACCCACGTCGAGGGTTCGATCGACCCCTCGCCGAACCGCTCGACCCACTGCGGACGGGTCGTCTGGTACCTGTCGAACAGCTCGTCCAGCGCTTCGATGAGCGCCCGGCTCTGCTGGTCGGTGTAGTCGGCGAATTCCTGCCCCTCCAGCGGCCCCTCCAGGGCCTGCTCGAACCCTCGGATCGCGGTCTTCACGCCCCCGATCCTAGCGGCCTCGCCGGGGGACGCGCACACGGTCGACTTGTCCGAAGCGTTCACGGCAGCCGAGCGCGAGCGGGCGCTGCTCGACATGAATCACCTGTCGCGGGCGGGCCATGTGGCCGTGGGTGAGCACCTGGCAGCCGCGATCGAGGCGGTGGTGGACGCGGGGGGCCGTGGATTCCGCGTCGGAGGGCTAGTCGCCAGGGAGAGGCGCGTAGCCTGCCAGCACGCGGTCCTGCCAGGGAGCGAACACGCTGGCGGGCCGTAGGGGTCCGGGCTCCCATCCCCCCGTCGTGCTGGCAGCGAAGCCCAGGGTCTGTGCTCGCGAGAGCGCACCGTGGGTGGCGACCTGGCCGCCGCGCAGCAGCGACGCCGCATAGGTCGCCGCGCTTCCGAAGGTCCAGCCCGGTGCCATCGAGAAGAGGACCGTGGCCGGCCACTGGACCAGGTCCGTGAACGCCTCCTGCAGTCGGACGGGCGCGCATGGGTAGCGCGCGTCCCACGTCGTCTCGAGGACGGCCTGCGCGTCGGGCCAGGGCGCGATGCCGCGCCAGAGGGACTCCAGGTCGAGCGGGTCGCCTCGCACGGTGCGGTAGTCGAAGCGTCCGTCCCGCCACGCGACGACGGCGTGCTCCAGGCCGTCGCGTACCCGGAAGACCTCGCACCCACCTTCACGTGCGGCCATGGCCAACTCGATGCCCGGCGTCGATGCGAGGAGGTTGGCGACGGCCGCGCCATGCTCGTCACCGCACCAGGCCGCGCCGCCGCCGACATCCCCCATCGGGGCGAAGTGGACGCCGCGGTCGCCGGGCCCGACCGTGTACCCCTCCAGGGCGAGGACGCGTGCGACGTCGTCGATGCCGAGGTGCTGGAGCTCGCTGAAGCAGACTCCGTGGTCGGAACACACCACCACGTCCGGTACCACCCCGTCCCGCTCCAGACAGGTCTCGCGAAGCACGGCCAGCTGCTCGAAGATGTCGGCGACCGCCTCCCCGAGCGCCTCGCGGCCATCGAAGTGCGCCACGCCGTCCGTCGCGGGGAGGTAGCCGAGCCAGGGATTGGCGTGTTGCCCGACCTGCCGCGCCATCCAGCGGATCTGGCCGAACGCCATGGCCCGCGTGAGCGTGTAGGTGGCCGCGTGGCCCAGCGGCCCTTCCGGCCTCCCCCGGTACGGGGCCATGCCGCGCTCGGAGTCGGGATCCAGACCGCCTCGGACCTCGCCGCTGGGTGGGTGGAAGTAGCGCGCCTCGTAGCCGAACGGTCGGGTGTGCGGGAGATCGCCCAGCAACGCCGGCACGGCCACGTGGGTCAGGGATGGAAAGACCGACACCATCGGACGCGGTTCCCCGAAGCCCGGCATGCGGCCGGCGCGCCAGAGGTCCCTGGCCAGGTCGAAGGGGATGGCGTCGACCACCAGGAACAGCGCTCGTTCGGCCTGGGACCGGCCTGGATCCAGGGCCACGGGCACCTCCGGGGGGGGTACCGACAGGTGCAAGCGGCGTGCCTGCCGCAACGACATCAGGCGCGTCCAGAGATACAGCGCCACCAACACCAGCAGGGAGGCCCCCTCGCTGCGCGACACGTTGCGGTTGTCGCGCATCATCAACAGCGCAACGACCGTGCTGCGGCCCACCAAGGGAAGTCCACCGTCAGCGTGGCCACCTCGACCAGCACGGTGTGGACGGCGGCCCCGAGGCCCAGCGACAGGAGCGGGTCGGTGATGTTGCTGCCGATGAGGTTGCCCAGAGAGAGCCCCGTGGCGTGCCACTCAGTCCGCGTACCCCAGGGGCCGCAGGGCGTCTCATCCTCGGCGCTCGAGCGGTCCGCGGGCCCCACGAACCAGGAGAGGTGGCGGATCAGGCCCTTGGCGCCCTGGGTGGCGAAGGGGTCCTCGCCGAGCAGGAGCACATGGCCGACGGCGACGCCGGGGCAGCGCCCGGCATGGTCGGCCAGCGCTCGGGCCAGGGCCTTGGGGGTGGCGGCGATGCCGCCCATGTAGACGGTCTCGCCGGCACAGATGCCCGCCACGGCCCGCGCCGGGGTGGTGAGCAGGCGACGGTAGGCAGCTGTCCAGCGGGACACGGGCACTCCCGGGCTGCCCTCCCGGTGTTCGAGACCTGTGCCAACTGGCACGGTGCTTGAAGGGACTCCCGGTGGAGGTCCGATGCGGATACGTTTTCTCGGTGGTGCTGGCACGGTCACGGGGTCGCGCACCCTGCTCACGAGCGGGGAGACCAGCGTGCTGGTGGACGGTGGCCTCTTCCAGGGCTTCAAGGTGCTCCGCGAGCGGAACTGGGGACGGCTGGAGACCGACCCACGCGGCCTGGAGGCGGTGCTGCTCACCCACGGCCACCTGGACCACTCGGGCTGGGTGCCGCGGCTGGTGAAGCAGGGCTTCGCGGGGCCGGTGTACTGCACCGACGCCACCGCCGAGCTGGTCGGCATCCTCTGGCGGGACGCCGGGCGGATCCAGGAGGAGGACGCCGCGTACGCCAACCGAGAGGGCTTCGCCCGGCACGAGCCCGCCCTGCCGCTGTACACCGAGGAGGACGCCGAGCGCGCCCTGGAGCGGCTCGTGCCCGTCTCGTGGACCACGCCCCAGGAGGTCGGGCCCTTCAGCGCCAGCTTCCACCGGGTCGGCCACATCCTGGGGGCGGCCTGCGTGCGGCTCGAGGACCACGGCACCAGCGTGCTCTTCAGCGGGGACGTGGGCCGGGTGGCCGACCTGCTGATGCGCGCGCCGGCCCCCCCGCCCCAGGCGGAGTTCGCGGTGTTGGAGTCGACCTATGGATCCAGATCGCACAGCGACGTGGACGTGCTCGCACAGCTGTCCGAGGTGGTGCGGCGCACCGTGGAGCGCAGGGGGGCGCTCCTGATCCCCTCCTTCGCGGTCGGCCGGGCGCAGGGGGTGCTCTGGGCGCTGCACCTGCTCCAGGAGCGCGGCGAGATCCCCGACGTGCCGCTGTTGCTCGACAGCCCGATGGCCACCAGCGCGACCGAGCTCTACGTGCGCCACGCCCGAGAGCTCAAGGTGGGCCCGGACCGCCTCGATCGGCTCTGCGACGACGTGCGCTTCGTGCGGACCACCGACGAGAGCAAGGCCCTGAACCGCGAGAAGCCGCCCTACATCCTGGTGTCGGCCAGCGGCATGCTGACCGGCGGGCGGGTGCTCCACCACCTCGCGCGGCTGGCGGGGGATCGCTGCAACACGGTGCTCTTCGTGGGCTACCAGGCGCCCGGCACCCGGGGCGACCGGCTGGTCCGCGGGGCAGGGACGGTGCGGCTGCACGGCCGGGACATGGAGGTGCGGTGCGAGATCGCGCAGATCGACGGCTTCTCCGCCCACGCCGACGCCGACGAGCTGCTGGCCTGGCTCGCCAAGATGCCGCAGGCCCCCCGGCGTGTCTGGCTCAACCACGGCGTGCCCAGCGCCGCCGACGCGCTCAGGATGCGCGTCCGCGACGAGCTGGGGTGGAACGCCGCCGTCGCCACCGAGGGGTGTGAGTGGGATCTGGACGACCTGGCGGCCCGGGGCGTCGCCCCTCGGCTCGGGGTCTGATGCAGGGCCTGACCTCCGGCGAGGCCGCCGCGCGCCTGGAGCGCGACGGCCCCAACACCCTGCCCGAGCCCGAGCGCTCGGTCGGGCAGGTGATCCGTCGACAGCTGGACGACGTGCTGGTGTGGCTGCTCCTCGGGGCGCTGGTCCTGAGCACCGTGCTGCCCTTCGTGGAGCACGGGGGCTGGCCGGGGCTGCGGGCCTTCGTGGACGCGGCGGTCATCGGGGCCATCCTGGTGCTGAACCTGGTGCTCGGGGTGGTGCAGGTCTTCCGGGCCGAGCGGGCCATCGCGGCGCTGGCGAAGCTCGCGGCGCCCGAGGTGACCGTGCGCCGGGACGGCCGCGAGCAGCGGCTGGCGAGCGCCGGGCTGGTGGTCGGCGACGTGGTGCTGCTGGAGGCGGGAGAGCGCGTGCCGGCGGACGCGCGGGTCGCGGCCTCGAGCTTCCTGGAGGTCGACGAGTCGCTCCTGACGGGCGAGTCGGTGCCGGTGGGAAAGCGCGCCGGCGGGGTCGACGTCGAGGCTCCGGTCGCCGAGCGGCCCACGATGGTGCACGCGGGCAGCCTGGTGACCCGGGGCACGGCCGAGGTCGAGGTCAGCGCGGCGGGGGCGCGGACCGAGGCGGGCCGCATCGCCGGGCTGATGGCGGCAGCGGAGGCCCCGGAGACGCCCCTCGAGCGGCAGCTCGCGGGCCTCGGCAAGGTGCTCGGGCTGGCGGCGCTGGCGGTGTGCGTCGTGGTGGCGGCGCTGGGCTGGTACCGGCAGATGCCCTTCATCGAGCTGCTGCTGGTGGGCATCAGCCTGGCGGTGTCCGCGGTGCCCGAGGGCCTGCCGGCCATCGTGACCGTCTGCTTCGCGGCGGGCATGCGCCACATGTCGGCGAGGCAGGCCCTCGTGCGCCGGCTCGACGCGCTGGAGACCCTCGGGGCCGTCACGGTCATCGCGACGGACAAGACCGGCACCCTGACCGCCAACGAGATGACGGTGGTCGAGCACTGGGGGCCCGACGGCCTGCTGGCCCGGATCGGTGCCTCGTGCAACCACGCCGCCAGCTCGGGTCTGGGCCGCCATGCGCCGTGAGCCATGAGCCATGCTGACGACGCCGGTTCGAGCCGCGCGGTGGACCCGCACCGGATTCGATAGTCCCGACGGGCTCCGGGGAAGGGTTGGCCAGATTGGATGAAGATCGAACTCTGTGGCTGCGCGACGGGGCCGAGATGGGGGAGAGCGTCGGGCGGCTCTTGCTCTTGGCAGCCGGTGGACACGGGCTTGACGGGTGACCCTGTTCACACTACTGTAGTGTACACGCGATACGTGTGGAGGATGCGTGGCCCGAAACATCACCCTCAGCGCCGACGAAGCCCTCATCGAGCGAGCCCGCGCGCGTGCACGGCAGCAGCAGACTTCGCTCAATGCGGCGTTCCGGCGGTGGTTGGAGTCCTACGCCGCCGAGCAGTACGCTCGGCAGGACTACGAACGCCTCATGGGGCGCTTGGACGAGGTCAGGGCCGGTCGTTCCTTCACCCGAGATGAGATGAATGAGCGATAGGTACTTCCTCGACACCAACGTCCTCGTCTACAGCTTCGACGAGACCGACGTGTCCAAGCGGGACCGCGCCCGGGCGTTGATCGCCGGGGCGCTCGAGGGCGGCGGGACCATCAGCTTCCAGGTCGTGCAAGAGTTCCTGAACGTCGCCCTCCGGAAGTTCGTCCGGCCGATGACGCTCAACCAGGCACAGGACTACCTCGACGCGGTCCTCGTGCCGTTGTGCCGAGTCCATTCCGATCCGGACCTCTACAGAGACGCGCTGGCCACGCACCTGCGGTGGCGGTTCTCGTTCTATGACTCACTGGTGGTGGCGGCCGCCCTGCGCTCCGGCTGCCACACCTTGTACACCGAGGACCTCCAACACGGCCAGGACCTCGGAGGCCTCGTGATCGTAGATCCCTTTCGCAGTGTGTAGCGCCAGGGCGTCAGAAAGACGTGACCCGATGGGATTCGAACCCGTCCGCCCACACGATCACCCGCCGGGCCCTCGATCTCGACACCGGCGAGCGCCTCTGCGCTGTGCGCCTTCGCTTCCTCACTACCCACGAGCCTCCTCCGGGCCAGGGCCATGGTGGGAGCGGGCATCAACGAAAGAGGGTGCTCCCGCCTGTGCACTCGAGCAACGACGTGCCGGGCGTGAGCGCTCCGCTCCTCTCGGCGGCCTCGACCATCGCCAGGGCCATCCGATCCTTGTACGAGCCGGTCGGATTGACGCCCTCCAGCTTGATCCAGATGTCCGCCGAGCCCGGCGGCGGGATCCGCTGCAGCCGTATGAGGGGCGTGTTCCCGATCGCTGTCAACATGAGATGTCCGTTCGCGGGGTTCAAGACCGGCGGTACGGTACCCGGCGACCGATCCATCGTTTTCCAACGTTGGAAAACCGATCACCCCTCGCCGAACCGCTCGACCCACTGCGGACGGGTCGCCTGGTACTTGTCGAACAGCTCGTCCATCGCCTCGATGAGCGCCCGGCCCTGCTGGTCGGTGTCGTCGGAGAACTCGGGCCCCTCCAGCGGCCCCTCGGGCAACAGGCGGAGCTGCTCGACGAGGCGCAGGGAGCGGTACAGGTACTTCGGGTGGAAGGGCAGCTCGGGGCGCCGGGCGAGCTCCCGGAAGCTCAGGTGCTCCCGATGCGCGCCGGGAAGCTTCGACGGCACGAGCAGTGTGGAGTCCTTCATGCCGCCCATCGTAGGATCGAGCATGCAGCTCGACGCGTACCTCGCCTCCCTCGACCACTTTCACGCGCTCGCCTCGGGCGCCTCGGATCGCGTCGTAGCGCACTGGCTGCGCTCCGAGTCCGAGCA
>CAZSAT010000093.1:0-26928 GCA_964604675.1 uncultured Enterobacterales bacterium
CCTGGGCGAACCTCCAGAGCGGGGTGCATTCACAGGACGTGATCTGGCTGAGCTATGCGGAGAGGATTTGCTTGGCTTGATTGCCACGTTGACGCTTCTGCTCGGGTGCCCGAGTTCGCCCGACTACTCGGACGTCAAGGATGACTTCGACGGGCATGAGCCCGAAGAGTTGGGGGATGACGACAACGACGGCTGGACCACGGACGCTGGAGACTGCGACGATGACAACGCAGACGTGAACCCGGGAGCTAGCGAGGTTTGCGGGAACCAGGTCGACGATGACTGCGATGAAGACGTCGACGAGGGCTGCGACACGGCCGACTCGGGGTAGCTGCGCTGGAGCTGTACACGTGACACCAGAGCAGAGAGAAAGGCCGAGGACTGGCCCGGAGACGGGGTTTCGGATTCGGCCGTTCATCTAGTAGATTCGGCCACCCTCAATTCTGAACGGCTGAGAATGAGGTTGAAGCCGAAGTTCCGGTTCTGAAACGCCCCAAGAGGTGGGTGACCTGACAGGAATCAGCGGCGGTCGGTTGTGGAACCAGGGCGCTGCGAGGTAGAACTTTCAGGCTCTCTTATCGAGAATCGGGTTGACATACCCAGATGTTGTCGTGGAGAGTGCCTGGTCTTGTCGCAGCGAGGAACCACATGAGCGTGGCGAGTGTCGTCTGCCAGACCGGGACGGGAGGGCTCCAGCGCCTTTGGGCGGAGCCATGCTTGGGCAGTTCCAGTCAGGAAGGAGATGACGCGATGCTACTGAAGAACACGCCGCTGGTGGTCATGTTGGGCCTGATGCGCGACCGGAGCCTCTCGGTGGCCGAGGTGATCATCGGCGCCAGGGCGGTGGCCGGGCTCGACCTGCCGACGCCCAGCGCGTACACCTACCTGAACGACCTGGTCGAGATGGCGTTCGTCGAGCTCGCCAACGACCGGCACGAGGTCGGGCCGCACGGTCGCCGTCCGAAGTACTACCGGGCGACCGCCGCGGGCGCGCAGGTGTTCGACGACCACCGTGCCCTGATGCGGATGAACTGGACCAAGCGATTGGACAAGGCGCTGAAGCAGGAGCACGCCGCCGTGGCGAGCAGCCGGACGACGGGACGGGCCGCACGACGCGTGATCGGGCCGAAGAGCTGATGAAGGCGGAGCTGACCCCGCACCTGTTCACCCGAGGACCCCCTACCTGACGAGGCAGTCATGACCACCAACAGCCTTGGCCAGAAGCTGGCCGGCGAGCTCGAGCGTCTCTACAGCCCGCCGCAGTTTCTGGCCGCCGTGAACCGAGGTGCGTACCCGAGCATCAGGGGTGCGCTGCCTCGCGTGGATGCCGAGCAGTTCTTTCAGCTGGTGATGGTCCAGGCTGAGACGCGGCCCTTCCTGCTCGACCTGATCGAGCAGCGGTCGCTGAGCGCAGACAGGCTTCTCGAGCTCTACGGTCGCGACCGGCTCGACCACGGGGCAGTGCTGGAGCGCCAGCGGAACGGGCTCGTCGAGCTCGTGTCGTACGCCGACGCTGTCTTCCAGACCATCGCCGAGCAGGAACCGACCTGTTGGGACGCCGAGCTCACCGACCAGCGGACGCGCCAGCTCGAGACGGAGCTGGAGCTCCTGCACGCTGACACCGAGATGTGGCCGCGCACGCCGGCCGAGCGAGCCCAGCGCGTGCGAGACACGCTGCGCGGCGCCCACCTCGATCACTGTCAGCGGCCTGGACGTGGCTGCCGGCTGTCGGAGAAGGCGCGCCAAGCTGGGTACTTCTTCGCGGAGTTGGTGCCGCTGGCCTGGCAGGGAACGCCGAGCGAGGGCCGTCTCCGTGACTTCCTGAAGGCGAACGAGGAGGCCCTGGCTCACGACGGCGAGGTGTACCGGACGGTCCACCTGGTGCGCTCTGAGCTGTGGCGTCCCGAGGTGCAGGCTGAGCTCTTCGAGCTCTGGGTCCTGTCGCGGCTCGCGGAGCCGCTGAGCGGGCGGCTCGATCTGCGATGGGCCTGGTCGCTAGCAATTCCGGGATCTTCGGTGACTCGAACCTGGGAGCGTTCTGGTCTGAGGTGGCCGCCTTCGAATGCTGCGAGTGGAGGCGAGCCTACGATGCCTGCATGGGGGATCGGAAGTGTCTGGGTAACTGTGGAAACGCACCAACCTGCGACACGAGTCACTGCGACACGCTCATGTAGCGGCGGGCCGCTGACGGTGGTCGCGGTGCTGTCTTGAAGACGGCGTGGCTGAGAAGGTCGCTGCTTGGCAGCGCTGCTGTAGCTGCGTTGCTGTGCTTGAGCAGAACTGCGGCACCGCCTTCACCGGACTCGGAAGTCCCGCTCCCGCCGAATCCCATACCGATTGAGGAGGCGGGCACGAATCCAGTCCATGAGACCGACACTGGGCAAGAGGAAGATGAGTGGCTGAGTTCAAGGATGGCGCGCTGGGAGGCATGCGGCTTTGAACTAAAGCCCTTGATCAGACATGCCAGGGCACTGCAGGCGGTGGAGGTACTGCTGAGGTCGGGAAGACTGGTTGTTGCCAATGAGGCCTTCTCAGCTCAGGAGGAGCAGCGAGCTCAAGAAACCAACAACGCCGCCGCAGCGTTGTCAGCTAGCGTAGCGTTTGACCTGTCGAGGGCGGTGATGGATCACGTGGCCGCTGAGTGGCAACCGAACCACGTCTTGGCATGGACCGACCGGGCTCTCAGTGCCCTGGACACCATGGATCGCACGCGGATGAGCGATGACTGTAAGCAAGTCGCTTCGTCGACCCGTAGCGAGCTGCTCAACCAGTGGAGGTGGGCTCAGAGTTGGGAGGCAGACGAGGTGGCGGCGGGCCAACCCGACGCTGCTTGCAGGCAGAGCTCGCGGTGCTGGTTGCAGACCTCGAGGACGCGCTCGAGGAATGCAGGACGGAGACAACGCGTGGACCGGTAGAGATGCTCATCCGCCAGGGCCGGGAGCTGCGTAGTCACCCAGGGCGAGGTGTGCGGTCTTTCGTGGCCATGTCGCCGTTCATCTACGACCGCATTGCCGCGTGTGACGAGGGCCGCTGACCGCCCGAGGGCGTCTCGCCCCATCCGCCAAGGAAGCGGGAGCCGACGTGGCGCGGCCCCGCCGCGCCATGTGGCTGGGGCCGCCCGGGCGCCAGCGCGGGTGGCACCAGGCCCGGCCCGAAGGGCCGAGCGGCTGCCCGCACCTTGGCGGATGGGGCGAGACGCCACCCCCGCGAGAGGCGGCTGGATGCCGCCGACCACCAGGCAAGCCGATGGCGAAGCAGCACCAGCCGGCCCAGCGAAGATCTGGGGGGAGAACAGCCCGGACTCCTCCCCCGCGCGCCCACGACCTGGGCCGCCCGACGGGGGCGGCCCGGGACGTGGGTGAACCCCAGGAATCGGGCCAGGTCGGCCGCCAGGCCGGCCGGACCGTCGAGAGGCGCCTGGAAGGCGCCGGCCTGGAGCACCAGGAGAGAAGACGTCGAAATGGGCCCAGCTCGAGCCATTCAGCGAAGGTCGAAGCCGCCCACCCGGGGGATGCGGCTCAGGGCGGGCCCGGGTGGGCGGCGCGCCAAGGGTGTCAGGCTCCGACATGGTGTCGGCGATACCGGCTGACCCCCACCCATCCCATGGGTAGCGGGCAGGGTATCGGCCCGTGTCGGCGATACCCTGTCAGGCGTCGTCAACCGTCAGGGCAGGCGCTGGGCCCCCGATCAGGCGCTTCCACCAGGGCAACGACTGGGTCTGGCGGAGGACCTCGAGCTCGGCACGAGCGGCGCGGAGCTCAGCGTTGAGCTCGTCGGCCCGATCCTTCCACTCCACCGCGCGCTGGTCGGCACGAACGACCTCAGCCTTGCGACGGTCGTCGAGCTCCTCGCATCGCGTCTCGAGCACGTTGATGGTCGACCGGAGAGCGTCGTTCACCGCGCTGACGCCGGCGAGCTCGACCTGGAGCGACTCGGCCAGGTGGGTCGTGGTGGCCTCCACCGTGGATTCGGCAGACTTCCGAGGCGGGTTGGGCAGCTTGGTCGTGCCCGCCCAGGCCAAGAGCTCGGTCCGGCTGACCATCAATCGGCTGGCCGGATTGCCCTGGACTTCGCGGTGGCCCGGCAAATCGCCACGTCGGACCCAGGACCGGACCGTCGTGAGGCTCCGGTCGACGAGAGTCGCCGCCTCGCGCACAGGGATCAGGTCGTCGGGACGGAATGTCGTCGCCACCATGTCTGCCTCCGCTTCAGCCATGTCTGCTGCTACCCGTCGATGGCTGCAGCCCAGCAAGGGCAGACAGGGTGTCCATCGACACCCCTAAGGTATCACCTGATGCTCTCTCTTGTCATGGGTACAGGCAGGCGTTCAGCTTGCCTCGTGCAGGGGGCGCCGGAGGAACTCGGAACGCGTGAGACCACCGCGTCGAGCGTCGAGGCGCTCGAGCTCCGCCTCGGTGAGAAGGATGGTCACCCTCAGCTTCGGTCGAGGAGCACCGTGGGGTCACGTCGCGCATGGAAGATGGCGAGGACGACGATGCGCTCGGACTCCAGCAAGTAGTAGATGCAGTAGGGGAAGCGCTGGACGACGGCCCGCCTGATCTGGCCCACGGCTCGCTGATGGAACTCAGGGTGGGCTTCGATGCGGCGAATCGCATCGTCGACGGCGCCCGCGAAGGCCAGCCCGAGCTTGGCCTTGTGCTCGTACCAGGCATAGCCGTCGTCGAGCTCGGCCTCGGCCTCCTCGAGGAACTCGACAGGGAGGGGCATCAGTCGAGGTTGTAGCGGCGGCGGATGTCCTCGTAGGAGACGACCCTCGAGGGGTCCTGCTCGTACGCCGCGACCCGCCGTTCCAGCTCCGCCTGCTGAGCCGGGGGCACAGGAAGCTCGGCGGGGTTCTGCTCGAAGCTCGCCCAGAGGTCTTCGATGAGCTGAAGACGCTCTTCGACGCTGAGATGAGCGATGTCGAGGGCGGGGAGGGACATGAGGTGATGGTACCAGCCAGCTCAGCCGAATGCAGCGCTGGCAATGGCCGGAGGACCTGGACCCGCAAGGCCGGACAGTTTCTGGTCCCCCAGCAGGTGAAGCTGACGCCCTGGAGGCCCCTAAGACCCGCTTAGGGATCCATGGTCCGGAGGCTTCCCGTGGTCGATCTGCAGCTCCAGCTTTCGGCCTTCGCGGACCCCAGGAACGCGCTGCAGGTGACCCCCGAGCTCGAGGACCTGGTCGACAAAGCCAGGGAGGTGGTCGCCGACAACCGGAGCCCGAGGACCCGGGAGGCCTACGAGCTCGCCTGGAGGACCTGGTCGAGCTGGGCCACGAAGAAGGGGGTGGAGTCGATGCCCGCGAGCCCGACGGCCGTCGCGCTCTACCTCGTCGACCACGAGGACCACTACAGCGTGAGCACGCTCGTGCAGCACCTCGCCGCCATCGCGGCCGTGCATCAGGACGCAGGGCTCGAGAGCCCGACCCGGACCCCGCAGGTCAGCTCCGTCATCAAGGGCATCCGACGCCGGCGAGGGGTGGCCCCGAAGGAGACGAAGACGCCGCTGCGCGTCGCCGAGCTCCGCGAGATGGTCGATGCCCTCGACCTCGACAAGGCCATCGGGCTCCGCAACCGGGCGCTCTTGTTGGTGGGCTTCGCCGGCGCCTTCCGCCGCAGCGAGCTCGTCGGCCTCGACGCCGGTGACCTCGAGCGCGTCTACGAGGGTTTTGTTGTGCGACTCCGGCGCTCGAAAGCCGACCAGGAGGCCGAGGGGCGGAAGATCGGGCTGCCCCTCGCTGGCCGGCCGGCCTACTGCCCCGTTCGGACCCTCGAGGCGTGGCTCGCGTTCGCCGAGATCGAGCAGGGCCCCATCTTCCGGCCCATCGACCGCCACGGCCAGGTGCTCGAGGCCAGGCTCGGGGCCAGATCCGTCGCCCGCATCGTGAAGCGGGCTGGCCAGCGCATCGGATTGGAGCCGGAGAAGCTCGGGGGGCACAGCCTCCGGGCCGGCTTCGCCACCGAGGCCGCCCGGCAGGGGGCGTCCGAGCGCGCCATCGCCCGGCAGACCGGCCACAAGAGCCTGAGAGTCCTCCGGGGCTACATCCGCGAAGGCTCGCTCTTCAACGACAACGCCGCTGCGGGGCTGCTGTAGGTACGGGCGCGCGCACCCTTCGACTGAAGGTCGCGGTTCAGGGGGCGGAGTCCGTGTACTCTTTCGAAGTGCTGTTGGCGCTGATGACCTTTGCATGGCTGGATGGCTGCGCAGCCAACCGAGCCATTGCAATCCGTTGTCCAGACGGGACCAAGCGACCCCTGACAACAGCAGTCGACGTCAGTGAGTCGCCGCAGGGTGGGCTCTATGTGGCGGCGCTGAGCCATTATGGCTGCGCCGTTCCAACTGGCCCTTACTCCATCGATGTCATCGGCCGTGGCGGCCGACGCATGGGAACAATCAGCTACGCTCCGGCTGAACGCGTATGGCAGTTCGTCAATCGCGCAGGCGAGAGCGGAAGCACATTCGTCGTCGTCGAACAGAGTCAGGAATCCGGCGACTGAACGGTGCCCGGGTCCTCACTGCTCGTACAGCAGGTCGTCTCGCAGTCGGCAGTGAGGACGCAGGCCTTTCGCTCGGCATCCCATCGGTAAGCGCATGAACAGGGGCACTTGTACTCGCCGACTCCGGACTGCGACGCACAGGAAAAGCGGCAGCTCTCCCAGTCCTCATCGCTGACAGGGCGCGCCTCGCACCAGGTGATGAGCCCGGAGGTCATCTCGGGCGGAGCCCAATCTTCAGGAATCCGCGGGGATCCGATCGAGGCGGAGGCGACAGCGCTTGGCGCACTCCACCAGAGCTGCTGGAGCTCGGTCAACCAGCTGAGGTCCACAGCGAACCCCTAGCTCTTGAGCTGGAGGGCGAGGGTCACCGACATCACGCCCGACTCGATCGCCGTGCCCGAGCTCGGCCGCACGCCCACCAGGAAGCGCACGTACAGCCCGAAGTCCTGCGCCGTCGTGTACTTCGCGCTCACCACCTGGCCGTTCGCCGTCGTCGCCGGCACGATGTCCCCGCCGAAGGCCGACCAGGTCTCGCCGTCGTTGGACCACTCGCCGATCAGCTTGAACTCGAAGTTCGCCGACTTGTCCCGGCAGATCACGTACGCGATGATCCCGTCCAGGAACGGACCGATGTTCTCGAGCTGCTTCGGGCTCACGCGCACGAGCACGTAGGAGCCCGTCCCGTTGGTGGTGAAGAGGCGCTCCTTGAAGAGGGTGACCATCCGGACGGGGGGCTTGCAGGCCATGAGAGTGCTCCTTGGAATCTTCATTCTGATTCTTTACTGGAGAATTTTGCTCCGCAAGGACTTTCTGGGACTTTGTGTTCATGGCTTCGCGCCGATCACGATCTGAAGGCGATCGAGGGTGATCCTTGAGGGGCGGGCGGCCTTGGATCGCCATGGGGTCGACATCGACGGACCTACGGCCGTCGACAAGGTCGAGAGCCAGGAGGAAGCTCTTGGGCCGTCAAGGGCGCATGCGGTAGACAGAGAGGAGCCCCGGGCTTTATTTTGGCGACAGACCCGGGGCTCCAAAAATCTTGACGTGAACCAAGGGTATCGCACCTGAGGGGCACGTCGCAATGCAGAGGTGCGCGTGCAGTCCCAGGTCAACTCGTTCGGTTCCCTCATCAACGGCGGCTTCGGCCGACTCCCCCTCGGGATCCTTGCCTCCGAAGAGTTTCGGAGCCTCGGCGCGAGCGCGCTCCGCGCCTGGGCTATCGACGCGTCCGCGTCGGCTTACCGTACGAGGTCGGCAGCATCTGGATCCCACCGCCGGGAGTGGCGTGTGCGACCCCTCACCGGCGGGATCGAAGCCGTTGCCGTCGACGTCCAGCGCCACGGCCGCGGTGCCCAGGGGGTGGGCTACGCAGCGGAGTCGCCCTCGTCACCGCCGATGAGAACCTCCGCCGGAATGCCGAGCCCGGCACGGAGGCGCCGAATCATGGGGAGGGTGAGCGCTCGCTTGCCGCTGAGCACTTCCGAGACCCGGCCGCGGCTGCCCAGGTACCGCTCGAGGTCCTTCCGCTTCAAGCCGAGCTGGTCCATGCGGAACAAGATGGCCTCGATCGGTTCGGGCGGGCCGACGTCGTGGTGCTCTCGCTCATACACGTCCACGAGCGTGATCAGCACTTCGAGGGTCCGACCGTCCTCGGAGTGCGGCTCAGCACCCCAGAGGGCATCCACCCGCTCCAGCGCACGGGCGTGGTCGTCATCGTTTCGGATCGGAAAGACCGACATGCTCACTCCTCACAGGGTGCCGACATCCAGGCGATCGTACTCCGCGTGCGTGCCGACGAACTTGACGTACACGGCCCGTGCGGGGAAGTAGACCTTGACCACCAGCCGGTACTTGTTTCCGCCGATGTTGAACACGACACGCTCCGCATCGACAACGCTCGCATGTGGATAGCGAGCCTTGATGTCGGACATCTGACCCCAGCTGGCCCGGGTTGCTTCTGCGAACCAGGCACGCAGGGGCTGCTCGGCGTCGGCGTGACCCGACTCCCAGAAGTCCCGGAGCGTCCTCCGGCTGAGGACTCGCATGCTGCTCCCGTCACGGGATCAGGTTACCGCGATCCCGTGGTGGGAGCAAATAGGGCCTGAGGCCGTCTCGGCGACCGCAGCGCCGTGGCGGCGGCCGGTGTCCAGATCGTGATGAACCGACCTCTCGCACGAGGTGAGGCATCTCGACGGGAGCTTCCGGGTGCTGGTCGGGCCGTCTGGGGCCCACACGGCTCGATCCGACAGCGGCCCCGACGCGGTCAGCGCCGCGACCCACTCCAGCGTCGAGGAGAGCTCGGGCCGCGTGCCGGGCCACCCGGCTGGCGCGGAATCGGCCACACACCCCATCCAGAACGACACCATGCCCCGCGCCTCCCATGCCCATGGTGGCACGTCGCGTCAGCCGGTGCCACCATCGGCCGTGCGCTGCCGGAGCTGGTCTCCCCCGTGGACCAGCACCTCGAGTCTCTGGCCTTCGGCCGTCACCGTGGGACGCGGGCCCCGGAGACCGGCGTGGAAACCTAACGCTCAACTCCCGACGCCAACCCCACCCACTGCGCCACCAGCGCCGCATCGATCGGGTCGTTGCCGGCGAGGAAGCGCCGAAGGTGCCCCAGGCTGTCGCAGCCCCAGAACAGCTCGCCGTCGACCACCGCGGTGGGCACGCCGAACACACCCTCGGCGATGGCCTGCTCGGTGGAGCTGCGCAGGCGCGCCTTGGCTTCCGGCGAGGTCGCGCGCTCCACCGCGTCGGGCACGCCGCAGTCCGCTGCGAGACCGCCGACGACCTGCTCGTCCGTCACGCCCGAACCCTCCCCCCAGACCGCGTGGAAGAGCGCGTCGATGAGGGCTCGACGGGTGCACGCCTCCATCTCCAGCCCCGCCACGCGCAGCGCGAGCAAGGGGTTGAAGGGATGGGTGGGCGGTGGTCTCAGCGGCACCCCGAAGCCCGCCGCCAGGCGCAGCACGTCCTTGAACACGTACGCCTTCTTGCTGGGGATCTCGGCCGGACCCTTCTGGCCGTGGTGGTTCAACAGGCCCGCGAACAGGATCGGCACGGGCCGCACCGGGCGCTCCCCCGCCACGGCATGGATCTGCGTCCAGGCCAGGTACGCATACGGCGAGATCACGTCGAAGTAGAAGGTCATCGCCCCATGCTACGGCGCGCCGAGACCCCGAGGCACGAGCACGCGCTGCAGGGCGCCGAGCAGACCGTCGACGATCACCGCGAGGGCCGCCGCCGGCAAGGCCCCGGCCAGGATGAGCCGCGTGTCGTTGAGCTGGAGCCCGGTCACGATCGGGTCGCCGAGCCCGCCGGCCCCGATGAAGGCCGCCAAGGTGGCCACGCCGATGCTGATGACCGTGGAGGTCCGGATGCCCGCCATGATCGTGGCGACCGACAGCGGAAGCTCCACCTTGGTGAGCAGCTGCGCCTCGGTCATGCCCATGCCGCGGGCCGCCTCCACCAGGTCCTGGTCGACCTCAGAGATGGCGGTCGAGGTGTTCCGAAGGATGGGCAGCAAGGCGTAGAGGAAGAGCGCCGTGACCGCGGCGGGCACCCCGAGCCCCAACAGCGGAATCATCATCGCGAGCAGGGCCAGGCTGGGCACGGTCTGCAGGATCCCCGCCACGGTGAGCAGCGGACGGAGGGCGGCGCGCTTCGCGATGCCCACGCCCAGCGGCACGGACACCAGCACCGCGAACACCACCGCCGCCAGCGTGAGCGCGAGGTGCTCCCCCACCAGCCCCAGCGTCACCTCCCAGCGGCTGGCGAAGAACCCCAGGAAGGTGTCGGCGTTCCGGTCGCCGTCGAGCGAGGTGGTCTCGCGACCGCCCTCCACCAGGCCCTCCTCCTCCAGGAAGCTCGCGGCCACCTCCTCGAAGCTCCGCTTGTCCACCTCGATGGCCGCGTTGAGCGCCATCATGCGGTCGTCGGGCAGGGTCCACGCGAGCTCCTCCAGCAGCGGCCCGAGCCCTGGGTGCTCGGCGAGCGTGTCGCGCCGGACGAGGGGTGCCGCGTCGTACGGAGGGAAGAAGGCGAGGTCGTCTTCCAGCACCACCACGTCGAAGCCGGCCAGCTTCCCATCGGTCGTCCAGGTGTCCACGAGGTCCACGTCGCCGGAGCGCAGCGCTTCGTAGGCGAGGCCGTGGTCCATGCCCTTCAGGTCGTGCATGACCAGCCCGTAGTGCTCCTCCAACCCCGGGAAGCCGTCCTCCCTCGCGAGGAACTCGTGGCTCACGCCAGCGCTGAGCTGGTCTGCCACCGCGGGCAGCTGGGAGATGCGCTCCAGCCCGTGCTCGCGCGCGACCGGCGTGCGCACCGCCAGGGCGTAGCTGTTGTTGAAGCCGAAGACCGACAGCCACTGGAGGTCCCAGCGTTCCGCGCTCTCCCGGCGGACCGTGTCGTACACGCGGAGCTTGTCGGTCTCCCGTTCCTCCTTGCTCAGGTGGATGGCCCAGCCGGTGCCCGTGTACTCCGGGTAGAGGTCGATCTCCCCGGAGGTGAGGGCCTCGAACACCACGGTGGTGCCGCCGAGGTTGGCCTTCCGCTCCACCGGCACGCCGAGGCGTTCCTCGATGAGCTGCGCCATGATCTCGGAGAGCAGGCGGTTCTCCGTGAACTGCTTGGACCCGATCACGATCGGTTCCTGGGCCGCGGCCACCGCCAGGAGCACGCCCCACACCTCAGGCCCCCTGTGCGGCGAGGAAGCTGGCCACGAAGTCGTTTTCGGGGCGCTGCCGGAAGTCGGCCTCCACGCCGAGCTGCACCACGCGGCCCTCGTCCATGAGGGCCACGCGGTCGCCGAGCGCGAAGGCCTCGCGCAGGTCGTGGGTGACCAGCAGCACGGTCTTGTGCACCCGTTCCTGCAGGGCACGGAACTCGCGGTGCAGGTCGGAGCGGGTGATCGGGTCGAGCGCGCCGAAGGGCTCGTCCATGAGCACCACGGAGGGGTCGAGGCAGAGCGCACGGGCCACGCCGACCCGCTGGCGTTGGCCGCCCGAGAGCTCCCGCGGGTAGCGATCGCGCACGCTCTCCGGCAGGGAGACCAGCTCCAGCAGCTCGTTGGCGCGGGTGGCTCGCCGTGCCTCGTCCCAACCCTCCAGCTCGCCGAGCAGGGCCACGTTCCGCCCCACCGTCATGTGGGGGAACAGCCCGCCCCGCTGGATGACCCAGCCGATGCGGCGACGCAGCCGGATGGGATCGACCGTGGCCACGTCCTCGCCGGCCACGAAGACCTGCCCGGCGCTCGGCTCCACCATGCGGTTCACCATCTTCATGGTGGTGGTCTTGCCCGAGCCGCTCGTGCCGATGAGCACCAGGGTCTCCCCGGCCGCGACCTCCAGCGACACCTGGTCGACCGCCACGACCTCGTCGAGGCGCCCGAAGGTCTTGCTCACCCGCTCCAGGCGGATCACGCCGAGGCTTCCCCGTCGGGCTCTTCGCGCCGGATGGCCAGCACCCCCAGCCAGGCCAGGAAGGCCAGCACGCCGATGTTCAGGGCCGTGTCGAGCAACGCGGTGTCGGCGGCGGGGGCCTTGCGCGCGCGGCGGGCGACCGGCAACACCGGATCCGGCGCTTCCGACGCGCCCAGGGCGGCGACCAGGGCGTCGGCGGTGGCGCGCTCCAAGGGACGCGGGCTGCTCGGGAGGGCCGCGACGGGGCCGCCCGCGAGCATGGGGTCGTTCGGCACGGCGGCGCTCGCGAGCAGCACCTGGCTGCTCACCGTCTCCACCACGGACGCCTGCCCCGGGTAGGTCCCGGCGGGGATGCGCGCGGCGCGCAGCCACGCGAGGTCGGTGCCACCCGGCGCCGACACGGCCGCCAGCTCCAGACCATGGCGCGCGAGCACGTCGGCCAGCTCCGGATCCCCCGGAGGCGCCAGCACCAGGGCGGCGTCGTAGCTGGAGCCAACCTTCTCGAGGAGCTCGTCGAGGCCGGCCGCGGTGTGCGCGTCGACCTGCCAGAGCAGCTCGGCCACACGCGCCGCACCGCCGCCCAGCACGCCGAGGGTGCGGGGCTCGCCCGACGCTCCCACGGGCCGCAGGAGGTGGACGTAGCGCGTGCCGAGCACGACCTCGGCCACCATGCCCTCGTCGCGCTGCACGCCCTTGCGGGACCTCGTGAAGAAGCGCTCGGCGCCGAGCAGGGCCACCCGCGCCTCGCCGGACGCCAACGCTTGCACTGGATCTTGGAGCACGACCCGCACGGGCTGGCTCGGGAGGGCGTCGCGCACCGCCTGCCGGGACGGACCGAGCAGCGCGTCCAGGCCATCCACCGGGTCGACGGCGAGGCCCACCGGCGCGGCCAGCTCGAGCGACAGACCATCCACGAGGCCTTCGTCCCGCAGCCACGCGCGGGCCACCTGCGCCGGATCGTAGCCGGCGACCTCGACCTGGTGGTTCAGCACCTGCATCTCGCGGTCGTCCAGGCGGCCGGCCATCAGCGAGGCCACCCGCGCCACGGCCGGGCGCTCCACCACGGAGTCGGCGTGGGCCACGGTCACCGCGGCGTAGTCGGGGAAGAAGCCCAGGTCGTCGTCGAGCGGGACCATCGGCAGCGCCGCGATGGCGCCATCGGTGGAGTACGCGACCGCCACGTCGGCGCGCCCGTCGATGACCATCGCCAGCCGGGCGCCCACCTCCTCCTCGACCAGCACGTCGTCCACGGTCAAGCCGTAGCGACGGACCATGGGTGCCAGGCCGTCGGTGGGACGCCGCACGAACTCCGGCGGCACCGCCAGGGTGACCGGCCCGAGCGCCGCGAGCGCGCTCATGGTGGTGACGTCCTGCGCCACGGCGCGCCAGTCGGGCACCAGCAGCAGGTAGGTGTTCTCGAAGCCGATGGGCTCGAGCCAGTCCACCCCGAGGGGCGCGTAGGCCGCCCGCACCCGGCTCAGCGCGCTGCCGCCCGAAGGCGCCGCCATCAAGGACAGCCCGGTGCCCGTGTAGTCGACCGCGAGGTCCACCTCGCCGGCCTGGAGGCGCTGTTGGCAGTCCCAGGTGTCCTGGCAGCCCAGCAGCGGCTGGACCCGCTCGCCTTCCTGCAACAGGAGCATGCGGAGGGCCTCCCCGAGCACCCGCTGCTCGGCGAAGGGCTTGGCCCCGACCACGAGCGGCGCGTCCTGCACGCACGCGAAGAGGAGGAACATCACGCCTCCTCCCGCAGGGCCCGCACGAGCGCCACGCACTGCAACAGCAGCACGAAGGTGAAGGGGATGGCCCCGCTGATGGCCACGGCCTGCACAGCCCGAACGTTGCCCGAGAGCAGGAGCGCCGCGCCCATCGCGCCCAGGGTCACGCCCCATGCGATCTTGCGGTTGGTGGGCGGGGTGAGCGAGCCCTGGGTGGTGAGCATGCCGAGCACGAAGGTGGCGCTGTCGGCCGAGGTCACCAGGAACACGAAGATCAGGACCAGGCAGACCACGTTGAGCAGCAGGGCGGCCGGCGTGCGCTCCAGCAGCGCGAAGAGCGCCGTGGTGACGTCCTGCTGGACCAGCTCGGTGATGCCGCCCATGCCATAGAGCTCTTCGTGGAAGGCGGTGCCTCCGAAGATGGCGAACCACAAGAGCGAGAACAGGGTGGGCGCGAAGAGCACCGCGAGCACGAACTCCCGGATGGTGCGCCCCTTCGAGATGCGCGCGATGAAGATGCCCACGAAGGGGGCCCAGGCGATCCACCAGATGAAGTAGGTGAGGGTCCAGCCGTGCAGCCAGCCCGACAGGTCCTGGTAGGGGTAGAGCAACAGCGAGATCGGCGCGAGGCCGGTGAAGTAGTCGCCCAGCGCGGTCACGAACGACCGCAGCAGGAAGGACGAGTCCCCGACCACGAACAGGAACGCCATCAGCCCGATGGCCAGCGCCATGTTCACGTTGGACAGGATGCGGATGCCCTTGTCGAGGCTCGTGGTGGCCGAGATCATGTAGGCGGCGACGAGCGCCACGAGGATGCCGACGGCGACGCCGGTGGACTCCAGCGAGACCCCCGCGACCACGCTCAGGCCCGTGTGGAGCTGGAGCACGCCCATGCCCATCGAGCCAGCCACGCCGAAGGCCACGGCGAGCACGGCGGTCAGGTCGGCGGCCCAGGCCACCGGCTCGACCCACGCGCCGGTGTACGAGGCGCGGATCGGTCCCCCGGCCAGGTACGGCGTGCCGCGCCGGAAGGCGAAGAACGCCAGCACGAGGGCGCCGACCGCGTAGACCGCCCAGGCCTGCAGGCCCCAGTGGAAGGTGGTGATGACCATGGCCTGGCGCGCCGCCGCAGGGGTGCTGGCCTCCCCGACCGGCGGCCCAGCGAAGTGCAGGATGGGCTCCGCGGCGCCCCAGAAGAGCAGCCCGGCGCCCATGCCGGCCGAGAACAGCATCGCCAGCCACGACACCGTGGAGAACTCGGGCACGTCGTCGGGCTGGCCGAGCTTGAGCCGGCCCCAGGGGCCCGCTGCCAGCACGAGCGAGAAGACCAGGAAGCCAGTGACGGCCGCCATGAAGAACCAGTCCAGGGCCCGGAACGAGGTGGAGGTGACCCACTGGGCGCTGGAGGTGAGGATGTCGGGCGCCGCGATCCCGACCACGGCCACCACGGCGCAGATCGGAACGGCGACGCGAAACAGGTCGAGCCTGATGCGAGCCTCCGGAGCACGTCGTACCATGCCGGCCGGAACCCGAGGCGGACCGTGGAGGTGCTGGATGGCCGACAGCGTGGCGATCTGGTGGCTCGAGCCTGGCGACGAGGCCGCGAGCAGGGTCCGCGCGATGCCGGGCGCCACCTTCAAGTTCGTGTGCGCTCTGGACGCCGAGGAGGCGATGCACGTGGTGTGCGGGGGCGCGGCCTTCCTCGAGCACCGGGACCTGGCGCGGGCCTACGCGGCGACCGGAGCGCGGGTGGTGGTGGTGGGTGGCGGCTTCGGCGGCGAGCGCTTCCCGGGGGTGAGCCAGGCCTACGGGGCACCCCCGCCGGCGTTTCTGGCGGCGCTCGGCGCGACGGAGGGCCCGCCCCGCGCGCCAGCCTGGGCGGGCGAGGCGCTGGCGCTGCTGGGCGCGGGGGCCGCCGATCCCGCGGCCGTGGTGGCGGCGGCCGAGGCGTGCGACGACTGGCGCGTGGCGGCCTCGGCCCACGAGCTCGGCGTGTGGCTGGAGCTCTACGACGACGACGGGCGGCATGACGAGGGATTGGTGACCGCGGAGGCGTTGTCGAAGATTCTGGGCGAGCGCTTCCGCATCCTGGAGCTTGGCGACGAACGGCTGCGTCGTGTGGCTCCACCGCTGCACCCGGACGCCATCGGCTCCGACCACTTCCGGGAGCGGGTGGCGTGGATGCTGGCGCACCTGGAAGGCAATGGCGTGGGCGTTGCAGCACCGCAGCTGGCGTGGAACGTACGGGTGCTGGTGGTCCAGTACCGTGCCGAGAAAGTGGCCGAGTTACCAGCGAGCTGGCGCGAGGAGCTCGGGATCGTGGCCTTCGGCCCGCAGGTGCTCGTGAACCCGCAGATCGAGGTGCTCACCAGCGAGACCGCGGTCTTCTACGAGGGGTGCATGTCGGTTCCGGATCGGGTTGGGCTCGTACGGCGCCCGACCGCCATCCGCGTACGGGCCCTGGATGCGCAGGGCTCCCAGGTCGACCTGGAGCTTCGTGGCTACCTGGCGCGCATCGTGCTCCACGAGTCCGATCACCTCGACGGGGTGCTCTACACCGACCGGGTCGAGGCGGGCAGCCTGGCCCGGTTCGACGACTACCTGGAAGCGCGCTCCATGGGCCTCTCGCCGACAGAGACCCTTCGCCATGTCGGTGCACGCGCCGGCTTGTCGCCACGCTGAGGCCGAAGGGCGCAGAGAGAAGGCGGCCCCGGCCGAAGCCGGGGCCGCTGTGCTGCTACAGGCCGCCCATGAATCACCTCCGTACCTTCCCGCCGCGGGATCGCGGCGAGAAACGAGGTGGCCCAGGTCGCCAGCTTCAGCACGAAGCCGCCGACCGCCGCGAACGCAGCGGCCGGCTCGTCGAGTCTACGTGGTGCCCATGGTCACCTCCAAGCGTGGTGTTCGCTGGGAGGAGCACGGGCCCCCGGAAACCTGACACCCCTCACTTCACGACCACCACCCGCCGCCGCTGCCGCGCCCGCTGCTTCGGCGGGATGGTGCGCAGGGTGGCGACCGGCGCCGGCTCCCCGTCGCAGAGAAGCCGCACGGCCGCGTGGTAGAGGGGCAGGTCCTGGAGCTCGCGCCGGCTGACCCCACCGCCCAGCTCGTCGGCGAGCAGGGCCGCGTCCCGCGCCCCCGAGCGGAAGCACACCATGCTGCCCACGTTGCCGAAGATCGCGTCGCGCGTGCTGTCGTCGAGCTGGCTCACGAACTGGTGGGCGAGCACCAGGCGGAGCCCGAACTTGCGCGCCTCGGACAACAGAGGGGCCAGGGTCCGCTCGTCCTTGGTGTAGCCGAAGCCGCCACCCCCCACGAGGTGCTGGAACTCGTCGAGCACCAGGGTGAAGGGCGAGCGGGCCTCGGCCCGGATCGCCGAGCGCGCGAACACCGCGTCGCGGATCCGACCCACCAGCATCATGCCGAGGAACCAGGCGCTGACCTGCCCGATGATGCCTTCGCTGAGCTTCACCAGCAGCACGCCGCCGCGGTCCATCAGGCCGCGCAGGTCGAGCTGCCGGCGGTCGGGGTGGCACACCCGACGGAGCGCCGACGACTTCACCAGCGCCTCGTACTTCGACAGCACGTAGGTCTGCATCTCCGAGCGGTACTGCGAGCCCCAGTCCGGGTACTCGAGCTTCCAGAAGCGCCGGATCTCCTCGTGCAGCGGGTCGCTCCCGTCGAGCTTCATCAGGCACTCGTCGCGGAAGCGCTTGTCGGAGTGCAGGCGCGCGATGTCGCCGAGGGGGCGGCGGGCGGCCAGCAGCGGGAACAGCAGGGCGCGGCTGTGCCGGTCGAACGCCGGGCCCATGTAGTCGGTGGGGTAGAGCCGGAACATCACCCCGGTGAGCTCCTCGACCACGCGCTCCATGCCCAGCAGGGTGCCGTCGTGCTCGAGGGGGTCCATGGAGAGGCAGTTGGGGTCGGCCGGATCGAAGACCACGACCTCCCGGCGTCCCGCGAGGGTGGTCGACACCGCCTCGACGAGGTCGCCGTGGGGGTCCACGAGCGCCACGCCCTGCCCCTCCAGCGCGAGGTCGCAGATCAGGCTGTGGAGCACCGTGCTCTTGCCCACGCCGGTCTTGCCCGACAGGTAGAGGTGGCGCGCGAGATCGGCGTCGCCGAGCCGAAGCGGGCGCCACCGACCCGCGGTCACGCACTCCCCCAACAGAGCCCCTTCCCGGCCCACGAGCTGCCCGCCGGCCACCCGACGCCGCGTGGCGCTCAGGGGCAGGCCCGGCAGGCCGTGGCGCTCCGGCGCCGGGAAGCGCAGCCCGATCTGGGCCACGGCCGCGGGGGTCCAGCGCGTGAGCAGGTCGGCCATCGGGCCCTCCGGCTCGCCGAGCGGCACGTGCTCCATCGGACCGGAGGCCACGGCGGCGGCCTGGTCGGCGCTCAGATCGCACCAGCGCACCCGGTCCGCACCGACCCACGCACGGGCCACGGCGTGGATGAGCGGGTCGCTCGGGCGGTGCTCGCCCACGGTGGCCACGCGCACCGACAGGGCGCCGTCGCCGAGGGCGTCGAGCCACTCCAGGGCGTCGGCCGAGCGCTCCTTGTGGGCCTTGACCTGGGCCAGGTCCTCGGGGAAGCGGTGGTGGTAGCCCTCCGAGGTCGCCACGCGGAAGCCCTCGACGTGTCCGACCGAGCGGGCGTGGAGCGCGCCGACGAGCGCGGCCAGCGGCTCCACGAGCTTGCGCACGCTGGGCTCGGCGACCGGGCGCAGCTGCAGCAGGGCGGTGACCGGACCCGCCTGCGAGAGCAGGGCCGGCACGACCCCGTCCAGCGCCGAAGCGCCGAGCGGCGAGCGGCGGGCAGGCACGACCAGCTCCCCCAGTCGGCGGGGACGGGGCACGGCCACCCGACCGCAGGACGCCCGGCCCGGACGCGGGGGCACCGGCCGCATGGTGACCACGTCGGCCCCGATCAGCAGCTCCTGGAGCTCTCCTGTGCGGCGCACGGCGGCCTCGCGCACCACGGCCTCGGAGGCGCCCTCGAGCTGCAGCCTCAGCGCGACCTGCAGCCGGTAGGCCGCGGGGTCGCCGTGCAGCGCGAGCTCCAGGGCGACCTGGGGCCCACAGTTCAGGAGCCACAGACCGAGCTCGTCGCCCAGGCCGTCGAGGCGCTCGCGGAGCCGGTCGCGAAGGTCGCGCAGGTCGAGGTCGTCGACGCTGGCCGGCAGGCGGAAGCTCACGACGTGCAGCTCGGTGGTGGCCCGCCAGACCGGGCTCGCCCAGCCCCCGGCGAGCGCGGTGACCCGCTCGAGGTGCATGGGCAGCTGGGGGGGCAGCGGCTGGAGGGCGGGACGGGTCATGGGAGCTCCTGGCACCGGGGAGACCGCGCTCGTCCCGCTTCCTGACACCCAGCCGGGGGCGGAGGGCTCACGCATCGTCGAGCACCGGGCGGGCCTTGCCCTGGCGGAGGCGGGCGCGGACGTCGGTCGCTGAAGGCGGCGCGGCGTGGGCGCCGTAGGTGTCGCCGTAGTTGTGCTTCACGCCCATGATGAAGCCGTCCTCGGCGTGCTGCTCGGCGGCGTTCGCGTGGGCCTCGGCGCCGAGCCGCATGTGGGTGCGGTCCTCCACCTCGTCCTTCCAGCGCTGCCGGGCCGCCTCGAGCGACCCCATGGCGCCCTCCAGGCGAGCCACCACACGCTGTGCGTCGGCCAGCGCCTGGCGGCGAAGGGTGGCGTCGGGGAGCTCGGCGCGGTGCCGCTGCCACGCGCTCCACAGGCTGCGCCCGTGCACGGCGAGGGACGCGAGCACCAGGAACTGGAAGAGGCCGGCTCCTGCGGCGAGCAGGGGGACCGTCGAGGCGAGCCACACCATCACGGTCGCTGCGGCCCCCAGGAGAGCGGCGCCGAACCACAGCGGCAGGCTGTAGCGGTCGTCGCGGGCGGCGCCGAGCCAACCCATCACGAAGAGCGCGCTCACGAGGAGCACGGCGCCCGGACCAGCCAGCGCCACGTTGGGACCGACACCCGGCTCCACGGCCACGTAGAGGCCCCAGCCCGGCAGCGCCGCGACCGCGAGGGTGCCGACGACGAGCTCCGCGGTGGTTCGCGGTTCCGGCTCGAGCCGACCGAGGGCGGTCTGGGCCCGCGACACCTCCTGGTGCGCCTCCTCGAGCTGCTGCTTGCGCACGGCGAGCTCGCCGCCCTCGAGCTCGAACTGCTCGGTGCGCAGCCGGTCGTGGGGGTTGTGCTCCGGGTCGATGGGCGCGGCGGCCTGGAGCATCATCGCGGTCCGGGCCGCCTGCTTCTGGGCCTCGAGCGCTTCGACGTCGACCTCACCACGGCCGAGGCCGCGGGCCGCCGCGTACGCGGTGCCGGCGATGCCGTTGTAGAAGCCGGCGGTCGAGGGGGTGTCGTGACCGTGGATGTGCTTGGACATGGGAACCTCCAGTTCAGGAACAGGCGTTGGCGAAGGAGCTGACAGCAACGGCCGCCTCGGGGATCTCGGGCCACCAGGTGGCCTGGATGTCGCCGGCCGGCGGGTAGACCCTGGTGGTCGTCCGCTGGCTGAAGCCGCAGAGGAAGACCCGGTCGAGGCCGAGCACGGGCAGCCGCGCGTCGCGTGTCTGGGAGGCGTCGCCCTCGCGGGCGGCCACGAGCACCGCGTCCTCTTCCTCGATGAAGTCGCTGCGCATCAGGAAGTGGCACGTGACGTGCTCCTCGGAGCAGGCCAGCGACGCGTCGGTGGGGTTGGCGAGGTCGTTCGCAGCCGCCATCCCGGCCCGGAACAGGGGGCTCACCATGGTGGTGACCACGGCCTTGCAGGCCGTCTGCAGATCGGCCTCGAAGACGGCCAGGCGGTCGTCGCCGCGCAGGGCCTCGATGCCCGAAGGCGCCGCGGGCCGGGTCAGCACCGCCAGCGGGAGCGGTTCGCGCCCGGAGTCGATCGCGCCGCTCGACCAGAGCTCCACCTGGAGCTCGTGTCCGTCCCAGGACCGGCCGTGGTACGGCGCGAGCATCGCGGAGAGGTCCGAGCAGCGGGTCTCGGGGTCGTTGGTCGGGGACGCGTCCACCACCAAGGCCACGCGGATCACCGGCTGGCGGTCGTCCACGAGGCTGGCGCCCACGGCGAGCCCGCCACAGAGCGCCAGCACGGCGCAGGTCTGAACCACCTGGATGCGGTGGGCGCGCTGCTCGGCGCGGCGGGAGGCTTCGGTCAGCTCGGCGAGGCTCATGGGAACTCCTGGTTCGACGGCATGAGCGGGCGGCGGCAGGAACCTGACAGGCCAGGCGACGAGCGGCGTCGGACGAGCTGAGGGTTCTCGGCACCGGAGCACCACCTGTCAGGAACCGCCGGCTCGCGGCTCGACACGACAGACCGGAGTTCCCATGAAGTTCCTCGCCCGCTTCCTCCCCGCCGCGACGGCCGCCCCGGCCACGCCCACGATCAGCGAGACCACGGTGGTCGCGCCCCCCCCCTCCCTCGACGAGCTCTACGAGCAGGGGCTCGCGGGCCTCTCCGCCGCGGCACGCGACATGGGCCGACAGTGCGGCGCCGACGACCCCGAGGCCCTGAAGGACCTCGAGCGGGTGGCCCTGGCCCTCGCCCGGCGCTGCACGGACCCGATCCGGGATCCGGAGCCCGACGAGGCCGACCGGGTGATGGCCGAGGACGAGCTCGCCGACAAGGCCGTCAAGCCCCACCTCGAGCACGCCGTGATGGTGGCTCGGGGCCGGCGCCACCAGCGCAAGCAGGAGCGCGCCGCGGTCAACGGCGGCGAGAAGCCCACCCGTCCGAGGATGGGCGTGGGCCTCGTGGCGCTGACCTCCGGTGCCCTGGCCTTCACCTTCTGCATCAGCTTCCAGTCGCTGATCTTCGCCAGCCTGTTCACCGGGATGGTCCAGGGCCTCGCTGCGGCGCTGCTCGCGGCCGGCATGATCACCGGCGCCATCGTGGGGCTGGAGCTCTTCGCCGCCCAGCACGCCACCACCCCCGGGGCACGCAGCTCCGGACACGGCATCCTGGTGGCGCTGTTGGTGTCGGGCGCGCTGTTCGCGCTGCGGGCGACGCACGCCGAAGGTGCCGCCAGCTGGCTGGCCGCCGGGGGCTTCACCGCCCTGGAGCTGGGCATCATCCTGCTCTTCCACTTCACGGTGGTGACCTTCAAGGACGCGCACATCGAGTACCGCCTGCAGCTCGAGGACTGGAAGGTCCTGCACGGCCAGGTCGACGTGTCGGACGACGACACCGCGGGCTGCCGCGACGAGCTGGCCGCCCTCCAGATGCGGCGGGAGGCGCGGCTGGCGCGGCTGCTCGACGACCGGGACGCTCGCGCGAGGCTGGCCCAGCTGCAGGATCTGGCCGTGTCGACCGTGCGCTTTGCCTACCGGCAGGGTGTGATCGAGAGCGCGACGGGCTTCGCGAAGTAGCTACTACGGCCACGCCCAGGCGCCACGAACGCGGCGGGGGCGTTGCGGCGCTGCACGACGCCGCGCAGCAGGTAGCCCAGCGGAGACGACGAGTGCGCGGCCTGCGGTGACGTGAAGATCGACGGCGTCCTCGTAGGCACGATCTGTCTGCCGACGGGGTCCTGGTAGGTACGAACGGGAGCGATCCGCGCGAGTGTCCCCAGCAAGGATCGCGTGGCGTGATCGACGGACGTCGGAACGGTCTGTGCCGTGAGCTTGGGCTGATCACAGAGGCGTGACCTGGTCTCGGGGTGAACCGAGATGCCGAGCTGGTCGAGTCCGTCGTCGCCGACCGGGTGGCCCTCGAGATCACCCACGCCGAGCTGGCGCCCAGCTGGTTCCTCCAGCCCTGCTTCCGAGCCGAGCTGGTTGTCAGTCGGCGATCCACGCGGGGAGGTCGATCGAGGTCTCGCCGTCCAGCGCGAACAGGTCTCGCTCGACCTCGTGGAGATTCTCGACCATGCGCGGGAGGAGCTCGTCCGCGCGTGCGACGTAGCGGTGGTGCTCCACCATCGCCTGGAAGCGCTCAACGAACACGTCGTGCTCCAACGCACTGCGCGCGATCATCTGGCTCACGTCCTCGCGGTCCGACCCGATCCAGCGCTTCAGCTTCGACACGCACACGTCGGCCACGTCGAGCACCACCAGATCGATGTGTTCCCAGCAGCCCGGGAAGGCGTGCCAGAGGGGCTCCTGCGGGAGGTAGGGCAGGGAGCGACTCACCAGGTCCAGGTAGATGCGGTGGCTGTCGGCGAGCGCGGAGCCCGTCCCAGCCAGCCGCTCCAGCCCGTTGCAGGTGGCGTCGTCGAAGCCGTCGCGCTCGGCTCGGAGCACGTCCCCGTCCTTGGTGCCGCGCTCGTAGGCGGTCTGCAGGAAGAGAGCTGTCGATCCGATCACACGGAAGGTCAAGCGCTCGGGAAGCTCGGCTGTCCAGAGCTCGTCGAGCTCGTCCAGGAAGTGCTCAAAGCGAGTCACGGAGGGCCTCGAGCGGCTCGACGAAGTCGTCGGTCGTCAGGCGGCTGAGGACGCGCCACCGATGGTCTGCCTCGTGGGCCCGGAGCAGTGCGGCCCGGAGCGTGGCCTGGCTGCGCACGTCCTGGTCCAGCACGTCGAGCGGGGCCTCTGCGTCGGGGGGTGGCACTCGCTCCAGGAAGGCCCGCACGAGGAGGCATGTCCGCTGGCTGGCTCGGCGCCATGGGAGGGGTCCCCCCGTCGTAAGGGCCAGGGCCTCGAGGAGCCGGTCGAGGAGCCATGCCCACCTACGGGCAACCCCCGCGCGCACCACGGCATCCTGGACCGACGCGAAGGCGATCTCGTTCCTGCTCTCAACGAGGACGGGCGGGAGCGCGGTGAGGAAGCGGGGACTGGGATGTCGGACGAGCACGTCGCTGACCGCGTCCCACACACGTGCGTGCTCGCGGCGGATGAGAACCGTGTCGTCGACAACGAGGTGGCGGGCGCCGAACTTCCAGAGCGCTGCCTGCAGGGAACCTGCGACCGGGTCCCACGCGCCGCTGGGGGGCAGGAAGTCCTCGGGGCCGACATGAAAGAGGCCGAACATCGCCAGCAGATGCTCGGCGCTGAAGGAGCCCTGGCCGCGCTCGAGCTCGCTCAGTCGGCTCTCGGAGAGTTGCAGCCGCCGCGCCAGCTGCGCGAGGGTCCAGCGTCGCTCCTTCCGGAGTCGTCGGACAGTCTGGCCCACAGACTGGCGGAGTGGGAGGAGGTCGGTGATCGCCTTGTTGCCTCTTCGATATCTCGAAGACTACTTCGAATATGCGAAGATCGCCACCCACCCCAGATAGCACCAGATCTTCTTCGGAACTTGCCGTCCATCGCACAAGACGACGTACTCAATGCGATCCGGTTCCAGCCAACCCCTGCGCGGCGGGCTTCGCGAAGTAGCGCCTGGTCAGCGCTTCGCTCGTCGAGTGGTTCGCTACCTTGCCTCGGTGGCTTCGCTCGCGAGCGGGTATCCGAGCAACTCCAGCACGTCGCCACAGGTGGCTTCTACCTCGGCGATCTGTCCCGTCGAGAGCTCGCGGCGCCAGCGGTCTACAGCGTGGGCGTACACTGGCTGGCTCACGTCCTTGCTCGACGACTCGGCTGCGGGGAGGACGGCTGTAGAGTTGGTGTGCTCCAGCACGGCCGGGTTCCACGCCTCTCCCAAGAACGCCAGTACGCGACGGAGCTCCCGCTCGGGCTCGGCCACGAGCAGCTCGTACCGGACCTCCAGGACGCGCCCCGGGAGGAGCGCCGCCTGGTGACGGGCCGTGAGGAGGAGCTGCTTCCAGTACTGGGCACCAGCGACCAGGTCCTGACACTGTGCAAGGGGCTGACCCGTGGAGGGGTCGCGCCAGGCCTGCCGCTGCAGGGATGCTGCTACGGCACGCCCGTCCCGCACCACGTGAAGGAAGCGGGCGCGTGGAAAGAGGCTGCCCAGCACGGCCATGGACGCGGCGTTGTGAGGGGTCTTCTCAGCGATTCGCTGGGCGCCCGGCGCGCGGCCGCGGAGCAACGTGCGAACGAAAGCTCGAAACGCGTCGTCCAACCCCTGGGCGTCGATCCCGGCGTCCAGCAAGGCACTGCCGAGCGACGCCGCCCACGCCTCGCGAAGGCGGGCCAGCTTCGGCAGCACCTTCACCTCGGGCCCGCAGTGGATCGCGGGATGCGCGTCCAACATCACCCTCAGCAGCGTGGTGCCGCTGCGGCCTGCGCCGCCGATGAACACGAAGTCGTCGGGGTGCGCATCGAAGGCCGTGAGCGGGGCCAGCATCCGGTGCTGACGAAGCGTCAATCGATGGGGCGTGGCGAGGCCGTCGGCCGCCAGGGTTGGCGTCGCTGCGTCACCGACGGCGGCGGCGATCATCGCGCTCAGGAACAGGGTCGACGGTGGGTCGAGGCGATCGAGCTCGGCGAATGCGCTCTGTGCTTCCTCGACGCGCCCTCCCGCGAGGCAGGCCTCGACGCGCCCGAGCCTGGCCTCGGGCAACGTCGGCTTGTCACCCAGGACCCGGTCGAAGCAGGACAGCGCTTCCTCGTGCCACCCGAGCTGGAGGGCGACCTGCCCCAGGCGCGAGCGTGCCCGCCAGCCGTTGAATCCGACGAACACCGGCTGGGCCAGCGCGACCCCCTCGGTCGTCAGTGCCCGCGCGTAGCACCCGGCGGCGTCGGACAGGCGCTGTCGGACACGGCCTTCGTCCGGGTCGTCCACTGTGAGCATCTCGACGAGCTGACCCTCGAGGAACGCGAAGTTCGGGTGCGCAGCCGCTCGGCCAATCTCTGGGTGGCACTCCCTCCACCTGGCCAGGTGCGCCATCACCTCGCAGGCGAGGTCGCGGCGCTGATCCTCCAGGAGCAACTGGAGCAGAGCCGACACCAGGAGGATGGGGAGCACCGCGGAGGCAGGGTCCCGCTCGTTCGTGTGGACCACACGCGCCCATGCCTGCTCCGCGATGGCCACGGCACGTGGCCGCGCGCCGGCCTCCACCAACTCGCTGACCAGGTAGCCCGCCGCGCTGAAGTCGTCGGGGTTGTCGGAGTACCAGGCGTCCAGCAGGCGCAGGTTGCGCTCGTTCTTCCGCCTCAGCCGTCGGTAGTCTGGGACGGCGCCGAGATGCACGATGTCGGCGCACAAGACCGCCCGCCTGTGCGTGCGCCCTCGAATCCACGCTCCCACGCCCTCGTGGATGGGGCGTGTCCAGCGCAGGTCATGGAGCCTCCGGAAGACGCGGGGCAGGAGCGCCGGCTCCCCGAGCCGAGCACGACCAGCCACGACGTCCGGGGCAGCCGCATCGAGCGACGCGGCGTGGTGCAGCTTGAGCAGCGCGTAGTCCACATCCGCGCGGCCCATCACGTCGCGCACGGCGTCGTGACCGTTCTTGCACAGACGCTCGTCGGCATCCAGCACAAGCACCCAGCGGCCTGATGCGTGGGCGAGGGCGGCGTTGCGTGCCTGGGCGAAGTCGTCGTTCCACTCCCAGTGGTGGACCTTCGCACCAGCGGCCTCGGCGAGCGCCGGAGTCGCGTCGACGCTGCCCGTGTCCAGCACGACGATCTCGTCGGCGAGCCCTGCCACCGACGCCAGGCAGGCCGGGAGGAGCTCGGCTTCGTCCTTGGCGATGATGCAAACGCTCAGTTGCGGAGCACTGTACGTCGGTGGATCGGGACCATCCCACCGGCAGAGCGCGTGGCCTTCGTACGGGATGGCTCGGTCCGGGGCGAGCCGCCTTTTCACGTCGCGCATGTGGGGAAACACCTGGAGGTGGGCCACGTAGGGCATGTCGAGTGGGACGCTGCCAGCGATGCACCCGCCACTCCCCAGGAGTGCGCGCACCCGCGTGAGCACGCCCTCGGGTTCGACCAGAACCTTGAGCACCTCGAACATCAACACGAGGTCAAAGGAGCGAGTACACTCCTCGACGTAGGCGTGGAGGTCCTGGCAGATCAGCTCGCACTCGAGACCCTCGTCGGTGGCCCGGTGGCGCGCGGCGGCAATGCGAGTCGATGCATAGTCCACTGCGGTCACCGCGGCACCGTGTCGCGCCAGCTCCAGCGCATGCCGACCGTCTCCGCAGCCCAGGTCGAGGACCCTGAGGCCCGGCGCCCAGGGGACCGCCAAGGCGTGGAGCACGCCGAACAGCGCGGGCGCGTCCACGGAGGAGCGGTACTGAGGGTTCTGTTGGTAGTGTGGGAGGAGGGCGAGCTCTTCGTCGTAGCGGCAGTCCATGTCTATTCAGGCACAGCGGCGATGGCGTCGCCCATGTCGTACCAGGGGTCCGTGTCGATGCATGCGATCTCACCGCTCGTGGAGACCGCGCAGCCCATGTAGCTGCCACACGAGAGTTGCGTGAAGGTTCCGCTGGGGATTGGCGAAGG
>CAZSAT010000094.1:0-26813 GCA_964604675.1 uncultured Enterobacterales bacterium
GTCGACCTCGTCGAGGAGGAGCACGGCGTTGGAGGAGGTGGCCCGGGCGAACACGCCCTCCAGGTTCTGTTCCGTGCCGCCCACCCACTTGGAGAGGAGCGCTGGCAGCGAGGCCGTGACCAGCGGGCGCCCGAGCTCTCCGGCCACGGCTTCCGCGCAGAGGGTCTTGCCCGTGCCCGGTGGGCCGTGCAGCAGCGCCGCGAGCCCGCGCCCAGCCGTGAGGTGGCGGCCGACCTGCCAGCGGTCCACGACGAGGCGCCAGCTGCGCGCCGCCGCCACGATCTCCTCCACGGCGCGGAGGGTGTCGGGAGGCAGCACGAGGTCGGCGAGGCGCGCCTTGGGCTGCAGCTGGTGCCCGGAGGTGGCGGCCACGCTCACCAGCTGCTCCCGCGCGGCGGTCTCCAGGATTTGCTGCGACAGGCGCGGCAGCGTCGCGTCGGCCTGGACCGCTGCCGCCACGGCGGTCAACACGGCGTTTTTGATCAGGCCGCCGGTGAGCTCGTAGCGTCCGGCCAGCTCGGCGATGTCGAGGTCCCCATCCCGCGGGGCGTCGGGCGGCAGGTGCTCGCGCCAGATCGCCTCGCGCGCTTCCAGGTCGGGTGTGTCGAAGGCGACGCGCACCAGGATGCGGCGCTCCAAGGCGGGGTCGAGGGCACCGGGGAGGTTGGTGGCCAACACCGCGAGGCCCTCGAAGCGTTCCACCTCGGTGAGCAGCAGGGTCATCAGGGCGTTGCCGCGTCGGCGATCGGCGAAGAGCAGCTCGCACTCGTCGAAGAACAGCAGCGCGTTCTGGAGGCGCGCCTCGCGGAAGAGCCCCGGCAGGAACTGGTCCGCGTCGCGGTGCTGCACGAAGGCCGGAAGGTCGACCAGGAGGATGCGCTTGCCCAGGGCGTGTGCAACCGCGTGGGCGGTCATGGTCTTGCCCGTGCCGGGGGGCCCGTGGAACAACAGCAGCTGCCCGCGACCGTAGCGGATCCGGTCGTCCAGTCCCCAGGCCCGACGCACCTCGAGGTACCGCTCGTGGTGGTTCACGACCGCGAGGATGCGCGACCGATCGTCGGGCGGCAGGACCACCTGGTCGAAGCGCGCGAAGGGTTCCTGCAGCGACGAGAACTCCAGGAACGCGTCGTCGAGGCCTTCCCGGCCGACGAGGTGGGCGAAGGTGCGGGCGTTCGCCGCGATCGTGGCGGTGAGCAGGTCCTCGGGCGCGCGGTAGCGGTTGTTCAGGTCGACCCGGATGAGGTCGTTGGCCAACAGCGCGGCGGACGGCGCGAAGCGGTCCCGGTGCGCCACGCGGTCCGCGAAGCCCAGCTCGGAGAACGCGAAGGCGAGCTCCACGCAGCACCCGGAGCCGAAGCCCGAGTTCGCGAGCACCTCGTCGTACAGGTCGAGCAGGCGGGACGAGAAGCAGGCCGCGACGGACACGAGCAGGGTGTTGCGCTCGAAGGTGTCGAGCCCGTAGGTCTCGCAGAGGCGGTCGAGCGCTACGGGCTGGCCCGCCTCCCGGTGTGCATGGATGCGTGCGTCGAGCGTGCGACGGAGCTTTGTCTCCTTCTTCTTCTCGGCCGTGGCCCGAGCCTTGACCACGTTCGTGGGCAGGTCGTCGTCCTCCTGCCAGCGACGCCTCCGCGCGGTGCCGCTGGCGGCGAGCTTCTGCTCGAGGCCCAGGCGGCGGCACCGGCACTCGAGCCACTCCAGCTCGGCCTCCATGTGGTCGAGGTCGCTCGGAAACAGGTCGGCGTTGGTGGGCTTCGCGCTGGGCATGGGCATGGGCTCCGCTGTGGTAGACCAGCTTCACGCGCCGACCTGACAGCCGCTGTCCGCCCTGGTCGAGGAGCCCCGATGAGCGATCGCAAGCCGAGCTACGAAGCCACGGTCCAGGTGATGCGCATGGTCCAGCTGCTCGAACGCAGCCACGGGCGCGCCCTGCCGCTGAACAAGCTGGCGAGCACGCTGGGGGTGCACCGGCGCACCGTGGCCCGCTGGGCGAAGGCCCTCGAGGAGGGCGTGGACGACGAGCGTGGCGGTCCGTTGGTGCGGCGGGAGCGTCGAGGCGGCGAGGCCTGGGTGCAGCTGGGCGGGAAGGCTCCTTCGGTCGGCGGGACCGTGTTCCAGTACGCGGCTGTGCGTCTGGCGACCGGCGCCCTGGCGGGCGACGAGGGGTCGCTGATGGCCGACGGTGCGGAGGACGTGCTGGCCCGGCTGGGCGGCGAGGGAGGGTGGCGGGCCGAGGCGGTGCTGGAGCGCGTCGAGACGGCGTTCCACTACCTGCCCTTCGGTCCCAAGGACCACCGCGCATCGGAAGACACCTTGGACGTGTTGGTGCGGGCTTTGTTGCGACAGCAACGGGTGGTGGTGCACTACGCGGGCGCCTCGGGCGGCAAGGCCTGGACCTACCGCCTGGACCCGCTCACGCTGGTGCTCTACCGGGATGGCTTCTACCTGTTGGCGATGCGCCACATGACGGGCCGGCTGGCGGGTGAATCGGCGCTGCGCACCTACTCGGTGGATCGGATTCGCTCGGTGGAGCTCTTGAAGGCGGAGCGCTTCGAGCTGCCGGAGGGCTACACGCCGGAGAGCGTCTTCGCCGAGGGGCTGGGGATCTTCGAGGGCTACGGTCCGGTGGAGCAGCTGCGTCTCGCGTTCGAGCCCACGGCGGCGGTGGTCGCACGGGAGCGGAGGTGGCCCGGCCTCGTGGGGTGGTCGGAGCTGGACGATGGGCGCGCGGTGATGGAGGTGGCGCTGCCGGTCACGCCCGAGGTGGTGAGCTGGGTGGTGAGCTGGGGCGCGGCGGTGGAGGTGTTGGGCTGCGCGTCGCTGAGGGAGGCCGTGGTCGAGGTCCTGACCGGGGCGATCGCACGGTACCGATGACCCGGTGCGGACAGCGGCTGTCCAAGCCGTGTGGCAGGTTGGTCGAGAAGCGCCCGTGGTAGCAACGGGCGGGAGGGACCATGGCGTGGCTCGACAGTCTGTTGGACGACCCGCGGTCGACCACCGTGGTGTGTCGGACCGCGGCGACGACGGCTGCGGTGTACCGCAGGCTCGCAGCTCGGGGGGCCGGCGCCCGGACGGGCTTCCGGGTCACCACGCTCGGCGGGCTGTTGCGCGACGCCAGGCCCTTGTCCCTGGACCCGCCGGTGTGCGAGGACATGGCGCCCTTGCCCACCGGGCACCCCTGGTCGGCGCTGCTCGGGGCGCGCCCTCGGCTGTCCCGCTTGCTGCGGCAACACGTGCACCGGGCCCATGCCTTGCGCTTGGGTGGAGCTTCGCTCGCCGGATTGCGCCCGGAGCTGCAGGCGCTGGTCGACGCTGCCTGGGAAGCGCCCGACCAGCTCGGCGAGCGCCACCTGCTGTCCGGTGGCCTCCCCGGGCGGGTGGTCGCGCTCGGCTTCGCGGGGGACGCGCGTTTCCTGGGAGCCGTCACGGTCCTCGAGCTGGCGCTGCTGGCTTCGCTCGACGCGGAACCGGTCGACTGCGGCGACCCACGGGCCGCGAAACCCGGTCCTCTGCCGTGCCTCACCGTCGCCGACGTGCACGCCGAAGCAAGGCTGGTGGTGGAACGAGCCGGGCCCTCCACGCTGGTGCTCGTGCCGGATCGGTCGACCGCCGAGCGCCTGCGCGCTGCCCTGGCGCGCAATGGCGTCCCGGTCGCCGACGACGGGGCGTCGCCGCTCCGCCAGCACGCGCTGGTCGCGGTGCTCGACCCGCTCGTGCCGGTGTTCGCGTCGGGCGGTCTCGCGCCCCTCTCCGCACGCGACCTGGCGCGGCTGCTCTCCACCTCGGTGCTCGCGGCGGGGCCACCGGCCTGCGGGATCGAGCCGGTCGAGGGCGTCGACGCGCCCCGCGCCTCGGCGCGGCAGGTCCGGGAGGTGGTGGCCGCTTGCCGTCGTGTGCAGGGAACGCCTGCGGCCTGGCGTGACGCCATCGGAGAGCTGGTCCGGCGCCAGGCCGCCGACCTCGAACAAGCGGAGCAGCGCACCCAACGGGATCGGATGCAGGGACTGGCCCGTCGCCTGGCCGTGTCCCGTGTGGTGCTCGCCAAGGTCGCCACGCTGGTGCGTCTGAGCAGCGGCGGAACCACGCTCGGCCAGCTCGCACGCTTCGCCCACGAGCTCGGTCTCTCGGACCCTGGAGGCGACCGGGTGGGCCACGCCATCCTCCGAGCGCTGTCCGACCACGGCCACCTCGAGGCCGACGAGCAGGCCTTCGAGGACGCCCTGACCGGAGGCGTGGCCAGCGGTCGGGTGGAGACGGGCGTGCAGATCCTGCGCTACGAGCAGTACGACGGCCGGCCAGCGGACCAGCTCTTGTTGACCGGCGTGCACGACAAGGGCCTGGGAGCTCCACCGGGTCGCGATCCCTTCCTGCGTCCGGGCGACTACGCGGCCCTGGGGCTGCCGACACCGCTCGAGGCTGTGCGGGAGCGCTTCGAGCTGGTGCGATGGGCCGCATCGAGGGCGGGGCAGGTGCAGGCCTTCGCGCCGCTCACCGATGGCAGCGGTCGGAGCACGGCGCCGGTGGTGGGCCTGGACCTCGACACCTCCGACGTGCGCGCCGCCCAGACCTATGGGCTGGTGGCCGGCGTGGCCGAGACCCGCGACCTCGGGGCGCTGGTGCCGGGCGGCGCGATCCGTGACGCGCGGTCGGTCCAGGTGGACCTGGAGTGGCTGCGGGACGGGGTCGGTCTGGAGGCTCCTGGCGAGCACACCTTCGACCCCGACGAAGACACGCTGGCCGACTTCCTCGAGGCACACGCGGGTCGGCTCCCCGACGAGCTGCGCCCGTGGCTCGGCGAAGCGGGGTCCTACCCCGGTCGGGACGACGGGTTGCCGGTGGGCTTCAACCTGTCGGCGAGTCGCCTCACCGCCTTCACCCAGTGCCTCTACCGAGCGTGGCTGCAGTCCGTGCTCAAGCTCCGGGCGCCCGACGAGCTCGAGGAGGAGCTGGATGCACGGGAGCTCGGTGATGCCATCCACAAGGCCTTGGAACACGCGGTCGACGGCATCCGCTGGGCGGCGCCGGCGGCGCAGGTGGACGCGGAGCGCGGGCGCTTGCTGAAGGCCCTGGTCAGCCACACCGACACCGAGGTGCGACGGATCTCCGAGGAGCGTCCGGTCGGCCTGGACACCGCGGCCCTCGCCGTGGCGCGTGAAGGGCTGGCGAACCGCTGGAAGACCCACTGGGAGCACTACGTCACCACGCGGGTGACGTCGGCCGCGGAGCAGAACACCAGGATCGGGCTGGCGCTCGTGGACCAGCTTCCCGCGGAACCCAGGCAGACACTGCTCGCGGTGCTGGCTGCCGGCTTCGCCAAGAGCCCGGCGCGCAACCTCAGCGGGAACCTGCACGGTCTCCTCGCGGAAGAACGAGGTCGTGACCGCGGCCAGGAGGTCGCCGAAGAGCGGCTGGTGGCCGGGCTCTCGGGAGCCCGCACGCGGGACGTGCGGCAGCGCCTTCCGGGCGTGTGGCCGGACCTCCAGCGGCTCCTGGAACAGTTCCGGGTGTTGGTGACACCGAGCCTGCTCGACGAGTCCGGCGATCTCGAGGTGGTTGCACCCGAGCTCGCCTTCGGCGCGCTCCGCGACGACGATCCCCCGCTCTGGCTCCCCCTGGGGCGCGGGCGCGTGTCGGTGCGTGGCTACGTGGACCTCGTGTCACGGCGCAAAGGGGTGACCCCCCAGAGCTCCTACGAGGTGGTGGACTACAAGACCGGCAACACGGATCCGGGCAGCGAGACCCAGGTGCTCCACACCCTGGTCCGGCCTCAGCTTGCGCTGTACGCGCTCGTGGTCGACGCCCTGGGCCGACTGGCGCCCGAGCACGACGACCCGGCCCGCGCGGAGGCTGTGGCCTACGACCAGGTGCGCTCGCGCACGTTCCGACGCCACACCATCGGCCAGGCGGAGCTGCCGCGCATCCGCGACAAGCTCGGTGGGCTGCTGGACCAGGCGCGTGACGGCAGCTGGCCCCCCGCCGCCCACCCAGACGGCTGCCCGGTGCGCGGCGCCAGCAACACCTACTGCGACTTCGCCTCGGTGTGTCGCATGCGCAAGGGCTTTGCCCCCGAGGAGGGCCCGTGAACCCGCTCGACGAGCAGGTCCGGGTGGTGACGGCCCCAGCGGGCAGCGGCAAGACCACGCTGTTGGTGCAGCGCTACCTGCGTGCGCTCCACACCTCGACGGCCGACCGCATCGTGGCCATCACCTTCACCCGCAAGGCGGCGGCCGAGCTCAGGGTGCGCATCGCGGACGTGCTGCGGGCGGTGGTCCAGCCCGACAGCGCGAGCCCCGAGATGGCCCAGCTCTACCTGGCGCACGCTCCCCCGAAGCAGCGTGCGCTGGACGCCCTCGAGGCGTTGCCGGCCGCACCCATCGGCACGGTCGATGCCTTCATCGGGGACCTCCTGCAGGAATTCCTGCTTCACGCTGGCTTGCCTGTGACCACCGGTGTGGCGTACCTGGACGGGTCCTCTCGGGGGCCTGGTGACGCCTCCTCCGCCTACCGCGGCGCTGCGCGCGCCGTGCTGGAGGAGCTGTCTCCCAACGCACGCACCCTGCTCGCCGAGCTCACCTTCGGCAAGGCCGCCTCCGACCTGGCCGCCCTCGCCGCCTGGGGCGTGCCCGACACCTGCGGCCTCACGGAGCTGCTGGATGCGCTCGGAGAGGCGATGCGCACTTCCATCGCGAGCGAGCCAGCATGGCTGGCGGCCAAGCAGGACCGCTGGGTGTCGCCGGCGCTGCATCAGGCCGTGATGGCCTGGATTCGCGCGCCCTACGACCGCCCGCCCGTGGGGATCTTCCGCTGGCTGGCGCGGGTGTCCCGGGATCCGAGGCCGCTGCGTGCGAAGGTCCTGGACGACACCCTGCGAGCGGTGGGGCTCCCGTCCCCGGGTGGCGCGGCCGCGTGGGCGGCCTGGAGGGGCTCCCAGTGGCAGGACGACGCCCTGCTGCCGCGCGCCGACGCGGTTCGGGAGGCGTTCGTCACGCTGGCTCGTGAGGTGCGCGACCGGGCCCTGACGGAGATCGCGCGCACCGCCGAGCTCGACTACGACGAGCTGCTCCTCGCCGCGACGACCCTGTGTTCGTCGCCTCCGGAGGCGCTCCGGGAGCGCTTCGACCTGTTGATGGTGGACGAGCTCCAGGACACGAACCCCGGGCAGCTGGCGTTCTACGAGGCCTTCGCCGCGATGCGACCTGGGCTGTCGCACTTTTTCGTGGGCGACGGGCGCCAGGCGATCTACCGGTTTCGCCACGCGGACCCCCATGGGTGGCAAGCGCTCGTCGGCCGAGCGAAGGCGGCCGGGACGTGGGCGGAGCTCCAGAGCAACTACCGCTCCTCGCAGCGGCTCGTGGCTGCCCAGCGCCTGCTCTTCACCGATCTCGCCGAGCACGAGGCCGGGGTCGAGGGCCTTCCCACGCTCGCGCACGGCGAGGACGCGGCGCTCGGCGCGCTGGACGAAGCCGTGTGGTCGAGCCCGGTGGCCTGGGTGGACGCCCCCCTCCACGACGACGCGAGCGCCCTGGGTGTTGCGGCCTTCGCGCAACGGGTGTCGGCGCGCAAGCCTCACCTGCGCGGCGAACGCTCGGTGGTCCTCACCCGGAGCTGGGCCCAGGCGCACAAGGCGGCCCGTGTCCTGCGAGCCTGGGGCCTGCGGGTGCAGGTAGCGGGGGACCGGACCTTGCTCGAGGGGGCCGTGGCGCGTGATCTGGGCTGCTGGTTGGGTGCCCTCGTGGAGCCGACGGCCGATGTCGCGCTGGCGGGTCTCCTGAAGCATCCCGCCATCGGGTTGACCGACCGCGGCCTCTTGTGGCTGCGTCGTGGTGGGGGCCTCGGCCGCATCCTGGTGCCCGACGTCGAGCTCGCTGGTCTCGATGCGGACGACACGGAGCGGGCACGCTTGGCCGGCGCCCTGTTGCGCGAGGGCAGGCGCTCGATCGGTCGCCGACCCACCGCCCAGGTGCTCGAGGCCGTCGTGGCCGAGCTCCACTGGCGGCCGATGATCGCGGCCGGCCCCGACGGTCTGCGCGGCGTGGCGGAGCTGGACCTCTTGCTCGACCACATCCGCGCCCTGGAGGCCGATCGCGTCGACCCCGGCGCGGTGTTGGAAGCCCTGCAGTCGGGGGAGGCCGGCACGGAGCTGCCTGCGGTCCGAATGCACGCGGATGCAGGCGTCGTGGAGGTCACCACCGTGTTCCAGGCCAAGGGCTTGGAGTGGGACCATGTGTGCATCGTGGGGGCTTCGGCGCTCTCCGGCAGCGCGGTGCAGTATGGCGCGCTCGTTCGGACCTCGCGGCCACGTGGCGTGCCGATGTGGGGCATGAAGCTCGACGTGGAGGGTGGGCTGCACCCGAGCCCGAGCCCGGTCGCGGTGTTGCAGACGGCGCTCGAGGGTGGCGAGAAGCGGCAGGAGGGGCTCCGTCTCTTCTACGTGGCGCTCACGCGCGCGAAGAGGAGCGTGACCTTCGCCCTGGGAAAGATGGTGGAGAGCGGGGACTGCCTGACGGCCGCGATCCGTGAGGCGATGGGCAAGCTGCCGAGCGAGCTCGCCCACCGGGTGGAGCCGGAGCAGGTCGAGGCCCGTGAAGCCCCCGCGCTCGAGCGTCTGCCCACGGGCCGTGACCGGCCCTTCGAGGCGCGCTGGACCGACGCGCCTGGTTGGTCCGTGACGCAGCCCTCGGCCCGGCGGGCCTCGGCGGAGCTGCTGGACGCCTGGCGCGCGCGAGGGCAGGTGGTGCTCGGCGATCCGGCGCCCGGGCTCCCCGACCCCCGTGGAACCTACGCCGAGGTTTCGGAAGCCACCTGGGGCACGCTGGTGCACGGCTGGCTGGAGATCTGGGCGTTCGAGGGTGACCCCACGCTGGGCGCGGCTGAACGCTACCTCGCCCAGCACGCCGGGGTGCGCGACGACGAGTTGGCCGCCTGGCTGGTCGAGCTCGGACGGGGCCTGATGGGCTCGTTGCCGGGCTTCGCGGACCTCGTGGAGGCAGGTGTCTGCCACTTCGAGCTTCCCGTGGTCGGTGTGGATGGCGACGAGCTCCTCGTGGGACGGGCCGACCTCGTGGTGGAGTTGCCGGGCCGCCGGGCGGTCATCATCGACTTCAAGGCCGGCACGAAGGCGGCGACTGCGGCGTGGATTCCGGAGCTGACCACGTACGCGGGCCAGCTGGAGGGCTACCGGCGGGTGCTGGAGTCGGCCGGGTGGACGGTCGACGAGGTGGGCCTGGTGTACGTGCGCGGCGTGAGCTGGGCCCGGCTTCGTGTCTCGTGAGGAGGAGGTGGGCGACGTCCAGCGCGCCGGCAGCTACTGGAGCGTCTGCACCTCGAGCGTGCCCCTCACCTCGCCACCGTCGGGCAGGCTCATCGTCGCCCGGTACGTGGTGGTGGTGGGGTCGCCGACGAAGGGCTTGGCCAGGTCGCCCAACAGGCCGTACTGCTCAGCCGGCTTGTACTGGAAGAGCTGCTCCCCCGCCACGACCTGGGCGTCGCCCACGGCCAGGGTCACGGGTGCCGTGGACAGCACCGTGAAGTCCGAGAGCGCGCTGGTGCCTCCGGTGCCCCAGGTCCAGCCCACGGCGGCGCCTCCGTCCGCGGGCATGCGGGCCTGGACCAGGAACACCGTGTCGCCGTAATAGCCGCGGAACCGGTACCAGCCGGTGGCGATCTTCGGCAGCATGGTGGTGGACCGTGTGTGGTCCAGGTACCCCATGCCCGTGAGGGTCCGGCCGCTGGTGACCACGGTGGCCTCGGCCCATGGCACGAGCACCTCGCTCGTGTACCAGGTGCCGTCGCTCGCCACCACGCGACCGTCGGGCGCCTGGTGCGCGCGCGCCTCGCGGTCCAGGGTGAGGTCGAGCGTCACCGCATCGGTGACCGCGGTGAAGCGGGTCTGTCCGTCGGCCACGCGCAACGAGCAGTCCGCCACGTCCACCTGTGTCTCGGTGGCCGTCCAGTCCGAGCCGGCCTTGTCGGCGCCGTTGACGCCAGCACCTCCCGCAGGCACCCAGAGCGCGCGGCAGGCCGCGTTCCCGTCGCCGAAGCCGGCGTTCGTGAACAGGTACTGCACCAGGGCGTAGCTGCCGTCGGACAGGTCGGCGATGGCGGTCCAGGTCTCCGACCAGCTCTCCTCACCGGAGTTGTCCAGGGTCAGGGGTCCAGCGATTGCGGTCAGCAGGTACGCGAACATGCCGGCGCTCTAACCGTCCGGGCAACGGCGGTGCGGTACCCTCCGCGCAGGGAGACGTGGATGCTGTTCGTCGCGACCGCTCTGGCGGCAGACCTCACCTTCGTGGTGACCAGCGACATGCAGACCGACGGCGACGAGTCGTCCATCAACTTCGACGTGTTTCCTCAGCTCGTCGAGGACATGAGCTCCCACGACCCCGACGTCGGCGTCTTTCCCGGGGACCTGGTCGGTGGTGCGAGCACGGTCTCGGACGCCCGCGAGGTGCGCTTCTACGTGGACGGCGTGCAGCATGGCGCGGCGCAGGACTACGCCCGCGCCCCCACGGGTGGCGGGCGCGGCATGGTCTACCTGGGCGCCGACACCGAGGGCAGCGGCAGCTACGAGCTGGCCGGGGCGCTCGATGAGGTCTGCGTGTTCGACCAGGTGTTGGACGCAAAGCAGGTGGGCGCCCTGGCCACGCGCACGGACTGTGCCGAGATCGTGCCCGAGCCCGAAGAGGACCCCGGCGACACCGACGCGGTGGAGGAGCTGCCCGACGACACCGGCGAGTCCGCGGGGGACGACACTTCGTCATCGGGCGGTGACGGCGGGGACGGCGGCGTGAGGGTCGACGGTGAGGGCACCTGTGGCTGCGGGGGCGCTTCGCCCGCTTCGCTCTTGTGGCTGGCTCCGCTGGTGCTGGCACGGCGCCGCACGTGAGCCTCGGCGTGCTCGGGCTCGTGTTGCTGGGGTCGGCGTGGGCCCAGGACCCGCTCCCCGAGGCGCAAGGGGAGCCGATCGCGGAGGAGCCCGTGGCCGCGGAGCCGGGTGCGCTGCCGGAGGAGGAGCCAGCTGCGGAACCACCGGTCGATGAGCGGAACGTCGAGGAGCCCGATCCCACCGGTCAGGAGTCCGACCCCGACCCCGACCCGGAACCCGCGGCTGCTCCGCTTCCGCTGCCGGCTCCCGTCCCCGACCCGTCGGCCGCCTGGCGCACGAACCCGCTCCCGGCGCCCGCTGCCCCACGTGTCCCCGAGACCTTGCAGGAGACTCGCGCCTACGTCGAGCGCCTCGAAGGGGCCCTCGAGAGCACCGACCTCCGCATCGAGCGGCTGGCCGTGGAGCTCACGCGGGCCACGGTGGACAGCGATCGGATCGCGGCGGAGCTCGAAGGTGCTCGAGCGCGTCTCGCCGAGCTCGAGGCCGCGCACGCAGCCGCGGAGGCCGAGGCCGCCGCGCGTGTAGCCTCCGGTGAGCCCGAGCCCGAGCCCGAGCCGCACCCAGCCTCGGACGAGCCGGTCGATGGCGTCACCACGTCCTACGACCAGCTGGGTGCGCTCACCGACCTCGCCGGCGACACGCTGAACGATCCCATGATGCGCATGCTCGCGCACGGCGGCTTCCTGGGTGCCCAGGTCGGCGCCGCCATCGGCTACACGGCGGCCGGCGACGGCGACGCGGCGACCACTGCAGGCCTGGGTGGCGCTGTCACCCTCGGGCTGGCGGGCGCGCTGGCGGCCAACGAGATCGGACTCGGGGTGGACCGCGCCGTCGCCATGAACACCTCCGGTCTGGTGGCGGGTTGGACCGGCTACCAGGTGGGCCGCATCGCCGTGGTCGAGAGCCCCGTGGTGACGGAGCGCGTGCTGGCCTTCGGCGCCCTCGGCGGCCTGGCCGGCACCGCGGCGGGCTACCCGCTGGGAGATCTCGGCGTCGCCACCAGCACCTGGAACGGCGGCCTGCTGGGGGCCACGGCCGGCTGGACGATCGGCGCTGGCGCCTCCATGGCCCGTGGTGTGGAAGCCCGGCAGACCGACGCGGCCATCGAGCTGGGGGCCGGCTACGCGGTGGGCGGAGCGGCCTTCGCTGCGCACCACCTCGGCCATGAGCTGCCACCCGTGAGCCTCTCCCTGCTGAACATGGGGCAGGGCGCGTGGATCGGGGCCTGGTCGCCCCTGATGTTCTCGGCCAACCCACCGGCCGGCCAGTCCGACGGCGGGGCCCTCATCGGGCTGGGCGCCGGCTACCTCGTCGCGAACGCCACGGCGCCGCTGATGGAGGTGGACGCCAAGCTGCTCGGACTCCAGACCCTCGGCTTCGCCACCGGGACCGCGGTGGGGGCGGGCATCCCGCTCGCCACCGGGCGCGAGAGCCACCCGCGCGCCCTCGTCATCCCGATGCTCGCGGGCGGCGTGCTGGGCCACGTAGGCGGCTCGCTCCTGGCGCCGACCTACCAGCTGCAGCAGCACGACGCCCTGCTGCTGCCGCTGCTCCAGGGGTGGGCGATCTACCAGGCCATCGGTTGGGGCATCTACGGCGCCGACCGCGGCTCGGGCTCGCAGGGCGCTGGCTTTGCGTTGACCGCGGCGGGCACCAGCACCGTCGCAGCGTGGACGGTGCCCGCGGTCATCGACCTGGCGCCCGCCCAGACCGTGCTGGCGTTCTCGGGCAGCCTCTGGGGGACCTGGTACGGCGCCTGGAGCGCCTACCTGCTCGACGTCCCCGATGGGCGGCGGCTCGCACCCACCCTCGTCGCGGGCAACGTGGGTCTGGTCGCTGCGGCACTCCCCGAGGCCTTCGGCTGGCGGCCCAGCTGGTCGCAGGTCGGCGTGATCAACGGTGGCGGCGCCCTCGGCGCTGGCCTCGGCGCCCTCGTGGGCGTGCTCGCGTCGCCCGACGCTTCCACCATCGGCACGGCGAGCCTGATCGGCACCACGGCCGGCCTGGTCGGTGGCGGGCTGGCCGCCCGTGGCCTGGACGACGGCGCGGCCGCCAGCGCGGTCGACCTGGTGCTCCCGCAGCCGGCTTGGACCGCCCGCCTGCCCTTCCGTGCAAGCTTCTCCGCGGTTCCTTGGACCGATGACGAGGGGGGCACCGGCGCCCTGGTGCAAGCGCAGCTGCACGAGCGGAGGTCGCGATGATCCTGCTGCTCTCCACGGCGCTCGCGCAAGAACTCCCCCTGGACGACCTGGATGCTCCGGAGGCCCCGGCGCCCTTGGACGGTCGTCCGCTCCTGCTGGCCTATGGGGTGGCTGCCGGTGGCCTCCAGGCCGGGTCGCTGGGGTACGTGTTCAACCAGGAGGTGGGCGCTGGTCCTGTGATGCTGGGTGGCCTGGGAGGCGGCCTGCTCACCGCCAGGCTCACCGCGGAGCGCTCCACCACCCTCGACCAGGCCATGGTCATCAGCACGGCGGGGCTGCTGGGCGCCTGGACCGGCTACGAAGCCGGGCTGGCCATCATCCCCCCTGGCGCCGAGCGGGAACACGCACGCATCGCCGCTGCCGGCCAGCTGGGCAACCTGGCCGGTACCGGCCTCGGCCTCCTGATCCAGAACGTGGACCTGCCGGCCTCGACCACGGGCGACATGGTGCTCGCGGGCACCGCGGGCTGGCAGCTCGGAGCCGGCATCGGCGATCTGGCCGGCCTCACCACGCCGGACACCCGGCAAGCGCGCGCGGGCCTCCAGCTGGGGACCGGCTACGGCCTGGCCGCGGCCGACCTCGCGCTTCACCAGGCCGGGATGGCGCCGCCGGCGCCCAGCACGCTGTTCGTCACCACGGCGCAGGGGGCCTGGATCGGCGGCTGGACGCCGCGCCTGTTCCTCGAGACGGTGGAGGAGCGGCACACCCGTGGCGGCGTGCGCGTCGGTGCTGCAGCCGGCTACGCGGGCTCCGTCGCGCTGTCGCAGCGAGACGTCGAGCCGGTCCGCGACCTCTACAGCCTGACGTGGTTCAGCGTCGGCTCGCTGCTCGGAAGCGGTCTGGGGGGCGTCGCGTCCCCGAGCGGGACCCCATCGCAGTGGGTCGGCCCGATGCTGGGCGCTGGCGTGGCCGGCCACCTCGTCGGCGAGCTGACCTGGGACCAGGTCCACGTCACGGGCGAGGAGGGCGCGGGCATCGTGCTGCTCAGCGGTTGGGCCCTCGCTCAGAGCGCTGGCTGGGGTGGCTGGTACAGGGGTGAAGAGCAGTTCGGCGGTGCGCTGGCGCTGGCGGTGGCGGGTGGGCACGAGGCGGTGGCGCTCGCCGTTCCGGCCTACGGCGAGCTCCCGGCCGACGAGATGGCCGTGGCGCTCAGCCTCGGGCTCTGGAGTGGCTGGTTGGGTGGCTTTGCTGCCTCCCTGGTGCCCGAACAGGCCCTCGAGCCCCCCACGCTCATCGCGGCGGACGTGGGCCTCGCGGCCGGCCTGGTCGCCTCGCAGGCGGGTTGGGATCCGGGCTGGGCCCAGGTGGCCGCGGTCAACGGGCTGGCGGCCACGGGCGCCACCATTGGTTCTCTGGTCGGCATCGCGGTCGACGGCACGGAGCACAGCCTGCGGGTGGGCAACGTGGCGGGCACCGCGGCCGGCTTGACCGCCGGCGTGGCCGTGGCGGCGATGCTGCCCCAAGCCTCGCCACGTTCGGCGTCACTGGCTCCGCGGCTCCCTCGCGTCCAACGCCTCGGCGTGCGCTTCGCCTTCACGGCGACGCCCTGGACCGGGGAGGACGGGAGCCAGGGCGCCTACCTGGCGCTCTCCGGCTACGAGGGGGACTGAGCGGTGCGCGCCGCCCGGTTCCATCGCTACGGTCCTCCGGACGTCCTCACCGTCGAGGACGCGCCGGCCCCGACCCTGCGGCCCAACGACCTGCTCGTCGACGTGCACGCCGCTTCGGTGAACCCGGTGGACTGCAAGATCCGCGCGGGGGGGCTGCGGGGCCCCGTTCGCCTGGCGTTGCCCTGGATCACCGGCCTCGACGTGTCGGGCACGGTGGCGGCGGTGGGACCCGAGGTCACGGGCTTCGCGGTCGGCGACGCAGTCTACGCGTCCCCGGGAGTCGACCGGCCCGGCACCTGCGCCGAGCAGGTCGCCCTCGACGCCTCGCAGGTCGCCCACAAGCCGGAGAGCCTCTCCCACGAGGAGGCGGCCACCCTGCCGCTCGTGGGCCTCACGGCGTGGAGCTGCCTCGACGGCATCCGGCCCGGTCAGCGCGTGCTCGTCCAGGCGGGCTCCGGGGGTGTGGGGACCTTCGCGATCCAGCTCGCGAAGCAGCGCGGCGCGCACGTGATCACCACCTGTTCTCCGCGGAACCACCAGCTCGTGCGGGACCTCGGCGCCCACGAGGTCATCGACTACCGCACGCAGCGCTTCGACGACCTCCACGACGACCTCGACCTGGTGCTCGACGCGCTCGGAGGCGACGAGCGCGACGCCGCCATCCGCGCGTGCCGGCGCGGCGGCGCGGTGGCCTGCATCGTGAGCGGGCTCCCGGGCTTCACCGAGCGCTACGGACCTCACCTGGCGGTCCTGGCGGTGGCCGGGTCGACGGTGCGCTTCTTCGTCAAGAGCCTCCTCGCCGGGGTCAAGCCGAAGATGGTGTTGCGCGAAGCCAACGGGAAGCAGCTCAGCGCGATCACCACGCTGGTGGACGCCGGCGACGTCCGGCCGGTGGTCGACCAGGTGTTCGCCCTCGAGGACATCGCGGCCGCGCACGCCCACGTCGAGACCGGTCGCGCCCGCGGCAAGGTGGCCATCGCCCTTCGATAGCTACCGCTTCGCCCGGCGGTCGACCGACTCCAACAGCTCCGCCATCGTGCCGCCATACGCTGAGGTCAGCATGGAGGCCGGCGCCCAGCCGGGCAGCTCGGAGGTGGACGTGATGGTGAGGGTGGCCCCCAGCTCGTCGGGGGTGATGAGGTAGCCACCCACCGTGGCGCTCATGCCGGCCGCCCTTTCGGGGTCGGGGAAGAAGTCGCAGGTCCACGTGGTGCGGTCGCATACATACAGGGTGTAGGTGGAGGCGGAGAAGGGGCCGAGGCCCGCGGTGTAGTGCGCCCCGAGGCGCCCCTGCGCGTCGCGGTAGCTCACCACCTCGTCCACATGCGACAGCTCCACGCGCGCGTCCAGGTCGAGCAGCGCATCGACGATGGCGTCGGGGGTGGCGTCGATGTGCAGGCTCACCGTGGTGACGATGTCGCCGTCGACCACCTTCGCGTCGATCGCGGGGCCGGCGAGCACGGCGGGGAGGAGCGGGGCGATCGCGTGCATGAGGACACGGTACCCTCTCCCGATGTCCGTAGGCTGCTTCCAGCGCGTCGTCGACTCCTATGCCGACGGCTTCGCGCACCTCGCCCAGAGCGACGTCTCCGCCCTCCATGCCGCCCTCGTCGACAACGGCTTCGAAGGCTACGTCGAACCCGCGGCGGTCGAGGCGCACCAGACCTGGCACCAGCACCACACCTTGGGGCGCGCCGCGCTCGACCATTGTGGGAGCTCGAGCCTGCGCGAGCTCGCGGAAGAAGGCCGGACGCACGGCGGCGTGCGCCACACCTTCCAGCTCGGGCTCCTACGAGGGCTCGGACGTCGCTACTTCGTGCCCTGTGACTTCCGCCGTCCCCTGCAGGCCGCGGGCCTGGAGGCGAGCGATGGGTGGTTCGGCTCGTCGATGGCGCTCAGCCGTGAGCTGGCCCACCTCGCTCCGGCCCTCGGCATCGAGCTCACCGACGGCGTGGTGTCCGATGCCACCGCGCTGGCCATCCTGAAGCACAAGCCTCTTGGCGGCACGCCGCTCCTCTCGGGCACCCGCTCGGTCTGGATGATGCTGTGGGAGGCCGCGCGCCTCAGCGCCCAGCACGGCTGCGCGGTGGCCCTGGCGAGCTGAGCGGAGCCCGCTCGCTGGCTACCCGTTCGCGACGATCGCTGCGCACACCGCGTCGGAGAGCGTGTTCCACGACGCGGAGCCCTCCTTGGTCACGGTGACGAAGTCGTTGACCAGGAACACGGACGCCACACCCTCGAGCGCGAAGAGGGCGGCGCCGAGCGGGTCGTCGGCCGCTTCCTCGGCGCTGCTCCACGACTTCGCGCCGGCGGACAGCTTCTTGTCGGCGGTGAACTTTCGAGCGTCGGGGTTTGGCGTCTCGTCCACGCTGACCCGCATCGAGGGGGCCCCGTGATCGTGGTCGTGGTCGTGGCCGTGGTCGTGGTCGCAGTCGGCACCGTGCTGGTGGTCGTGTGCCGGCTCGTCGGGTGGGGTGCTCGCGACCGACTCCGTGGCACGGGTGCGGGGGGCCGCGGGCGGATCGCTCCGACCACCTCCCAGCACGGCTTGGAGGACACGGACCGGGAGGCGGGCAAGGCGACGGATCATGCCCAGACCCTATGGGCCTCGACCGGTGCCCGTCCACCCTCATGATTCAGCGCACGATCACCGCGGTGGCCGCCTGCACACCGTAGTCCGTGCCGCCGATCTCGGTGCCGAAGTCATGCAGGTTCTGCGTGTCGATGCGCACACGGATGTTCTTCTCGCTCGCCGACCCCTTGGCGACCACGTCGAAGATGACGGCCCAGGTGAAGCCTTCGACCTCGGCGGTGCCCGTGAAGCTGGAGTCGTCGCAGTGCTGCACGATGGGGATGGGCCCCTCGAGGGTGTTGCCGTAGGCGCTCGATGCGACGGTGCTGCCCTCCATCGGTTCCGGCAAGCTGCCCCAGGTGCTGGTGTCCCAGGTCGTCGTCGAGCCTTCGATGGCCGACTCGATGGCCTTGAACCCCGGCGTGGTGACCCCCTCGTGCATGCCCACGGTGTCGTCGGTGGAGAGCGGTCCATCCTGGGTGCAGTCGGCCACCTGGCTCTTGACGAAGTTGGCGTTGGGGGTCCCTTCGCCTCGTCCCCAGCCCACGTTGTCGGCGGTCGACGGGGCGAAGACCAGGTCGACCTCCATGATCTCCTCGGTTCCGTACTCGTCCATCAGGCAGATGGGCAGCACCACCGGCAGGTAGCAGTCGACCTCGGACGCGCCGTCCCAGAACTGCATCGCGGTGGTGGCGGCGGAAGCGCCGACGGTGCCGGTCCACCCGGCGGCCCCTCGGACGAGGGCGCTGACGTCCGCGACGGACCCTTGGATGTCCAAGGCGTTGACCTCGCTCGGATCGTCGGACGCGGTGAAGGTGCCCACGTCGGTGTCCCAGACCCCGAACACGACCTGGTCGTCGGTGAGCACGAGCGGGTCGCCGGCGACGAGGTTCATCGCCGCGACCTCGATGGCCGCGGACCGAGCCAGGTCGAGGCCCTCGTCGGTTCCGTCGAGCTGGCTCACCCCGGCGTGGGCCGCCGCATCCGTGGCGTTCTGCACCTGCGCATCGACCAGGCGCAGGTACGACACGTCGATGGCCAGGGCCGCGAAGGAGATGAGCACAGTCAGGCTGAGGCCCACGACGATCGCGAACCCGCCGCCTCGACGGCGCCGCCGTTTGTCGACGAGTTCTCTGAGGCTGCAAGCTGCTTGGTTCACCGGGATCCCGCGGGCAGGCATGCCCGGTCCAAACCCTTCCTCTGGATCGTGCCCCTGTCCGGATCAAAATCGTGGGCCCCTCCGCCGCGGTACGATGGGTGGGTGTCCAACCCCTCGATCGGCCCCCCCGAGAGCGAGCTGGCCCTCCGACAGGCCTTTCGTCGGGGCGAGCGGCACGCCTTCGCCGAGCTCGCCGGTCGGCACGCCGACGAGATCTACACGGTGTGCCTGCGCATCCTCGGTCGCCCGGAGGCCGCGGAGGACGCCGCCCAGGACACCCTCGTGAAGGCTCTGCGCGCCCACGCCGCCTACGACGTGGAGCGCTCGTTCCGGCCCTGGATCCTCACCATCGCGGCCAACACCTGCCGCGATCGCGTCCGGACGGTCTGGTGGGCGCGCGTGGGCGAGATCCTCCGACCCGCCGCGGCCGCCGACGATCTCGAGCTCGAGCTCGAGGCGATGCGGCGCGATCGAGAGGTGCGGAACGCGCTTGCGAGACTCCCGCCGAAGTACCGGGAGGCGCTGGCCCTCTTCCACCTGCGGGACATGACCTACCTCGAGATGTCGGACATCACGGGCGTCACGGTCTTTGCGCTCAAGCAGCGCGTGCGACGCGGCAAGGCGATGTTGCGGGAACGCGTCGAACACCTGTCACCCTCAGCTTCCGCAATCCGTACCCAGGACACATGAACTTCCTCACCCTGATCCTGATGGCTCCCTCCGCCCTGGCTTCCCAGACGGACCTCGAGGCCATCTACGCCGAGGCCACCGAGCTCGGCGTGCCCCTGGAACCGCTTCGAGCCAAGGCGGCGGAGGGGCAGGCCAAGGGTGTCCCGGAGGCGCGCCTGGTTCCGGTCGTGGACCAGCTCGCCAGCGATCTGGCCCGTGCGAGCACCCTCCTGGGTGCGCAGGCCGAGGGCGGCGAGCGAGCGTCGGTGCTCTCCGCGGCGGCGCTGGCCTTGCGAGCTGGGGCGTCCGAGGCCGCCGTGACCCAGCTCGGAGCGCTGGAGTCGGGGGTGCGGGCTCGCGGGCTGGAGAGCCTCGGCGATCTGCTGGGCCAGGGCTTCCCCGAGACGGAGGTGGTGCGGCTCATCGAGACGGCCGCCCGCGGCGCGAACCCGGAGCGCAGCGTGAACGGTGTAGCCACCGCAGCCTCCTTGCTCGTGGCGGCGGGGGTGCCTCCGGGGCAAGCGCTGGAGCAGGCCTCGTCCGGCAACGGCCAGGGCAACGGCAGCCATCCCCTCGGGAACGTTCCGCCCCAGAGCCGGGACGATCTGCCCGAACCCGCCCAGAACTCGAACGGGCAGGGACCCAAGTAGATGGCGCACGATCCCGACGACAAGCTGATCCTGCACCGGGCGCCACCAGGCCTGGTCGAGCGCGCGCTGGCCGAAGACGAGCAGAGCTCCAGCCCCTACTGGCTGGGCCTCGTCGCTGCGGCCGCGCTCGTGGGCCTCGTCGCCGGGCAGCTGCTCGAGCGGGGCAGCGAGGAGCCTGCGCGGGTGGTGGTGCACGCGGTGCAGTCCGAGCTCGTCGAGGTGCGCTTCCAGCTGGTGGCCCCCGAGGCCACGTCCGTTGCGGTCGTCGGGAGCTTCAACGGGTGGCAGGCCGATGCAAACCCCTTGGTCCCAGGCAGCGATGGCCTCTTTGCGACCTCGATGGATCTCCGCCCGGGTCGCCACGAGTACCTCTTCGTGGTCGACGGTGCCTGGGTGCTCGACCCTGCGGCCACCTTGACGCATGATGATGGCTTCGGAGCGCGCAACGCGGTCCTGGAGATCTGAGTCATCGTCATCCTGCTTGCTGCGGCGTACGCTGCAGCACCCGAGCCGCACCTGCTGCTCCCCGAGGTCGCAGAGTGGAGCGCGAGCGCTTCGCTCTATGGCGGGTGGGATTCCTGGCCCGTGGTGGCGGAGGGTGTCGCCGCGGACCCCACCCAGGAGGGTGCCAAGAACGAGAACGGGAACGGAAACGGGAACGGGAACGGGAACGGGAACAGTGGGAGCGATGAGGAGGAGCCTGAGGCCTCGGACGAGCTGTCCACCACCTACACCTCCGACGGCGGCGTGGGCACCGGCGAGCTCCGGGCCGGTGTCAGCTGGGCGCGCACGCTCGGGTCCGGCGCCTGGACGGCTCGGTATGGCGGCGTGCTGCAGGGGTGGGGGAGCGGCTACCAGCTCGACGGCCACGTGGGCGAGCTGGCGGCGTGGACGCCTGGGACCGTCGCGCCAGGCGGCGTTGCGCAGCTCCGGGCCAGCCTGATCAGCGGCTGGACCGAGGCCTCGCTCTCGCCGGCGGTGCGGCTGGAACCGGCAGACCGCTGCCGGGTGTGGCTGCGTGCCGGCCCAGCATTGAGGGGCGCGGAGGACGTGAGCGCGCTCGGACTGCTCGCGGGGGCCGGTGCCCTGTGGCAGGTCACGCCCCGCGTCGGCCTCCAGGGGAGCGCGGACCTGAGGCGCTTCGGGGCCGACAGCTTGCCGCGGGCCATCGCCGACGCCGACCTCGCTGCGCGGTGGTGGCCACGCCCTCAGCTCGGTGGGCTCGCAGCGATCGGTGTGACCGATGTGCGGGGCCAGACCGACGGCTGGGTGGCGGGGCTGCCACCTGCGGAGACGACCTGGCTGCGGGGGCGGGTTCAGCTGGAGCACCGGGTCGTGAGCTGGCTGTCGGTCACCGCGGAGGGCAGCGTGGACGCTGGGCCTTCGGGCTACACCCGCACCCGCGCGCTGGTGGGCGTCTCGGGGCGTCTCGGGAAGCTCGAGGTCCGCGGCGGGCCGGTGTCGCTCGAGGGCGCGGCGGAGTTCCGCTTCTGGGCGCCGCAGGCCACCACCGTCGAGGTCGCGGGGGCCTTCAACGACTGGCAACCGGAGCGGCTGAGTCCCTCGGAGAGCGGCGAATGGGTCCTCCGCCTGGCGTTGGAGCCGGGGGCCTACGAGTACATCTACCTGGTCGACGGAAACCCCGTGGTCCCGCCCGAGGCGCGGCTTCGTCGCGACGACGGCTTCGGCGGCGAGAACGGCGTGCTCGTCGTGGAGTGAGTGGGCGCTCGCGCCACCCCGTCGGTTTAGGGGGGGGGTCAATCAGGTGGAGGACCGACAGGTTGGTTTCGCGACGCGAGCGCCTGCCTGCAGCTTAGGTCGTCCAAGGAGCCCGCGGGGACCGGAGTGCTGCCGGCGTGCGCCGTCTCGCGCAGGTCGGGATCCGTGTCACCGACGGGCCTCATGTCCCGTAGCAAGTTTCTAGAGGGGACCGGGGTCCGGGTCGTGGACCCTACTTGTGCCGGAAGACGATCCGACCCTTGCTCAGGTCGTAGGGGCTGACGGCCACCGTGACCCGATCGCCGAGCACCACGCGGATGCGGAAGCGACGGAGCTTCCCGGCGAGGTGGGCGGTCACCATCGTGCCGGCCTCGGTCTCCACCGCGAAGTTGCCTCCCGGAAAGACCTCCTTGATCACGCCTTCGATCTCGATCAGGTCGTCTGCAGCCAAGCTTCCTCCATCCCAGCTTCCCGGGAAGCGGCGCTGGTAACCGGTTGTCCACGGCCTGCACGCGGGATCGGCGTCGTTCGCGCCGCTAGTCGTCTCGTGGCTCCTGCGCGGCCGCTTGCGCCAGCTCCTGGCGAAGGTCACCGAGCACGTCGGCCGTGCCCGACCCGCCGAAGGGGGCCTCGACGGGTGCGAACGGAACGGCTGGCGCCACGATGGGCGTGGGCTCGGGAGCATCCTCCACGGTCTTGCCCTCCAGGATGCGCACCGTGTCGACCACGAAGTCGAGCCAGCCCACCAGGCGGTTCGGCTCCAGCTCGCCCTCTTTCTCGGTCACGACCCGATCCTTCTTCACGTGCGCGACGGCGAAGCGGCGGAACAGCAGGCGCACCCGGTCCGACACCGGCTGGGTCATCAGGAACTCCCGGGCCTGGACCTCGTCCGTGCCGCCGATCGCGAGCCGGTAGTCGAGCCACGCATCGCCGACCTGGATGTCCTGGGTGGCGCCGAGGGCGGTGGCCATGGCCTCGGGTGCCAGGGTGAGGCCGCCGGGCAGCGGTCCACCCAGGAAGCACTCCACGCGCCACCCGAGCATGGTCGACATCACCGTGGTCTGCACGCCCTTGTAGACGCCTTCGGCGTGGGTCTTCGTGACCCGCCGCAGGCCCAGGTCCACGGCCACGGCGACCACGGGGTGGGGTTCGCCTCGCCGCCGCGGCGCGCCCAGTCGGAGCCCGAACGCCGCGAGGATGAACACGCAGCCGACGAAGACGAAGCCGAAGAACTGGGCGTCCACCGGGCTAGCCCTTCTTGGGCTTCATCGACGACAACATCTGCTTGAGCTGGTCGCGGGGGTAGTCGGTGAAGCTCGAGAACTCCTGGCCCTTCTTCAGCCACTCGCCGCCGTCGATCGTGACGTTCTCGCCGGTGACGTAGGCGGCGCCCGGGCTCATCAGGTACACCGCCAGGTTGGCCAGCTCGGGGGGTTCGCCGAAGCGCTGCAGCGGGATGCCCTTCTTCGCCTCTTCCTCGATGCCCTTGGGCATCAGCCGCGAGAACGCGCCCTCGGTGGGGAAGGGACCCGGCGCGATGCTGTTCAGGCGAATGCCGTAGGTGGCCCACTCCACCGCCAGGCTGCGGGTCATCACGTGCACGCCAGACTTCGCGCAGGCGCTGGGCAGCACGAAGGCCGAGCCCATCCACGCGTAGGTCGTGGTGATGGAGAGCACGCTCCCGCCTGTGCCGCGGGCGATGCAGCGCTTGCCGAAGGCCTGGGTGCAGTGGAAGCTGCCGTGGAGCACGATGCGGACCACCGCGTCGAAGGCCCGTGCCGACAGGTCTTCGCTCGGCGCCAGGAAGTTGCCGGCGGCGTTGTTGACCAGCCCCGTGAGGGGACCCAGCTCGTCTTCGATCTGTGTGAACGCGGCGTCGACCGCGTCCGCGTCGCGCACGTCTGTGCTCGCCCAGGCAGCCTTCCGGCCCATGGCCCGCACCTCGGCGCAGGTGGCCTCCAGGGGGGCGGTGCGTCGACCCAACACGCCGATGTTCGCGCCCAGCTCGGCGAAGCGCAGCACCATCGCCTTCCCGAGTCCGGAGCCACCTCCGGTGACGAGGATGGTCTGGTCGGCGAGCAGGTCAGCGGCGTACATGGAGGCTCCGTGGCAGGTGGGTGGCGCCTATCACTGCACGGTGCCGGTTCCCTGGATCGAGGTCACCGACAGGTACTGAAGGTCGCCGGAACCGTCGGGCAGCTCGGTCACGCCACTCTCCAGCCGCGCGAGCGTGATCACCACCAGGCTGTTGCGCGAGCCGATGACCGCCGAAGCCGGCGTGGCCATCGTGCCCGTGTCGTAGTCTACGCACACGGTCATGCCGAGGAAGGCCCCCGAGGTGGGGTTGTAGAAGTCGTACTCGATGTAGAAGAGGCTCGAGCCGACCCCGGCCGGCGACCAGGCCCAGGTCGTGCTCTGGTTCTGCGACAACCCGTAGGTGAAGGTGCCGCTCGGCATCGGGATCAGGTCTTCGAAGAACTGGCCGGTGTACAGCACGTCTTCCGCGGTGTAGGCCGCCACGTCGCTGCCCCCTGTCGACACCACCAGGTCGTAGCCCGAGTTGTGGCTGACCTCCGAGGCCTGCATCGTGCCCATGTCCGTGGACGAGGTGTAGGTGACCTCACCTCCCTGGTTGGACTGCGCGAGGGTGATGCTCCGCGCGCCGCTGTTCAGGTACACGAAGCTGCCGGCGTCCTGGTAGGTGAGGAGTGGGTCGGACGGCAGCGGGTTCTGGGAGCAGGTGCCCGGGGCCGGCAACCAGTCCAGGAAGTCGACGGTCACCGGCTCGAAGAAGGCCACGGTCGCGCTGGCGGTCTCCTCGTCGGCCGGTGGCACCCAGCAGTCGGTGCAGAGGTTGTACATGTAGGAGACCTGCGCGGTGGCCGCGACGCCGTCGAGGCCTCCGGATCCGGCGGAGCCGTCCTGGTAGGTGAAGGCGTTGGTCGCCGTGTAGCTGCCCGTGGCGCTGTGCACGGTGACGTCGGCGGTGCCTTCCGCGTTCACCCCGGGGGTGGTGGCGATGATCGTCTCGTCGTCCGCCGCCGTGATGTCGACGGCGGTGGATCCCCACTCCACGGTCGGAACCGTGCCGAAGCCCCACCCGCTGATCGTCACCGCGGTACCCCCGGCGGTCGGGCCGCTCGCTGGGCTCAGGCTGGCGATGTAGATGGGCTCGTCGTCCCGTGAGGGACCGGTATCCGTGCTCTCAGCCGTGTCCTGGCCCAGTCCTTCCAGACCGATGGTGCTGCACGCCCAGAGGGCGAGGGCGAATCCTGCGCTCACTCCCTCCTTGTACCTCGCGCATGGCGCCGCTGCTGCGATACGCTTCGCGCTCTGGAGCCCGATGAACCCCCTCGACCTCACCGTCCCGCCGATCGCCTGGTCGTCCGACGAGGTCGCTTCGGTCGAGCAGGTGCCGGTCGTCGGGCGCGCGGACTTCCGGCTCCGATCCCACTGGCGCCACCGGGTGATGGTCGACGTCATCCACGACGGGTGGGTGATCCCGGCCGAGTTCCTGGTCGACACCGGCGGCCACATGATCCCGCCCGACGCCTTCCACGAGCAGTACGTGGAGGAGCGGGACTGGGGCGCCGCGATGGTGGCCGCATCCCTGGCCAAGGAACTGGGTGTGGGGAGCTACACCCGCGTGAACATCGCCCGGGTGTTGATGGACTTCGGGCGCTTTCCCGGCTCGACCGCTCCCCGCGCCCAGCACCTGGACCGCTTCGCGATCAACTACCCCTTCTCACAGCTGCTCGGTCACCGCGCCAAGCGGAGGTTGCTCACCAAGTACTACGACCCGATCTCCGAGAGCATGGACCAGCTGGTGCGCTCCACGCGCGTGAAGATCGCCGTGCACACCTACGACATGCACAACCGGAACGGCACCCTGCGCCCCCAGGTCAGCCTGGTCACGAGCGCTCTCGGTGAACACACCGAGGAGGTGCCGCTCCGCGTGTTCGACCCGCTCTACCCCGCGAAGCTCGGAGAGTTCAGCTGCAACCGCGTGCTGCGCGACCGCATCTCGCTCACGCTCGAGAAGTCGAGCATCCCCGTCGCGCACAACTACCCCTACCGGCTTCCGGAGGGGGGAACCGAGGTGCGCGCGCAGGTGTGGTCGTACTTCAACCACTTGAAGCAGGCCTTCGACGGCGCGTTCGGCGATGCCGTGCAGGATCCCAGCTACCAGGTGGTGTGGGACATGTTGCTCGACACCAACCTCCGGTCCACCGACAGCGCGGCCTTGCGGAGCTACCTCCACCTCTACCGCAGGGCCCCGGAGGGCAAGCGCCGCCTGTTCAAGGGCGCAGCCCAGGCCTACAACCGCATCCGCAAGTTCGTCGTCGAGCACCAGGACGACCTGGTCGAGGCCTACATCGTGTCCGAGGAGCGGCTGAGCTGCCTCGGCATCGAGGTGCGCAAGGACCTGGTCTACGACTACGACGGACGGGGCGTGCCCGTGGCCCCGCGGTGGGACAACGTGGAGCAGATCGGCAAGCTGGTCGCACGGGCGGTGCGCACCTTCCTGCACGAGGACCTGACGCACCTGGAGCCCGGTCTGGACGGAGCAGCCTCCGACGAGGAAGACTCCGCCGTCATCCGGTCGGAGTCCCTCGGCGGGATGTGACGCCGGGCTACTCGCAGGGCTCGTCGGAGCCGTCCGTGCCGTCCGAGCCCTCGCTCCCCGCCTGACCGCCCTCGTCGCCGCCCGCGGAGTCCTGGTCGTCGCCAGCCCGGATGGCCACGGCGGCCTCGAGCCACAAGGCGTCGCCCTTGTCGGTCTCGACCACGAGATCGAGGGCCCCCTCGGCGTCTGCGGCGACCGTGATGCTGACGATGATCTCGCCCTCCCGCGCGTCCCAGCTGTCGAGCACCGCGTCGCCGTAGAAGGTCAGGTCGGCGACGCTGCTCAGGCTGATGTCCCCCTGCTCCACCGTGATGTAGCCGAGGAAGGTCTCGCCAGGCGCGACCACGTCGGGCTCGAAGGCGAGCTGGACCTCCCGCGCCGCGTCCTCCTCGTGCTCCAGGCCCTCCTCGTCGTAGCTGTAGGCCGTGTCGTCGTGCAGGTGGATGTGCTCTTCGTAGACGCAGCCGGTGCTCAGCAGGGTGGCGAAGATCATGGCGTCCTCCAGAGGGATTCGGCCTTCGGACACCAGCCGCGGTGGGAAGTGCTACCGTCGATGCGGAGAACTCGAGGAGACCCACTACATGCGCCTTGCCATCCTGATCGTCGGTTCCACCCTGGCCCTCGCCGGCTGCAACAAGGATGTCGGAGACACCGGCCCCGCGGAAGAGTCGGACACGGACACGGACACGGACACCGACACCGACACCGACACCGACACCGACAC
>CAZSAT010000095.1:0-26603 GCA_964604675.1 uncultured Enterobacterales bacterium
CTACCGGCTCATCGGCTACGAGAACCGCGACATCGCCGACCGCGACTTCCGCAACGACGCCGTCGACGCGGGCGAGGTGGGCAGCGGCCACAAGGTGACCGCGCTCTACGACGTGGTGATGAACGACGGCTACGAGGGCGGCGACCTGGCCACGGTGCGCCTGCGGAACAAGCCCCCAGGACCCGACGCGCCGGCCGAGGAGTGGCTCACCCGCTTCGCTCCCGAGCTGATGCACGCCGAGTTCGAGGAGGCCAGCTGGAGCCTGCGCCTGGCCTTCGGCGCGGCCAGCTTCGCCGAGCTCCTGCGCGACTCCCCGTACGCGGCCGAGCTCACCTACGAAGAGGTCCGCACGGTGGTGTCGCGCGCGGCCCGGGGCAAGGAGGCCCTGGAGCTGGTGGAGCTCATCGAGGTGGCCAGCGGGCTGGTCGGGGAGCGCAGCGGCGTGGCCGTGCGCTGATCCGCGCTACCCGGGGTCGCCCTTGGCGCCACCCCGGGGCACCTTGCCCTTCATCTTGCCGGCCTTGCCCTTGCCCTTGCCCCGCTTGCCGTCCGCGCCCGGCGCGCCGTCGATGCGCGGTCGGGCGCCGGCGGGCGGCTCCTCGTCGGCGTCGTCCTCGAGCTCCGGCTCCTCACCACTTCGGATGCGGAACTCGACGAGGATGGGCAGGTGGTCGGACAGGTGCCGGTACCGGCCCAACACACGAGCGCTCAGCACCTCGAGGTCGTCGCCCAGCACCACGTAGTCGATCTTCCGGTCGGGCACGTCCTCGCCGAAGGGCAGGTAGGTGCGCGCGAACTTGTCCAAGGGGTCGGCGGTGGCGATGCTGCGCTCGGGCAGGATGGCCTCGATGGGGTTGACGTCGTCTGCGTAGAGGTCCCGCTCGGTGGTCAGCCGCGAGGGGTCGTCGCCCGGCGGCAGCATGTTGAAGTCGCCGCCGAGCACGAACAGCGCGCCGTGCCCCATCCAGTCGTCGAGCTGCGCGACCTGCTTCTCCAGGGTGCCGTCGCCCCCCGAGAAGGCCGAGAGGTGGGTGTTGCCGAGCCGCAGCTCGCCGCCGTCGGCCAGGGGCACGGTGGTCTCGAGGATGGCGCGCTTCAGGTTCATCGCCTGGCGCCAGCCGGGCTCGTCGAGCAGCGCGAGCTGGTGGCGCTTGGAGGTGGCGATCTGGAAGCGCGAGAGCGTGGAGAGGTGCATGTCGACCTTTCCGAGGAAGGTCGGCCCGGGGTAGGGCAGGTAGGCCACCTGGTGGTAGGGCGTGGACGCCCAGCACGCCGGCTCCGACGCGTCGAGGTAGGCCATGAGCTGGTCGGTCTGCTGGGTGCGGTCGCTGCCGCGATCGACCTCCTGCAAGAGCGCGATGTCGGCCCCGATGTCCTTCAGGGCCTGGGCGATCTCGGCCACCGCGGCCTCGGTGTCGGCCTCGGGAACCCGCACGGCGTCGCCGCCGTCGTAGAAGAACTGGTGCTTGCGCCCAGCGCCGAACTGCAGGTTCCACACCACGACCTTGAAGGTGTCGCCGCGCTTGAGCTCGGCGGGGCCGCGCTCGCACTGCACGCTCACGTCTTCGACGTCTTCCGGGTCCAGCGCGAAGTCGCAGCCGACCGCGATGAGCAGGGCGACCAGGCCCATGGCCTGGCCGAAGAGGTGTCGGGAACGCATGAGGAGCCTCCGTCAGGAGGTCTACCGCATGCGTTGGAGCCAGGCGAGGCTCGCCCACACCGCGGCGTTCCGCCGCGATGTCGTCTGCACGGGCTTACTTTGCGGCTTCGTCCAACCGACGCGCCAGCTTCTCGTACATCGGCCGGCAGTTGTACCGGTCGGCGCCGTTCATCCGATCGATCCCGCTCTTGGGGTGGATGTTGTAGAAGCCGGTGATGGCGTAGGGCAGGTGGTAGCCCCAGCGCAGGTCGTCCCGCAGGGTGGCGTACTCGTCGACCAGGTCGAGGATGGGGCGCACGTCGTACTTCGGGTTGTCGAGGTAGAAGAGCAGGAGCTCCAGCGGGGCGTTGCCGGCGCCGCGGCCCACCCCGTGGATGGTGGCGTCCACGAAGTCCGCGCCCTCGTCGATGGCCACGATGGAGTTGGCGAAGGCCTGCTGCTGGTTGTTGTGCGTGTGCACGCCGACCTTGATCTCCTCGCCCAGGTAGTTCTGGTACTTATGGAGCAGGTACCGCACGTGGTACGGGAAGAGCGCACCGAAGCTGTCCACGATGGCCACGTTGTGCACGCCGGAGCCGCGGAGCTGCTTCAGGAACGCATCCACCGCCTTCGGCTCGAGCGTGGAGACCGCCATCACGTTGATGAAGGTCTCGTGGCCGTTCTCCAGGGCACGGTCCAGGAGCTTGAGTGCCTTGTCCATGTCGTGGGCGTAGGTCGCGATGCGGATCACGTCGATCAGGCTCTCGTCGGCCTTCGGGATGAGGTCCACGTCCGCGCGGTGCGCGTCGAGCATCACCGACACCTTCATCGGCGAGCTCTCGACCACCCCTCGGAGGTCATCTTCCGCGCAGAAGCGCCAGGGGCCCACCGCGGTGGGGTCGAACTGGCCATCGGAGGTCCTGTAGCCGACCTCCATGTAGTCCACGCCCGAGGCGGCCAGGGCGGTCCAGGTGCGCTTCACCCAGTCCTTGCTGAACTCCCAGTTGTTGCAGATGCCGCCGTCGCGAATGGTGCAGTCGAGCACCTTGATGCGGCGACGCCGGTCGGTGACGAGCCCATCGGGGCAGCAGCGCACGCGGTAGTCGAGGCCCATGTCGTTTCTCCAGAGAAGGCGCAACATACGGCGAACCCGGGGGGCGCGCCACCTCCCCGCCCTCACGCTTTCCCCCGTTGTGCCGATCTCCTCTAAAGACCCTCTCCGCGGCACCGATGCGGACACCACAGGAGGTCGACCCCACCATGTCGAGCACGCTCCAGAAGCTCCTTCGGCTCCGCGAACGGGACAAGCGCGATGCGCGCCAGCTGCTCGCCCAGGCCCAGGGTCGCTACGCGACGAACGAGGCGATGGTCGAAGCGACCTGCGCCCAGCTCGCCGAAGCCCGAGAGCGTGCCGGCAACGAAGGCGACCCCACCCTGCTGTCCCACTACCACAGCTACCAGCTGCGGATGGAGATGGAGCGTCGCCACCAGGAGCGCGCCCTGCAGACCTCGGCCGCCGAGGTGGAAGCAGCGCGCGACGGGCTCCGGCACCGGGTCCAGAAGGCCCACATGCTGAGCACGATCCTGGAGCGGAGGGCCGAGGAAGCGCGCGTGGCCGAGCGCCGCGCCGAGACCTCGCTCCTCGACGAGCTCGCCGTCCAGGGCTGGTGGCGCGAGTCGGCGTGAGCATGCGCGGCCGTCGCGTCGCCCTCGGCATCGCTCTGGCGACCGCGCTCGGCGTGGGCGGCTGGGCCACGGCCCGCGCGGCCGATGGCGACAGCGTGTTCGCCAAGGTCCCGAGCATCGTGCTGGGCACGCCCAACGCGAAGGGCATGCAGAGCGTGCTCGACGAGCTGGATGCCCGCCAGCGGGCGCTGGATCGTCGCGAACGAAGCATCGAGGCCCGCGAGGCCGACCTCCGCCAGGTGGAGTCCCAGCTCGAAGGGCGCATCGAAGAGGTCGAGGTCCTCCGCGAGGGGCTCATGGAGCTCCTCGAGGAGGCCGACCAGGCCCGCGAGTCCAAGGTGCAGTCGCTGGTGAAGATGCTCGCCGCCACACGCAGCAAGCAGGGTGCCGCGATCATGTCGGCCCTCGACGACGAGCTGGCGGTCGAGGTCCTGGAGCGCATGAACACCGGCAAGGCCGGCAAGCTCCTGGCCGCGATGGACCCGGAGCGCGCCGCGAAGCTGGCCGAGATGATGACGGTGACCCCGCTCGAGGCGGTCGAGGAGGACTGATGGGCGTCGACCTGCTGGCGCTGTGGTCCGCGCCCCCCGCCACGATGGCCGAGGCGCCTGCCGGCCCACCGGGGGACGGCTTCGCCGACGTGCTGGCCGACACGATGAAGGGCGTGGAGCTCCCCAAGGACGCCGACGGCGAGGGCGACGAACCCGAGCTGGCGGACCTGGAGCTCGAGCTCGACCCGGACGAGCTGGGCGAGGCGATGCTCGCGCTCGACGACGAGCAGCTGGAGCTGCCGCTCGAGCCGATCGACACCGAGGACGAGCTGATCGCCTGGGCCGCCCAGGCCACGAACGTCGACGGCACCGTCGCGCTCGGTGGCGAGACCCTCCGCACCCAGCCCCAGCGCCTGCCGCAGGTGACCGCGCCCCCGCCCGCACCAGCCGCTACTCCCCTGACCGAGCTTCCCGAGCCGATCGAGCTCACGCAGGCCGCCGGGCCCAAGGTCGTGCACCTCCGACCGCAGCCCACGTCCCCCACCGCGCCTCACCTCGCAGAGCCCAGCCAGGCGCTGACGCCCGAGCCCGCGTCGGACCCGACCGAAGCGCCCGACCCGACCGAGGCCGTGCCCGTCGACGAGCCCCCGCCCACCCGAGCCGTCGCGCGTCGTCCCCGCCGGCTGGAAGCCGCGCGCCTGCAGCACGGCAGCGCGCCCGTGGACGCGGCCACCGCCACGGCCAACGACACCGAGCTCACCCCGGAGCACCGGGTGGAGTCCCTCCCCACCGTGGCCGATCTGGACCTCCCCGCCGAGACCCCGGAAGGCTTCGTCGCCGTGCCGCAGCACGTGCGCGTGGAGCTCGACGACGAGCTCGCCATCGAGATCGCCAGCGACGGCGCCGAGGTCGACGTGCGCCTCGAGGGAACCGTGCAGGCCCTCTCCGAGCAGGCCGGCCTCCAGCCGGAGCTCGACGAGCGCCTGGGCCGGAGCGGCTGGTCGCTCGAGCACTACGACGAGAACGTCCGCGATGAGCACCCCCGCGAGGGCTCCGGTCGCGAAGCGAGCCGCGGCGCCACCGAACCCACCGCGCGCGGGGCGGCGCCAGAGTCCAGGTCCGAACCCGCGGCCCACGACGCCACCGTCAGCGCGCTGGCCTGACCGTGCAGCCAGCATCCCGCACGATCACCCCGATCGAAAACCGCTCAAGCTGATCCCAGCACGACCGAAGCGGGACCAGGAGAACAGGCACCATGTCCGAGATCAGCGGCATCACCGGCGTGTCCGACAGCGACGCCCTCGCGTCGACCGGAACGGTCACCTACGGTGGCAGTGAGCTGACCAAGGAGACCTTCCTGAACCTGCTGACCACACAGATGCAGAACCAGGATCCGCTGGACCCGATGGCGAACGAAGAGTTCGTCGCCCAGCTCGCCACCTTCTCCCAGCTCGAGCAGCTGATGACCCAGAACAGTCTCCTGGAGACCATGTACATGGGCATCGCCTCGCTCAACAACGCGTCGATGGCGTCGCTGGTGGGCACCGAGGTCGTGGCCGTCGGCGACGGCATCGCCTACGACGGCGACGGCGAGGTGGAGCTCCACTACGACGCCGACGCGTCGGCCGACAGCGCGTCGGTCACCGTGTACGACGACGACGGAAACGTGGTCTACAGCGAAGAGCTCGGCGCCATCGAAGAGGGCGAGGGCAGCTGGACCTGGGACGGCACGGACCAGGACGGCAACCAGCTCGAGGAAGGCGACTACACCTGGTCGATCACCGCCGAGAACGCCGAGGGCGACACGGTGGCCGTCACCGAGCTGGTCATCGGCACCATCGACGAGATGGACTACTCCAGCGGCAGCCCGCAGCCGAGCATCGGCGGCGTGACCGTGGACATCGGCGCCATCCTCCGCCTCACCACGGCCGACGCCTCCAGCGACACCTCCGGTGACACATCTGACAGCGACTCCGAGAGCACCGACGAGGTCTCGGACACGGACGCGGCCGCCTGATGTCCACCGTCTCCGCCATCGCCCCGGGGCTCCTCCCCGCCGCACCGCGCACCGCCGGTCAGCTGCACGCGACCTCGGGCGACTTCGCCGCCCAGCTCGACGCTCTGCTGGGCAACCAGCCGGAGTCCAGCACCGGGGCCGCCACCTCGCTCGAGTTCTCGAAGCACGCCAAGGCGCGGCTCGAGAGCCGCGGCATCGACCTGAGCGAGCAGGATCTGCACCAGCTGTCCGACGCCGTGGACCGCCTCGCCGACCGCGGCGCGCGCGAGTCCCTCGTCATGCTGGACGACAACGCCTTCATCGTGGGCGTGCCGAAGCGCACGGTCATCACCGCCATGTCCTCCACCGAGGCCATGGGCAACGTGTTCACGAACATCGACTCGACCATCGTCTTGAGATGACGGTGGAGCCAGGAGGGGATCGCGTCGCGACCTGACACGATCTCCGCATCTCACCATCACCAACCCACGGGCCCGACCAAGGACTGCGACGTCTGAGGAAGCCCGTAGACCCCCGACTGATTGAAGGGGTCACCTTCCCATAGGAGAACGTCGCATGTCTCTGTTCAACACCCTGAACACCGGAGCCGCTGGCCTCGGCGTGTCCAGCATCAACCTCTCCGTGATCGGCGACAACATCGCCAACATCAACACGGTTGGCTACAAGGGCAGCTCGGCGCGCTTCGCCGACCTGCTGCCCGAGTCCGTGGGAAGCCTGGGCGGCAGCGTGCAGGTCGGTCGGGGCTCCCGCCTGAGCGGCATGTCCACCACCTTCTCGCAGGGCGCGCTCACCTCCACGGGCTCCGCGCTGGACCTGGCGATCACGGGCAACGGCTTCTTCCAGGTGTCGGGCGCCGACGGCGACTACTACACCCGCGACGGCTCCTTCTACCTCGACCAGTCGGGCTTCATGGTCAACAGCCAGGGCCTCCGGGTGCAGGGCTTCACCGCGAACGACGGCAGCCTGACCAGCCTCCCCGGCGACATGCAGATCGACACCAGCCCGATCCCGCACAGTGCCACCAGCGAGGTCGCGCTCAACATCACCCTCGCCGGCGACGACGACGTGATCGACAGCAGCGACTCCGGGGTCGCCGACGCCACCCTCGACGGCCAGACCGAGACCATCGCGGAGATGGCGGACGCCGCGGACTACTCCACCTCGATCACCATCTACGACAGCCTCGGCGTCGGCCACGACGCCACGGTGCTCTTCGAGAAGGCGAGCGACGGTAGCTGGAGCTGGACCGCGGTGGTCGACGGCAGCGAGATCGACGGCCTGGACGACGACGAGGCGAACGAGGGCATGGCCTTTGCCATCGCCGGCGGCGACCTGAGCTTCGACGAGGACGGCGCGCTCGTCTCGGCGACGAGCACCGACCTCACCGGCGGCGACACCTTCGTGGGCGCCGACGCCATCAGCGTCGACTTCCTCTTCGGCAAGGACTCCGCCGGCGACGACACCGACGGCGGCCTCCAGGAGAGCGGCAGCGAGAGCTTCGTGACCAGCGTCAGCCAGGATGGCTACGCCACGGGCAACCTCACCACCGTCGACGTCTCCGACGACGGCACGATCATGGGCACCTACTCCAACGGCGAGGAGATCACCCTGGGCCAGGTGGCGATCGCCACCTTCCCCGCCGAGGGCGCGCTCGCCCGCGTCGGCGGCAACCTCTTCTCGGCCACCCCGACCTCGGGCGACCCCGCCCTGGGCGTGGCGGGCACCGGCGGCCGCGGCTCGATCTCGGGCTACACCCTCGAGGGCGGCAACGTCGAGCTCGAGACCGAGTTCGTGAACATGATCCAGACCCAGCGCAGCTACCAGGCCAACGCCCGGATCGTGTCCACCGCTGACGAGACCCTGCAGGAGCTCGTCAACCTGGTGTGATCGACCCCCCCTCGGATCCGAAGGCGGCGCCTCGGCGTCGCCTTCGTCGCTCTGGTCGCTAAAGCGGGCACCAGAACGGACCGATGGGATCGATGTACCCCCTCCCCGCTCGGAGCACGCATGGATCTCGCAACCGTCGGAGGCCTCGTAGCCTGCATCGGGCTGATCCTGTCGGCCATGCTGATGGGTGGCTCGCTCGGCATGTACATCGACGTGCCGTCGATCTGCATCGTGCTCGGAGGCACCACCGCCGCCCTGTTCATCGGCTTCCCCGGTGGCCAGGTCGTCGGCGCGATGAAGGCGGCCAAGAACGCTTTTGTCGCAGCAAAGGACAGCCCGGACGAGACCATCAAGCTCCTGAGCGAGCTCTCCAACCGCGCCCGCCGCGAGGGCCTGCTCTCGCTCGAGTCGGCCGCCGAGGAGGCCACCGACGACTTCCTGTCCCGCGGCCTGCGCATGGTGGTCGACGGCCACGAGGCCGCCGCGATCGAAGAGGTGCTCTTCGGCGAGCTCGACAAGATCACCGAGCGCCACAAGACCGCGATCGGCGTGTGGGACGGCATGGGCGCCTACGGCCCGGCCATGGGCATGATCGGCACGCTGATCGGCCTGGTGCAGATGCTCCAGAACATGAGCGACCCCACCGCCATCGGCCCCGCCATGGCGGTCGCGCTCTTGACCACCTTCTACGGCTCGCTGCTCGCGAACATCGTGGGCATCCCGATCGCCAACAAGCTGAAGGTGCGCTCGGGCCTGGAGATCGCCAGCAAGGAGCTCGTCGCCCAGGGCCTCTTGTCCATCCTCGCCGGCGAGAACCCCCGCTTCATGGTCGAGCGCTTGAACGCCAGCCTGGCCCCCAAGGACCGGCTGCAGGACGCGGCGTAGCCCATGGGTGCGCGTCGCAAGAAAGCCGAAGAGCCCCCCGCCGGACTGCCCGGGTGGATGGCCACCTTCTCGGACCTGGTCACGCTCTTGTTGACCTTCTTCGTGCTGATGATGGCCATGGCCAACTTCGAGGACACCCAGCGCGTGGAGGCGGTCTTCCACTCGATCAAGTCCGCGCTCGGCGTGGGCGGCTTCGACAACGCGCGGGTCGGCGCGCACAACGACCCCCTGAACCTCACGAGCGACATGCGACAGGACCAGACGGTGCAGCCGCTCGTGGTGAAGCTCCGCGAGGCGATGTCGAACCACGTGTCCGACGACCTGGTCCGCATGACCCAGAACGAGGAGGAGATCCGCGTGCGCCTCGACGATCGCGTGCTCTTCCACCCGGGCTCGGTCACGCTGCACCCCGCCGCCTACGCGTTGTTGGGCGACGTGGCCTCCGTGCTCGCCACGCAGGACGTCGAGATCCGCGTCGAGGCCCACACCGACGCCAGCGGCGACGAGATGAAGAACTGGCGGCTCTCGGCCGAGCGCGGGCTCTCGGTGGTCCAGGCCTTCCGCGAGCGCGGCCCCATCCCCGGCGCACGGCTCGAGGCCGACGCCTTCGGCGAGTTCCGACCCGCCGCGACCTTCGGCGAAGACTCCGCCTGGAACCGGCGGGTCGAGCTGGTCCTCCGCTCCGACAGCTACGGCGCCAACGCCGCTGTCGAACACCTGTTGTCCCCCTGATCCGGAAGCCACCATGGCCGATGAACTCGACGACATCGACGTCCCCAAGAAGTCCAAGCTTCCGCTGATCCTGGGCGCGCTCACGACGCTGATCCTGGGCGGCGCGGGCGGCTTCGCCGGCGCGACCCTCCTGGCACCCTCCGCCGAAGCCGGCGTCGCCGACGACGGCGAGGAGCTGGCAGAAGGCGAAGACGGTGAGGCCGCGGTCCCCGAGGTGGAGCGCGCCGTGATCCCGATCGGCCTGATGACCGTCAACCTCCGCGGCACCGGCGGCGGTCGTGTGCTCCGCATGGAGGTCCAGGTCGAGACCGCGGCCGAGAACCAGATGGCGATCGAGGATCGCCTGCCGGTGGTGCAGGACGCGATCATCACCCTGGTCAGCGACTACACCTACGCCGACATCGAGGGGCTCGACGGCAAGACCCGCCTGCGCGACGAGCTGCTGGGCCGGATCAACACCGTGCTGGGCACGATCCGCATCGATCGGATCTACTTCACGCAGTTCGTGGTTCAGTAGGGCCGCGAGCGACCGAAGTAGGGATCGTGCGACGCTCGAACGCCCCCGCCATCCTGGCTCACCCCGACCGCGAAGCAGCCGCTGCGCTGCCCGCTCTCGAGGACCTCTTCCGCGCTGCGGCGCGGCGGGTGCGTACCCGGCTCGTGAACCGCGCCGGCGCCGACATCCCCGTGCGGCTGGGCGTGGCCCAGGTCACCACGGTCGGCCAGATCCTCGACGACGGCGACACCCGCGACGGGGGCGTGTTCGGCACCTTCCGCTTCAAGCCCATGGGGCTTCCGGGCCTGGTGGTCGTGCAGGGCCGCCTGCTCTCGCGGGTGGTCGGCATCATGCTCGGCGAGAGCGTCGAGGACGAGCCGCCCCCCTACCGCATGCGGCCCGTGACCGAGCTCGAGACCCGCGTGGCCCGCCGCGTGTGCGACGACGTCATGGCCGGCCTGACCGAGGCCTGGCCCTCGGAGAAGGTCACCACCGTCGAGGTCGAGACCCTGGGCCCGAACGCACGCCTGGTGGGCGGCCTCTCCGCGAGCATGCCGGTGGTCGCCGCGTCGCTCGACTTCGGCCGGCCCGACGATCCCTACGGCCTCCTGATCGTGGCGATCCCCGCCCAGGCGGCCCGCGACCTGAAGGCTCCCGACATCGACCAGGTCTCCCGTGAGGTGCGGCAGCGCCGGCACAACATGGACCGGGTCATGCCGCTCAACCTCGAGGTGCGCGCCGAGCTCGCCCGAGCCCAGCTGCCCTTCCACGAGGTCAAGACCCTCCAGGAGGGCTCGCTGATCGATCTCGGCAGCCCCCGCGAGGTCCGGGTGTTCGTGAACGGACGCCACCTGATGTACGGGCAGCCCGGCGAGTCGAAGGGCGTGCACGCGGTGCAGATCACGCGCCCCGCGCCCAAGGATCCACTCGCCGAGTGAGATTGTCGATCGCGGGGCCTCAACCCGCGGCCGCGGTGACCGAAGAGGGGTCACCCCAGCCAAGTGAGGCCCCCCGATGATCGACTCCAACGACGTGACCTTCCTCCACGACATCCCCGTCGACCTGGTCGTCGAGCTCGGGCGCGCCCGGCTCACCGTCAAGGACCTGGCGGAGATGGGCAAGGGCGAGATCCTCGAGCTCGAGCGGGCGGCCGACAAGCCCCTCGACGTCGTGGTCGGCGACCGCGTCTTCGCCCGCGGCGAGGTCGTGATGGTCGGCGAACGCCTGGCCCTGCGCATCACCGAGCTGGTGGGCCGCGAGGACCAGCTCGCCGAGACCGCGTGATGATCAGCCTCCTCACCCTGACCGCCCTGGCGGGCGAGCTCGACGACCGGCTGCTCGGTGAAGCGCCCACGATCGAAGCCGAGGCCTCCGCGCCCACCAGCGGCTTCGACGGCTGGGGCGTGGTCCTCGGAGCCCTGGTCTTCGGCGGCATCACCCTGGTGGCCCGCAACAAGCTGCAGGCCCGCGTGCCCAAGGCCTGGCGCCTCGAGGACAGCGGCATCGAGGTCATCGCCCGGAAGAACCTCGGCGCAGGCGCCGGGCTCGCGATCGTCGAGGTTGAAGACGGCGCCGGCGGCACCCGCCGCCTGCTCGTCGGTGTCGGCAACGGCGGCCCCAACCTCGTGAGCGACCTCTCCTCGATGGCCGAGGTCGACACGGCGTGGGACGCACTCACCAGCCACGCGAGCCGGCCCGCCCCGCTCGCTGCCGCCGCCGTGACCCCGGAACCCGAGCCGCGTCGGGCTGCCCCCCAGCCGAAGCCGCGCGCCGCCGCCCCGCCCGATCCGGTCACCACGGCCGATGTCGACCGCATCCTCGCGCGCAAGGCCGCCACCCGGCGCCCCTGGGCCGGCAGCCCCGAGCCCACCGCACAGCAGCCCGCACCGCGCCGACCCGCGCCCAAGTCGCAAGACGACGTCCGCGCCGACAAGGCCCGGGACCTGGTGCAGCAGGTGCTGCGCGCCCGCAACGGGCAGTGGACCGGTTGATGCGCCTCGCTCCGCTCGCGCTGATCGCCCTCGCCGCCGTCGCGCCCGACGCGGCCTGGGCGCAGGACGCCGTCCCCGCCGTCGACGCGATGGTGGGCGAGCTGGCGGCCTCCGCGAGCGCCGACGAGGTCACCACCTCGGTGCGCCTCGTCATGCTCTTCACGGCGCTGACGTTCCTGCCGGCCATCCTGCTGGTGATGACGCCCTTCACGCGCTTCGTGATCGTCTTCTCGCTGTTGCGCCAGGCCCTCGGCCTGCAGCAGTCGCCGCCGAACCAGGTGCTCATCGGGCTCTCGCTGTTCTTGAGCATGCTGGTCATGCAGGAGCCGCTCCAGAAGGTGAACGACACCGCCCTGCAGCCCTACCTGGCCGGCGAGATGGAGACCGGCACCGCCCTCGAGCTGGGCCTCCAGCCGATGCGCGCCTTCATGCTGCACCACGTCACCCGGGAAGACCTGGGCAGCGTGATCTCCGTGTCGGGCATCGAACGCCCGGACACGGTCGAGGACCTGCCCACCAGCGTGGTGGTGTCGACCTTCGTGCTCAGCGAGCTCAAGGCCGCCTTCGTCATCGCCATCAAGGTCTACATCCCCTTTCTGGTCATCGACCTGGTCGTGGCGTCGGTCCTGCTCGGCATGGGCATGATGGTGCTGCCACCCGTCGTGATCTCGCTGCCCTTCAAGCTGCTGCTCTTCGTCCTGATGGACGGCTGGGGCCTGCTCGTCACCTCCCTCGTCAAGAGCTTCGGATGAGCTTCGAAGAGGTCGTCTGGATCGGGCAGCAGGCACTGCTCACGGTGCTCTTGCTCGCGGGCCCCATGCTCGTGGCCGCCCTGGTCGTCGGCACCACGGTGTCGGTCTTCCAGGCCGTGACCCAGGTGCAGGAGATGACCCTCGTGTTCGTGCCGAAGATCCTCGTGGTCTTCCTGGTCGTCGCGCTCGCGGGGAGCTGGATGCTCCAGACCGCCGTGAGCTTCGGCACCACGATGTTCGAGTCCATCGCAGAGTCATGACGCTCGAGCTGTCCGTCCTGGTCGGGGCCTTCCTGGTCTTCGGCCGCCTCGGCGGCCTGTTCCTCACGCTGCCCGTGATCAGTGCCTTGGGCGTTCCCCGCCACGTCGGCGTGCTCGGCGCGATGGCGCTCACCGTGGTCGTCTCCCCGGCGGCCCCGCTGCCCGAGGTCCCCGCCACGCTGGGGCGTCTGGCCTTCGCGATGGGCGGCGAGATCCTGCTCGGCGTGCTGATGGGCAGCGTGGTCTCCACGATCTTCGGCGCCTTCGCGCTGGCGAGCGAGGCGATGGACCGCCAGATGGGCGGCGGCGTCGCGATGGCCATGGACCCCCTGCTCAAGGCGCAGCACGGGGTGCTCGGCGCGGTCGGGTCCTGGCTGGCCGGGCTGGTGTTCCTCTCCGCGAACCTGCACCTGCGCTGCATCGAGGCGCTCTGCGAGAGCTTCCAGGTGGTGCCCCCCGGCACGGTCGGGGCGCCCTGGGAAGCGGGGGTCGTGCTCATCGACGTGGTCACGGCCACCATCGTGCTCGGGCTGCGCCTGGCCGGCCCGGTGCTCGCGCTGGTGTGGCTGGTCAATGTGTTCGTGGCGGTGCTCATCAAGCTGGCGCCCAACATGAACGTGTTCTTCTCGATCGGCATGATCCTGACCAACGTGGCGGGCCTCATGCTGTTCGCGCTGGGCCTGCCGGTGCTGTTGAGCGTGCACGAGGGCGCCATGCAGGACGCGGTGGCCTGGATGGGCCAGATCCTGAAGGCTGCGGTCTGAGATGGCGGACGACAGCGGCCAGGAAAAACAACACGAAGCCACCGAGAAGAAGCTCCGGGACGCGGCCGAGAAGGGCCAGATCGCGAAGTCCCGGGAGCTCTCGAGCGCGGGCGTGCTCGCGGTAGGGGCCGCCACCCTCGTCTTCGCCACGGGCCCCATGAGGCGGAGCTTCACCGACGCGATGCTCTACGGCATGGACGTCCAGCGTCCGGGCCCCACCACCATCGCCCACGCCGCCGACCTCGGCAGCTACTGCATCGGGCTCATCGTGAAGGCGGCGGGCCCGACCATGCTGGGCCTGATCCTCATCTCGCTGTTCATCGGCTTCGCCCAGACCCGCTTCCAGATGGCCTGGAAGGTCTTCGAGCCCAAGTGGGAGAAGCTCAACCCGATCGAGGGCATCAAGAACCAGTACGTCTCCTGGACCCCGCTGGTGGAGCTGGCGAAGGGGCTCTTGAAGCTGGTCTCGTTGGGCGGCGTGGTCTATGTCGCGCTCCAGGACCGGATCGACGACCTGCCGAAGATCGCGCTGTTGTCGCCCGGCGAGCAGCTGGCCACCCTGGCCGATCTCGGCTGGACCGTCGTGCTCTACAGCATGCCCCTGGTCTTGACCATCGCGGCGTTGGACTTCGGCTACCAGAAGTGGAAGCTGGGCGACGACCTCAAGATGTCGACCGAGGAGCTCAAGCAGGAGCGCAAGGATGTCGACGGCGACCCCTACGTGAAGGCCCAGCGCCGGCAGCGTGCGCGCCAGATCGCCACCGGCCAGATGATCGCGGCGGTGGCCGAGGCCGACATGGTGCTCACCAACCCGACCCACTACGCGGTCGCCCTGCGCTACCGGAAGGACGAGGGTCCGGCCCCGAAGATCGTGGCCCTGGGCATCGACCACATGGCGCTCAAGATCCGGCAGGTCGCGCGCCAGCACGACGTGCCCTGCATCGAGAACCGCCCCCTCGCCCGCGCGCTCTACGCCATGGGCAAGGTCAACGCCCCGATCCCCGACGAGTTCTTCGGACCCGTCGCCCAGGTCCTGGCGGTGGTCTACCGGAAGCGCGCAGCGCGCAAGGCGCGGCTCGGCCAGAGGCCCTGATCGCGAGTGTGTCGTACACCCAGGGCTTGTCGGTGCACGCCATCAGGGCGAGAGCCAGCATCATCGGTGCTACCAGTACTCCGGTTCGTCCCAGGGGATGTCCCAGCCGGGGATGATGGCGAAGCCGCCCGGTCCAGCGGACTCCGCATAGCCCAACAGGAGGAGGTCGCTGTCGCCATCGCCATCCCAGTCCAACAGCGGCGCCTCGGTCACGCGGTCGAGCAGGTCGGTCTCTCGCAGCGAGAACTCAAGAGGCGGTGCGTACCGTGTGCTTCCTTCGGGTAGGCCGGCTGCATCGTCCAGCACGCCATAAGAGTCTTCGTTGGCGTCGTACGTCGAGGTTGCAGCGATCACAAGCTCGTCGCGGGAGTCGCCGTCGATGTCCGCTGCTGAACAATCGCGGCCAAGCGCCGTGCCGTCACTGGGCCCGCCATAAAGAAATCCCACAGCGTCGTTGTAAGTCGAAGCTCCTCCGCCCTCGCCACCGGAGTGGAAATACAGTGCGCCCGCCTCGGGGTACTCGACCTCGGTCCACCACACTCCCGCCACCCAGTCGCCATACCCGTCGCCGCTCCAGTCGCCCAGTACCGAGAGGCAGTCGAGGTCGCCGTCGAAGGTGGCCACGGCGATGTCGTCGATGCGTTGGTTGTGGGCGGACTCCAGGTCCTGGCCAGATACAACATAGGTGACGTCATCGATGACCTCATGCACGATCACGTCGTCTGCGCCATCCCCGTCAAGATCTCCAGCCGCGATTTCGAAACCCAGCAACGTATCGCCGCTCCGCTCGGGGGCCATCACACGCACTTCGTCCTCGAACCCGTAGTCCCACTCGGGCTCGTCTCCCTGCTCGCGACCGAAGAAGACCCACATGTGGTCGTCATCGCCGTGGTTGCTCTTGTCACCACCTCCCCCGACGACGGCATCCATCAGGCCATCCCCATCGAAGTCGCCCGCAGCAGGGGTCGTTCCGACGCCGTCGCTTCCCTCGAAGGAGAGCCAGGCGAAGTCGGCGAGGTCTTCGATGTCCGCTTCCTCTCCCCACTCCTGGCTGGGACCCAGGACGATCAGCGCTCCACCCTCGTAGTAGCTGTAGGATGGGCCGGCGAGCAGCAGGTCGTCGATGCCGTCGCCGTCGAAGTCCCCGAGCGGCACGGTGTACTCGCCGATGCCGCTGCCGAAGCGTCCCTGGGTGAAGGTGGTGGCATCGATCTCGGTGTGCAGGACCTCGGAGCCCCAGGTGGGTCCGTCGAGCAGGTAGGCGATGGACCCGTAGGAGCCGTCGGCCTTCTCACAGTCCAGACAATAGACGTAGAGATCGTCGGATCCATCCGCGTTCAGGTCGCCGATGCCATCGATGCGGGCGAATGCGTAGTCGCCTTCGCCTGAGTCGGGCAGGACGGTGAGGCGTGAGAGCGGGAGCACCTCCTGCGGCCCGCCACAGATCCCGTCGGCGAGCGGCTCCCCGTCGCAGTCGTGGTCCGTCTCGTCGCACCATTCCTCCGCCGACGTGTTCGTCCAGGGGTCCGCATCGTCGCAGTCGAGGCCACCGCACGCCGCAGGGGTCTCGCCGTCACCGTCGGCGTCGTCGGTGTCCGAGCCGTCGCAGTCCTGATCGATGCCGTCGCAGGCCGTCTCGAGGGCTCCTTCGTAGATGGTCTGGTCGGTGTCGTCGCAGTCATCACCACCCTGCGCTTCGGCGGCGTGCCCGTCGGCGTCGGCGTCGTCGTCGTCGTCACCGGCGCAGTCCTGGTCGACTCCGTCGTACCAGGTCTCCGTGGCGCCGGGGTGGACGCTGGCGTCGCTGTCGTCGCAGTCTTCGCTGGCCACCCAGCCGTCGCCGTCGCGGTCGAAGGGGCCTGTGTCGACACCGGAGTCGACGGGCCCGTTGGAGTCGTGCGTGGAGGGAGCGGTGTCGTGCATCGACGGCTTGTCGGTGCAGCCGAGGACCCAGAGCGTCAGAAGCGCCAACCGCGACTCCCCTCCCACACGCCGTTGCCGGCGGTGGAGATCCAGATGCTCGTGACATCGTAGGGCGTGGAGGACTCGTCCACATCGAAGGCTACACCCGTGATGTTGCCGTTGTAGAGCCCGGAGTCCCGATACGGCCGCCAGCTCGCCTTCACTTCGCCGGCCGCGCCGAACCACCGCCAGGACGCTTGGAAGAGGTCCAGCGTTTCCCAGGTCACGCCACCCTTGTCTTCCGCCTGCACACCCACGCCGACGAGCAGGGTGTCGACCAGGTAGGGGTGCGGCGACACGTGCTTGATGCGCCGCCACGTGGTGCCGTCGGGCGCCATCGGGTCCAGGACAGGGTTGTCGGCGTCGAGGGCGTCGATCTGGCACAGAGAATCGCTTCCTTCCGCCTCGCCGAAGGCCCAGATCCTGTCGCTCGCCCAGGGAGCGGCAGCGATGCCCTGGAGCTTGTTGCCACCCAAGCCGCTGCAGTCGGTCCCGCTCCCGATGGGGAGCTCGGTCCACTCGGCCTCGATGCCGCTGTCGTAGGTGATGTGCACCTGGAAGATCGAGCAGTCGTCGGTGGCCGTGCCGCTCCCGCCCACGTAGGCCCACACGTCGCGCTCGGACGCCGTAGCGCTCCAGGCGGAGCTGGCCTGATCGATGGCCAGCGTGACGGCGCCGTCGAAGAACTCGTTCTCGTCGAGGGAGGTGCAGCCGGTGCCGGTCATGGTGAAGGGTACGCGGTCCCGGGTCATCTCGCCGCTGTCGTCGTAGAAGAGGACCAGGCCGCCTTCCCTGTCATACGGGTCGGCGGTGTCGCCACTCGCGTGCGAGTAGAACGTGGCGAGGGCGACGTCGGCGTCATCGTGCAGGGCCTCGATGTCGAAGGGGTTGCCCAACTCGGTCGCGGCGATGTCGAGAAGCTCACCATCGGTCGATGAGTCGCATGCGGGCCAGCGGGGGTAGGTCGTGTCCGCCTCGTGGCGCTTGCACACCCAGTCGTGCTCTCCAGCCTGTTCAACATACGTCTCTGGCGCTGCAGTCTTCCCGCTGGTGCTGGTCTCGTAGCACCAGTTCCAGTCCTCGACGTCGTCTTCATCGGCCAGCGTGATGACCGCCTTCGAGATCGCCCGCTTGCTGGGTGGGTCACCGCCAGCGTGCAGGTACACGCCCCAGAGCGTGGCCGTGGTGTCGTCCTCGACGAGGTCGAGGTTCCTCACCTCGGTGAAGTTCGCGAAGTGGCACTCGAGGTTGCCCGCCTCGCGTGCGCCGCTGCTCGGAGGTCCGAAGTAGTTGGCGATGCCGTGGTCGGCGACCGCCCCGAAGGCCATGCCCTCGGCGTTGATCCCGCTGACAGCGCACCCCTCGCAGAACGCCACGTCTTGGGTGGTGGTTTGCTGGAAGTCTCCCAGCCCCGACAGCGGGGAGAAGCCAAAGGGGATCTTGTCCAGGTCGACTGAGGGGTTGCCGTACGCCGAGTCGAAACCCGGCGCGCCTCCGCTGGCGTTCGGCAGCTCCCAGATCCCCAGGAAGCCGTAGACCTGGCCCTCCCAGTCGTCCTCGCCCGGCAGCTCGTAGAAGGTGATGTCGACAGGTCGGTCCGGAAAGACCTCGGCGCGGTCGTCGTGGTTGGCGAGCGCGCGGAGGTAGGTCCCCTTGTCGTTGCCGGCCTCGCCCCGTTGTTCAGGATTCGTGTCCGCGCTGGTGTCGTCGGTGTCCAGCACGACGGACTCGCCGGTGTAGTAGTCTTGGAGAGGTTTCCATGGGAGCGTGTCGTTCGGCTCCGGGACATCCGTGCCGACATCGGCCCGGTAGATCCGCGGGAAGGCATAGGCCTGACTGAGGTTCGCAATGGCGAAGAGGAGCTGCTGGGCACCGTCGTCGAACAGGGCCACACCGGTCAGCTCGTTCACGCTGTCCACCGTGCTCGTGGTGTAGAGACGCATCTCGCCGGCACCGAGGTCCTTGCCGTACGTCGAGTCGTAGTACTGCCGGTAGTCTTCATGGAGCAAGCCGGTGTCGCTCGGGTCGTGCCACGCCTGGGGACAGCCGCTGAAGTCTCCGGCCTCACACGTGCCGGAGGTCGTGGTGTCGCTGTCCCAGGTGGAGACCGCCACGCTTCCCCCAGACGCGTCCAGCTCGACGACCTGGACCGTTCCTTCCTCGCGTGAGCAGGCGGAGCTCACGGCCGTGTCGAGACCAAGCCCAGCGTCGGCCGCGTAGATGAGCGTGACGTCCTCGTCGACCACTTGTACCGCGATGTCGCGCACGTCCCATCCCTCGCTCCCCGCGATGGGCAGGCAGCTGACGTCGAGAGCCGGCGCTCCACCACACTTGCCGCTGATGGGGCAGTAGTAGAGCGTGTCGGGCTCCGCGCTGGCCTCGTCGATGGTCTTGAAGCCGACGATCAACACGTCGTCGTCGCCCACCGTGGTGACCTCCATCGCCGACACGATGCCGGTAGCGGGCAGGTCGGCCACCCACTCGATCGAACAGGTGTCCTCGCTCGTCAGCCCGTAGACGCCGACGTGCTTGCTCGTGCCCAGCGAGGTGTCGTGGTTCCCGAAGAACAAGACCTGCTCGCTGTCGCCGTCGATCCAGCCCGTCATCAGCTTGCCGCCGGCGAGGCTCTTGTCGGTGCAGATGTGGAAGCGGTCGTCGGCCCGTGCCTCGACATCGGTCAGCTCGTACCAGCCCAGGCCGCTGTTCGTGGTCCGGTACAGCCCGCCGTACATGGTGGAGCTGATCTCGGTGCCCGTGAGCACGACGATGTCGTCTTCGTCCTGTGCGAAGACCTCCCAGGTACGGAGCTTGTCCTGGGTGTCGAGCTTCTGCCCGTCGATCTCACCGTTGATCAGCCACCACACGTCGCCCGATCCGTCGGTGCTGAGGGCCACGCCACCGTTGTTGGACGCCGCGACCAGGTTGTTGCCCGTCTCGTCGGTGCGGACGACGGAAGCGACGTTCCCGCCCAGCGGCCAGTCCGCGTCGATGTAGGCGATCTCCTGGTCCCGAGGGGGCTGCCAGAGAAAGTCACCGTTCAAGATGTTCACGTAGTCGATGTCGATCGTGGGCGGCGGCCCCACGTGCGAGCAGCTGATCTCGAAGCTGTCGACCGTGAAGGGTGCGTCGAGGTCCGGAAAGGACAGGTCGTGCTCACCCTCTGCTGTGAAGCTGTCGGTGTCGGTCCCGTCCGCACCAGCGTCCACGGTGACGGTGCAGGTCGTGGGTCCGTCGACGTCTGCCACACCGACGCGAGCGTGCAGCTCCCCGTACTCCCAGTCGAACGAGCTCTTCAGCTCCATGGTCGCTGGGCTGCCGCCGGATGGTGCCAGGATCGCCAGGTTCCCCGCAAAGGTCACGTTGGTGGTGTTCCACCACGCACCGTTGCCGAGCGGTGCTTCCATCATCTGGTAGATGACTTCGAGCCCGTCGCAGTCATCGTCGTGGGCGGTGGCCAGGTCTTCGGCTTGGTCCGGGTTGACCAGGCTGTCGCCGTCGTTGCAGTCGAGCGCGACGCAGCCGGTGTCTGTGCCGGTGTAGTACTCGTCGCCATCGTTGTCGACGCAGGCGGCGCCCGCCTCAGGTCCTGCGCTCAGGAGGGTCGCCCCCCAGCAGGATTTGTGCCACACGTGAAATCGCGCGGGTGCTCGTCATCGTCCCTCCCCAGATGTCCCTGGATGTTGTTCGGTTCGCGTCTCCTCAGATGACAGTGCCACATCACGTGTCGTGAGGGCAAGGAGGACTCTCTTGCCGGGTGTGATCGGCGCACTCGACGATTACCTCGTCGACTTCTCCGATCTGTGGGGCGAGTGACCGCGCGCCTCGTCTGGTCGGCCGACGAGATCACTCTCCACGCGCTCCACGCATGGGCAAGGTCAACGCCCTGATCCCCGACGAGTTCTTCGGACCCGTCGCCCAGGTCCTGGCGGTGGTCTACCGGAAGCGCGCAGCGCGCAAGGTGCGGCTCGGCCAGAGGCCCTGATCGCGAGCGTCCGCCGGAGCGCGTCGCCAGGATGACGCCACCAGACCCCACGGGCTCGGCTCGGCCAGTCGCCACCCGAGGACTTGTCAAGAGCATGTCAATAGAGGGGGGGGCCAGCCCTTGCCACGGAGACCTCCCTTCCATAGCCATCTCAAAGGAGCCGGCGCCCTCGTGGGGAGGAGCGAACGGCCCACCGAGAGGTTCCGATGCCCGAGCTCGCAGCTCCCAGCGCCGCAGTGCGCCTCGTCTCCATGGCCGACAAGGTCACCCTCCAGACCGACGGCACCACCACCTGGCAGTACATGGAGCTGGAAGACGTGCCAGAGTGGGCGAAGCGGTCCGGTCCCTACCTCGAGGGCATCGCAGCGCACACCGCCACCGTCAACCCGAGCCCCCAGTTCGAGTGGAAGATCACCTTCCAGTGGACCACGGACGGCCGAGCGTGGTCCGGCCACGTCGACCTCTTCCCGGCCCTCACCACCGGTGGGAACGTGGTGCACCCCGAGTACACCACGAAGTCGACCTTCGGCCTCCGCATGCGCTGGTTCCTCGCCATCCGCAGCACCTCGGGCACCACCATCGAGACGGGCATGGTCACCGCGGTCGCCGCCTTCCGCTTCTACGCGGCCTGATGTCCGCGTTCCCTTCCGGGCTCGGGCTCTTCGACGCGGCTCGGCTCGTGCTGCCTGGCGCAAGGGCGGCCGAGCCGGTGCTCGGCGACAAGGAGACGATCGTCGAGCTGGACAACGTCTCGCTGCTGTCGTTGACCTTCAACGGCGGCAAGTGGCTGGCCGTGGGGCCCGACGGCGGGGTCGTCGCCACCTTCGGCTACGACGGCAAGGTGTACGTGGTGGGCAAGGCGCCCTCGCGCCTCGTCGGAGGGTCGAGCTGGGAGGTCCTCGCCACCCTCGAGCATGCCGACGAGCTCTACAGCCAGCCGGCGATCGCCTTCGGCGCCCGGGGCACGGTGGCCGTGGCCTACGTGCGCACGGTGGGCGGTCCGCCGGGTCGCACGGTGTGTGCGGTCGCCGTGATCGAGTCGGCGCTCACCTCGCCGCTGGTCAGCGAGTGGCTCTTGTCGACCGGCGCGGCGGCCGACGGCGTGGCCTACCCGGCGATCGCCTCCGACGAGGAGGGCGGCTTCCACGTGGTCTGGCCGGTGAAGTCCACCGAGGCTCACACCCACATCGACTACGCCTACCTGGAGCCCGGGGGGCTCGGCTGGGTCTCGGCGGCGGTCAGCACGAACACGTCGCTCGTGATGGAGGCGGTGGTGCCGACCGTGGCGGCGTCGGTGGCGGCGGAGCAGGTGGTGGTGGCCTGGAAGCGGCGGACGGCGGCGGCGGGGGCCGCGAACAGCCGCAACGACGTGTACTGGACGGCGAGCGCGTTCCCTGCCGCGGGCTTCCCGACCGGGACGTGGCGCAGGCCACGCTTGCTGGCCGGTGGCGCCGACGTCGACACCTTCGTGTACGACCCGAGCCTCACGGTGACGCCGGGCGGACGCTTCTTCCTCGCCTGCCACAAGGGGGTGAGCGACGCCTTCGTGGTCGAGGGCGACGACCCCTACACCTTCAGGTTCTCCCCCGTCGCCCGCAACCAGTTCGCGCCTGGCGAGGGCTACCAGAACCGCTTCTTCCACCTCGTGGCCAACGACGACCACGTCTACAACGTGTGGCCCGCGGTGGGTTTCGAGGCTCCCTGGCTGATCGGGGTGTACTGGGCGCGGGCCGAGGTGGAGAGCGGCCCGACGACCTCGCCCTGGGAGGAGCTGGGAGAGCTGCCCGACACCGACGCAAGCCTGGTGTTCGAGAGCGCCATCATCGGGCCGAGCACCATCGCCGAGCTGCGGGAGGAGCAGACCGGGACGATGAACCAGGACCGGGACCGCATCGAGGGCTGGAGCGGCGCCGAGGCGGCGGCGAGCCTCGCCAGCGACCTGGGCATCAGCGTCGACGAGCTGCTGGTCGGGAAGCAGGTGGTCGTTCCGGAGGACATCGTCGTAGAGACGAAGGGCGGAACAGAAACAATCTATGTCCGAGGGCGCTACGCTATCCTGGGGACCGAGGCCGCTGGCACGTCGCTGTCTGTGGTCCGGGGTGATGCAGAATTACTGCCGGAGTCCCTTCCGGAGAAGGGCCAGCAGGTGGCCTTCTCTCTTTACGACTTCACGATGTGCATGCAGCCTTCGGTGGGCCTTGGAGCCGAAGGTGACGTGCACCTGTGCTGGCTGGAGACGAGCGCGGAGATGGGTGACTGGGACGAACTCCAGCCCACCGGCGTGCTCTGCTATCGAAAGGTCGTCACGTCGTGACCGCTGTCTGTGGTGCGTGCCTCGTCCTGCTCCCCCTGGCATGCAAGGGGACCTCGACCGACACTGCGCGCGAATCAGACACCCCGCACGATGACAGCGAAACGCTGGACACTTCGGCTCCCTACAGCCAGGACACGGACTCCGGCGTAGACACCGCCCAGCCGTGGGGAGGCGAGGTGTACGACGTGTCCGACCTCGCGCACGCGACCTATGGCGGCAACGACGCCTGCAGCGCAATCTACGACGTCCAGCCGTTCGGCGACCTGCTCGCGCTGTCCTGCAGCAACGCCGTGTTCGTGGACCCGGCGTCGGGCGACGAGGCGGGCCGGCTCGATGTGTACTCGGTCGGCTCCTACACCGCTGCGCGGGCTCCCGGCGCGGACATCGACGGCGATGGCTGGCTGGACCTGACCCTGATGGGCGCCGATCCTGTCGGCGCGCACATCTTCTGGGGACCGCTCACAGGCGTCTCTGATGTCACCGCTGTCGAGCGCCTGACCCTCGCCGAGAGCATGGACGGCGACTGGACAGGCTACAGCTCCGCCGTCGTGCAGGGCGACGGATCCGTGATGCAGTGGCTCGTGGGGGCTCCCCACTACGACAACTACGACGGGCGCGTGCTGGTCTTCGACGCCGGTGAGCGCTGGAAGGCGCTCGACCCTGGGGACGCCGTGGCGACCATCACAGGGCCGTCCTTCTCCTACACGGGCAGCTATCTCGCGGATGCGAGCGACATGGACGGCGACGGGATCTCCGATGTGATCGCGGGCGGCGGCGGATATGAATCAGGTCTCTGGAGCTTGTACTCGGGCCCGGTCTTGGGCACACTCGACTACAACGACGGCCACAGCTGGATGGTAGGAGCCGGCTCTTACCCGTATTCCAAGACTGCGGGTGGTCCTCTCGGCACCGGCGGAGACCTCGACGGCGACGGCTACGCCGACGCCCTCATCGGCGGAACGACCGAGCACGACGACGGGCAGACGGCTGTGGCGTGCGTGTTCACCGGCTCGGCGAACGAGCGCGGCTCCGTACCGGACTGCCGTGCCCAGGTCAACGCCGGACCCAGGCTCGACAGCGGCGCCGACTACGACTTGTTCTCGGACCTGGAGCTGGCCGATCACACCGGAGACGGGCAGGCCGAGCTCGTCCTGTACGCCAGTGGCGCCGGCACGGGAGAGGGGGCGGTGTACCTTGTGGCGGGTCCGTTGACGGGGGTGCACGAGCTGCCCGACGCCGCGGTCGCCGCCATCGCCGCCGGAGCGGGCTACACGGGGGAGTCGATGGCCACCTCCCTCCCGTACATGGGCCTGATCAGCCACCCGCCCGACGAGCCGGGCATCCTCTACCTCGTCGACTTCTCCGACCTGTGGGGCGAGTGACCGCGCGCCTCGTCTGGTCGGCCGACGAGATCACTCGCCACGCGTTCTATGCCATGGGCAAGGTCAACGCCCCGATCCTGACTGAGCCCAAGACTGCGCTGCCGGCGGGGGGCGGCGCCCGAACGGCTACAGCGACAGCTCCAACACCACCTGCCGGCAGCGCGGCAGCCGTGGGCACCGGAGGCATTGCCGGTCGCGCTTCTCGGGGAAGTCCGCGATGGTCGCCAGCTTGAAGCCGAGCGTCTGGTAGGGCTCGGGGGTCGGTGCCACCACGAAGAGCTTGGAGACCCCGAAGCTCCGCGCCTCGTCGACCGCCGCATCCACCAGCGCGGCCATCAGCTCGGGCTGGTCGCACACCACCGCGCCGAGCTCGGCCAGGTGGAGCTCCACCAGCGAGACGCTCGCGAGCCCGACGATCTGGCCGTCGGACTCCGCCACCGTGTAGTCCCGCAGCCGCTCCACGATCGTGCGCTCCGATCGCGGCAGGAGGGCTTCCTGCACGATGTGGGGCGCCATCAGTGCGTGCATCTTGGGGACGTCGGCCACCTTGGCCTTGCGCAGCGAGAGCATGGGAGACCTCCGCTCTGCCATCTTTATGCAGCATTTCGGATGATCATGCAAACAAAAAGCGCGCTCAGATCTCCTCGTTCTCCTTGCTGCCGAGCATCTTTCCGACCCGCGTGGCGCCCCGCTTCAGGATGCCCTGCGCGCGCCCCGCGGCCCGCCAGGTGGGGCTGGTGTACACCGCGTCGAGCTCGGCGCGGAGGCGCTCGACCTCGGCCGCCAGACCCGCTGACGGAGGCTCTGCCGCAGGCAACCTCGCGGGCTCGTCGACCCAGCTCAGCAGGCGCCGGAAGCACCGGTCCACGCCGTACCGTGACTGCAGGTAGGCCTGCCCGCGCTCGGCGGTGGAGCCGTCGCTCCCCTCCCGCCAGGCGCGCACCAGGACCTCCGCCAGGTGCTCCGGATCCCCGGGTCGAACCGGCGCGATCATACGAATACCGGCGAGCTCCCGGGTGAGGTCCGAGCAGGGGGTGGCCACCACGTCCAGGCCCTGGTGCAGGAAGAACACCACGCGGGTGCGGGTGCCCAGCTCCGGCTCGTAGCCCGGCCGGTCCAGGCACACGCCCAGGTGGGCGCGGGAGAGCAGTCCCGGCAGCACGCTGTGGGGGACCCAGCCGTGGAAGGTGAAGCGCCGCCCGAAGGGGCTCGACAGCGCCTGGGCGCGGAAGGCCTCGTAGGTGGCGTTGTGGTGGCCCTCGATGGCCCCCCCGGTGGACACCACCCGGAGGCCGCTGCACGACCGCATCGCCAGCAACAGGCCCTCGAGCAGCGTGTCGGCGTCGAGCCAGGTGTTGTACCCCCCGCTCAAGGCGACCACGAGGTCGGACTCGGGCGCTCGGACGCGGGGGGGCGCGGCGTCGAGGGTGCCGAAGTCCATGCCCGCAGGCACCACGAACACCCGCTCCTGCTCCACGGGCCCCTGCCCGAGGCGCCCCAACCAGCCCAGCTGGCCGAGCAGCGCGTGCCGCTGCGCGTGCGAGATCACGCCGAAGGCATCCGCCCGGGCGTAGGCCCCGGCGTAGGCAGCCCGCATGTTCAGCGTGGGATCCTGGGCCGGCTGGTGGGCCTGCTTGGCCTGGGCCTCGGCGAAGGGATCGCCCGGAACGTCCACCCAGAGCGGCTCGTCCTCGACCACGAGCGGTCCCAGCCGGGCCGGCTCGTAGGGCCCGGCGGTCACCACCACGTCGGGCTCGAAGCGTCGGCGCAGCTCCCGCAGCCGCTCCAGGCCGTGCAGCGACTGCGGCCGGATGGCCATGCACGCGAAGGGCGCGGGGTAGGCCGGCACCAGCACGCGGCGCAGCGCATCCTCGGTGTCCTGCACGAGGCAGAGCTCGACCTCGTGGCCGGCGCCCAGGAGCGCGAGCAGCGCCTGGTGCGTGCGCAGCTGAGGGAAGCCCAGGTAGCTGGGGTCTTCGTAGGGCAGGGGCCCGGTGCCGAGCAGGAGGACGCGCATCGCGCGAGGAAGATAGCGCGCGATCCGGGGGGCGGTACAGGTTGCACGCAGACCGGACCAGCGCCCCGAAAGCCCCTCGACGCTCTCGGCACGGAACTGGTCTGCTCCACAGGAGTTCTGACCGCTCCAGCGAGTCTCGAGTTTCGACCTCGAGTCTCGAGTTTCGACCTCGAGTCTCGAGTTTCGACCTCGAGTTTCGCGGGAGGTGTCAATGTAGTTGTCGTCTCCTTGGTGTCCTTGGTCGGTCCTCACC
>CAZSAT010000096.1:0-17983 GCA_964604675.1 uncultured Enterobacterales bacterium
CTTCGACGAAGCACCCGACGTCGACCTGCCGCTCGATGGCCCACAGTCCCTCTCCCTGAACCGCGTCGCCTGCCGAGTGCGGTGATGCTGTCGATCCTGCTGGCCTGCTCCGCGCCCACGCCGCTCGTCGGCGCCACCCTCACCGTGGACGTGGTCGGCGCTGTGAAGGCCTGCGATCTGGTGCTCGCGGCCGAGGGCGAGCGCCTGGCCCAACGCACCCGCTGCGACCAACCCGTGTTCACGGCTCTGCAGCCAGGTCGCTACGAGCTCTGGGCTGAAGGGCCAGGCGTCACCTCGGCTCGCCGAAGCCTGCAGCTGGCCGACGCCACGGCCCCCCTCGTCGTGCTCCCGCTCGTCGGCTCGGCCACCGTGGCCGTCGAGGTGACCGGTGCGGCGCGGGTGCGCGTGACCGGCGGGGACGTGGACGTCGTGCGCGACACGGAGCACGGCTGGATGCTCGCCGAGGGCATTCCCTCCGGCGCGGTGACCATCACGGCCACAACACCCGACGGCGCCGAAGCCGTGCACCGTGGCTGGGTCTCGGAACGCGAGAGCCTCGTGGTCCGTGTCGCCACCCGACTCGACCCCGGCCGCCCCGTGCTGGGGTTGCGCTTCCGGACCACCGAACGCGGGCACGTCGTCTCGTGGGTGCACGAGCTCGGACCCGCACACGGCCTCGTGAGGCCGGGCGACCTCCTGGTGGCCGTGGAGGGGCAGTCGCTCGACGGCCTGGCGTGGAAGGAAGCCGGTCACGCGCTCGCGGGAGAGGTCGGCGAAGCACGGACGGTCACCCTGAGCCGCGACGGCGAAGCCCGCAGCGTCGAGCTGGCTGCCGTCGGCTACAAGGAGCTCCAGCGGCGGTCTGGGGTTCGGCCCTCGACAGGCCAAGACATCCCCTGACAGCTCCGATCGAAGAGAACTCCTCCTCCCCCGTCGGTCCGGCAGCTCAATCGAGATCACCGTGCCTGGTGCCACGACCGGAGGAGCCCATGACCACCCTGATCCTGCTCGCCGCCGTGAGCCCCGACGCCACCGCGTCCCGCGGCCACGCCGGTCACTTCGTGGTCGACAACGACCGGCTCATCACCGTGTACGCCTACGTCGACGGCCGCCGCATCGGCACCATCGAGCCCGAGCAGACCGAGGGCTTCGCCGTGCCCACCGGCTACCACCGCTTCGAGGTGCGCTGCGCCAAGGGCAGCTCGCTGTTCGAGGACGAAGAGCTGCTGCGGCCGCGGGAGCTCTTGCGTGCCGAGGTCGCGGCGTGGGAGGGGCTCCTGCTCTTCGAGAACCACACCCCCTTCGGCGGCACCGTGTACGTCGACGGCGAAGAACACGGCTGGCTCGACGCCGGCGACCAGCGCCGCATCGTGCTGGCCCCGGGACGCGCCGAGGTGACGCTTCGCGGGCAAGGACGCCTCCTCGATCAGGACACCGTCGTGGTCCGCACCGGGCAACGGTCCACCCTGTTCGCCGAGCCCCCGGCATTCGCCGAGCTGGAGGTGGTCAACCCGCTCCCGGTGGCGGTCATCGTCCGGCTCGACGGCCTGAGCGAGATCCGCCTCGCTCCCGGCGACCGCCAGACCCTGCTCGGCGTGGACGTGGGACGCGTGGGTGCCGAGGTCCGCCTGGCCTCGAGCGGCCGCGTCATCGAGCGCCGCGGCGTCGACGTCCTGGCCTACGAGGGCGGTCAGCTGCTGCTCTCGGCCCCCGACTCCGCACCGATCGCAGTGCACAACACGAGCCAGGCGACCCTGGAGCTCTTCGTCGACGGCCGCCTGGTGGCGACCGTGCAGCCCTACGGCGACGTGGAGCTCGACCTCGACGTCGGCGTGCTGCGCCTGGACATCCGAGACGAGCGGGGACGCACGATCGAGCAGAAGCGGCTCGACATCGACCCCTTCGTGAACCGTGACCTGCGGGTGGGCAGCCGGAGCGCCTCGGCGCAGGCCCACCACCGCCCGGCGTCGAGCTGCAGCCTGTAGAGCTCCGGCGGGGTCGGGGGCTATCCTGTGACGGATGGCCCCCCTCCTCCTCGCCTGCGGTCCTGCGACGTTCGTCGATCTCGGCGCCACCGACAAGGAGGCGCCGACCGACACCGGTCCGGTCGCCCCCGACGACGCCGGAGACCTGGCGGACACGGGGCAGGCGGCGCCGCGCTGCAACCTGTGGGTCGATGTCGCCACCCCGCACGCCCTCGAAGGCGACACGATCACCTTCCGCGCGGGCTGTGCCGACGACGACCCCGAGCGCTTCGCCGCGTCGGTCGATCTGCCCGACGGCGCGAGCTGGGACGACGCCACCTGGACCTTCACCTGGTCGACCGACCTCGACGACGCCAACCCCTACGAGCTGGTGGTCAGCGCGCGCTCCGTCGAGGCATCCGGCTCCGTTCCGGAGTCCGCCGTGGCGAGCTTCTCGGTGGCCGATGCCTACTTCGACGTCGAGAACACCCTGGTGGACCCGGCCGCCTACACCAGCGAGTGGGGCCTTCCGGTCCTGCACATCGACCCCCAGTCGACGGTGGGCGAGAGCTACGGCGTGGCCACCGCCACCTACCGTGGCGTTCAGTACGACATGCAGGTCAAGCTCCGCGGCGCGTCGTCGCTGGAGTACGCCAAGAAGAGCTACAGCCTGAAGTTCGACGACGACGCCCAGCTGGAGCTCAGCGAAGAGGGACTCGGCAACAAGAAGCACGTCGCGCTGATCTCGACCTTCGACGACAACAGCTACGTGCGCCAGAAGCTGATCTACGACACGTGGCAGCACATGGCGGAGGAGCGGGACGAGTTCGGGCTCGCCTTGCGCAGCTTCTTCTGCGTGCTCTTCCTGGCCGGGCGCTACCACGGCCTCTACCTGGTGACCGACAAGGTCGACGACGAGCTGATGAGCCAGCTGGGGCTCAACCACGACGCCAACCTCTACAAGTCGGTCGACCACAGCGCGAACTTCTACCGCACCGACTACTACGGCTCGACCAAGTCTTCGCTGTCCCAGGGCTACGAGAAGAAGGAGGGCACCCCGGAGGACGGGCAACCAGGGGCCTATGCGGACCTCGAGGCCCTGGTCGCGTTCGCCGCCGACAGCAGCCACGGCGTCTTCGCCGACGAGGCCGAGGACTGGCTACCCGTCGAGCTGTGGATGGACTGGCTCCTGCTGGTCCACTACAGCGCCAGCGCTGACTCGGGTGGCAAGAACGTCTACCTGTACAACGATCCGGCCGACCTGCGCTGGTACGCCCACCCCTGGGACTTCAACCACAGCTGGGGCCAGAACTGGTACACGCTGCGGCTGGGCGCCGACACCTACGACGACTTCATCTGGACCAACGGCATCTTCTGGCACTTCCAGGAGGAGCCTGGACTGGCCGCGACCCTCAACGCGCGGCTGCACGCGTCGATGGACGACGGCGGGCCGCTCGCCACCACCACGCTGCTCGCTCGGATGGACGACTACTACGCATGGATCGGCGACAGCGCCCAGCGCGACTGGGACCGGTGGGAGTCCAGCTACCAGAGCGAGTGGTGGGCTGGCTACCGCGACGACTGGACCACCTTCGAGGAGGAGCGCGCCTACGTCGAGGACTGGATCGTCGAGCGCGAGGACTGGATCCGCTTCTACGACCTCGGCGGATGATCCGCCGTTTCCTCGCCTTGCTGGTGGGCGCTGCGCTCGCTTGCGTCGCCGGAGAGGTCGCTGCACGCGCGCTCGCGCTCGAGCCACGGCTTCAGGTGGTGCGCGGGTCCGAGGTGGCGTTGGACACCCGCTTCGGCGCGCCCACCTGGCTCCCGCGCCAGGCCGTCGAGCGGCGCAACGAGGCGTGCCAGGGTCGCCACCTGGTCGTGCTGGGCAGCTCGATCCTCTACGGCTCGGGGCTCGACGCCGGCGACGTCTTCAGCGCTCACCTCGACGTGCCGGGACTCTGCGTACACAACCTCGCTGCCAGCGGCTTCGACATGGGGGCCAAGCTGGCGGCCCTCGCAGCCTGGGAGCAGCCCGTCGACGAGGTGTGGCTGGAGGTCTGGGACGCGGACCCGAGCCCCTACACCCCGATCGGCGACGACGTGTGGCGGCTCCCGCTCGGCACCCGGGTGGACGACCACGGCGTGCCCGACGCCTTCGGCCTGCCCTTCAACACCTGGCTCTTCCGGCACTCGCACCTCTTCCAGGTCGCCACCGCGTCGACCGTCCCCGTGGAGCCTGTCAGCGTCGAGTCCGCTTGGAGCCGGGCCGAAGACCTGGCGGTCGACGCGCTCCGCGGGCGCCCCGCCACGGTGCTGGTGGCGCCGCGCCTCGACCGGCCCTTCGACGCGAGCGTGCAGGACGTCGAGCGCGCGTGGGCCACCGCAGCCGAGCGCATCGGCGAGCGGAGCGGCGCTCGCGTGGTGGATCTGGCCCAACAGCTGGTCGACCTGGACCACCTGGAGCTCCGCGCGGACCCGTGCTGCCACTTCAACGCGGCGGGTCACCGAGTCCTCGCCGAGCGGCTCGGCATGCTGGCCTCGGTAGCTCGGGATACGGCGACTCCATGAGCACAGTCCTGGTCCTCGACTTCGACGGCACGATGACGGATGCGGAGGCGGAGGGCGCTCCCTTCCGACGCGGCTACCTCGAGGACGTCGCCACCCTGATCGATCAGCCCTACGAGGTCGTCGACGCGCGGGCTCGCGCGATCGAGGCGGAGGTGGCCGCCGACCCGCACGCCTACGGCTGGCGCTTCGGCGGCCGCATCGTGGCGCCCGCGACCGTCGACCCGTACCTCCGCGTGATGCCCGTCGCGCGCCGACTGCTCAACGACGCCGGCGTCTTCGACTCCGAGGACGAGCAGGCGCGCCTGCTGGATGGCGTGCTCTACAAGTACAACTACAAGAAGACCCGCATCGCGTTTCGCGAGGGCGCCTCCGAGGTCCTGGCAGCGCTGGAGGGCACGCCCACCTGGGTGGTGACCAACTCCCACACCGTGCCGGTCCAGGACAAGCTCCGCACGCTGGGGGCCGACTGGCTCGTCGAGCGGGTGCATGGCCGCGCCCGGAAGTACGTGGTCGACCCGTCCTTCGACGCGGTCCCCGACGAGCTCGAGCTCCCCGGCCTCACCCGGCCCGTGTTGCTGCGACGCGCCAACTACCACCGTGTGCTCGCAGCGCTCCTGGCGAGCGCCGGAGCAGGCTGGCAGGATCTCGTCGTGGTCGGCGACATCTTCGAGCTGGACCTCGCCCTGCCCCTGGCGATGGGCGCACGCGTCGGCCTCGCCGTGAACGAGCACACCCCGGCCTACGAGTGCGCCTACCTCCAGGCGCACCCCCGCGGTCAGCTCGTGCATGGCCTCGACGCGATCGCGGCCTTCGCGTTCGGGGACTAGGTCGTGCCGGAGCGTCCCGACCTGGCCTGGCAGGTGCCGATCCTCAGGGCCGAGGTCTGTGGGCGCCGTCTGGACGGGTGGCGCGTCAAGAAGCCGGCCGTCGTCCGCGCCGTGCTCCGGGGGTCGGTCGAAGAGGAGGTGGTCGGCAGCACGGTCACCGACGTGCGGCGGCACGGGCACTTCATCTGCTTCGACCTCGACCGCGAGGTCGACCTGGTGGTCCACCCGATGCTGGCCGGCCGCTTCACCGTGGTCGAGGGGCAGCCCAAGGACCGTCGGGAGCTGGCCCTCGCGCTCCCGCTCGATGATGGACGGGAGCTCCGCTACCGGGACAGCAAGACGATGGGCAAGGTCTACGTGGTGCCCAAGGGGAAGGCCGCAGCGGCCATCCCGAACTTCGCGGTCGGGCCCGACGTGCTGGCGCAGGACTTCACCTTCGCAGCCTTCCGGGCCATCGCGAAGAAGCGACGGGACCAGGCCAAGATCTTCTTGTTGGACAAGGCCGCGCTCGACAGCTTCGGCAATGCCTACGCGGACGAGACCCTGTTCGCCGCGGGGGTGCACCCCAAGGCGATGGTGCGAAGCCTGAGCGACGAGCAACTGAAGGACCTCTACGAGGCGATCCGGCTGGTGTTGTCCGAGGCCATCGCCGAGGTGGCGAGCCGTCGCCCCCCGCTCGACGAGAAGGTGAGGGACTTCCTGAAGGTCCGCAACCGGAAGGGTGAACCCTGCCCCACCTGCGGCGCGCCGGTCCGGGTGTGCGGGGTCCGCGGGCACGACGCCTACTTCTGCGCGCACTGCCAGCCCGATGGCCGCTCCACGGGGCAGGTCGACTGGAGGCGGCTGCGCTGACCCTCCTGCTGGCGACAGCGTGCCTCGACCGGGCGGCCTGCGATGCGGCGCGACAAGCCGAAGCGGCCGCCTGGGCGCGCGCCCTCGTCGCTGTCGAGACGGGCGCGCTCGCGGAGGCCGCCCACGCCGCCGGGGCACGGGCCGAAGCACTCGTCGAGGCGGCCAACGCGGCCACGCTCGCCGCGATGCCCGACAAGGAGGTGGACGAGGAAGCCTCCCTGCGGGACGGAAACGTGCTGATCCAGCTGCCGGGCCGCACGGGCTTCGCCCACCCCGTCGCCTACCGTCCCGAGACGGTGGCGGCACTCTCGGCTGCCAAGGAAGCCCACGCGCAAGCCGACCAGGCGATCGCTGCGGCTGCCGAGGACGCCGACGCCCTGCGGGCTGCACGGGCCGCCCTCCGCGCCGCCGCGGACGGGGCGGCGCTCGCCGTGCACGTCGCCGAGGCGAGCGAGGCGCTCGAGCTTCGCGCCGCCGCCGCCGAGGCCTGTGAGTAGCTTCACGGCTCGGCCGGCGTGCAGGCCTCCAGGAACAGGTCCACCGTGCTCGCCTCGGTGGCACCCAGGGGGTGGCGCGCGAGGTCCGACAGGAAGGCGCGGTCGTCGGGGTGCGCGGTGCCGTCCGGACACAGACGCACGCGCAGCTCGGGGTAATCCAGCCAGCGGACGGTCTCTTGCAGCTCCTGCAGGGAGAGCCCACCCCACCGCGAGCGGAGCGTTCCACGCAGGGGTTGGCGCGCGAACAACCAGGCGTCGATGGCGTCTGACTCGGCCTCACGGCCCTTCTCCCAGGCATCCCGGCCCCAGGCTGCGAGGGCGGCCAGGTCGGCGTCGTGCCAGCTCCCGTCCGGACAGACGGCCCAGCCCAGTGCAAGGTACGAAGCGACGACCTCGGCCTGCACCGCGTCGTGGGCACCGGCGAGGGCGGTCTGCAGCTCGCCCGGTGGCGTCGTGGCCAGCAGGAGCCACGCCTCTGGCGAGATGGAGCTGCGCTCGGACGGCGCGTCGGCGAGCGAGCGCACCGTGGCCACCAGGGCGGTGTCGGGGTTCGGCCCCTCGCACACCCGCGGCGGCTCCCGCAGCGCCGCGAGCAGCGCCAGAGCGCGGTCATCCTGGGGGGCGGGCTGCGGAACATCGACCAGGGGGGCGGTACGCTTGCGCGCCACGGCCTCCGCGAGGGGCACGGCCACGTCGCCCAACAGGCCCGCGTCGAGCAGGACCACGGCCAGAGTGGCCGCCAAGCCGCCGGCGAACAGGGCGATGACCGTGGGGCTCTTCACGGCACGTCGCACGCGAAGAAGAGCTCGGTGGAGCAGTCCTCGTCGGTCCAGACCCCTTCGGCGGCGCCGTTGGTGAACGCGCACGCGTCGTCGCCCGGGCGACCCGACTGCCAGCTGGTGAAGCTCGTCTCGCTGGTGTCGTCGAGCCACGCCCAGGTGCCATCGGTCGCAGTGTCGGAGAGCCCGATCCACCACCGGCCCCGGTCGTGCCCCACCACGCTCCGGGCAGCCGCCCCCTCACCGACCTCGTCGTTGGCCGTGCTGTCGTCGATGCGGACGAGGTCGCCACCATAGGCCTGGCACGCGCGACGCGCTTCGCTCCAGGTCTCGGGGGTTCGGCAGAAGATGCGGTCTCCGACGCGGTCGCACGCAGGCTCCCAGATGTCGAGCTCGGCACCCCACTCGGGTCGGAAGACGTAGACGGCGCCCCCGAGGTCCTCCTGCATGGAGCTCCGGTAGGCGCTCGTCACGAGGTCGAGCACCCCGTTGCCATCGGTGTCCCCCATGGCCACCCAGCGGCCGAGCTGGTCGTCCTCGTCCTCCGGGGCCAGGGCGACCGGTGCGTCGGCCGGGGTGAAGGTGCCCCCCGCGGCGAGGTCCTCGGAGCGCCAGAGGTAGACGCCGCCCACTCCTGGGGCGCCGGCTGCCAGATCTGCGAGGCCGTCACCGTCGATGTCGCCCAGCGACGGTCCACCGCCGTACAGTCCCAGCCAGGCGTTCTGGCGGTCGTGGTGCACCACCGCGTGGGCGTCGGAGGTGAGGAAGGCTCCTCCAGCAGCGAGGTCCGACCCCAAGAGGATCGAGAGCGTTCCCGGGGCGACGAGGCCGTCGACCTCGCCCTGGCTGCCGACCACCACGTCGCCCAGCCCATCCCCGTCGACGTCGCCACCGGCCACGGCCTCCCGTCCGGCACCGTCGGAGGTGTCCGCGCCGAGGATCTCCAGCGGCACGTCGTCGAGGGACGCGCTCTCCAGGCTGCCGCCCCACCAGATGCCCACCGTGCCGCCGTCCGAGCGGTTGCCGTCGTCTTCCGGGCCGCCGATCGCGAGCTCGTCGTGGCCGTCGCCGTCGATGTCCGGCACCACCGAGATGCCCGAGCCGAAGTGCACCTCCCGGTTCTGCCCGTCGAACACGAAGTCCGCGTCGTCCAGGCTCACCACACCAGCTCCCCCCCCCGAGAACACCCAGACCCGGCCCGCATCCCGGTTGGGCGCGTCGGCGTAGGGGTCGCCGACCGCGATGTCACCGATGCCGTCGCCGTCCACGTCGCCGATGGCCAGGCCGAGCCCCAGGTCCTGATCGTCCTCCTCGCCCTCCACGCGCCAGATGGCGATGTCGGAGAGGTCGTAGCCTCCGAGGGTGCCGCCGAGCAGGAACACGGCCCCGCTGTTGGTCCCCGCGTCGCCATCGAAGCCGCTCGCGCCCACCAGCAGATCGGCCACCCCGTCGCCCGTGGCATCACCCGCCGCAAGCTGGCCCACGGAGCTGGCGTCGGAGAAGATCAGCGGCTCGGCGTCGATGCGGGGGTGCTCGGGGTCGAGCTCGTCGAGCACCCAGAGCTCGGACTCGCCACCAAGGCTCACCGCCAGATCCGCCGCCCCCCCGCCGTCGAAGTCCCCGACCGCGAGCGCGATGCCCAGCTGGCCGTTCTCGGCGTCGCCCCAGAGCACCTGGTCGGCGTGCCACGCCTGATCGAGCCACTCGTCGACCACCCCGTCGCAGTCGTCGTCGAGCTCGTTGCCCATGCTCTCCCCGATCGCGAAGGGCGTGACCTCGAGGGTGGCCGGCGTGCCCGTCTCGATGCCATCGTGAGGCGTGACGGTCAGGACGTAGGTCTCCCCCTCGACCAGGGTGTCGGCCGCCACGTCGGTCCCCTCCACGACCACGGCGCCATCGGCGTCGGTCCAGACGAAGTCGTAGCTGAGCGTGTCGCCATCGGCGTCGTACGACGCTTCCGTGACCGACGCGGTGGCGTCCTGGCACGGGATGGGCGGATCGGGGTCCACGCCGATCCCGGGCGCGAGCGGCGGGCTGTTGTCGATCACCACCGAGCCCGAGGTGATCCAGTCCGAGAGGCCACCCGCCGGGTCCTCGGCGCGTGCCTCACAGACCACCTCGTCGTCCCGAACGAAGCCCTCGGTCAAGGTCGAGCGCTCGCCCTCGTCGCCAGCCACCCCGTTGATCACGTAGCGGTAGAGCTCGGTGAGCTCGTCGCCGTCGTCGTCGCTCGCACCCAGCTCGCAGACGAAGTTCGACTCGATCGTGGCGCTCGTCGGGCTCAGGTCGATGCTGTCGGACACGGGCGAGGTGTTGGACATGGTGAGGGTGACGGTCTCGGGCTGTCCGAAGGACCAGCCGTCGGAGAGGTAGATGGTGAGCGCCACCTCCTCGTCACGCACGGCCGTGAAGGCCGTGAGCTCTGCGTCCGCCCCCTCGATGCTCTCGCCGTCGACCTCCCAGAGGAAGTGCACCTCGATCGGATCCTCGTCGACATCGATCACGTCGAAGTCCGGCACCAGGGTGTCGGCTGCGTACGCCGGGTCCGGCGTGATGGCGAGGTGGACGACCGCCGGCGGCACGTTCGACCGGATCAGCTCGTCGGACGCGGTGTCGTCGCGGCCGTCGAGCGCGCTGGAGCACGCGGCGAGTACGAAGAGGGTCACCGCGGGAGTCTATCCGCCCAGGTCCTCGATCCGCCGCCGGTAGTACGCCCGCTCGCGCTCGTTGCGCGTCAGCGCGAGCGCCTCGGCATAGGCCGTGAGGGCGTCCTCGGTCCGGCCCAGCCGACGGAGGAGGTCGGCGCGCGACGCTGGGAGCAGGTGGAAGCCCGACAGGGCCGGCTCGTCCTCCAGGGGGCCCAGCAGCGCGAGTCCGGCGCTGGGCCCGCGAGCCATCGCGACAGCTGCCGCGTGGTTCAGGGCGACCACGGGGCTGGGTGCCAGCTCGACGAGGCGGGCGTAGAGCCCGGCGATCTGCGGCCAGTCGGTGTCCTCGGCCCGGGAGACGCCCGCGTGGAGTGCGGCGATGGCCGCCTGCACGGTGTAGGGCCCTGACCCCCCGAGGGAGAGCGCGCGGTCCAGGGTCTCGAGGCCCGAGCGGATGCCCTCGGGATCCCAGCGCGTGCGGTCCTGCTCCTCGAGGGTCACCAGGTCGCCAGTGCCCGAGACGCGGCCGTCGGCCCGGGCAGCATGCAGCTGCATCAAGGCCTGGAGGCTGTGCAGCTCCGCACGGTCGGGCAGGAGCCCCACGAGGTGCCGCGCCAGCCGCTCCGCCTCCGCCATGAGCTCCGCGCGCTGAAGCTCCACGCCAGCGGTCGCCGCGTAGCCCTCGTTGAACACCAGGTACAGCACGGCCATGACGCCGTCGAGGCGCTCGTGCAGCTCGCCGGTCTCGGGCACCTGGTAGGGGATGCCCGCCACACGGATCTTGCGCTTCGCTCGCACGATGCGTTGCTGCATGGTGGCCCGCGGGACCAGGAAGGCCCGCGCCAGCTCCTCGCTGGTCAGGCCACACAAGGTGCGAAGCGTGAGGGCCACGCGAGCCTCGAGCGGGAGCGCTGGATGGCAGCACGTGAACACCAGGCGGAGCTGGTCGTCGCGGAGAGCGCTGGCCGGCAGCAGGTCGAGCGGCGTCGGCACGGGCGCAGCGACCGCCATGAGCAGGGGGCGCTTCCCGTCGAAGGTGCGCTCGCGGCGGAGCCCGTCGACCGCGCGGTTCCGCGCCGTGCGCAGCAGCCAGGCTCGTGGGTTCGCGGGCACACCCTCGGAGGGCCAGCGCTCCAAGGCGCGGGCCACCGCATCCTGCAAGGCCTCCTCGGCGCGGTCGAAGTCGCCGAGCACCCGGATGAGCGTGGCCAGCACGCGCCCGTGCTCCTGGCGAAAGACCCGATCGAGCGCCTCGGAGGTGTTCATGTCCTACCCGAAAGCTGGCGACTCAAGCGCCTGGAATCACCATGATCGGACGCACCTCGATCGTGCCCGTACGGGCCGACGGGATGCGGGCGGCGATGGCGGTCGCCTCGTCCAGGTTCGCCGCTTCCACGAGGTAGTAGCCGCCGAGCTGCTCGCGGGTCTCGGCGAAGGGTCCGTCGGTCAACAGGGTCTGGCCGTCACGCACGCGCACGCTGGTCGCGACCGCGGTGGGCTGAAGGGCGTTGCCTCCGACGTAGTGGCCCGTGGACTTGATGCTCTCGGTGAAGGCGAACCACTCCTGCATTGCCTCGGGGGTGGGCGGGTTGGCGGCGGCGCGCGCCTCGTTGTCGTAGATGGTGAGCAGGTACTGCATGGTGGACTCCTGATGGGGTTTCGGAGGGTAGACGATCGAGGCTCCTCGGCATCGACAGCTCACCGCTCTTTTTCTGGGAACGCCACGTTGCCGCCCGAGAACACGATGCCCACGCGCTCGAGGCCCGGCCTCGCGCGGAAGTCCTCGGTGAGGACCGCGGCCAGCGGCACCGCGGCTGAGGGCTCCAGGACCAGCTTCATGCGTTCATAGACGAGCCGCTGCGAAGCGCGGATCTCGTCGTCGGTGACCAGCACGACCTCCTCGACGAGGTCCCGGACCACGGGCCACGTCAGGGAACCCAGGGAGGTCAACAGGCCGTCGGCGATGGTCTGCGGCCCGGTCTGGAGGATCCGGCGGCCGGCCGCCTTGGATCGGAACGCGTCGTCAGCACCCGTCGGTTCGCCCGCAAAGACGCGGAGCGACGGTGCCAGCTCTCGGCACGCGAGCGCGACCCCGCTGAGCAGACCGCCTCCCCCCACCGGCGTGACGACCGCGTCGAGGCCGGGCGCCTGCTCGAGCAACTCCAGGGCCACGGTCCCCTGCCCGGCGATGACATCGGCCTGGTCGTAGGGGTGGACGAGCGTGGCGCCCGTCTCCTCCTGGATCCGAGCGGCGGTCGCCTCCCGGTCAGCGAGCACGGGCCGGCAGGTGGTGACCTGGGCCCCGTACCCCTCCACGGCGCGGCGCTTCACCTCGGGTGCCGAGCTCGGCATGACGATGTACGCGGGGATGCCGCGCTCGCGAGCCGCAAGGGCCACGGCCTGGGCGTGGTTGCCGCTGGAATGGGTAACGACGCCCCGGCGTGCATCCTCCTCCGAGAGCTTCATCACCGCGTTGCAGGCACCGCGGAACTTGAAGGCACCCACGCGCTGCAGGCTCTCCACCTTGAAGAAGAGGGCGCGCCCCGCCATCTCGTCGAGCGTTCGGCAGGTCATCACCGGCGTCCGGTGCGCCCGGCCGGCCAGGCGTTCGGCGGCCGCCCGGATGTCGAAGAGGTCGGCGGCGTACGGCATGTCTCGATCCCAGGGTATGGTGACCAGCCTGTCTCTACCCTGGGTGGCACCTATGCGGCGCATCCTCGTCCTGTCGACCGTGCTGGCGTACGGTTGCCAGGACACCGGCATCACGGTCTACGACGAACCGCCGAGCATCACCATCGTTCAGCCCACGAGCGGCAGCACCTTCTACGAGAACCAGCAGATCCTGCTGGAAGCCCTCGTCGAGATGAACGACGACACCGACATCTCCACGATCACCACGCGCTGGACCGCGGGCAACGAGCAGCTCTGCAACGACGTCGCCGTCGCCGCCGACGGTGTGAGCCAGTGCGAAGCCGCCTTCACCGAGGCCGGCGACTACAGCCTCCAGGCCACCGCCGTCACGGCAGACGGCGACGGCGCCACCGCCACCACCGACGTGGTGGTGCTGGTCAACACCCCGCCCACCATCTCCCTCACCGAACCGGTGGACGGCGACGTCTTCTCGAGCGTCGACCAGGTCGTGATGAAGGCGGTGGTCTACGACGTCGAAGACGACCTCTCCGACCTGCGCGTCACCGTCACCTCGAACGTCGACGGCAGCCTCTCGGTCGACGACGTGCCCTCCTCGAGCGGCGACTGGTCCGGCGCCACCCTGCTGACCAGCGGCAGCCACCTGTTGAAGGTCACGGTGGCCGACACCCTGGGCCAGACCGGGCAGGCGTCCGCCACCATCCAGGTCAACGACCCCCCGAGCACCCCCGTGGTCACCATCAACCCGGGCGACCCCGTCAGCTACGACAAGCTCAACGCGGTCATCAGCGAAGAGGCCGTCGACCCCGAAGGCGACCCGATCGACTACGTCTACCAGTGGTACGTCGACGGAAAGCCCTACTCGGGGAACGTGCCGAGCGTGCCCGAGAACGTCACCCTCCGCGGCGAGTTCTGGGAGGTCGAGGTCTACGCCACCGACAGCTACGGCGACGGCAACCCGACCACCGACGGCGTGACCATCGGCAACAGCCCGCCGTCGATCGAGTCGGTGAGCATCGACCCGAGCGAGCCCGACACCTCGGACACGCCCACCTGCGTGGTGCAGAACTGGGACGACCCCGAGGGCGACGACGAGAAGAGCCGCTACGCCTGGTACCTGAACGGCTCGCTGGACGCGTCCGAGACCACCTCCACGTACCCGCCCAGCAAGACCGAGCGCTACGACCAGCTGCGCTGCACCGTCACCCCCTACGATGCGTACGTCGACGGCGAGAGCGTCAGCTCCCCGACCGTCGAGGTGGTCAACGCGCTGCCGTCCACCCCCACCGTGAGCATCTCGCCCTCCGCTCCCGAGCCGGAAGACGACCTCACCTGCACCGCGACCGGCAGCACCGACGCCGACGGCGACGTCGTGAGCTACCAGTACGCCTGGTCGGTCGGGGGCGTGGCCACCGCCTACGCCACCGCGGTGCTCGACGAGAGCGCCACGAGCCACAGCGACACCTGGACCTGCACCGTCACGCCCACCGACGGCATCGACAGCGGCACCGCCGCGTCCGCCACCGTCACCATCAGCGACACCACAGCGCCGGACGCTCCGAGCCTCGACAGCCTCGACGCCTACTCCAACGACGAAGACCAGACCGTCACGGGCACCTGCGAAGCGAGCTGCGATCTCACCTTCTACTTCACCGACGACGGCGGCTCGTGGACCGAGACCGACACCTGTTCGTCCTCCGGCACCCTGAGCCACTCCGCCGCGCTCACCCGGGGCTATGAGACCGAGGTCTACGCGGACTGCGAAGACGCTGCCGGCAACGTGTCCGGGGTGTCGAACACCGTGTCCACGGAGGTCTGCGACCCCGAGGACACCTACGAGAACGACGACGGGTACGGCGACTCGGTGACGGACGCGATCGACGAGTGGTCCTCGCTCACGGACGACGGCCTGACCACCATCACCATCACCGGCAACGCCTTGAGCACCAGCGACACCGACTGGTACGTCATCTCCACGTCCGACGACGGAGCGAACGAGACCAGCAACAGCTGGGAGGACTACAACTTCGAGGCGACCTTCACCCAGGGCGAGTCGACCTACGAGATGTCGATCTACGACGCGAGCGTGTCGACCAGCACGCCGCTGTGCAGCGGCGTCACCGAGTTCGACTACTTCTCGCAGGACGTGGGCGACGGGAGCCACAGCATCCCGAGCGACACCACGTCGTGCGTGGTCGGTGGCAGCGTGTCGGCGAACACGTGCGAGGACTGGAGCCGGGACTGGTACATCGAGGTCACCCGGCTGGAGTCGGCAGCCTCGAGCTGTCAGTACTACGAGATCGAGATCACCAACGGCGTCTGGTAGGCGCGAGGTGGAGCATGGCTGAGAAGAACTCACGACGTCAGGTGTTGAAGGGACTCGCCATCGGCGCTGCGGCCACGGCCGTGCCGGTGCGCGCTGCCACGGCCGCCACGGGACCCGACCACTTCTCGCGCGCCAGCGGCGTGTGGGCGCTGGTCAGCCCCTACGGCAAGGGGGCCCACCTGGGCTTCGGCTGGTTCCTCGGCGGGCTCTCGTTCGACAAGGGCGCGGCGGTGCTGCACCTGCTCACCGAGACCGGTCAGCGCGCGCACGCCGCGCTCTGCTACCACCGGGGGCAGCCGCGCGGCATGGCGTCCACCGACTACCTGGACCTGGTCCTCATGGACGGCGGCCAGGGCGACAAGCGCACCGACGAGGAGCTGGGCCGCGTGCTGATGCGTCTCGCCGAGGTCGTGCGCGACAACGAAGGAGCGGTCCTGAACGACCGTGGCCTGTCCGGCAAGCTGCTCACGCACGCCGAGCGCTTGGACCGCTACGGGCCAGAGGTGCTCTGACCGATGGAGACCCACGAGCTGAGCTACGCCCTCGCCGAGCGCACGGTGCGCTTCCAGATCGACGAGGAGCTCTACCCGCGCGACGCCATCTACGGCGCCGCCTACCTCTTCGTCGACCGCTGCTACGTGTTCCTCGAGCGCCCGGCCGACAAGCAGGTCGCCGTCTCGCTCAAGGCGAAGAAGGGAGCCGACGAAGCCGCGCTGGAGGCCCTGGCCGGCGAGTTCGGCAACGAGCTCCTGAACCAGGTGCTGCGCCTGCGCATCGGGAACTCCACCCAGCGCATCCGTGAGTACTACCTGGCGAAGGCCTTCTTCTCGGAGCCCGACCGCTCCGCCATCGACAGCCTGCTCGCGGAGCTGGACGCCGAGGAGCTGGAGGAGGACCCGCTCGAGATCGAGGTGCCGTGGGCCGAAGCGGCTGCACCCTCCGGGGAGGCCGGGTGACCCTCTCCTTCTCGCGCAGCCTGTACCGACTGGAAGCGGTGGAGGAGGTCGTCAGCGCGTTCTCCGCGCTGGGCGAGCTCGAGGTGCGCGACGACGGCGCCCACATCCTTGTGGAGGTCGGTGAGCTGCACCCCTCCCTCGGCGAACGGGTGCTCGACGAGCTCAAGAACCACGCGCTGGTGCGCACCATCGAGCTGGACCGGTCTTGAAGAAGCTCACCCTGCAAGCGCCGGCGTTGGCCGAGGAGCGGCTCGGCTTCTTCCGCTACGGGCACCTCGCCCACCAGGTGCTGTTGACCAACGACGCTGGAGAATGGCAGTTCCTGAGCGAGGCGGACTTCACGGGACTGCTCGACGGCTCCCTCGGCGAAGACCACGCAGCCTGGGGCGAGCTCCACGCCAAGGGCTTCCTCCGTCATGGCATCGACCTGGATGCGCTCGCCGACAAGGTACGACGCAAGAAGAGCTGGCTCGGCATGGGCCCGCACCTGCACATGGTGGTCACCACCCTGCGCTGCAACCAGGGTTGCCGCTACTGCCATGCGTCCCGCACCGACATGGACCGGGTCGACACCGACATGAGCCTCGCCACGGCCAAGAAGGTCGTGGACTTCGTGATGAGCTCCCCGTCCCCCTACCTCTGCTTCGAGTACCAGGGCGGGGAACCCACGGTGAACATGGACGCCATCCAGTTCATCGTGCAGATGAGCCGGGAGCGGAACCGCGAAGAAGGCAAGCGGCTCGAGCACAGCCTGGTCTCCAACCTGACCCGCATGGACGAGGACAAGGCGCGCTGGCTCGTGGACAACGACGTCCTCCTCTGCACCTCGCTCGACGGACCGCAGGACCTCCACGACTGGAACCGCACCTGGGCCGGCACGAAGAACAGCGCCTACGACAGCGTGCTGCACTGGATGCAGTGGTTCAACCAGGCCTACATCGACAAGGGCCGCGACCCCAACCTGTGGCACGTCGACGCCCTGATGACCAGCACCCGACGGTCGCTCGGTCGTGCCCGCGAGCTGGTGGACCTCTACGTCGGACTGGGCATCAAGAACATCCGCGTGCGGCCGCTGAACCACTACGGCTTCGCGCTCGGGACCTGGAAGAGCATCGGCTACGACATCGAGGAGTACCTCGCATTCTACGAAGAGGTCCTCGACTACGTGATCGAGCTGAACCGGCAGGGCGTGGAGATCATCGAGGGCACCGCCGCGATCTTCTTGCAGAAGATGCTCACCCCGGACGACCCCAACTTCATCGACCTCCGCTCTCCGGGCGGCGCCGGCCTCGGGGGCCTCGCGTACAACTACGATGGCGGCATCTTCCCGAGCGACGAAGCGCGCATGGTCGACGCCATGGGGAACGATGCGTTCCGCATCGGCACCGTCGGGGTGGACGACTACCGGTCGGTCTCCCAACACCCGACCGTGAAGGCCCTGGCCGTCGCGTCACTTCAGGACACGCTGCCGGCCTGCCACACCTGCTGGAACAAGCCCTTCTGCGGTGTGGATCCGATGCACAGTTACATGACCAGCGGCGACCTCTGGGGCCAACGCCCGGCGTCGCGGAAGTGCAAGGAATACATGACCATCTCCCGCCTCCTGCTCGAGCGCCTGGCCCAGGACGAGAGCGGGGAGCTGGAGGCCATCTTCCGACGCTGGACCGTCCAGCGTCCACGTGAGGCATAGAGCCATGGCCCGCAAGCCCTACGATCCGTCCGACGACGTCCCCGAGATCCCGGCGCTCGACAAGAAGCCGCTGGACTTCCTGCAGCGTGAAGAGCGCCAGCAGGCGACCGACGAAGCCGCGCCCGGCCTGCTGTTGTTGCAGGCCGCCGACGAGCTCGACCTGGACCCCTCCCTGCTGGACCGCAAGTCGGGCGGCCTGCCCGGCCTGCTCGCCACGCACTGCTCGC
>CAZSAT010000096.1:18083-26084 GCA_964604675.1 uncultured Enterobacterales bacterium
ACGGCTCCCACGGCTCCCACGGCTCCCACGGCTCCCACGGCTCCCACGGCTCCCACGGCTCCCATGGCTCCCACGGCTCCCATGGCTCCCACGGCTCGCACGGCTCCCACGGTCAGTGGTAGGAGGCTGAGCCCGTGGCCCAGCTGATCCTCACGGTGACGCGGGCCTGCAACCTCCGTTGCAGCTACTGCCCGACCGCGAAGGACGGGTGGCCCGCCCTGTCCCAGGACGACGCGGTGCGTGCGCTCGACCTGTTCGAAGCGCACGGCGGCGGCGAGGTGAAGCTGTTCGGCGGAGAGCCGCTCCTGGCACCCGAGGTGGTGGGGCGCGTGCTCGACGAAGCGCCGACCCGGTCGGGCATCACGCGGGTGTACCTGTCCACGAACGGCCTCGGGCTCGACGTGGGGTGGCTGGACCGTCTCGCAGAGCACGAGAAGGCCATCCTCACGGTCTCCATGGACGGCCACCCCGACGTGCACCGGCGCTTCCGGCGCGCGCTGCCCGGCACCGCCGACAGCTACGACGCCGTGGTCTCCCTGCTGCCACGGCTCGCGACGATGCCGCGCATGGTCGTCACGCAGACCATCGCGCCCGCCGCGGCCGGCAACGTGCTCGACAACCTGCAGCACCTGCTCGAGCTCGGCTTCCGCCGCTTCAACCTGCTGCCCGGCTACTACCTGCCGTGGCGCGACACCCAGATCCAGGCCCTCCGCACGGGCTTCCGCGAGGTGGCCGACCTCATCCGCGCGCGCTGGACCGCCGGCCAACCCTTCTACCTGCGCAACCTGTTCACGCGCGCGCCCACGCCCTTCTTCAACACGGGCTTCGTGGTCGACAGCGACCGCAGCATCCACCCGTCCAACGTCGGCCTCTCCGCCGCCCTCGACGCACTCCGTCACGAGACCCGCGTCGGTAGCCTGGACGAGCCACCCGACGTGGCCACCCTGGCTGCGGCAGCCGCGCGCATGCCCGCCTTGTTGGCCGAGAAGGTGCCCCGACGCGCGTGGCACAGCACGCTCGCGGTCGACGCCGAGCTGACGGCGCTCTGCGAAGCGCTCTATCCCGACTACCTGGCCTGGCGCGCGGCTCGGCGCGGTGCCGCGTGACCGAGCTGACCTCCGGCACGCCGTGGATCCATCCCGACACCGGCCAGGTGATGCGGCGGCTGGAGCTGCACCTCACCTACACCTGCCCCGAGCGCTGCACCTTCTGCTCGGAAGAGCACCGGATGGCCCGCTACAACGCCTTCCCCGTCACCTGGGGCCGGGTGGCACGCGTGCTCCGTGAGCAGGCGGCGCGGGGGGTCGACAGCGTGCACCTCACCGGCGGGGAGCCCACCATCCACAAGCGCTTCGTCGACGTGCTCAAGCTCGCAAAGCGCCTCGGCATGCGAACGAGCGTGGGCACCATCGGCACCATGCTGTCGCGCGCCGACTTCGCCGAGGCGGCCTTGCCCTACCTGGACGAGGCCCTGTTCTCGCTGCACGGGCCAGACGCCGCCACCCACGATCGCGAGACCCGAACGGACGGCTCCTTCGAGCGCGTCACCGCCGCCATGCGCCACGTCCGGTCCATCAAGCCCGGCTTCCGGCTGTTCGTGAACTCGGTGCTCACCGTGCGCAACGTGCGCGCGCTCCCGGACACCGCCGCGCTCGCGTCCGAGCTCGGCGCGAGGCTCATGGTCGTGTCCAACCTCACCCCGGAGGGTGGCGCCGACGACCGCTTCGCCGACCTCGCCGTACCCCTCGACGTGCTCGCTGAGGTCCTGCCCACGGTCCCGGCGCGCGCCCCGAACACCATCCTGCGCTTCTTCGGCGTGCCCATGTGCCTGCTCGGCCCCCACTGGACCCTGTCGAACGACCTGCACTGGGACCCGCGCGTGACCGTGGAGTGGCAGAGCGTGCCGGGCAAGGTCGTGTTCGACGGGATCTACAACTGGGCGCCCGACCGGAAGCGCGTGCACGTGGACGCGTGCTCGAGCTGCGCCCGGCGGGGGGTCTGCACGGGCGTGTTCGACCGCTTCGCCGTGGACCGGGACCTGTCCGCGCTGCGCCCGGTCCACGGGGAGGCCGCGTGAGCCTCGCCCCGAAGAGCGCCGACCACCTGCTGCGCGACAGCCGGCGAAACGTCGAGATCAACGTCGGAAAGGCCTGCAACAACCGCTGCACCTTCTGCATCGACGGCCTGCCGAAGGCCGAGGACCGGAGCTACATCTCGCGCGACCACGCGTTCTCCGAGATCGAGCGCTGGGCGGCTTCCGGGCACCAGAGCCTCGGCTTCCTGGGCGGTGAGCCCACCACCTGGCGCTGGCTCCCAGACGCGGTCGCCCACGCGCGCTCCCAGGGCTTCACGCGTGTCGCCATCGCGACCAACGCCACCAAGCTGCGCCTTCCCCACTACACCGACCGGCTCGTGGAGGCCGGCCTCACCCGCGTCACCGTGAGCATGCACGGCCACACGGCCGACCTCGAGGACCGGCTGACGCGCGTGCCCGGCAACTTCAAGAAGAAGGTGGTCGCGCTCCGGTACCTGCTCAAGAAGAAGGCGGAGGGGCACCTGGTCGACAACGTCAGCGTGAACGTGGTCGTGAACGGCTGGAACGCCCCTCACCTCGTGCAGATCATGAAGTTCTTCTGGCGTCTGGGCCTGGACGATCTGCGCTTCAACTTCATCCGCACCGAAGGCTACGCCCTCGAAGACGACTCGCTCACCCCCCGCTTCACCGCGGTCGTGCCGCACATGATGAAGTGCCTCCTGCTCAACGAGCTGCGCTACAAGCGCTCCCTGACCTTCTCGGGGGTCCCGCTCTGCCAGTACCCGGCGAGCTTTCTGGGAAACCAGGCCCTCGTCCAGCGCTACCTGGGCGAGTTCCGCGATCTCGACACCGACTGCTCGGTGCGCAGCGAGTCGCTCACGCCCTGGGGCATCGAGGAGATCGATGCCGGCCGCGCCCGCTTCAACTGGCAGGAGCGGAAGCGGAATGATCTGAAGACCAAGCCCGCCGCGTGCGAGGGTTGCGCCTACGATGCCCCCTGTGAGGGCGTCTGGAAGGAATGGCTGACCCGCTACGGCCCCCACGACCTCCGTCCCCTCTAGAGGACTCGCCCCATGCTCTTCCTCACCGCACTGATCGGGTGCCAGGACGACACGCTGACGTACTTCGCGCAGCCGCCCTCCGTCGCGATCACGTCGCCCGCCGATGGCGCCGTGGTCGCGGAAGCCGTCGAGATCGCGCTCGTCGGCCTCGTCACCGACGAGGTCTTCTACGAGGACATGCCCAGCCTCGACGTCGCCTGGTCGGTCAACGGCACGGCCGCCTGCACCGACGCTGCGCTCGACGACAGCGGCGAGACCATCTGCCTGCACACCTTCGCCGAAGGCTCCGCCGAGATCCAGCTCGTCGCCACGAACCCGGACGGCGAGAGCGACTACGTCATCGTCACCGTCGAGGTCGAGAAGAACAACGCACCCACCGCACAGATCGTGCTGCCCGACAACACCCTGGGGTACTACACCGGCACGCCCATCACCTTCGAGGGGCAGGCCACCGATGGCGAGGACGACGCCAGCCAGCTCTCGGTGGCCTGGGAGAGCGACCTCGACGGCCTGCTCGATCTCGACAGCGCGCCCACCGACGACGGCACGGTCGGCGGCAGCGCCTCGCTGTCGGAGGGCGACCACTACGTGACCATGACGGTGACCGACACCACGGGCCGCACGGGATCCGACGCCGTGTCGCTGACCGTGGGCGCACCGAACAACGATCCGGAGTGCGCCATCACCTCGCCGACCGACGGCCACGCCGCCAGCGAGGGCGAAGCCATCGACTTCACCGCGACCGCATCCGATGTCGAGGTGGACCCGACCGAGCTGTCGGTGAGCTGGGCTTCGGACCAGGACGGAGCGCTCGGCGCGAGCAGCGTCGACGGAACCGGCGCGGTCACCTTCAGCTACGAAGACCTGAGCGTCGGAACCCACACGGTCACCATGACCGTCACCGACGACGGCGGCGCCGAGTGCCTCGACACGGTCACCGTGCAGGTCGGCAACGAGCCCTACGTCTCCATCGACGCGCCCTCGAACGGCGACGCGGAGAACGCCGGCGACCCGATCGTGTTCTCGGCGACCATCACCGACGCCAACGACGACGCCGACGACCTCGACGTGGTGTGGACCAGCAGCGTCGACGGCACCTTCTCCACCCAGGGCCCGGACTCCGGCGGCACGGCCGAGTTCACCAAGAGCGACCTCACCGCGGCCACCCACACCATCACCGTGCGGGTGACCGACACCCTGGGCTTCACCGCCAGCGACAGCATCAGCCTGCTCGTGAACGCCCTGCCCGAGGGGCTCGAGGTGTCGATCTCGCCGGCCGACCCGACCAGCGCCGACAACCTCGCCGTGGTGATGGACACCGCGGCCACCGACCCGGAGGCCCACAGCATCAGCTACAGCTACGCCTGGTTCCAGAACGGCGCCGCCACGGCCTACACGACCACCAGCGTGTCGAGCGCGGCCACGGTCCGGGCCGACGTCTGGACGGTCGAGGTCACGCCGTGCGACACCTACGGCTGCGCCGATCCCGCGTCCGCCACGGCCACCGTCGCCAACGGCCCGCCCGACGTGGCGAGCGTCAGCTTGACGCCCGACCCCGCCGCGGCCGACGACACGATGATCTGCACGCCCGCCAGCGCGACCGACGCCGACGGCGACAGCGTGACCCTGAGCTACGCGTGGACGGTCGATGGCGCCACGGTCACCGGCAGCTCGAGCACGCTGGGCTCCGGCTTCGGCAAGGGCGAGACGGTGCAGTGCCACGTGACCCCGTCGGATGGCTACGACCTCGGCGACACCACCGCGTCGAACGAGGTGGTCATCGAGAACACCGTCCCGGTGCTCGACAGCGTCACGCTCACCCCGGACCCGGCCACCGCCGACGACACCCTGAGCTGCTCGCCGGGGGACGTCGACGACGTGGACGGCGACACGGTGACCTACACCTACGCCTGGTACGTCAACGGTGCTGCCACCGGCGACACCACGAGCACCCTGTCCAGCGGCTTCGTGAAGAGCGACGAGGTCTCCTGCCGCGTCACGCCGGCCGACGACGACGGGAGCGGCAGCGCGGTGAGCTCCAACACCGTCACCGTCGAGAACTCGGCGCCGAGCGTTGCCAGCGTGAGCCTCGCGCCCGATCCAGCCTACGAGGCGGACACCCTCACGTGCACGCCGGACACCGCCAGCGATGGCGACGGCGACAGCGTGAGCTACAGCTACTCCTGGATCGTGGACGGCAGCAGCGTCGCGCCCACGTCCAGCACCCTGACCGGAACCTACTTCGACAAGGACGACACGGTCACCTGCGCGGTCGTGCCCAACGACGGCGAAGAAGACGGTGACACCACCGAGAGCAACACGCTCACGATCTCGAACACCCCGCCGGAGATGAGCTCCGCCACCATCTCACCGAGCTCGCCCACCACCGACGACAGCCTCAGCGTCTCGGAGAGCGGCTGGGCCGACGACGACGGCGACACCGAGGGCTACCGCTACCAGTGGTACGCCAACAGCTCGGCGATCTCCGGCGCCACGTCCTCGAGCCTGGGCGATGGCAACACGAGCAAGGACGACGCGATCTACGTCGAGGTCTGGCCGTGGGACGGCGACGACGCGGGCACCTCGGTCACCAGCGCCACCGTCACCGTCGTGAACACCGCACCCACGACCCCGTCCATCAGCATCTCCCCGGCCTCGCCCGAACCCGAGGACGACCTGACCTGCTCGATCACGTCGGCGTCGACCGACGGCGACGGCGACTCGCTGTCGTACATCTACACCTGGTACCGCGACGGCACGAGCGTCACCGGGACCACGACCACGTCGACCGCCAACACCTTGGACGCGTCGCAGACATCGAACGGGGAGACCTGGACCTGCGAGGTCTACGCGACCGACGGCGACGACAGCAGCTCGACGGCCAGCGACAGCGTGGCGGTGACCGACACCTCGGCCCCCAGCGCGCCGGTGCTCACCGTCTCCGCCAACTACACGAACGACGAGGACGTGACGCTGAGCGGCACGTGCGAGGCCGACTGCACCCTGACCTTCTACTTCGTCGACGACGGAGGCAGCTGGACCGAGACCAGCACCTGCGGATCCTCGGGCAGCTTGTCCTACACCACCTACTACACCCGCGGGTACGAGACGATCGCCTACGCCACGTGTGCCGACTCCGCCGGGAACACCTCCGCGCTCTCCGATGGCGTCACGGTGGAAGTCTGCGACCCGGAGGACGAGGCCGACACCGACAGCCAGGGCGAGAGCGTCAGCGATGCCTACGATCTCGGCGTCTTCCCCGACGACGGGACCAGCACCACCTACGAAGGCACCATCCTCTCCAGCTCGGACGAGGACTGGTTCCTGGTCGACACCACCGACAGCGGGTCGAGCCCCGACGACTTCGCGCTCCAGATCGAGCTCTCCGAAGGGTCCAGCATCTACAGCTTCTTCGTCTACGACTGGGACGGGGCGAGCGACACCGACATCTCGAGCACCAACTTCAGCTGCAGCTACAGCGGCGACGGCTGGAGCCAGTTCGAGTACACCGACTCCTACGGCTCCGTCGGCTACGACTGCGGCACCATCTACAACGAGTGCACCGACTACACGCAGACCTACGTGGTCGAGGTGCTCCGCGACAGCACCGCGGAGCAGAGCTGCCAGCACTACGAGCTGAGCGTGGGCAACGCCGCCAGCCTGTTCTAGGACCTCTCGGCCAGGAAGGCCGCGCGTTGCTCCTCGGAGGGTTGCTCGGTCGGGCTCCGTCGACCACGGCGCGCCTCGAGACGCTCCAGCAACTCGGGCTCGGGTTCCCGCCGCAACACCCGCGCGATGTGGGGCGTGGGGTCGTCGAACACCGGTGAGAGCTCCCGCTCGTCGAAGTGCCGCGCCATCGAGTAGAGCCCGGCGCAGATCGGGTCGAAGCGGCACGCGTCGCACCCCTCGGTCTTGCCGTGCAGGAACTCCAGCTGGCGCACGAAGCCCTTCTGGTCGAGGAAGCGGATGCAGCGCTCCTCTTCCTTGACGATCTTCCGGGTCTCGGTGCTCGCCCACGCGAAGCGGCGCATGAAGCAGAGCGGCACGCGCTCGGCCCGAAACGTGCGCCCGGTGCGCACGAGGTACTCCATGGCGAGCTCCAGGCTCACCTGGCACTCCGCGTAGCTCGGGATGCAGTCGGGGTTCTCCTCGGAGCGGTTGCCGTTGGGGTCCATGCCGTTCCACACGAAGTGGCGCAGGTACGGGAAACGATCGCAGAGCCACATCACGTTCTCGTGAAGGTGATCGGCGTTGTAGCTGTTGATGACGCAGTTGATGTCGGCGCTGATCCCCACCGTCGGCACGTGGCCCAGGGTGCGGACCAGGGCCTCCCAGGCCCCCGGGTAGCGCGTGATGTAGTCGTGCACCTCGGGCCGGTAGCTGTGCAGGCTCACGTGGATGTGGGCGAGTCCCGCGTCGACTGCGCGCTGGAAGAAGTCCAGGTCCGCGAAGGTCTGGCCGTTGGTGATCATGCGGTTGTGCAGGCCCAGCTTCGCCGCGTGCTCGAGCGCCGGGAACAACAGCGGCGAGAGGCTCGGTTCGCCACCGGTGAGGATGATGCCGTCGTAGCCGAGCTCGGCGAGCTGCTCGATCTCGCCGCGCATCTCGTGCTCCGTCAGCCCGATGCCTGTGGGCGGGTTCGAGCAGAAGCGGCAGCGTTGATAGCAGTTGCGCGTGAGCTGGAGGTAGCCGAGGTTGGCCACGGTCTACTCCCGGTCCGCCGGCCGCCGGCTGCGGTCGAAGTCTTCGACGGCGGCGTTCAGGAAGTCGCTTCGTCGCAGGGCGTTCGGGTTCGCCAGGGGATCGGTGACCGGCGGGGGCGGCGGGCCGTGTCCGGGCAGGCTGATGGGCGCGTACACCGGGGGCTTTCCGTGGGCCACGCGGGCCGGTGGCTCCGGGTGGCGC
>CAZSAT010000097.1:0-25869 GCA_964604675.1 uncultured Enterobacterales bacterium
GCGAGCAGGCCGCCCGCCGCGTGGCTGTGGCCAAAGGCCTGCGCGATCGGACTCGCGGTGGCCGAGATCTCCCAGCGCTCTCCGTTCCCCTGAAGCACTGCGAGCACGCGATCGCCGGAAGCTTCGGCGTCGGACAGGCGCTTCACCACCAACACGACGGCCGCATCGCCACCGGGCAACCGTCCACCCAAGGCCGCATGAGCGGCCTCGTGAACGGGCTCCGCGGACAGATCGACCGCGCCGACCACCGCAGCGTCGAGCTCCCCGGCTCTCAGAGCGCGTGCAGCGAGCTCCAGGGCCTGCAGTCCGCTGCCCTCTTCGGCGCTCACCGTGAAGCCGAGGGCCTCGACGTCGAGCTGCGTGTTGAGGCGGTTCGCCGGGATGTTCGGCATGGTGCCGACCACGCCGGCCGCCTCGAGCACCGGCACGAGCGCTTCGCGAGCCTGCTCGTCCCAACCCGAGGCACCGAGCACCTGGGCCCAGTGACCTGCCCGCCAGCGCGCGCCGTAGCGGGCGACCTCGGGATCCGTCCCCATGCCCACGTAGACACCGCTCCGCTCGCGCGGCAGCTCGAGCCCCTCGGCCGCCTCCCGTGCAACCGCGAGGAGCAGCACCTGCTGCGCGAGGCTCTGGGCGAGATCGTTGGGTGGGAAGCGCAGGCCGCGCAGCCCGAGACGCACCTGGTCGAGCCGGCGTGTCCCGGCTCCGGAGTTCCAGGCCTGACGCACCGCGTCGACCCCTTGCGCGCCGCCGGCCGCGAGACCCAAGCCGACGACGGCCAGCGGCACGGCGGCGGGGGCCGCCACGGCCACCTGCGCGCTGGTGCCATCGAAGGCTTCGACGACCACGTGGGCGTTGTTCCCGCCGAACCCGAAGGCCGACACGCCGGCGCGACGGGGGCCGGTCCAAGGCTCGACCTCACGCACGACGCGCAGGGCCGACCCCGCGAGATCCGGGTGTTCCTGCTCACAGGCCAGGGTCGGCGGCAGCTGCCCCCGGCGGAGCGCCTCGGTCACCTTGATCAGCCCGGCCGCCCCGGCGGCCGTGACCAGGTGGCCCAGGTTGGACTTCAGCGAGCCCACCGGCACGGTGCGGCCGGAGAAGACGGCGCTGGCGGACGCGATCTCCGCCGCATCACCGACCGTGGTGCCGGTGGCGTGCGCTTCCAGCAGCCCGAGGTCGCCGGCCACAACGCCGGCCTGGTCGTAGGCCTGACGCAAGGCGCGCGCCTGCCCCACCGCGTTCGGCGCGAGCAGGCCGCGGCCGCGGCCGTCGTTGGACAACCCGACCGCCCGGATGACCCCGAAGATCGGGTCACCGGCGTCCACGGCATCGCCGAGCCGCTTCAAGGCCAGCACCGCCGCACCTTCCGCCGGCAACAGCCCGTCGGCCTGGGCGTGGAAGGGACGGCTGCGTCCCGATGCGCTCAACGCCGAGAGCGCCGAGAAGCCGAGGTGGATGAAGAGGTCATCCGCGCGGTTGACCGCCCCGGCGAGCGCCACGTCCGTGCGCCCGTCGTGGAGCGCGTCGCACGCGAGCTTCACCGCGTAGAGGCTGGAGGCGCAGGCGGCATCCAGCGAGAAGGCGTGGTCGATGCCCAGGGCGCGGCGCAACAGCAAGGCGGGCAGCCCCGACATGAAGCGGTTCGCCGGTGCAGTCGGCCGCCGCCCGAGGGCGGTCGGACGGATCCCCGCCGCCGACAGCCATTGCTCTTCGGAGAAGCAGGACAGCCCACCGGTGGGGTAGCTGAGGTTCCCGATCACCGCGCAGGAGCGCGGGGTCGCGCCGACACCCACGAGCGCCTCGCGTGCCGCGTGCAGGGTCCAGGTGAACACCGGGTCGAGGCCCGCGAGCTCCTGCTCGGGCACGCCGAAGCCACCGAGGTGTGGCGTGGCGTGCGGCCCCTTCACGTAGCCCCCCCGGTCGGACCAGGTCGCATCGGGAGAGTAGCCTGGGCGACCGCCGAGCACGGCAGCATGGGGAAGGCCCCAACGGCCCTCGGCCGCCGAGCTCGTGAGGTCCCGACCAGCGAAGACCGCCTCTCCGAGCGCCTCCGCGGAGTCCGCACCCGGAAGGACGCAACCGCGTCCAACGATGGCGATGGGGCCGAACATGGGTCAGGCCTGCGGCAGCAGGTGCGTCTCGACGCCGGCGAGCTCCGCCACCGTCCGTCCCTCGTCGTCGAGGAAGATCAGATCGGACACCGCCTTGGAGCCAGCGTGCGTGCGGCCCTTCAGCACGCAGCGCACCTGGCCGGTGACCGGCCGATCGGTCCACGTGGTCAAGCGCTCGATGGAGGTCGGCAAGCTCGGCCCGCCGAGGACCTCCTTGGCCCAGAGCAGCGCCAGCTGGAGCCCGCCGTCCATCGCCGCGACGTCGGTCGCCCAGGGCTCTTCGGCCCAGCCTGCCTCCTCCACGCCCTTGAGCTGGCCGGAGATGCCGTCCGGGCTGATGCCGTCGAGCTCCTTGATGACCTGGAAGGTCTGGCCGTGGAAGAGCACGTCGCCGTAGACCGGTCCCACCCAGTCCTCCAGCGTCACCTCCGGGGCACCGGTGGGCGGGGAGACCCGACGGCCGAGCTCGGCCTCTGCAGCGTAGCGAGGCTGGCCCTTCGCGTCGTGAAGCTCCAGCCGGAGCCGGTGCTCGTCGACCGCGGAGGCCGTCACGCGGAAACGATCTCCGCCGTTCTCGAAGTGTTCGAGTCGGATGCCGCGCAACACGCGCAGTCCGGAGAGGCCCACGACCTGCTGCGCCGGATCCCACGACCGGGCCGCGCGCGCGAACCACTCGGCCACCAGCACGACCGGCACGACGGGCACCCCTTGGATCGCGTGCCCCTCGAGCCATGGATGGCTGCGGCGGTCGACCGTGACCTCCAGCTCGAGGGCGCGTCCGGTGCCGTCGGCCAGCAGGGCCTCGCCCCGTGGCTCGCCGCCGAGCACCAGCTCCACCTCGCTCGACGCGGTGTCGGACAGCTCGTCCACGAGCATCCGAGCACCGTCGGCCAGCGGGATCAGCGCCACGCCGAGCGCTTCGAAGCGCGCCTCCAGCGCCGCGTCGACCATGCCACCGCGCCACGGGCCCCAGCCCAACGAGCGCACGACACAGTCGGTCCGGCGAGCGGCCTCGGCCTGCGCGACCTTGTTGAGCACCTCGTTCGCCATGGCGTAGTCCACCTGGCCCACGTTGCCGCAGCGGGCGGCGACCGAGGAGAAGAGCACGATCGCCTTCAGGGGATGCGACGCCGTGGCGTCCAGCATCGCGCGCAAGCCGCCCACCTTGGTGTCGTAGACGCGGTCGAACTGCTCGTCGGTCTTCTCGGCGATCCAGCGGTCGGCGAGCACGCCGGCGCCATGCACGATGGCGGTGACCGGGCCCCAGTCCGCGCGGACCTCGCTCAGCGCGGCCTCCAGCTTCGGCGTGTCCGTCACGTCGACGGAGACGTAGCGCGCGTCCGAGCCCACGGCGGCGAGCGATGCGAGCGTGCCGCGGATCTCTCGCCAGCTCAGGATGCGCCGGACCTGCGCGCCGAGCTCGGCGGGCTTCACCTGCTCCCCACGTGCGCGCGCGGCGTCCAACAACGCCCGCTTGAGCCCGGCATCGTCCGGCGCGCTGGCCGCCTCCACCGGCTCGTCGCCCAGGGCCGTGCGACCGAGCAACACGAACCGAGCCCCCGTGGCTTTGCCGAGCGCGATCATCGTAGCGGCAGTCACGCCGCGCGCGCCGCCCGAGACGACGACCACGTCGTCCTTGCCGAGGGTGTGCACGCCGGGAGCCACCTCCACGCGCTCGCTGCGCAGCGCGAGGCGCTCGCCGTCGGCGCGCAGGCCGACCTCGCGCTCGGGCCCACCGCCCAGGATCTCCGAGACCAGCACGTCGGCGAGCTGTGCGACGTCGCGACCGCCCCGCTGCAGGTCGATGGCCTTCACCGTGGCCTTGGGCCACTCCTGGGCCGCCGTCCTGGCGAGCGCGGCGAGGCCGCCGACCCAGGCCCGCTCAGCGGGCAGGTCGCGCAAGCCGAAGGCACCGCCGGTGTCCTGCACCGTCACGAGCCATCCGCCGTCGACGAGGCGCCTGGCGGCCGTGCGCGCCGCCACGAAGGCCGAGCGCGAGGCGGCGTCGCCGTCTTGGGGATGGTTGAGCGTGCGCAGGCCATCGAGGAGCACGAGCCCGGCCGCGTCGGCGGGCACGTCGACCACGAGGCGAGCGTCCAGGCCACCTTCCAGCAGCTTGCGCACGACCGCCTTGCCGAGTCCCGATCCCTCGTCGGTCACCGCCACGACGCCGGTGGGCATGGACGGGGCCATGCCGGCGGCGGGAGCGGGCACAGCGCGGAGTGCGAAGCGACCGAGCTCGGCGGCCGGAGGCACCTCGGCCCTGGCCGGTGGAGGCGTGTGGGGTCCACCGTGAGAGTCCTGGAGGAACGCGAGCACCTGACCCAGGGTCCGCAAGGTGGCCATGGCCGCGGCGTCGACCTCGGGCAGCTCCGGGTGGCGTTCCCGCACCGTGGAGAGGATCTCCACCCGCTTGATGCTGTCGATGCCGAGGTCGCCCTCGAGATCCATGTCCAGCGTGAGCATCTCCGCCGGGTAGCCCGTCTTCTCGGCCACCACGTCCAGCAACAGCGCGTTCAGATCCAGCCCGGCGGGCACCGCGGTGGGTGCCGTGGCCGTGGCCATCAGCCCCGGCGCCGACGCGGCCAGGAAGTCGAGCACCTGGCCGAGGGTCCGCAGCGTGGCCATCGCGGCCGCGTCGACCTCGGGGAGCTCGGGCGCCCGCTCGCGCACGGTGGAGAGGATCTCCACACGCTTGATGCTGTCGATGCCGAGGTCGCCCTCGAGATCCATGTCCAGCGTGAGCATCTCCGCCGGGTAGCCCGTCTTCTCGGCCACCACGTCCAGCAACAGCGCGTTCAGATCCAGCCCGGCGGGCACCGCGGTGGGTGCCGTGGCCGTGGCCATCAGCCCCGGCGCCGACGCGGCCAGGAAGTCGAGCACCTGGCCGAGGGTCCGCAGCGTGGCCATCGCGGCCGCGTCGACCTCGGGCAGCTCGGGCGCCCGCTCTCGAACCGTGGAGAGGATCTCCACGCGCTTGATGCTGTCGATGCCCAGATCGCCCTCGAGGTCCATCTCGAGCGTGAGCATCTCGGCCGGGTAGCCGGTCTTCTCCGCCACCACGTCCAGCAACAGGGCGTTCAGATCCAGCCCGACGGGCACGGCGGCCGCGGCGGTGGAGGGCAGCAGCCCCGGCGCCGACGCGGCGAGGAAGTCGAGCACCTGGCCGAGGGTCCGCAGCGTGGCCATCGCGGCCGCGTCGACCTCGGGCAGCTCCGGGGCGCGTTCGCGCACGGTGGAGAGGATCTCCACGCGCTTGATGCTGTCGATGCCGAGGTCGCCCTCGAGGTCCATCTCCAGAGTGAGCATGTCGGCCGGGTAGCCGGTCTTCTCCGCCACCACGTCCAGCAACAGCGCGTTCAGGTCGAGGCCCGCCGAAGCCGGCGCGGCCGCGGCGACGACCGGAGCCACCACGTCCGACACCGCGACCACTGCCGCCTGCACAGGCGGCGCGACCACGGCGGCGACGGGCGCCGGAACCGGAGCGGCCACCACCGGAGTGGGCACCACCGGAGCCACCGGGACCGCCGCCGGCGTCGGGGCGGTCACGGGCACGGCGGGGAGCGGCTGCCCACCCAGCTGGGCGGCGAGGGCCATGAGCCCGGTCTCCGCGGCCTTGAGGAAGGCCTGGTGACTCTCCGCCATCGTGGACTGGTACACGCTGTGGGCCTCTGCGGTCTGACGCTGAGCCTCCTGCCAGGCGGCCATCCAGCCCGGATCCTGAGCCGGCGCGGCCAGCACCGACGGCGCGGCCGTCGGCACGGCGACCGGCACCTCCACGATCTTCTCGACCTCGACGATCGTCTCCACGAGCTGCGGAGTGCGCGGCCCGTTGGGCGCCGGCTGCTCGACGCCGGGCACCGGGTAGGGCTTGCCGTAGTTGGCGCCGTTGATCGGCAGCGCGAGCTTCGGAGCTGCCACCGTGCGCGGATCGACCGGCTCGCGGTACTCGGCCCACAGCGTGTCCCACTCCAGGGCGACACCGGCCACTGCCAGCCGTGCGAGGCCGCTCATCAGGGGAGCGAGGTCGGTGGCGTTCTTGCGGTCCAACGCGATGGCCCTGTGCTCACGGCCCTTGAGGATCCGGCCGACGAGCCCCGACAGGACGCTGCCCGGGCCCACCTCGACGAAGGTGCGCACCCCCGCCGCGTACATGGCCTCCACCTGCTCCACGAAGCGGACGGGGCTGACGATCTGCTGGCCAAGCTGCTTCCGCGCGGCCGCGGCGGCCTTCGGGTAGGGCGCCGCCGTGGCGTTGCCGTACACGGGCAACGACGCCTTCGAGAAGCGGAGACCGCTCAGGAAGTCCGCGTAGGGTGCCGCCGCATCGGCCACGACCGGCGAGTGGAAGGCGGTGGCCACCGTGAGCCGCTTCGCCATCAGGCCCTCCGCATCGAGCTTGCGCTCGACCTCGGCCACGGCGTCGGTCTCGCCCGACAGCACCACCTGCGTGGGGTGGTTGTGGTTGGCGACGACGACCGGGCTCTCCCACGCGGCCAGGAGCTCGCGCAGCTTGTCGACGTCTGCAGCCACCGCAGTCATCGCGCCCGGGAGCTTGGCCGCATCGGCCATCAGCTCACCCCGCCTGCGCGACGCCGCGAGGAAGTGCTCCTCGGACAACACGCCCGCACAGTGGAGCGCCGTCAGCTCACCGTAGCTGTGGCCGGCGACCGCCACCGGCGCCACGCCGAGGCCGCGCAAGAGATCCAGCAAGGCCAGCGAGGCCACGCCGATGGCGGGCTGCGCCCACTCGGTGGCGGTCAGCCGCGCGTCCTGCTCCGTGCGCTCCGAGGCGCTGAAGACCGGCCGTGGAAAGACGACGTCGGCCAGGGCCTCGTCGCCGAAGGCGGCGCTGTCGGCCGCCCGATCCCAGGCGCTGATGCACGCCTCGAAGCCCATGGCCGAGGCCGCGCCCATGCCTACGTACTGGCTCCCCTGTCCGGGGAAGACGAAGCCCACCTCACCGACCGCCGGCTCCAGTGCGACGTGCACACCCGCCGAGAGCGAGAAGCTCTTGCCCGTCTTCTCGACTCGCTCCACCGCCTGGTCCAGCCGGGCGATGAGCTCGTCGATGCTCGACGCCGCGACCGCGAGGCGGGTGCCGGCCGAAGCGGAGAAGCGTTGCTGGCTGCTGCGTGCCATCCAGGCCAGGTCGCCGGCGTCAGCAGCCTCCGTGGCCAGGGTGCGCGCCCGAGCCAACAGGCCCGCGGTGTCGTCTGCGCTGGCGAGCACCACGTGGTGGGAACGGCTGTCGAGGCGATCCGCACGGCCCTCCCCTTCCCAGGCCTCCACGGCCACATGGAAGTTGCTCCCGCCGAAGCCGAAGGAGCTCACGCCGGCGCGACGGGCGTGGTCGCCGCCACGGACCCACGGCCGCGCGAGCGTGTTCACGTGGAAGGGGCTGCCGTCGATGCCCATGCCAGGGTTCGGACGGTCGACCTTCACCGTGGGAGGGAGCACGCGGTGGTGCACCGCCATGATGGCCTTGAAGAGCCCTGCGGCGCCGGCGGCGGCCTTGGCGTGGCCGACCTGCGACTTCACGGATCCCAGCGCGCACCAGCCGGGTGCCCGCGTGGAGCCCTCGAAGGCCATCTTCAGCCCCGAGAACTCCGCCGCATCGCCGGCCTTCGTGCCGGTGCCGTGCGCTTCGATGAGCTCCACGGTGTCGGGGGCCCAGCCCGCCCGGTCGTAGGCGCGGCGAATGGCCTTGGCCTGACCCTCGGGACGCGGGGCATACACGCTCTTGCTGCGGCCGTCCGAGCTCGAACCCACCCCTGCGATGACGCCGTAGATGCGATCGCCCGCGGCCACCGCATCCTCCAACCGCTTCAACGCGACCATGCCGAGACCCTCGCCGAGCAGCGTGCCGTCGGCCTGGTCGCTGAAGGGCCGCACGTCGCCGGTCGGTGACAGCGCGGGGGTCTTCGAGAAGCAGTGGTACATGAAGATGTCGTTCATGGTGTCGACACCGCCGGTGATCACCACGTCCGAGTCGCCCATGTGCAGCTCGTTGATCGCCATGGCGAGGGCACCGAAGGTCGACGCGCACGCCGCGTCGATGACGCAGTTCGTGCCGCCGAGGTCCAGCCGGTTCGCGATGCGACCGGCCACGACGTTGCCCAGAAGCCCCGGGAAGTTGGCTTCACCCCAGTCGACATAGTGCGACGAGATGCGGTCGCAGACCGCCTGCACCTCGTCCTCCGGAAGCCCGGACTGGCGCAGCGCGCGCTGCCAGACGGGGCGCTGCAGCCGGCTGACCATGCTGCCGAGCAGCTCCTGGGCGGAGGTCACCCCGAGGATCACCGACATCCGGTCCCTGTCCAGCTCGCCAGACGCGCCCCTCGCGGCGTCGGCCAGCACGCGCTGGGCGACGATGAGGGCGAGGAGCTGCGAGGTGTCGGTGACCGGGACCAGCGCCGGCGGCACGCCCCAGCCCATCGCGTCGAAGTCGACGTGTTCCAGGAAGCCGCCCTTGTGCGCGTAGACCTTGTCGGGCTGCGTCTGGTCGGGATCGTAGTAGTCCTCGATCAGCCAGTGCGTCTCGGGCACGTCGGTGATGAGGTCGGTGCCGGCGAGGATGTCGCGCCAGAAGCCGGTCGCGTCCAGGGAGCCCGGGAAGAGCGCAGACACACCGACGATGGCGATTTTGGGACGAGCCATGGAACTCTCAGACGACGGAGGGAAGTGGGGTCAGCTCAGCGGACGGGGCCGGAAGGTGAAGGCGGAGGCCGGGACCGGCACGCCGTAGCTTCGGAGCTGTTGGGCGCGCGTCACGTGCGCAGCGCCCTCGAGGAGGTTCTTGGCCACCTGCGCCACGCGGCGCTCGGCGGGATCTTCGAGGAAGGAGCCCTTGGCCCAGCGGTTGAACGAGCCCATCGCTGGACCGCACCAGATCTGGAAGTCCATGCGCCGCTCGCCGAGACCGGCGATGGCCCACTTGCTGGACTGACCGAGGTAGGCGCGAAAGGTGAGCGCCATCAGGTGCTTGGGGTCGCGCTCGGCGCGCTCGACCTCGCGCGGGTCACGCTCGGCCCAGAAGGCGCGGGTGGAGGCCCAGGCTTGCGCAAACGGCGCCTGCAGGATCTGCTTCTCGACGCTCCCCTGCTCCGACGCGGAGACCTCGTCCCAGCTGCCGTGGCTCCGGTAGAGCTCGTAGAGCTTCTTGGCGCGCACGCCGAACATCGTGCCGCGCTTGAGCACCTGCACCTCGACGCCCAGCTCGAACATGTCGGCCGCGGGCGCCATCACCACGTCCGCCAGGTCGGCTTCCGCCAGCATCGCCTTGCCGGACGCATCGAGTCCCGACTCGACGCAGCCCTGGTTCACCGAACCCGTGAGCACGTACGCGGCTCCCAGCGCGAACGCCGCCGCGACCGCCCGTGGCGTTCCCAGACCGCCGGCGGCCCCCACGCGCACCGGACGGGTGTAGGCGTGCTCGGCAGCCAGGACGTCGCGCAGATCGACGATGGTCGGGAACAGCGCCGTGAGCGGCTGGTTGTCGGTGTGTCCGCCGCTGTCGGACTCGACCGTGATGTCTTCCGCCACGGGCACGAGGCGAGCGAGGCGGGCCTCCTCGGCGCTGAGCTGACCCGCCTGCACGAGGCGCTGCAGCAGCTCGCTCGGCGCCGGTGACAGGAAGTGACGAGCCACCTCGGGGCGGCTGATCTTCGCGAAGAGGTAGTTGTCGCGGTGGATCCGTCCATCGGCGCCTTGACGGAGCCCGGTGCACGCATAGCGAACGACCGCCGGTGTCAGCGACATGTACGCGGCCGCGGACACGCGTCGGACACGCTTCCGCAGGTACAGATCCGCGACGGCGGCCTCGACGGCCGGCTCGTTCGGCGAATGGATGAGGTTCGAACCCCAGGGCGCGTTCGGCCCCAGCGTGCGCGCCATCTCGTCGACAGCGGCCTCGACACGGGCGAGCGGGAGCCCGGCCGCGCCAAAGAATCCGAGCATGCCGGCCCGGCTCATCTCGATCACCAACCGGGTGGTGGCGATCCCGTTGGCCATGGCACCCGAGACGTACGGAAACCGCACGCCATGGACCTCACAGAAGCTCCGGTCACCGAGCCACTCCGGGTAGAGCGCGGGCAGGGTGGCGAGGAGCGGAAAGGCTGGCGCACCGTTCGGGAGGGCCGCGATGCCTCCGCCGATGCCGACACCTAGCCGATCCGCGCGCGGATCACGGAGCACGTGGGCGGGCTCGCGAAAGCGCGGGACGACGCCCAGCAGGTCGCGGCCAGCGAACGCCGGAGCGCCGCCGCTCCAGACGCCGATGTCGACGAGTCCCGTGGGCATAAGGGGCCTCTCGTAGAGGGAGCCGCACGACTAACCCGCCCGTCGGTGAAGGGCGGTTCAGTCCGGTCCACGCCGTGACTCAGCTTGGAGTTGCTAGGCTCCACACCGCCCAGGCGGCACCGATGGACCCGAGCACGTTGGCCAGCACGAAGGCCAGAGCGGTGCCGAGCCGTCCCGCCTGGGCGAGCACGACCACGTCGAGCGAGAAGGTGGAGAAGGTGGTGAAGGCCCCGAGCACGCCCGTCATCAGCAGCAAGCCGCCGCCATCGGAGAGCCGAGGCACGACGGCCACCGCGACCAGGCCGATGAGCGCACTACCGACCACGTTCACGCAGAGCGTGCCGAGCGCCGACCCCAGGCCGGTCGTGTCCTTGACGAGCTCGTACACGCCATAGCGGGCGACCGCGCCGAGCGCGCCCCCCAAAGCCACCAGCAGCAAACGGGTCAGCATCGAGCCCGCTATAACGCCGGCATGTCGCCGATCTCCGTCTCTGAGGTCCCCGGGGCCGTGCGTGCGCTCGTCGCGCTGCCCCGCGCTCACCAGCCGGAGGCCTGCCGAGCCCTGGCCGAGCGGCTGCCCGCGGCCGACGAGGCGTGGAACACCGCGTTCGGTTCGGAGAGCCTCTTCGATTGCTGGACGAGCACGGCGCTCGCCCAGGGAGTCTACAGGGCCAACCGCGCTCAGCTCCAGCTGGAGCCTGGCTGGCGTGCGCTCGAGATCGGCGGGGGCGACGGCCGCTTGTGGCGGGGCCTCGACCTCCCCGAGGGCACGCTGACGGTGGTCGATCCGAGCCCCGAGGTCCATCAGCGCATGCGGCGGGAGCTGCCTCGCCACGTCGAGCTCGTCCCGGTCACGGCGCGCATCGAAGAGGTCGACCAGCTCCCGCCGTGCGACCGGATCGTGTGCAGCCTCACCCTCCACCACCTCGCTGGCCACGACGCCGAGCAGCGCCGCCACCACGGACTCGAAGGACCCGGGAAGCTGGAGGTCCTCACCGCGCTCCGTGGTGCCCTGACAGCCGGCGGCTTCCTGTTGGTGAACGAAGCCGACGTGCACTGCGACCTGGAGCTGGCCCCGGGCGACCGGGTGCTCGCGGACCGGCTCGTCGACAGCTACGTCCGCCGAACGGCCGTGTGGCTCGTGGGCGAGCTGGAGCGCGACCCGGTCCGCGCGCCGCGCCTCGCCGCCATCGTGCGTCACTGGTGCCTGGAGCAGGTCGCGCTCTACGACGTGCCCGTGGCGGAACGCGACGTGTACGAGCTCGACGTGCCGCGCTGGAGGCGCCTGTTCGACGAGGCCGGCTTCACCCTCCAGCGCGGCGAGTACACCGACGACGCCGGGCTGTTCTGGCAGTACATCCTGCGCTGAGCTACGCCCGATCATGCTCTCGACCTGGCTGCTGCTCGCCGCACCCGCGGTCGCCGACGACGCGGCCACGTGCCGATCAGCCGCGCTCGAAGCTGGCGTGCCTCGCCGTCCGGGCGCGCTCGTCTCCACCTCCGGTGACGACAGCTCGACCGCGGGGCCAGACCCCCAGGTTCACGTCAGAGCACTCCGCGCCTGCGCCCGGGCGTTGACCGAGAGCCGCGACTGCGTGTTTGCCAGCCACCTCCTCGACGTGCTCGACGGTCCGACACGCTCTCCGGACCTCGCGAAGCTGGTGGCCTGGTACCCGCACGAGGACGAGCCGTTGTCGTGCCTCATCCAGTCCAACGCACTCCCGCTGGTGGGACGAAGCGTCAAGAACGAACAGCAGCTCACGGCGTGGTCCGAACGCTCCCTGCGCGGCCACGTGGTCTACGACGAGACGCGCATCCACACCTTGACGCTCGCCGAGCGCGACTTCAGCAGCAGCTCCGCGGCCGACCTGACCGTGTCCCTCGAGGCGACGCACACGGCCAACACGGGCGGCTTCGACATCCAGGACCTCTTCGTGGCCGTGCCCAAGGTCGTGGCGAGCCAGGGCGAAGCCAAGCCCTCCATGACGCTGGAGAAGCGCAAGCTGGAGCGCCTCGCCCGAGACGACGATGGCTGGGAGCTCTGGCAAGCGGAGGCGGTGCTGCTCATCGAAGGTGGGTCGCTGAACCGGGTCGCGTACGAGCCTGCCGTGGAGGGAATCGCCCCGACGCACGTGAAGGTCGCCAACGTGGTCGGCCGCGCATGGGGCTTCGCCTTCGGACTCGGGGGCGAGCTCTATCCCTTGCCTTCGGCGTCGAGCCGTGTGGTCCCCGTGGGTCACTTCTACGCGATGACCCACGTCTACGTCGGGCGCTTCGGCCGCTACCGCCGCACCGTGGACATGGTCGGTCGCGGCTTCGACATGCGCCGCCACGTGGCGCTGGCCGTCGGCGCCGAGATCTCCGACGACCTCCTCGAGACGCCGCTGGACGAGCTGGTGGCGGGCGTCCGCCTGGGCATCCCCGGATCACGGCCGGGGCATCCCTGGCACCGCTTCGGCGGCTTCGCCGCGGTCGGACTGTCGGACCCTGCCAACGGCACCGTCACCACCACCACCACCGACTCCAGCGGCGACACCGTCACCGTCACCGAGCTGACCGAGGTGGCCTACGGCGAGTTCCAACCCAAGGTCGTGATCGGCGTGGACTACGCCTTCTGAGACCGGCTCCGCGTCCACAAGGTGAGCGGCAGGGTGATGCCGAGCGCGCAGATCAGCCAGGCCGACAGGCTTCCGGCCCACAGCCCCCACGCCGGCAGCAGGAACGCGGCGAGCACCGCGTAGGCCGCCACGCTGGTCGAACCCAGCATCATGGGGCCCACCGCCCCGGCCGGCACGGCCTCACCCTGCACGAGCCAGAGGCTCACCATCGTGGTGAGGAAGATCGCCGGAAAGACCGACGCGACCCCCGCAGCCACCGAGCCACCGACCGCCGCCAGCCACACCGCACCCCCGATTGCGGCGGCTGCGAGCCCGCCGCGCGCGAGGAGCGTGCCCAGCCCCGCCGCGACCGAACCCCGTGGCGCGGGTGGTGCGGACCAACAAGCCGCCACCCCGGTCACGAGGATGGCGAGCGTGGCGAGGCAGCCGACCAGCACCATCGAGGCCCCCGCGGCCTGGAGGCCGAGCAGGCCACCGACCAGGGCCACCGCCCCGAGCGCCCAGGCCGCGAGCCCGAGGCTCGTCATGAGGGCCAGACGCACGCCCAGCCCCGTGTCGGGGAGCCGCGGCGGGACCGCACGCCAGAGCCAGAGAAAGGCCGCGTTGAGCCACATGCCGGCTGGCGCCGCGCACATCGCTGCCGCGAACGCAGCGGTGTCGACCGACTGGGCGTGGATGCCGATGGCGGCGGGCACGATGGTCGACGGCAGCGTGCCCAGGAAGCCACCGACCACGCCGCCGAAGCGCTCGATGGCCACGGTCACGCCAATGGCCACGCCGCCGGCGAACAGCGCCGGCCCGAGGAGCTCGATCACCCGCGAATCCGAGGCGGATCACCGCCCTCGAGGAAGCGCTGCGTGTCGGCCAGCAGACCGGGCACGTCGACCCCCCAGGCCAGGGCTCCCTCGGCGGCCACCACCCGGTCCAGCCGCTCGCGGGCGCGCTCCAGGAGTCGCGTGGCGGCTCGTGCCTCGGCCACGTGGTGCTTCAGGCACGCCGCAGCGAGCTGGATGATGCCCTGTACGTGGTCGAAGTAGGGGCTACCCCGCTCGGCGGTGTGCCACACCGCCTCGAGCTGTTCGTGGCACTCCCACCAGAAGTGCTGGTCGAAGAGGTCCAGCCCGCGCAGGTAGTAGCGCTCGACCTGCTCGGGCGGTGGATCGGCGGTGTGGGCACCGTGGAGGTGACCCTCCGGGTGCTTCACGGGGTGGGGGTTCACGCCCGGCACGAAGCGGTACCCGGGCAAGGGCCAGTCCGGCACGCGCAGCGGAGGCGCCTCGACCGGTCCTGGGATCAGGCGAGCACCGCTCACCGCCTCCCAGCCTTCTTGCCCCGCCGCTCGGTGGCTCGAGCCTTCTGGGAAGACCCCGAGGAGCTGCTCGACGTGCTCGTCGACGCTCGACCGGACCTTCCGCCCTTCCCACCGTCGCCCTTGCCGACCTTGCCGCCCTTGCCGACCTTGCCGCCACTGCCGCCGCCGCCAGGTCCCGGGCCGACCGCGACGGGCGACTCCTTGGTGCCGTTCCAGGGGATGTTCGCGTCGCCCTCGTCGTAGTCCAGAGCCGCGACCACATCGAGCAGGCCGTAGCCGCTCGCATCGTCACGGCCCCTGGTGCCGACCTCCGAGGCGGTGGACAAGAGCGCGTTGCGCACCTCGTCCGGGTGCTCCACCCCTTCCGCGATGATCAAGGCGGCCGCTGCAGCCACGTGCGGGCACGCCATCGAGGTGCCCTGGTAGAGCGCGTAGCTCCACTCGCCCTGCGTCACGGTCTCCTGCAGGATGCCGTCCATGTAGCCATCACCGTTGGCGTCCACCATGGTGTCGCCGCCGGGCGCGACCAGGTCGAGGTAGGCCCCGCCGTTGCTGTACCAGGCGACCTCGCCCTTGGCGTCGGTGGCACCGACCGCGATGGTGGTCGGGTAGCTCGCAGGGAAGGCCACCGTGTCCGTGAAGCCGTCGTTGCCGCTCGCCACGACCACCGTCACGCCCTCGGCGTAGGCGTAGTCCAGGGCATCTCCGATGATCTGGGCGTAGAGGTAGCCGCCCAGGCTCATGTTGATGACGTCGGCACCTTCGTCGACAGCGTAGACGATGGCCTCGGCCAGCACCTCGCTGGTCGTGCCGTAGTCGCCCATCACCCGCACCGGAAGGATGTCCACACCCGGCGCGAGCCCGGCCACCCCCCGATCGTTGTCGGTGGCCTGCGCGATCGTGCCCGCCACGTGGGTGCCGTGGCTGCCGGACCAGCCATCGTTCTTCTCCGCGCTCGCGTCGGACGCGTCACCGTCTTCGTCGACGAAGTCGTAGCCGCTCTTCAGGTGATCGAAGCCATCGGGGCCCTCGCTCACACCGCTGTCGATCACCGCCACGGTCACGCCGCGCCCGGTGCTCTCGTCGAGCACGTCCGGGAGCTTGAGCGCCTGCAGGTTCCACTGGTAGCCGTAGTTGGTGTCGCTGGGGTCGCCGAGCATCGAGAAGGTGACGACGGGCTCCACCCACTCCACGTCGCCACGCTCGGCGAGCGCGGACCGCACCTCGCTCTCGCTGAGCGAGGAGTCGATGCGGAAGGCGCGCTGCATGCCGCGGCCCTTGGCCTTGCGGCCGGCGCGGGGGTGCATGCGGCGGGCGCGGCTGATCTTTGCGCTCGAGAGCCCCACGAGCTCCTTGGCCTCGGCGTCGTCCTTCAGCTTCACGATGTAGGCGCCGCTGGCCTTGGACCCGGCCTGGGTGCGACCGGAACGCCGACTGCGCTTCTGGGAAGGAACCCCCTCGCTGAGCACCGCGATCTGGGACGCGGACGGCAGGGGGGTGTCCGAAGAACAGGCGGACAGCGCCATCAACAACGGAAGCATCGGATCTCCAGGGCGTGGGAAGGGCCTATCGGGCGTGGTAGACCGGCGCGATGACGGAGACCGCACGCAGAATCTTCACCGAGGGGGTGAGGTTGCGCTGGGTGCTGCTCGCCGGGACGCTCGTGAGCCTGCCCGCGCTCCGTCTCGGCTTCGTGATCGACGACTACTTCCACGTGTGGCTGCTTGAGCGCGGCGGGCTGCCGGCCGCCCTCGAGCTCTTCACCTTCTCGGACGGCGATCCGATCGCCAACGCCCTGCGCCGGGAGGAAGGCCCCTACCCCTGGTGGACCCTCGACGATCTGCGCCTGCGCTTCCTGCGCCCCTTGTCCGGCATCACCCACTGGCTGGACCACCGGGTCTTCGGCCGGACGACGTGGCCGATGCACCTCCACAGCATCGCGTGGCATCTGGGCCTCGTCGCAGTGGCCGCAGCGGTCTTTCGCAGGCTCCTCCCGGTCGGCGTCGCCGGCCTGGCCGCGCTGCTCTTCGCCGTGGACGACGCCCACGCGCTGCCGGTGATGTGGCTCGCCAACCGGAACGCCCTGGTGGCGCTCGTGCCGGGCTTCGCCGGGCTCCTCGCCCACCTCCCTTGGCGAGAGCACGGCTGGACCCCTGGCGCCTGGCTCGTGCCCCCGCTCCTGGCGCTGGGCCTCGCCGCCGGAGAGCCCGCGCTCGGAGCCTTTGCCTACCTCGGCGCCTAGGAGCTCGTCGGGGCCCGGGACGGACTGTGGGCCCGTGCGCGTGCGCTGACCGGCCCTCTCCTCGTCGGGGCGTCGTGGGTCCTGCTCTACAAGGCGGGGGGCTACGGGGCGTGGGGCAGCGGCATCTACCTCGACCCGACCGCCCAGCCAGGGGACTGGCTCGCGCAAGCGCCCGTCCGCCTCCTGGCCGAGGCGGGCAACCTCCTCGCGAGCGTGCCGATCGACTTCTGGATGCTGATGCCGGAGCTCCAGCCGCTCATCGTGGGCGCCGGCGCCGCCGCGGTGGTCGTGTTCGGTGCCATCCTGAGGCTTGCCTGGGAAGACATCGAGCCCGACACCCGCCGCGGGCTGCGGGTGCTCGTCGTGGGGTGCGGCTTGTCGTTGCTTCCCGTCGTCGCCACCTTCCCGAGCGCCCGCTTGCTCGTAGCGGCCAGCCTGGGGAGCGCTGGTCTGGTCGCGGCCGTGATCGTGACGGCCGTCCAGAAGGGCGGGCGCCTGCTCGTGGGCGCGGCGGGTCTGCTGTGCTTCGTGCACGGCCTGTGGAGCCCGCTCGGGTGGTGGCTCCAGGCCTGGCTCGTGGGCTCGCTCGACGAGGGCATGGTCGACGCCGCCCTGGAACTTCCGCTCGACGAGCGAGTGGTCGCCGACCAGTACGTGTCGGTCATCGCACCCCCCGACCCGATGATCAGCATCTACGCCGGCCTGCTCTGGATCCATCACGGGCGCACGGGCGGTCGGGCGTGGTGGCCGCTGTCGATGTCGACCAACACGCACCACGTGCGACGCACCGCCGAGAACGCCTTCGAGCTCTCCTGGTTGGACGGGCCGGCGCTCACAACCGTCTACGAACAGCTCTTCCGCGACGCCACCCACCCGCTCCGGGCCGGTTCGGAGGTGGCGATGGAGCACTTCACGGTGGAGGTGCTCGCCGACGATGGCACGTGGCCGACGCGCGCACGCTTCACCTACGACCGGCCGCTGGACGACCCCACCCTGGTGTTCCTCGCCTGGGACGAGGGTGCCTTCCAGGTGGTCGTGTGGCCGGAGGTGTCGGGCGAGCTCACGTGGGATGTCGAGCCGGGACCCATGACCCCATCCCTGTAGTGCTGACGCGCTAAGGACAGCCATGCGTGTCGAGCAGCTGCGAGGTGGTCACCTCGAGTCCGTGCACCCCTTCTCCGCGGTCGCGGTCCGTCGAGGCGAGGTGGTCGCGCGGCTCGGGGACCCCGTCGGGTCCACGTGGCGCTCCGCCGCCAAGCCCTTCCAGCTGTGGTGTGCTCTCGAAGCGCTGGGCGACCCCGAGCTCGGCGACGAGGCGTTGGCCGTCGGCGCCGCGAGCCACACCGCTGAGCCGAGGCACCTGGCGATCGTGCAGCGGCTGCTCGCCCGCTTCGGCTTGCGACCCGACGAGCTGCGATGCGCTCCTCACCCCCCCTTGCACGCCGCGACGGCCCAGGAGCTCCTCCGGCAAGGCGAGCGCTTCACGGACCTGCACAACAACTGTTCGGGCAAGCACACGTTCCTGCTGGCTGCGGCGCGCACGCACGCGTCGACCCGGGACTACCGCGACCCGGACCATCCCCTCCAGCGGCGCCTGCGCGACCGCATCACCCACTGGACCGGCTTCGAGCCTGGACTCGGCTTCGACGGCTGCTCCGCCCCGACCTTCCACATGCCGATCGCAGGCTTCGCACGCGCCTGGGCCGAGATCGCCGCCGAGCAGGACGAACGGCTCACCCGGATCGCCCGCGCCATGCGCGCCCACCCCTTCTTGATCTCGGGAACGGGGCGCATCGATCTCGAGCTGTCGGCCGGTCGCCAGGAGCCCTTCCTGAGCAAGATCGGCGCGCAGGCACTCTTCGGCCTGGCCTTTCCGGAGCGCGAGCTCGGCATCGCCATCAAGGTGCACAGCGGCTACGAGCCCGCGCTCGCCGTCGCCATCCCCCACGTGCTGGCCACCCTCGCGCCCGGGGCCTGGCGCCGCCCGGACGACTGGCCTTTCGGTGTGCTGCGCAACGTGGCCGGCGACCCCGTCGGCAAGCTCGTGGTCACCGGTGCGTGAGGCGTTAGCCGGCACCCATGCCGACCTCGACGACCCTCTCGCTCAGCGACGACCTCGACCTCCTCGCCACCGCCAGCCGCGTGATCGCGCTCGGGCGAGCCGACGACCTCCGCCCCCTCGCCGAGCCGCTCGGCCTCGACCCGGCCACCTGGGCCGCCATGCTCGAGAACACGCGACCCGGCGACAAGGGCGCCAGCACCACCACCTGGTGCGGCACCCGGCGCATCACGGCCGGCGTGCTTCCCGAGGTGTGCAGCCGGCACAACAGCCCGAGCCGCGCCTGGGCGCTCCCGCGGCTCGCCTCGGTGTCCGAGGACGCCGTCATCGTCGTGGCCCTGAGCGATGCCGAGCACGCCTTCGCCAGCGGACTCGGTGTCGCGCGGGGCGTGCGCGCGTACGACAGGACCACCGGGGACGACCGCAGCGCGTGCGTCTCCGTGGTGCTCCTCGCCGACGGCGCGTCCGTCTCCGACCCGCGCATCCAGCGCGGCATGGAGGCCGTGCGCTTCGCCGGCCGCCTGGTGGATGCGCCCGCGAGCGAGCTGCACACCGACGCCTTCGTCGACGAGGCGCGCAAGGTCGCCGAGCGCGTGGGCGCACGCCTGACCGTCGTGCGCGACCGCGCTCTCGACGAGGCTGGCTTCGGCGGCCTCTGGGGCGTCGGCAAGGCAGCGAGCCATCCCCCCGCGCTCGTGGCGCTGCAGCACGAGCCGGCCGGCGCCGAGCGGCACACAGCCTGGGTCGGCAAGGGCATCGTGTACGACACCGGCGGCCTCAGCCTCAAGACCAAGACCGGCATGCCGGGCATGAAGGGCGACATGGGCGGGGCGGCCGCTGTGCTCGCCGCCTTCGAGGCCGCGGCCTCGGGCGGCTGCTCGACACGCCTGACCGCCGTGTTGTGCCTGGCCGAGAACGCGGTGGGCCCCGACGCGATGCGCCCCGACGACATCCTGTCGATGTACTCGGGCAAGACCGTCGAGGTCAACAACACCGACGCCGAGGGCCGCCTGGTGCTCGCCGACGGCGTCGCCTGGGCCGCGGAGCAGGGCGCCGAGACCATCATCGACCTCGCCACCCTCACGGGCGCAGCGCTGGTGGCCGTGGGCAAGACCCACGGCGGGCTCTACAGCAACGACGAGGCGCTCGAGCAGCGAGCCCTGGTGGCCGGGCGGGCCGCTGGCGAGCCCTGCTTCCCGCTGGTCTACGCTCCCGAGCTCTTCCGCAAGGAGTTCGAGAGTCCGGTGGCCGACATGAAGAACTCGGTGAAGGACCGCGGGAACGCCCAGGCCTCCTGCGCGGGCCAGTTCATCGGCAACCACCTCCCGGAGCCCGCGCCGAGGTGGCTGCACGTGGACATCGCGGGCCCCTCGACCGACGCCAACGACCGTGGAAGCGGCTTCGGCGTGGGGTTGTTGCTCGCTCTCGGGTAGCTACGACCCGAGCCACCGGACCCAGGCACCGTGTGGGTCCGCCTCCGCGAGCTTTCGGCGGCTCACGCCAGAAGCGGTGTAGGTGTGCAGCCAGAGCTCCGAGGTCGGCCCTCCCACGTGCTCGAAGGCCAGCCGCCAGCAGGGTGCATGCCGCGTCAGCGCCGCTTCCAAGGCCGACCGGTAGGCGGGCGTGAACTGGTTCCAGGTGTGGCTGTGGAGCACCACGCGGCTCGCGCCGGGCGGCGCTTCCGTCATCAAGGCGTCCAGGCTGGCGAGGGCGTCGCCGCGACGCACATCCGGCGGCCCGCCATCCGTCAACGCCATGGCCGCCTCGAGGCTCGCTCGGCGCGCCTCGTGCTCTGGCCACACCAACGCGCGGAGCCACAGGCGGTCGGCGTCGTCCGCCAGATCGAGGGGGTTCTGGTCCACGCCGACCCGGTAGACGAGTGGTGGGAGACCGGGCAGGTCCAGCGGTCCCCCCGAGAATTCTGCCGTCAGCTGGACGGGGCTCTCGCTCCACCCCAGGACGTGCGGACCCCAGCGGTAGTGGTAGCGGTCGCAGAACAGGTGCAGGCCGGCGCTCGAGCCGAGCTCGATCAGCGCGAGCGTCCCAGGCACCTGCAAGAGCCCGGGAACGATCACGAGGCACCGCCCGACCTCGTTGGTCTGCGTGATGCGGCGCTCGAGCACGGGCTGCAGCACCTCCGCGCGGGTCAGGCAGAAGTCGCGGAACGCGTGGTACGGGTCGCCGCGGTCCGCACCACCGCAGCTCGGGTAGAAGGCACGCAGCGGGTGTGCGTCACCGCTGAGCAGGCGTGCATGGACCGCTGCCAACAGCACGTTCGCCACCGGTGGGTGCCTCACCGCACCCGACAAGGCGAGCAACTCGGGGTCCCGAGCGATGGCTCGCGCCAGCTGGACGTAGAGCGGCGACGTGCTCGCCGCGTCGGCGAACACCTCGAACGCGCGGGCGCCGCGACGGCTCAGAGGCCGTCGCCCAGGAACAGGAAGAGTGCACCGGCGCCATCGTCCGCACCGGGGGCGCCGAAGAGCATGTCGCCGTAGCCATCGCCGTCGACGTCACCCGGTCCGAGGACCGCGCTACCGACCGCGTCGGTGTCGGAACCGGCGACCCGAGCGCCCGTCAGCGAGAGATCGATGGTGCCCGAGACGGGGCCGAGCAGCACATGACCGTAGCCGCCGTCGGCCGCTGCTCCGATCAGCAGATCCGGCACCCCGTCGGCATCGGAATCGCCGGCGAGGCCGACCGAGGTGCCCGCCTCGGAGCCTGCGATGCCCGTGATGGTGGCGTCGGCGAGCCCCAGAGGGAGCGCGCCGCTCGCGGGGCCCAGCACCAGGTAGGCCGCCCCCGCATCGGCACCGGCCGTGGACTCGCCCGGCGCCCCGATCAGCAGATCGTCGGTGCCGTCGCCGTCGACATCACCGACGCTGGCGAGGGCCGCGCCGGCCCGGTCACCCGAGGCCTCGCCCGTCAGGCTCGCGTCCGCGCTGGCGAGGTCCACGATGCCCGCCGTGGTCGCATAGACCACGTAGGCCGCGCCGACCGCCTCGGGCCCACTCCCGTAGGACGGGGCACCGATGAACAGATCGAGCAGTCCGTCGCCGTCCTGGTCCCCTGCGCTCGCCACCGCGGCGCCCGCCTCGTGGTCCTCTCCTTCCCCGGTGAGCGTGAGGTCCGCGTCGATGGTGGAGCTCGGCAGGCCGCTCGCGCCCGTGACCAGGAAGGCTGCTCCGCCCTCGTCTTCCCCGAGGTCGCTGCCGGGTGCCCCTACCAGCAACTCGGTGACGCCGTCGCCGTCCAGATCGCCCACGCCGGCGACGGCCAGCCCGAGGTAGTCCGTGGCGTCGGTGGCCACCATCTTGTCGGCGTCGGCGAGCGACCGATTCCCCGTGAGCGGACCGGCCACCATGTACACAGCCCCAGCGCCGATGGCGGCCGTGCTCTCGGTCCAGGCGCCCACCACGAAGTCCTCGTCGCCGTCGCCGTCGAAGTCCCCGAGGCTCGCGGCCGCTCCCACGCCGTCCTCGCCACCTTCGGCGAGGATCCAGGTCGCGGCCGCCAGGTTCGGCGAGCCCAGGTCCAGCACGCCCACCGCGCCGCCATCCTCACCGCCGTCGTCGTGGCCGGTGCAGCCCACGAGCGCCTCGGCCACGCCATCGCCGTCGAAGTCGCCGCCCGGAGCGAGCCCTGCGCCGCAGGCGTCGCCCTCGGTCAGCCCGACCCAGCTGTCGAGATCCGCCGCCGCGTAGTCGCCGTCGACACCGCAGCCGTCGCTCGACGCGTTGCAGTTCTGGTCGATGCCGTCGCCGCAGATCTCCTCGGCGTCGGGGTTCACGGCGTCGTCGCTGTCGAGGCAGTCCGAGGCATCCTCGAGGTAGCCGGAGGGCTCCGCGCAGGCCTCGGTCGTGTCGTCGGCCGAGCCGAAGCCGTCGCCATCCACATCGGCGTGCCACGTGTACAAGCCGAAGTCCTCAGCGTTGTCGTCGTCGCAGTCCGTGCCCCCGTAGGCCTCGGCGTCGTCACCATCGCCGTCGGCGTCGAAGTCGTTGTCCCCGGCGCAGTCCTGGTCGACGTCGTCGTACCAGACCTCGTCGGCGTCGGGGTGGATGGCCCCGTCGGTGTCGTCGCAGTCTTCCCCGCCCTTCTTCTCGTCCGAGCTGTCGAAGCCATCGCCGTCGGCGTCCCAGTCGCTCTGCTCGTCGCAGTCCTGGTCCACGCCGTCGTACCAGATCTCGGTCGCGTCCGGGTGGATGGTCGGGTCTTCGTCGTTGCACTCGTCGAGGCGGTCGAAGCCGTCCTCGTCACAGTCCTGGGTGTCCTCGTTCCCGCTGCAGTCGTTGTCCAGGCCGTCGTAGCAGATCTCGGGTGCACCCGGACTGATGTCGGCGTTGTTGTCGTTGCAGTCGTCGCCCTCGGAGCCCCCGTCGTAGCCGTCGCCGTCGACGTCGGTCAGGTCGCCGTCGCCACCGCAGTCGTCGTCCACCCCGTTGTAGGGGATGTCGTCCATGCCCGGGTGCACGTAGGGGTCGTCGGGGTCGCAGTCCTCGTCGTCGGGCCAGCCGTCGCCATCGCGGTCGTTGGGGTCGCCGGGGTCCGAGGTGTCGGGCGTGAGCACCGGCCCGGTGTCGGGTGCATCACCCTTGCAACCCACCGAGAGAGAGACGAGGAACAGAAGACGCACGAAGCCTCCAGACAGCCGATCTTGCCCTTATCGCGATCGTTTCGTTTCATACCTCCGCGCCTGGCGTGTCCATCCAAGCGCCAACCACGGAGGCACCATGATCCTGTCCCTTTCGATGCTCACCGCCTGCAACCTCGACCTCGGCTCGGACTACGCCGACGTGCTGCCCGACGAGCGGCTCTCGATCGACATGCCGACCGCGTCGAGCCTCGCCAAGTCCGCCGACGACACGGAGTGGGCCGAGTTCTACGTGCTCACGGCCAACGTGACCGACGACGTGAACGGGCTCATCGGCTCCGTGCTCGGCACGATCGATCTGGTGACCGACCACCGTCCGACCAGCTTCGACCGGGACAACCACACCGCGGTGTGGGGCCCGATGACCGACGCCCTGGACCCGAACGAGTGGTTCCTGACGGTCGACTACGAACCGGCGAGCGACGAGTACACCTGGGTCATCGAGGCCGTGCCCAAGGACAGCGAGACCCGCTACGCGGTGGCCGCCGGCGAGGTCGACGCGGGCGCGACCAAGCTCGAGAGCACCGGCCGCTTCGCGCTCGACTTCACACAGATCGCCGAGCTCGACCCGACCGAGCAGGGCCAGGGCCGCTTCTTCGTCGAGTACGCGCTCCTCGATGCTGCTGCGTCTGCGCAGGCCTGGTTCGAGGACGCGGGCGAAGAGCGCGCCGACGCCTACTACGACTTCACGCAGGTCGACGGCGGCGAGGGCAGCATGGACCTGGTGTGGGTGGGCGACTCCGACGGCTCGGCGGGCGCCGGACTGGACGAGGTCCTGCTCATCCGAAGCAGGTGGCTGGCAGACGGCGCTGGACGGAGCGACGTGTACATCACCGATGGCGACCTGGGCGACGAGGTCGTGAACGCGAGCGAGTGCTGGGACACCGGCTTCCAGCGGGTGTACTACTCGGACAACAGCCCGGGCAGCGTGCCCGTGGGCGACGAAGCCGAGTGCGTCTTCGAGGTCAGCTACCCCGAGCTCTGAGACGCACCAGACGGCACGGGCCGCGGCCCTCCATGGTGGAGGACGCCGCGGCTCGATAGCTCTGGAAGCACGGAGGTCTCATGGGCTGGACGCGACGTGATCTGCTGACCCGGAGCAGCCTGGCCGCCCTGAGCCTCGGGCTGGGTCGTCCCGCAGCCGCCGGCGAGCTGTCCCCGGGCGAGTTCCTGGACCTGCCCGACGGCTACCGTTGCACGCTGATCGACCGCTTCGGCGATGCCATGGACGACGGCTGGGTCGTGCCGGCTCGACCCGATGGCATGGGCTGCTTCGCCGACGACCGCGGCCGGCTCATCCTGTTCCGAAACCACGAGCTGTCGGCCAAGCGTGCCTGGAGCGCCTTCGGCGACGCCGAGCCGCCGCCTCAGGCCTACGACGCTGCGCGCAGCGGCGGAGTCACCCGGGTGGTGGTCGACCCCGCCACGCTGCAACCCTTGACCACCAGCCTCGTGCTCGCCGGAACCGAGTACAACTGCGCGGGCGGCACGACGCCCCAAGGCTGGGTCTCCTGCGAGGAGACGGACCGGGACGGTCACGGCTGGGCCTTCCTCTGCCGCACGGACCAAGCGGAGCTGGAGCCACCCAACCCTCTGAGGAGCTGGGGGCGGTTCAGGCGCGAGGCCATCGCCTTCGACCCCGCCAGCGGCGTGATCTGGCAGACCGAGGATCACGGCGAAGGGGTGCTCTACCGACACCTTCCGCATGGCGTCGACCCGTACGACGGAAGGCTCCAGGCGATGGTGGTCGAGGGCCGGCCGCGCGCCGACATGGCCCTTGGCGCGCACACGGGCGACCGCTTTCGCGTCACCTGGGTGGAGGTCGGAGACCCCTCGGCGCGACGCCGGCCCACGCGTGTGCAGGCCCGTCGGCGTGGCGCGGTCACCTTCGCTCGCAACGAGGGCATCTGCCGACTGGGCCAGGCCGTGGTCTTCGTGAGCAGCCTGGGCGGCCCGGACGGCTGGGGCCAGGTCTGGTCGCTCGAGGGCGACACGCTGACGCTGTTGCACCAGGTCGAGGACCGCGCGAGCCTGTCGATGCCAGACAACCTGGCCGCTACCCCGTGGGGGGGTGTGCTCGCCGCCGAAGACAACTACGACGTGGACGAAGGAGGACCCGCCAACCACCTCCGCGTGCTCGAGCCGGACGGTCGCGTGTGGACCCTCGCGCGAAGTGCCGACCGCTCCGAGCTGGCCGGCCCCTGCTTCTCCCCCGACGGTCGCGTGCTCTTCGTGAACCTCCAGAAGCGCGACCTCACCGTGGCCATCACCGGACCGTTCCCGACTGGTTGACGCCCCGACGTCGTAGCGCGTGCACATCCAACGCAGCTCGGGTAGGCTTCGCACCCACTCTGGAGACCTGATGCGTCCGCTCGCCTTTCCCCTCGGCCTCGTCCTCCTGCTCGCCATCACCGGCTGCGACGACACGAAGACCGACACCGGTGCCAGTGGCAGCGACACCGCAGGCAGCGCTGACGGCGGCGGTGGCGACGACGGCGGCGACGGCGGCGACGGCGGCGACGGCGGCGACGGCGGCGACGGCGGTGACGGCGGTGACGGCGGTGACGGC
>CAZSAT010000098.1:0-25627 GCA_964604675.1 uncultured Enterobacterales bacterium
TCGCACGCAGGGCGATCGGGTCTGGCTGGTGGGCGACGACGTGTTGATCGGGCTCCGTCCAGGCCGAGCGGAGCGTGTGGAGCACCCGCTCCACGGCGCGCTGGACGGACGCACGGTCACCGCGATCCACGAAGACGACCGCGGCGTGGTCTGGCTCGGGGTGCAGCCGGAGCATGCCGGGCGACCCGGGCTCCTCCGGGTCGCCGATGGCCGTGCGGCGCTGCACGGGCCCGCGGGCGCCCTCTGGGTCAAGCGCATCGCCTCGATCGACGGCCGGCTGTGGGTCACCCATGTCGGCGGCGTGAGTGTGTACGAGCCCGCGGACGACAGCTGGTCGCACTTCGACGAGGTGCTCGACGTGAGCGGTGTCTACGCGGTGGGCGGTCAGCTCATCGCCACCCGGGACCGCCGGGCGCCCCTGGTCTTCGATGGGGATCGCTGGCGGGACGCGGAGCAGTCGGCGCTCGGAAGCCACCTCGTAGCCCTCGAGCGCGGCGTGGCGCTCGCGCCCGCTGGCGTGGCGGCGCTGCGCACGCCGACCTCGTGGCAAGGCCTTGCCAGCTCCGGCGTGCCGCTCGCGGAGGTCCGGCTCGACGCTCTCGTCCTCGTCGACGGCCGTCAGGTTCCCGCGGACCTGCACTTGAAGCCCACGGTCGCCGAGGCGTTGCCCGAGGCGCTCCCGGACGGGCTGGCGACGGCGTCCGACGGTCCGCTGTGGTGGCGCGTCGACGAAGACGGCACCTTGTGGCGGCTCGACACCCGGCGTGACGAGGCTGCGCGGGAGGTGGCCTCGATCGAGGGTGCAGAGGACCTTGTCGTGGACGGTCGCGGCGTGGTGTACGTGCTCGCCGATGACCGCGTGTACGACGTCGATGGTCGCGACAGGCGGCTGACGCGAAGCCGATGACCACGGCGTGGTAGCCTGAACGGGCCCATCGAAAGGAGCGAAGGTCTGCATGATCTTCGGTGTCTACTACACAGACTTCTTCCTCTACTTCCGCATGGGGGTGCTCGCCGTCCTTGCCGTGGCGGTGGCCTACTGGATCTACCGGAACCGGGTGCGGGTGACCACGACCAAGCTCCGGGTCCACACGCCGGACGTCTCGAAGGAAGAACAGGCTCGCATCCTGACCCGGTACGAGAAGCGCATGGCGCCTCTTCCCACCGCACTGGAGACCAGGCAGCTCGGTGCGGTCGATCTCTCGACCGACGAGGTCGACGCCGCCTTCGAGGGTGAGTTCGCCAGCGAGGACGACCAGGAGGACGACGCTCTCGAAGAGGATGACGCCACCGAGGACACCGTGGCGGCGCTGTTGCGCCTGCGACTGTCGGAGGCGCGGACCTACGCCGCACCCCGGGCCGACGAAGAGCTTCCGGACGAGGAGCTCGAGTTCACGGTGGACGACCAGGAGCACCCCGAACAGGCGGTGCCGTCCACGCCGAAGCCCCCGGTGGACCACTGGAAGAAGCGCCTGCTCGACGCGCCGGTGAAGCTCAACGTGCGCTGCCTGGACCTTCACCACTGCGACATCCTGGTGGACAACCGTCGCCTCTTGGAGCTGCGTGGCGAGAGGGAGAAGGCCTGCCTCGTGCCCGCTGGCGAGATCCTGTTGGAGCTGGCTCAGCCAGGGGAGTTGACGGGGTACGTCGGGGCGCGGATCGACACGGGCTCGGCGCTGGAGATCCAGGTGGGGGTGGCCGATGGCGAGGCCATCAGCTTCTACAACCACAAGGGCAAGTGGACGGTGCTCGGCCAGAGCAAGCTGAGCGCGGCGGCCGTGGTGGTCGGCGACGACGACACGGTGGACGAGCCGTGGGCAGAGCCGGCCCGCGCCAGGCCGCCGCGTCCGTCGCGAGGCGACCGAGAGCGTGGGCCCGCCGCCGTGCCGCTGACCGATGGGCTCCCCGCGTTCCCGGACTTCGACGATCTGGACGAACGGAGCCGGGCGGTCGCCACCGTGCGGCTGACCGTCATCTCGAGCGACGGGGAGTGGGCCGACGTGTTGGCCGACGGCGAGCCCGTCGCCGCGCTCAAGGCCGACAAGATGGTGCAGGCCGAGGTCCCCGAGGGGCGGCCGCTCATCGAGGTGAGGGCCTTCATGGAGCTGCGCGCCTACGCGGCTGCGGTCGTCGACACGCAGGGCTGCAGCCACGTGACGATCCACCTGACCGAAGGCAAGCCCTTCACGGTCGAGGGTGCTCGGAACGTGACCTTCCAGTCCACCTGATGCGCACCCTCGTCGTGGGCGACGTCCACGGCTGCAGTGGCGAGTTGGATGCCCTCGTCGCACTCGCCAAGCCGGATGCCGTGGTGTTGGTCGGGGATCTGTTCACGAAGGGGCCGGACCCAAGGGGTGTCTGGGAGCGCATCGAGGCGTGGGACGCGCGCGCCGTGCTCGGCAACCACGACGCCGCAGTGCTCGAGCGTTGGGATCACTGGCGCGGGAGCCTGCCGAAGAGGTGTCGGTCGTGGCTCTCGTCCCTCCCCATCTGGCGGGAGGAGGCTGGGGTGCTGGTCGTGCACGCGGGGGTGCATCCACGGTTGGGCCGAGCGGGCACCACACGCCAGATGGCGACGACCATGCGGCGCTTTCCGGAGCCGGATGGACCGCCCTGGTACGACGCAGGCTGGGCCGGCCCGCTCTGCGTGGTGTTCGGGCACGATGCCCGGCGAGGCCGCGTGCGGCGGGAGATCGACGGGCGCCCGGTGGCCGTCGGGCTCGACTCGGGCTGCGTGTACGGCGGTGAGCTGTCGGGGTGGGTCCCGGAGACCGACGAGAGCTTTGCCGTGCCCGCGCTGCGAGTCCACCAGGCGGTCTGAGTCAGATGGCCGCTGCCAGCTCGGAGCCCACCAGCCGCCCCAGGGCGTAGATGGTGAGCTGCGGCGGCCCGCCGGTCGAGCTCGGCATGAGGCTGCCGTCTGCCACCCAGAGCCGCTTCGCGCCGTGGTAGCGACCGCTGGGGTCGACGGCCCCGAGGCGTGGGTCTCCCGCCATGCGGAGCCCTCCCATGGGATGCGCGGCTGCCAGGGCTGGATCGAGCCGCCGGCTCCGCACGGTGCGCAGGGTGTCGGCCTCGGCCAGCGTGCGCACGACCAGCGGCCTCGCGGTGGGTGCCACCACGCGCTGGGCGCCCGCGGCCAGCAGGAGCTTCGCGGCATGGGCCATGCCGCGCGACACCGACGCGAGGTCCGCGTTGCCGAGCCGGTAGTGGATCCTCGGCGTGCCGTCGCGTCGGGCGCTGACCCTTCCCGAGCTGTGGTCGTGCAGCATCGCGACACAGGCCGCCATGCGCGGGTAGTGCGCCATGAGGCCGCTGTGCTCGGCTCCGAAGCCGGGGACCATGGCGGCGGCTGCGACGGGGTGGCCGAAGGCCGGCACCAGCCAGACGTTCCGCTCGGGGTCGGTCGGGTGCAGGTGCTCGGTGCACTCCCACGACTGGGGGATTCCCTCCCAGGCGCGAACCTGGCTCGTCATCACGCCGCCCACGGTGACCGCGGGGTGCAGGTGCAGCCCCTCCCCGGCCTGGTGGTGGCGGTCGCGCAGCCCGGAGGCCAGGACGAGCGCGGCGCTGCCCGTGGCCGAGGCGGCCAGCACGACATGCTTCGCTCGCACCTGGACGCGGTGCCCCTCGGCGCTCCGCCCGTCGACGCCCGTCGCCGCTCCGAGGCGGTGTCGGATGCGCTCGACGCGCACGTTGCTGAGCACGCGTGCGCCGTGGTCGACCGCGCGTGGCAGCAGCACCTTGGCGGCGTTCTGCTTGGCGTCGTAGGCGCAGCCGAGGAAGCAGTAGCCCGACCCGAGGCAGCCCTGGCGGTTGTGCTGCAGCGGCCCGTTGGACCACCCGAGCTTCTGGGCCCCGCGCCGGAACACCTGGTTGTGCTCCGAGTGACGCGCGTCCGGCACCACGTGCACCCCGAGGTCCTGCTCGACCGCTCGGTAGTGCTCCTCGAGCCGGTCGGCGAGGCCCGGGAGTCGCTGGATCACGGCCCACCTCGCCACCAGCGTCTCCGACACCCGCTTGCAGAGGTTCAGGTTGTGGAGCGTGCTGCCCCCGACACCCTTGCCCTGCAGCACGGTGATGGCGGCGTCCACCGTGGCGCGTCCTCCGCCCTCCTGGAACAGGCGGGGAATCATCTCCTCCTCGCGCTGCGTGAAGCTTGCCGGGAGCTCACGCTCGCCGAGCTCGAGGACCAGCACCCCCACACCGGCCAGGGCGAGACGATCGGCGCACGCGGCCCCGCCGGCCCCGCTGCCCACCACCACCACGTCGGCGTCGAGCGAGAGCGGGCCTTCGCAGCGCTCGAACCCGGGCTCGGTCATCGGTCGAGCAGGGGGCCGGGGTAGGTCAGGGCCGTCCAGGTGCTCGGCTGCTGGTAGTGGCCCATCGCGCCGAGCTGTTTGAGCGCATGCAAGAGCACGCGGCCGGGGTACGGGCCCTCCGCCAGGTCGAGCAACCAAGCGTCCTGCTCCGCGGCTGCGAGCGTGCTGAACCGCGATCCGAAGCGCCCCAACGCGCCGAACTCCAAGGCCCGCAACAGGCCCCGCACCTGCAGGCGCGTGACCGGTGCCAGGCCGTCCACGAGCTCGAGCGTGAGGTCCACCGCGTGGGTCTGCGACGGCACGGGCGCGGTCATCTCGCCCGGGTCGAACAGGCGGTCGAGCAGAGCGGTGAGCACGGCCCGCTCGTCCAGACCGACGACGGGCGCCGTCCCCAGCACGAGGCTGGTGACGGCGCCCGCCAATCCCAGCTGGAAGAGCCTACGGCGCGTCCACACTGGGCAGAGCTCGACGATCAGCCGCCGAAGGTGGTCTTGACCGTGTCGACGAACGCGGTGAGCTCACCGGTGACCGAGGTCACGCGGTCCGGCGTGGTGCCGATCGCCTTCACGTTGTTCTTGACGGTCTTGCCCACGCCGAGGAGGTCCTTGGCGGCGAGGCCGTTGGACTCCAGGATGTCGGCGTTGAGCTGACCGGGGAGCGCCTTGGCGGACTCGACGACCTGCTTGGACTGGTCGGGGAGGGTGGCCAGGCTGGCGGCGACCTCGAGCACGTTGCCCACGGCGGTGTTCACGGCCTCGATGGCGGCGGTCACCTCGGCCGGAGCGGCGTCGGTGGCGGACAGCTTCGGGGTGGTGCCGTCGAGCGTCATGGAGATGGCGTCTCCGCCGAGCTCCTTGAGGTTCGTGAGCGCATCGGCGAGCGTGGCGCCCGGGTCGAGGCCCAGGGCCGTGGCGATGCCGGTGTTGGCCTCGGCCAGCTTGGTCTGCGCGTCGGTCAGCGTGTCGTGGATGCCACGAGCCTCGTTGAACACCGTGTCGAACTCGGCGACGCCGCAGTCCTCGATGTCGACGGTCTCGGTCGCCTGCTCGGCGCTGTCGTCGCTCTTCTTCCGCTTGGCGTCAGCGGTACCGGGGAGGACGAGGGCGGAGGCGAGCACGCCGGCCGCCAGGAGCTTCCAGAAGTTCATGAGAATGGATCCTCGTGTTGGGGACCGGCTTGTCTACTGGGATGCTGCGGGCCTGTCAAGATCACCGGCAGGCGGCCATTCTCCGCGGTCTCCCAACACCTCGAGCACCTTGAGCACCGCCTTGTAGCTTCCGAAGGGCGGGTAGATGTAGGCGCCGTTCAAGCGCGGGTGGTCCTTGGCCTCCTTCAGCGCCTGCTGCGCGATGCGGATGCCGACCTGGCGCTGCTCCTTCCGGGTGGGCTTCGCCTTGAGCTCGTCTCGGATCGACTGGGGCACCTGCATGCCGGGAACCTCGTTGTGCAGGAACTCGGCGTTCTTGTACGAGGCCAGGGGCAAGACACCGATGAGGAAGGGCACCTTCGGGAAGGCGTCGGTGAGCTCCAGGAAGCGGAACAGCACCTCCGGATCGTAGACAGGCTGGCTGAAGAAGTACTCCGCGCCGGCCTCGATCTTCTGGCCGAAGCGCTCCACCTCACGCTCGAGATCGGGGTGGGCGGGGTTGCAGCCAGCACCCACGAAGAAGCTGGTCTTGCCGCCCATCGGACGTCCGCTGAAGTCGAGCCCGCGGTTCATCATCTGGATGAAGCTGATCAGGCCGATGCTGTCGATGTCGAACACCGCCGTCGCGTTGGGGTAGCTGCCCATCTTCGGTGGGTCGCCGGTCACCGCCAGGATGTTGTGCATGCCGAGCGAATGCGCTCCCAGCAGGTCCATCTGCATGCCGAGCAGGTTCCGATCGCGGCAGCAGTAGTGGATGACGGCGTCCATGGTGCACCGTCGCCGCACGAGCTGGGCCAGTGCGCTGGGCCCCATCCGGGCGATGGCCCGGGGGCCGTCGGCGATGTTGATGATGTCGATCCCGTGCTCTTCCAGGAAGGCCGCGCCTTCGATCGACCGGCTGGGGTCCATGCCGCGCGGCGGGTCGAGCTCGACCGAGATGGTGAAGCGGCCGGAGTACAGCTTCCGCGCGAACTCGCTGCGCTCCTTGAGCGGCGTGGGCTCGATGGTCTCACCGGCGTCGTTCTGAGCCGGCTCCGCGACCACCTCGACGTGGCGGATGGCCGGCACGACCGACCGCACGAAGGTGCGCATCTCCTTGAGCATGCCCGGCGTGGTGCCGCAGCAGCCTCCCAGCACGGTCACGCCCTTGTTCACGTAGCGCCGCGCGTACTCGGCCATGTACTCGGGCGCGGCCATGTAGAGGGTGCGGCCTTCGACCACCTGCGGCAGCCCGGCGTTGGGGTAGGCGACCAGCGGGAGATCCGTGACCTTCGCCATGCGCTCGATGACGTCGAGGACCGCCTTGGGGCCGTTGCTGCAGTTGCAGCCGACCGCGTCGGCGCCCCAGGTGGTCACCGCCTTGGCGACCTTCTCCGGGCTCGCGCCCAGGACCTGGTCCTTCGAGCCCGTGTAGCTGTCGTAGGTGAAGCTCATGCACGCGATGATGGGCAGCTTCTTCGACACGCTCCGTACGGCACGGAACGCCTGCCAGAGCTCCTCCAGGCTGGTGAAGGTCTCCAGGAGGAAGCCGTGCACGCCCTCGCGGCTCAAGACCCGCGCGGTCTCCCGGAACGAGCGGTAGGCCTCGCCCGGGGACAGCCGTCCGACCGGCGTGAGCGTGGCACCCGTGGGTCCGATGCTGCCGAGCACGAAGGCCTTGTCGGCGGCGACCTCCTTGGCGAGGCGCACGCCCGCCGCCACGATCTCCTGGGCCCGGTCCTCGATGCCGAAGGGCTGGAGCCGGAAGCGGTTCGCGCCGAAGGTGTTGGTGGTCAACACGTCGGCGCCCGCCTTGAGGTAGTCGCTGTGGACCGCCTTCACCAGCTTGGGCGCCGAGAGGTTGAGCTCGTCGTAGCAGCGGTTGATGAAGACGCCGCGGGTGTAGATCTCGGTGCCCATCGCTCCGTCGAGGAAGAGCACGCGGTCCTTGAGCGCCGTTCTGAGGTCGGACATGGGTCGTCGGGTCCTCGGGTGGAGACGGGGGAGCCGGTGGACCTTAGCCCCAAGTGTCGGCGTTGGCCGGTGCGGGTCGGGAGCCGGTGCAAAGCGTTACGCCGCCGCCATGGAAGTGCGCGACCCCATCCACGGCGCCATCTCGCTGTCGCCGGCCGAGACCGCCGTGCTCGACCACCCCTTCGTCCAGCGCCTGCGCTTCATCAAGCAGATGGGCTTCTCGGAGCTGCCCTTCCCCGGTGCGGTTCACAGCCGGTACATCCACAGCGTGGGTGTGCTCCACCTGGCGGGCCAGGCCTTCGACGCCTTGTTCCGGGGCTACGGATTCTCGAGCCCCAGGGTGCGCAACGACTTCCGGCAGGTCGTGCGCCTTGCCGCCTTGCTGCACGACGTGGGGCACGCGCCCTTCTCGCACTGTGCCGAGTTCGCCATGCCGCCTCTGTCGACCCTCGGAATCGAGGCCTACGGGACCGACGTGCTGGCTGCTCGGGGGCACATCCGGGCGAGCCACGAGGACTACACGATCGGCATCATCTGCCACACCTCTCTGGGTGATCTGATCGAGAGCACCTTCGGCTTCGAGGCCCGCCACGTGGCCGCGCTCGTGAGCCGCGATGTCGCTATCGACGACGACTTCTTCGTGGACCAGGGGCTGGACCACCGCGTGGTGCTCTCGCAGCTGATCTCCAGCGAGCTGGACGTCGACCGCCTCGACTACCTGGTTCGCGACTCCTACTTCTCGGGGGCGAAGTACGGCCAGGTCGACGTGCACTGGCTGATCTCGAACCTGGAGCCCCACGTCGAGCACGACCGGGTGTGCCTGGCGCTCGATCGGCGCGCGATCTACGCCTTCGATGACTTCATGGTGGCGCGCTACCACATGTTCGTGATGGTCTACTTCCACCACAAGTCGGTGGCGCTGGAGGAGATGCTCAAGCGCTACATCCACGGCCCCAACTGCAGCTACATGCTGCCCTCCGACCTCGACGCCTACCTGGAACACGACGAGGTCCACCTGCACGGCCACCTGCGGCAGGTCGACGATCCGTGGGCTCGTGCCATCGTGCGCCGACAGCCCTGGAAGCGCGTGTTGGAGCTCCACGGCACGCCGGACGAGGTCGATCCCGACTGGGCCCTCGCAGCCCTGGACGAGGCCGGCATCGACCACTTGCAGGCCGGCTCGCGCGGCAAGCTCTCCCGCTACACGGCCTTCGGGCAGAAGCGTGAGGGCGCGCCGACCATCTACGTCGTCGACCGACCGCCTGGCTCCGAGGGTCGCGTCACGCCGCTGGACGAAGCCACGGCGATCTTCCGCCGCTACGAGGACGAGCGGCAGATCAGCCGCGTGTTCGTCGATCCAGCGCGAGCAGGGGAAGCCCGAGGCGTGTTGGACGCCGCCGCGCGTACCTGACCGTCAGAACGCGTCGGGCCCCACGTCCCACTGGTAGTCCCCGCTGATCTCGAGCGGGACCACGAAGCCGGACGGGCGGTAGGTGGTCCACAGCTCCTCGGCCTCGTCGGCGTCGAGGCTCGACGCGTTCTCGGCCCACCACGCGAGGATGGCCTCGTTCTCGTCGGCCGCCTGCACCAGGACGTCGAAGTTGTTCTGCGCGTCGTCCGACAAGAGGTCCTTCCAGCCATCGCCCACCAGGTTCTCGAAGACCAGCCGCCGGGCTTCGGAGGCGTGGCCGGTGTCGAGCACCGAGACGTTGGTCTCCCCCTCGTAGAGGTAGCCGCGGTTGTTGAAGTTGCAGGAGCCGACCGAGAGGTACCGGTCGTCGAAGATGCGCAGCTTCGAGTGCGTGTCCATGGTCTCGACCACCACCTCCACGTCGTCCCAGATCAGGTCGTCGTCGGTGACCAGCTCGGCGGTCTTGAGCTGCAAGAGCACGTACCGATCCGGGAAGAGCTGCCGGAAGGTGGCATCGGACAGGTAGGTGTACTTGGCACCACCGTCGTAGGCCGACACGTCGACCGTCACCACGATCAGCAGCAGATCCGGCTCCTGGTTCATGCGTTCGATGATCGCGTCGTTGAGCAGAGGAGCGCGGAAGTACTGGTCTTCGATGAAGAGGTAGTCGGTGGCCTGGGCGATCGCCTTTTCGTGGGTCTCGTAGATCGACATGTCGCGCCAGGGTTCGGGCAGCGTGGCCACGATCTGCAGGGGCACGCCCCCCTGGTCGACCGTGACCTCGGCGGTCACCTCTCCGAGGCTGAAGCGCGTGGCGCTCTCCGCGTGGAGATCGTCTTCGTCGAGCGCGAGCTCCCAGCGCTTCCAGAAGAGCGCCTCGAGGTCGTGTGCTGCGGGGCCGCGAATGCGGATGCCGTAGTCCTTGCGCGGTCCGAGATCGGGGAGCCGCTCCTCGGCCGCGACCGCTGCCCGGTCCTCCGGGTCGGCGTCGAAGGCCATGCGACCCGCGTTGAAGACGCGGTGGTCCGGCGTGTCCCAGTCGGTGGACTTGACGTTCATGCCGGTCACGAAGCCGACCTCGCCGTCGAGCACCAGGAACTTCTGGTGGTACGAGGCCGCCTGGGCGGTCCACGTGTCGTCGTCGCTGCCGCGTGCGGCCGTCAGCACGCGGTCGGCGTAGCGGGCATTCGCCGCCACCCGTTCGGCGAAGTCGAAGCTTGCGGCCGTGCCCTGGAACTGCTCGGTGATCGGCACGTCGGTCGGGTTGCCCTGCAGCACCACGTCGAAGCTGTCGCCGGTGGTCTCCGCAGCCTCGCGCAGCTCGCTGTCGGTGTTCAGGTACTCTGCCCAGTCCGAGTTCTCGTCCCAGAAGCGGTTGATGAGCACCCGGTGGTGCACGCCCGTCAGCGCCTTCAGCCGGCTCATCACGGTGTGGCGGCGTCGCTCCGACTCCGGGAGGTCGTGGGCATCGGGGTCCCGCTCGAGCTCGAAGTCGGACATCCACCACCAGGTGGCCAGGCTCACGCGTTCCCTGGTCGCGGGCAGGTCGGCCGCCACCTGTTTCCAGAAGGCGTCGCCGTCCATGAGGAAGGTGGCTTCGTTCCAGGTCGGCGCGTCCGCCGAGGCTGCGAAGAACAGGTGGTCGGAGCCGGCGTAGAGGGTGACGATCGGGCAGTCCTGTCCGCTCAGGTGCCTCACCTCGCTGCTGGACGCCAGGCGACCGCTCTCGGGCCCCTCCACCGTGAAGCCACCCTGCCCGTCGTGCACCACGTCGATGGACAGATCGAAGTGGTCGTCGACCTGCACGACCACCTGCAGCTCGCCAGGCTCGCCGAACCTCACGAGGTGCACCCCCGGACCGGCGTCCGGATCGAGCACGCGCACCGGGTTCCGGGAGGTCGTGAGACGCCCCGAGGCGAGGTCGCGCCCCCAGATGTCGAGCGGCACGATCTCGAGGTTCGCCACCTCCGAGCACGCGCCGGTGCCCCCGGCGTCGAGGTCTCCGTCGCTCCAGGCGCCCGTGTCCCAGGCAAGCGGCTCGAGGCAACCCAGCGCCCAGAGCATCACCATCCGCCCACCAGCACCTGCAGGGTGTACGGGTGGCGGCAGCTGGAGCCCGAGGTGGACCGCACCACGACCTCGTAGGTCCCGCCGTCGTCGGTGCCCACCGAGCCGGGGTGGTCGATGACCTCCTCGCCTCCCACGCCGTGCTCGTCGGCGGATCCGACCGTGCCCCCGTAGCTGCCGTCCGAGGTCTCGAGCCAGATGAGCTCCAGGCTGTAGTCGGCCTGGTCGGGCACGCTGTAGAGCCACGTCTCCACGCTGAACCAGCCCAGGGTCGGGTCGTCCACCTCGAAGCGGAAGCGATCTTCGTCCTCGGGCCCGAAGAGGTAGCCGTGGAGCAGGGCTTCCCCTTCGTCACCGAGGTTCCCGGCGTCGTAGCCGTCGGTGTCGTTGGGCTCGTAGGGGTCGCCGTCGAAGTCCTCGTCCACGACGCCGTCGCAGTCCGCGTCGACCTCGTCGCAGCTGTCGGTGGCGACGTCCGGGTGCACGCTCGCGTCGCCGTCGTCGCAGTCGCCCTCGTCGGTCGTGAACCCGTCGCGGTCGGCGTCGCCCTCCGGCTCCTCCCACACGCTGGCCGTGTCGTCCACGGCTGCGGAGTCGTGCGGCGAGGCGCTGTCGGCTGGAGCGGGGTCGTCGAGCGGTGGCTGGCACGCCGCGAGGGTGGTCAGGAGGGCGATGCGCATCGCCGGCAGTGTGCCATGGTCGTCAGACCTGTTCGACACCGGTGATCTCGGGGTACTCCTCGCGCAGCAGAGCCTCCACGCCGAGCTTCAGCGTGGCGGTGCTCGACGGGCAGCTGGAGCAGCTCCCGATCATGCGAACCTGCACGACCAGGTCGTCGGTGATGCCCACCAGTTGCACGTCGCCGCCGTCCATCGCGACCGCCGGACGGATCTCCTCCTCGATCAGGGCGGCCACCCCACGCGCGAGCTCGCTGTCGAGATCGACCGGCTTGACCTGTTCGGATTCGGCCACCGCCGGGTCGCCGGATGCGAGGTGCTCTCGGATGAGCTCCTTGATGCCGGGCACGAGCTCGGGCCAGAGGTACTCCGGGTCCTTGTTCACCGTCACGAAGCGCGACGTGACCAGGACCTGCTGGATGCCGCCCAGCTCGAACAGGCGACGGGGGAGGGGGCTCTCCGTCGCCTGCTCGGACGAGGCGTACTCGTAGGTGCCGAAGCCCACGAAGGGAGCCTCCACGCGGAACATGAGCGCGTGAGGGTTCGGCGTGGGCAGGGTGTCGACGGGCGTCGGGATGGCCATGAGGAGCCCCTTGGTCAGGGGGCTCCTCTTAGTCGCCCGACGGCCGGCGTCCAGCGGCGACCCCTACAGAGTCGCCTCTTCCCGTTCCTTCGCGATGGCCTTCAGCACGGTCTTGCGGTTCTTCGTGCTGGTCTCACGCAGCTCGACACGGGCGAGGTCCACGGGGTCGAGCCCCCGCACGGCGAGGCTGGCGTTGCGGGCGTTCAGCTCGTCGTAGCCGTCGATCGGTGGTGCGGTGACGGCGGTCAGGCGGTCGGCGACGAAGCGGCCGACCGGTGTGGTCACACGGCCCACGACGGGCAGGCGTCCGCCGAGATCGAGTAGATCCTCGGTGCGCTTGAGCGCCCGGGTCTCGACCCGCCAGAGGTCCACGCGGTCAGGGATGCGCTCGGCCACCTGGGGCGGCAGCTTCGCAGGGGCCGCCTTGAGGGGCGACAGGATGCGCTCGAACATGATCTCCTCCAGATCGAGCAGAGTGCGCACTGAATGAGGATTCATTCAGCGTTGCGCCCCCACCATGTGCGCGGGCCGTCTCGGCGTCAAGGGCTTGACTTGTCAAGTGTAACGGACGTCACCGAGCCGTCGCGTGGTCGTCATCCGTTCGGGGCGACCTCGACCGAGATCCGGTCCTGCACGAGCTCGACCTGCCGCCACGCGTTGTCGGAGGGCGAGCCGTCGTTCAGGGCGACCTCGAGGGTCCCGGCGGTCGGTGCCGTGAAGCTCAGGTCCAGGCCTACCGGGAAGCAGCTCTCGCCGAAACGGGCGACCAGCATGCCGGGCCGTGCGCCTTCGGCGAGGCAGGGTGCGTCGGCTGCGGGTTCGCCCTCGACGCCAGCCGCGTTGATCCACGGACCGTCCTCGCTCGTGCGGTACTGATCCGTGGCCGACGCGGAGATCCGCACGCTCTCCCCCGGGCACAGCGCCACCGGAAACTGCCAGATCTTGCCGAGCTCGATGTGGTGGTACACCGGGTCGTCGACCATCTGGACGCACTTGCCGGCCTGCAGCCGGTCGGGCAGGTCTTCCAGCCATGCACCCCACGCCATCGTGCCCACGTCGCCGCGCATGAGCTGGCCGCAGAACGCCAGGTTCTCCGCGGCCACCTCGTCGACCTGGCCGGGATCGTCGCGCAGCAGCTGCTCGACGTGATCGACCAGGTCGCGGTCGAAGCGCACACCGTCGTTGCGCTCGCCGCGCCATTGCAAGGCCATGGCGGAGGCCGTGGCCTGCCGCTTCGCGCGGGCCCCGTCGGTCGACATGGTGGAGAAGTCGGGTGCGCCGAAGCAGGAGCCCGACCACGCGTCCAGGGAGTGCCAGCCGGTGGGCTGCACGGGCTTGTCCGTGGCGGGAGCCTGCTTGGGTCCGCAGGCGAGAAGGAGGGTGAGCATGACCCGTCTTAGCCGTCCACCAGCGTGCTTACGACCGCCAGACCTCCCTCCGTCGACACCAGGAGCCGGTCCCCGTCGATCTCGAGGTCGTGCACGGCGGGGTGGGGGAGGCCTTCGACTGCCCGCCAGCTCCCATCCCAGACGAAGAGTCCAGACATCGTGCCCGCCCACAGGTGCTGGCCGTCGTGTGCGAGCGACAGCACCCACGGGTCGGGCAGGCCCTCGAGCTGCTTCCACGCCCCGTCCTGGTGGGCCCACACGCCGTCCTGGTAGGTGCCGGCATACCCCACCGACTGGTCGCAGGTCACCGCCATGATCCAGTCGTCGGGCAGTCCGGTCGAGGCGTCGTGGTGTTGCCAGCGCTTCCCGTCGGTCCAGCTCACGCCGGCGTCCTCGCTCGCGACCCAGGCTTCGTCTCCGCAGGCCGCCACGTCCTGGTAGCTGAGCCCCCAGAGCCACAAGCGCTTCCTGCGCCACCGCTCGCCGCGGACGGCCGTCGGACCGAGGATGTCGCTCACCCACAACGTCCCGTCGGACGCGGCCAGGGAGGTGACCGCGGTGTGGTGGGTGCCCTGAAGGAGCGATGAGGTCCGCGGGCCCGCCACCCCCACGGTCTCCACGCTCTCCGCGACGCGGACGAGCCCGGCGGAGCTCGCCAGCCAGAGCGTGCCGTCGACCGCCAGGGCGTCGTTGAGCATCTCCGTCGGGAGGTCGTGGAGCCGTCTCCAGCTCCCGGAGTCGAGCACGCACGCGCCGTCGTCGAAGCTGGCCGCCACGAGCCGCCCCTCCCAGTCGGTGGCACCCATCAGGAACGGACCGCAGAGTTGCCCCTCGTCCGTCACCCGGCGCAAGCCCCGGTCATCCAGCCACCAGAGACCGTCCGCGGTCCCGAGCACCCAGGCCCCGTCCAGCTGTGCGACAGCGGTCACGGCCCCGGGCACGCGGGTGATCACGCCCGCCTCGTCCACGAGCCGGCCATCGGCGAGTCCCCACGCGGCGCCGGCGGCGGTCGCCGCGAGCGGGATCGTCTCGACGGACGCCCCGTCGAAGACGGCGGCCGCGACCTGGCACGCGACGCGGACCTCTCCGTCGACCACGGCCAGGTCGACGGCGGGCCCTGGAAGATCCCAGCGTGCGACCACGCCGTGCTGCCAGACCACGAGCTCGCCGGAGAGTGTGCCGGCCACGAGGGCGTCCCCCCACACCACCGCATCCGTCACCCCCGCCCCCAGCCTCCAATCGTCGGCACCCACCACCCGACCGCCGCGCGTGACGAGGGCGTCCTGCAGCACGGCGACCACCTCGCCGTCCGGGTGCTCCGTGCCCGTCTCCACGGGACGAAATGAGGCGTCTGCCGGGCTCCACACGGCCGCGCCGCCTCCGGCCGTTCCCACGGCTACCTGGCCCCGGTGCAGGCCCACTGCCTCGAGGCTGGCGCGTGGGAGGTCCGTTGCATGCGCGATCCGCTCGCCCCGAAGATCGTAGACCTCCAGGCCGCCGCTGGTGGCGGCCCAGACGAGGTCGTCGTGCACGAAGAGGTCACGCACGTCGGCCGTGGACAGGAACACCGACAGGATCAGGGGGTCCAAGGCTGCACCTCCACGTGGGTCTCGATGCGGTTCAGGGCGAGGTCCTTGGCCACGACGACCACCTCGCTCCACCAGCCCGGGAGGAGCACCTCCAGCTCGTCGCTGTCGAGGTGTTCCTCGCTACGCAGGTCGATCCGAACGCGCTCGTCTGGATGACCCACACCGAAGACGTGCACGCTCCGCAGCGGCTCGTCCAGCGCGAGCCAGACCACGGTGCCACCGGCGCTGAGCCAGGCCTCGGCCTCGATCTCGGGCTCGCTCGAGTCGATCTCGATCGTCTCGATGTGGCGGAGCACCCGGCCGTCGTCCAGGGTCACGAACACCGGCACCTCCAGGCTGCCGTCCTGCACGTTCCGCGGCACGAGGAAGCGGTGGTACCAGCGGCTGCGCCGATCGTCCCAGCGGAGCCCCACGACCTCGCCCCACGGGAAGGCGGCGACCACGCTGCGCGCGTCGGCGGGGGCGCTCACCGTCAGCAGGGGGTCGCCCGGCCGCATCTGAGGACGACTGACCGAGGTGCTGGTGGCCGGTTCCAGGGTCACGCCAGCCGGCGTCTCGAGGGTCTGTCGGAGCGAGAGCACCCGTCCGCTCGGGTTCACCACGCGGTCCTCCACGGCCACGAAGCTCGTGTAGGCGGTCAGCAGGCTGTAGGCGAGCGCGAGCTCGGTGATGTCGTCCTCGACGTCGGTGACGCGGCCCCAGAGCTGGTACCGCTCCAGCTGCTCGACCTGCTGGCGTGCCCAGGCGCTCGCGATGGCGTCGCCGTCCACGAGGTCGAGGTCCACGGTCTCGGAGTACGGTCCCGACCCCGTCCGGCCCTTGACCGTGACCGTGGCGAGGTCACCCTCGTAGCGACCCGTGACCCGGATCGGTTGTCCGCTGAAGACGTCCGGGACCTGCGCCGGCGCGAGATCGAAGACCTCGGCGGCGCCGAAGTCCAGGGTGATGTCGGTCAGCACGGGCGCGTCGATGCGGTCGTAGAACCGCTGCACCGCGTCTTCCGGAGACTCGTCCAGCAGCACGTAGGTGACGTCACCCCGTCCCACGTCCGCCAGCTGATCGAGCAGGTAGCGGTTCACGCTGCCGCCGAGCCCGAAGGAGAAGAGCCGTGCGTCCCCCAAGCGATCGTCGACCGCTGCCAGGATCTGCCGCTCGTTGCCGATGTACCCGTCGGTCATCAAGCACACGATGCGCTCGCGCTCGTCGCTCGGCCCGTAGCCAAGGGCCGCCTCGATGCCCGCGAGCATGTGCGTGCCGCCCATGCCCGAGAAGCTGTCGACGTAGTCGTGGGCACGCCGGAGGTTGGCGGGGGTCGCGCGGAGCGGCTCGGGGCTCATCTTGCTCGCGGTCTCCGAGAAACGGAGCACCTGGAAGGTGTCGTGAGGCCGGAGGTTGGCGAGGGCCTCGCGCATGGCGGCCTTGGCCATGTCGAGGGGCACGCCGGACATCGAACCGGAGTTGTCGACGACGAAGATCAGCTCGCGCGGCACCACCTCGCTGTCGTCGACCGCGTCTTGCGGCTCGAGCAGGAGCGAGAAGTGCTCGCCGTCGCCCAACAGAGCCGCTTCGGGCGCGTCGGTGTCGAGGTCGAAGCGAACGACGACGTCGCGATCCGCGCGGAGGTCGTCCAGGCCGACCCAGGCCTGGTCGCCATCGACCTGAACGGTCAGCTCGTCATGGCTCGGGCTCTCCACGTTCGCGAGCGGCACGCCGAACACCGCGTCGATCGCGATGTCCACTCGATGCCCCGTGTCGCCGCTCGTGTGTCCGGTGACCAGGGCCTGGGCCTGGGGCTCCTCCCCGGTGAGGAAGCGGGGGCCGACCACGAGCGGGTACTCGAAGCTGTACACGCCGTCCTCGTAGGTCAGGGGCTGCACCACGTGGAGGAGCACCTCCACGTCCTCCCCCGGCGGGAGGTTCGCGATCGACTGTGTGAAGACGTTCGGGCGCTCCTGCTCGGTGAGGCTCGCAGCCAGCCCGGCGTCCCGAGCGTCCTCGTAGATCTGGCGGGCGTCGGCCTTGCGTTCGATCCGGGCCCGCACCAACCGTTCACCCATGCGAAACGCCGCTGCGTCGACGGCGGCGTCCTGGTGCAGCGGGAAGGTGTAGGTGCCCTCGATCGCTTGCTGGTGGGGGTTCGTCCACACCTGCGTGATGGTGAGCTCCGCGTAGGGGCCACGGATCCGTGCGTCGACGGAGGTGGTCTCGACGAACAAGGCGGCCTGCACGGTGGGGGCGAGGGCGAGGAGCACGGACATGGAGCCTCCGTTTCGGTTGGGTGCCGCAGGGAGCGTTCGCAAGCTGCGTGCCAGCTCCGCCACGCGCGCCCGCGTGAGGTCATCTGCTGGAAGTAGAAGCGCCGCTGTCGTGGCGAGACCACGGGGTCCTGTCGGTCGGATGGGGGATCGCGTTCGGATCGCACTCAAGGGATCGCTTCCCGTTCCCGATCGTCTGGGCATGCAACCGCTCGTGCTCATCGCCGACGACGAACGCGTCGTGCGCACTTGCCTGGCTCGGCTCGCCGAGACGGCCGGCTTCCGCGTCGCTCTGGCAGAGGACGGGGTGGAGGCCCTCGTCGCAGCCCGGCACGAGGCGCCCGACATCGTGGTCACCGACCTGCACATGCCGCGTCTGTGTGGTCGCCAGCTGCTTCGTCGGCTGAGGGCGCTGCCGGACATGAAGGGCGTGCCCATCCTCGTCGCGACGGCCGACGAGACCCGCAGGACCAAGATCGAGCTCCTGGCGGCTGGGGCGGACGACTTCCTGGTGAAGCCCGTGGACGGCGCGGAGTTCCGCGCACGGCTGCAGGCCCGTTCGCGTCGCGTGGCGGCGCCGGCCCCGGTGCCCTCGGCCGGCCGAAAGGAGTGGGAGCGCGAGCGGTCGGAGCTCTACCGGCTCATCACCTGCTTGTGCGCCGCCATGGAGCGGAGCGGGGATCACCGACCCGTCGATCTGGTCACGCACATCCAGCGCGTCGGAGCGCTCGCTGCGATGATCGCCGAGGGCGCCGGCATCGCGGCCACCGCGGTGGGCCAGATCCGCCGCTACGCCGGCCTGCACGATGTGGGCAAGGTGGCGCTCCCCGACGGGTTGGTGCGGACCGTGCGCCCCTACACGCCCGAGCAGCGCCTGGGGATGGCGCGCCACACGGTCGAAGGCGCCGAGCTGCTCCGCTGGACCGGCTTGCCGGAACTCGCCAGCAACATCGCCCTGTGCCACCATGAGCGCTGGGACGGCGGCGGCTACCCCTTCGGTCTGGTCGGAGCCTCCATTCCCCTCGAGGCGCGGGTGGTGAGCGTGGCGGACGCGGTCGACGGGATGATGACTCCGAAGCCGTGGCGTGATGGGCTGGTCAGCCCGGACGAGCTGGATGAGGAGCTGGCCGCCCTGGCTGGCTCCCAGCTGGATCCGAAGCTGGTGGCGGCGGCACGCGAGCGTGCGCCGGACATCGTGGAGATCTACCGAAGGCCGACCTGGGAGCGAGCGCTGGCGTGAGCTTCGACCCGGTCCCGGGGGCACGGCTCGGACCATGGCGTCTCGTGGGATCGCTCGGGTCTGGGGCCTTCGCCGCCACATGGGCCGTGAGCGGACCCGATGGCGAGCCGGCTGCGGTGAAGCTCCTCGATCGGGCGCCGGGCGAAGAGCTGCGCGCCCTCTCGCGGGTGTGCCATCCCTGCGTGGTCGGCGTGCAGGGCTTCGGCACGGTTCCGACCCACTACCTCGTGCTGGATCTCGTCGCGGGTCGGACCTTGACGCGGGTCATCCAGGCCGGCCCGCACAGCGACGATCAGGTGGTGGCCGTCCTCGCGCCACTCGCCGATGCGCTCGCCGCGGTGCACGGCGCAGGCGTGGTGCACGGCGACGTGAAGCCCGACAACGTGCTCTTGTCGGACACGGGGCTGCCGGTGTTGGTGGACTTCGGCATGGCTGGTCACCGGCTCGGCGGCACCCTGACCTGGGCGTCGCCAGAGCGCACCCGCGGCGAGCCCAGCTCGCCAGCAGGGGACGTGCATGCGCTCGGCCTGCTCGCCTGGACCCTGCTGCACGGCTCGCTTCCCTTCGCGGATGATGGCGTGACCCGAGCGATGTTGAGGCGCCGAACCGAGCAACCGGTGCCCACGAGGGGCGCGCCCTGGCTTCGCGAGCTGATCGCATCGCTGCTGAGCGTCGTGCCCGCCGATCGGCCCTCGGCGGCTCAGGTCGCGACCCGCCTCGCCGACCGCGGCGCCGTGCTTCCGAGCGTGGGCGTCGACCTCGTGGCGCGTCGCCTGGCGAGCGTGCACGTGCAGCGGCCTGGGGTTCAGCCGTCGCTGGACCGCTGGATCCTGGTCGGGGGCAGGCTCGCGCTCGTGGGAGGACGGCAGCTCGGCAAGAGCCACGCGCTCGCCTGGGCGGCGCGCGAAGCCGGCGCTCGCGGGCGCGTGTTGGCACGGCTCGAGGGTGAGTGGGGGGCCGTGCAGGCCCTGCTCGACGATCCCGATCTCTGCAGCACCACGGTGCGCTTGCCCGCGGAGCCCGACCCCGCGCTGCGGGCTGCGCTGGTGGCCACCCACCTCCAGGAACACGGTCGTCCCGGCATGGTGGTGGTGGTGGACGACCTCGAGTCGGCGGGGCAGGCGACCCGTCAGGTGGTGCGGGCCCTCGCTGAGCGCACGTCCGTGCCGCTGTTGGTGACGGCCGTCGACCCACCCGAAGGGTTCGAGAGCGTCACCTTGGCGCCCTGGGCTCGAGCGGATCTCGGCGCCTTGATCGACCGGGGACTGGGCTCCGTGGCCTCGCGCGATGCCTTGCTCGACGAGCTGGAGGGCTTCTGTGAGGGCCGCCCCGGTGCGGCTGTGCGCTTGTTGCTCGAGGGCGTGCGGACCGAGGGGCTCCTCGTGCGGGACCACCGCTGGCTCCTGGATCGCGAGGCCGTCGTGACGGCGCGTCAGCGCGCGTCGGCTCCGCTGCCGCTGCTGTCCGAGGCTGCCCGTGCGGTCGCGTCGGTGCTGGGGGCCACCCCTCGTCCGCTCGATCGGGCGGCGCTGGCGCATGGTCTGGGGCTCGACCAGCAGGTCGCGGCCGACGCGGTCGGCCAGCTGGCCGACGCTCACCTCGTGGAGATCCGTGGCGCCTCCCTCGTGCTCCGGCCGTCGGCTCGCGCCAGCGTTCAGGCGGCGGTGCCGCCGGACCCACACGCGTGGCGCGTCCTCGTCCGCCTGCTTCGATCGGCCGAGGCCGGCGCCGTCGAGCTCGCCCCCGCGCTCGGCGGTGCGGGCGACGTCGAGGGCCTCGTGGCCCTCGCACCCGAAGCGGTGGCGCAAGCACGTGCCTTGGACGCCTCGGAGGCGGTGGCGCTGGCGCGCGGGCTCCGGTCCGCCGCGGACCATCCCGTGCTCGAGCGCTGCCTCCTGCAGGCCCTCGCAGGCGCCGACGCCCACGAGGAGGTGGTGCAGCGAGGGCTCCTGCACCTGGAAGCTCATCCGGACGACCTGGACGTCGTCGTGGTCGTCGCCCATGCCCTCGTGCTCCTCGACGACCCGAAGGCGGGGCTCGAGCTGCTCGGTGACCGCGGCGACATCCGCAGCCTGGCCGTGCGTGCCCTGGCCTGGGCACGGCAAGGGCAACCCGAGGCGGCGCGCGCTCTCGAGCTACCCGCACCGCCGGCGTCGGCCGAGCTGCTGGACGCGTGGTTCGACCTTCGGGTGCAGCTGGCCCAGTGCCTGTCGGCGGATGGCGACCTCGCTGGAGCTTTGCGCGTCGCGACGGTCGAGTCGGAGGTCGGTGCGGGGACGGTCGGCAGGGCCAAGCTGCTGGCCGTGCGGGGCAGGGTGCTGTTCCAGGATGGGAGCATCCGCTCCGCTGCGGAGGCGTTCCTCGCGGCTGCCGATTCGGGCAGCGGGCTGGCCCCGCGCCAGAGCGCCATCGTGCTCAACAACGCGGCGGCCGCGCTGTACTTGTCCGGAGAGCGCGACGAGGCGATCGCGAGCTGGGAGCAGGCCACGCTGCGCTTCGAGCGCATGGGGTACGACACGGGCGTCGTGCTCTCGCAGGTGAACCTGTCCAATGCCCTGCGGGAGGACGGCCGCTGGGAGCGCGCGAGGCAGTGCGGTGTCCGTGCCTGGGAGCTCGCCAGGGAGCTCGGCCTCTTCGGGCATGCGGTGACGGCCGCGGGCAACCTGGGCGACCTGGGCATGGTGCGCGGCCGGTGGGTCGATGCGGAGAGCTGGTACAGCCGTGCGGATCAGCTCTCGGAGCAACACGGGCTGACTGCGGCACGGGTGGAGAACGCCCGGCGCCGCGCCGAGCTTGCGCTCCGTCGCGGCGACGACGACGCCGAACAGCGCACGCGCCACGCCGTCGACGTGGCCGCGGAACAGGCGGACGCGCTCGAGCATGCCCTGGCTTCCGCCTTGATGGCCCTGTGTGCGGCGCGCGCGCACGCTCCGCTCGACGCACACGTGACCGCTGCGATCGAGCCGCTGCGGGAACGTGGCGCGGCCCGTGAGCTCGCGCGTGCCCGCTGTTGGGTCGCCGAGGCCCTCGGGGAGGCCGGCCGAACCACCGAGGCGCTCGCGGTCGCACGCCGCGCGCTGGCCTACGCGCGGGAGGTGGGTGACGTGCCTGTCCGGCGCCACGCCGAGGCGATCGAGTCGCGCGTCCAGGCGGTGGCGCACGCCGCCCTCCGGGACCCGAGGGCCGACAGGCTGCTGGACCTCGCCGTCGAGGTCACCCGCGAGACCGACACCAAGGCGCTGCTGGCCCGTGTTGCATCGGCCACGCTCGCCGTGGTCGGTGCGGAGCGCGCGTTCGTCTACCTGCTCGTCGATGGGGCACCCCAGCTGATGGCCTCGGAGGGGCAGAACCTGGAACCCGGACCCAGCCGGTCCATCCTCCAGCGCGCCCTGGACGGGCGTGAGGTGGTGGCCACCGACGTGGAGGAGCGCGGGGACCTCCAGGCGGCGTCCAGCGTTCGGCGGATGGAGCTGCGCGCGGCGCTCTGCCTGCCGATCTCCGATCACGGCGAGGTCCTTGGCGCCATCTACGCCGACAGCACGCAGGCCGGCGAGCGGGAGCTCCACCAGATGGCCCGGCTCCTGCGTGCCCTGGCGTCGCAGGCAGCGGTGGCCGTCTTGAATGCGCGCCGCCTGCAGCTGACGTCGGAGCGGGCGCGCGAGCTCGCCGAGCTGGCGCACGACCTGCGCGCACCGCTCTCCTGCGTGACCATGCTCCTCGAGGCCTTCCGCGATCGCCCTGAGCCCTGGTTCCACCAGCTCTCGAGCGACCTCTCGGAGCTGGCCCAGCGAGGTCAGGACATGATCACGGAGCACCTGAGTCCAGACGAGCGATCGGCGGAGCTGCTCGACCTGCTGGCCGTCACCCGTCGCTGCCTGGCGCTGACCGAACCCCTGGCTGCGGCGCGGGGCGTGCGCTTGCAGGCGGAGGGCGACGCGTTGCAGGTGCTTGCCTCCGGCGTGCAGGTCGCGCGTGTGATCGACAACCTGGTCGGCAACGCGTTGAAGTACGCCCCTCCGGACTCGACGGTGGCGGTGCGCATCGTGGCCGAAGCCTCCGATGCCTTGGTGCTCATCAGCGATCGTGGGCCGGGAATCCCGGCCGCCGCACAGCAACGGATCTTCGAGTTCGGCTACCAGGCTCCCGGAGCCGCCGAGGGCTTCGGCCTGGGGCTCGCTGCCACCCTGCGCATCGTGCGGCGGCTCGGCGGAGACCTCGCGGTCAGGGCGCGTGACGGTGGCGGCACCGTGGTCGAGGTCCGGCTGCCGCGCGCCTGAGCCGCGCCTCTCAAGGCGAAGCGAGTTCTTCCGAGCCGCTGACGCTCAGGCCACCGACCGCTTCACCGTCCCAGCCCTCCACGCCGATGGCGCCCGTGCCCACCAGCACGTCGGCGCCGCTGTAGCCTTCGTCGGTGACGCTGCCGGTGCCGTCCAGGAGCTCGTCGACGCCGTAGCCCGCCAGGGAGCCCATCGGGCTCGAACCCGGCCCCGGGAACACGGGACCCTCGAAGCTCAGATCGCCGAGGGCCCAGCCGGTTCCGCGTGTGAAGAGGTCGCTGGGGTGGAAGTTGAGGTCACCGAGGGCCCAACCCGTGCCGTGCAAGCCGAGGATGGTGGGCGGCTGGAGGTTCAGCTCGCCGAGGGCCCAGCCGGCGCCACCGAAGTCGATCACCGGGACCTTGATGATGTTGAGATCGCCGAGCGCCCAACCGGTCCCACCGAGGTCGAGGTCGAGCTCGCCGGTCGTTGCGCCGGGAGGCAGCGACGGCGGCGTGAAGATGATGTTCAGGTCGCCGAGCGCCCACCCGGTGCCGAAGTTCGGCACCATCCAGGCCTCGATCACGTCGTCGTCGAGGGTGGCGTCGTAGCCCTCCTCCCAGTAGACCGCGAGCAGGGCGTTCTCCAGCAGGCCTTCGTCGAGCATCGACGCGAGCACGACCTCGAGCCCTTCGCGGTGCACAAAGGCACGTTGCGGCGACGACGCCACCCCGTTGGGCCCCACCACGGACTCGACCCTCACGGCCCAGGCGTTGCCGCCCGTGGAGACGGCGACGTTGTCGGAGTGCACCGTGCAGTACCGGAGGGTGTCGTCCGGTGTGCACTTGAACGAGTCGCTGCTGCTTCCGGTGAAGCTTCCGTAGGCGGTGTAGTCGGCGCCGAGGGCGACGCCGTCTTCGTCGAAGAGCGTGATCCTGGCTCGGGCCTTGATCTTCTCCTCGTCGCCGCTGACCCACACCACGGTCGCCGCGTAGACGGTCTCGTCGGCGACGGCGTTCCACTTCGGGCCCGACTGCGCGGTGTCGTACGCTTGGAGGTTGCCGAGTCCCCAGCCGTCCTGCACGGCCGTGCCGGTGAGACCGCTCGGATCCGCACCGTACTGCAGCGCCCGCGCGACCGCGCCAGGGTCGGTTCCGGCGGCGAGCGCTCGGACCGCCGCGCCGGTGGCCACGGCCGCGGCCTGGCTGCTGCCGGCCATGAACCAGTAGCCCACATCGGAGGGGTCTTGGGGGTCGATGCTCTCGGCGAGGAGCCCATCGCCGTAACCGTCGGCGGTCTGGTCGAAGTCGAGGTGTCCGCCCGGCGCGAGCAGCTGCACCGACGGGCTCGCGTTGCTGTAGGGAGCCGGGGCGTTCAGGGTGTGGTCCCAGGAGCCTCCAGTGCAGACCTCGCCGGCGGTGGCGCCCTTCTCGCAGTGCACGCCCGGCGTGCTGGCGCCGATGGCGCTCACCAGCGGACTCGCTGCGGGCCAGGACACGGTGTCGCTGGCGTCGTTCCCGGCCGCCGCGATGAGCACGACCTGGGACTCCCAGGCGTACTGCAGCGCGCCCAGGAGCGCCGGGCTCGGCGCGTAGCCCGGACCGAACGCCAGGCTGAGGTTGACGATGTCGGCTCCGTTGTCGACCGCGTGGTAGAGCGCGTCGATGAGCCAGGTCTCGGTGCCGGAGTTGTCCGCGTCCAGCACCTTCAAGGGCATGACCGAGGTGTTCGGAGCCACGCCCTCGACCGTGCCGTTCGACGCGATGAGGCTGGTGATGTGGGTGCCGTGACCATGGTCGTCGTTGGCGTGCGCGTCGTTGTTGGCGAAGTCCCAGGCCGCCCGGAAGGCCACGCCAGCAAGGCTCGGGGCCTGCACGAAGCCTTCGTGATCTTCGTAGGCCACACCGCTGTCCAGCACCGCCACCGTGACCTTCTCGAAGGTCTGCCCGTCGGCGGGCACGGCCGCCGCGTCGAGGTGCCATTGCCAGCTGTTGGCTCGTGTGCCGTAGGGGCCACTCCACCGGTCCCAGCTTCCCCAGGACGTGCTGCTGGTCGACCCCTTGCCGACCCCGAAGGTGCGAGCCACGGGGCCTGCCGCGGCCACGGACGGATCGGCGAGCAGGCCGGCGATCGCGCTGCCGGTCTCGCCAGGTGGCACGTACAGCTCGCCGTAGCCTGACGGTCCCGGGTCGCGCGCCAGCTCGAGTCCGTGACGCTCGGCGAGGGCCGCCAGATCCACGTCGTCGGCCGGGGCGACCATCACGCGATCGCTCAGCCAGGTGCCCTCGGCCGCCGCCGCCCGTGCGCTGCCTCGCACCGTGGGTGGCGCTTGGCGGGCCGTGTGCGTTCGGTGGACCGCGCGCGCGGTTGTCGTGGCGTGGGACGGCGCGTTCTGGTGGGTGCGCTGCTCGTCGAGGTCCTGCTCGTACAGGGCCACCGATGCCGCCGCGAGGAGCAACAGCAGCAATCTCCGTCGTTCGACCATCTGTCGGTCTCCACCTGGAACCGGAGCCTACCGAGCACACCCTTCCTCTGATGCCAACGGAACGCCACCCCGAATCCTTGAGGGTGCTCGGCGAACGAGCTTCAGATCGGTCACTGTCACCCGTTTCACCACCACGCTGCCCAGCTCGCCGTTCGAGCCGTTGGTGGGCGGCTTTCCTCGGTGGCGAGGGGGACTCCAGCGTCCCCAGGGCGTGCGCGCGAGCCCGGATGCCACCTGGCACACCTCCTCACACC
>CAZSAT010000099.1:0-25300 GCA_964604675.1 uncultured Enterobacterales bacterium
TCCTGGGGAAGGCGTCGGCCCCGGAGGCCCCTGGGTCGACCTCCACCACGATGCAAGGGGCAGGCCAGGCGACGTGAACGCTGTACATCGGGGCTGTCGGGTCGCGGCTGGGCCGGCGACGTGCGCCGGAGCACGACACGGATGTCAGGGGCAGGCGTCCTGTTACCGGGGCTCATGGCTCGCGTGCTCCTCCCCCTTCCGACCCACGACTTCGACGTCACGGAGGTCGTGGTGCCGTGGCGTGCCCTGCTCGAGGCCGGCCACGAGGTGGTGTTCGCCACCCCCGAGGGGGCTCCGGCCCGCTGCGACCCGCTGCTCTTGACCGGCGTGGTCTTCGGGCAGCTGGGAGCCCGGCCCGAGAACGTGGCCCTGTACGGCGATCTGGAGCGCCACCCGCCCTTCCTGAGCCCTCTCGCCTACGCCGCCGTGGACCCGGTGGGCTTCGACGCGCTGCTCCTGCCCGGAGGTCACGCGCCCGGCATGCGCTCCTACCTGGGTTCCGCCGTGCTGCAGGACCTGGTGGTGGCCCTCTGGAAGCGCGAGGTGCCGATCGGCGCCATCTGCCATGGCTCGCTGGTGCTTGCGCGCTCCATCGACCCCGAGACCGGGCACAGCGTGGTCCACCAACGCACCATGACTTGCCTCCCGAAGTGGATGGAGTGGAGCGCGTTCGCGCTCACGTTCTGGAAGCTGGGCCGCTACTACCGCACCTACCCGGCGTACGTGCAGGACGAGGTGGAGGATGCGGGGGCCGACGTCGTGCGGGGCCCGCTGCACAACGACTACGACCGGCCGTTCGTGGTCGAGCACGACCGGCTGGTCACCGCTCGCTGGCCCGGAGACGCCGCGGCGTTCGCCCAGCGGTTCGTCGATCGGCTCGGATCGGCGCCCACGTCGTGATCCTCTCGATCGGCCCTGCAGGCTCCGGCAGGCACCTGGGAGGTCGGCTATGGTGACCGCCCTGTCCCCCTGGATACCGATGCTCGCCTGCTGGCTCCTCGCCTGTGCACCGGACGAGCTCGCAGTGGGGTCCGTCGACACCGAGCCAGGATCGGCCGAGACCGGCGACGCCGCGGTGGCCTTCGAGCCGGTCCAGAACGTGGTGTTCATCCTGGTGGACACCCTGCGCGCCGACCACCTCGGCGTGTACGGGTACGCGCGCGACACCTCGCCAGTGCTCAACGCACTGGCGGCGGACGCGCAGGTCTTCGAGCGCTACCGCAGCCAGTCCGCCTACACGATCTCCTCGGTCTCCAGCTTGTTCACGAGCCTGCACCCCTCCGCCCACGGCTGCTGCGAGAACTTCCTGAGCAAGACCGGCGACGAGCCCGAGAGCCCGGTCAACATGGATCTCCGCCTGGCCACCCTCGCGGAGCGCTTCGACGGCGCCGGCTACGACACCGCGGCCCTCTACAAGACCAACGTCTTCAACCGGGAGGGCGTCGACCAGGGCTTCGACGTGTTCACCCAGGTCGCCGGCGACGACACGGCGTTGGAGTCGGCGGCCCAGCTCACCGACGCCGCCGTGGAGTACCTGGGCGAGGACCGCAACGAGCCGTTCTTCCTCTACCTGCACTACATGGATCCGCACGCGGCCTACGTGGCGCCGGAGCCCTACCGGGAGGTCTTCGACGAGGGCTACGACTCCACGCTCGAGGGCCAGCAGCACGAGCTGAAGGCGGTGCAGGCCGAGTACGGCACCCTCTACGACGACGAGGATGTCCAGCGTCTGATAGCGCTCTACGACGGCGAGATCCGCTACCTCGACAGCAACCTGGGCAGGCTCTGGGACGCGCTCGAGCCCCACCTCGAACACACGGCGGTGGTGTTCGTGGGCGACCACGGCGAGGGCTTCTACGACCACGAGGTGATGGGCCACGACAACATGTACGAGGAGCACCTGGCGGTGCCGCTGTTGATCTGGGTGCCGGGCGTCGACGGCGCTCGTCGCACGGGGCGCGTCGAGGGCATCGACCTGGCACCCACGCTGGCTGGGCTCGCGGGGCTGGAGCCCGAGGTCAGCTGGCTGGGGCGCGACCTGAGCGCGTCCCTGCACAGCGGCGAGCGCATCGAGGACCCCGAGTTCGTGTTCACCGAGTTCAAGGCCAAGCAGGCGATCTACCGCAACGACGGCTTGAAGCTCATCCTGAACGACGGCCCCGCGATGCTGTTCGACGTCGACGCCGACCCCGGCGAGCTGGTCGACCTCGCCGGGGGCCGCCCGGACGACGTCGACGCCATGCGGTCGAAGGCCGAGGAGCTGCTCCTCGTCGCTGAGGGTCTGTACGAGGCGATGCGCGAGGAATAGGGCCGCGGGCCGGGCCGCGCTGGGGCCGTCACGCTCACTCCACATACCCCAGGCTCCGCAGCGCCTCTTCGGTCGTGGCGTCCCTCGCGGGCGCCTCGTCCCCGAGCTGCTCGGCGAAGCGAGTCAGCGCCCCTTCGTGCGCCGGGTTGCCCTCCGCTGCGTACCCGGACCAGGTCGGTCGCCAGGTGAGCCGGCCTTCCGCCGACCTGGCCACGAGCTCGTGGGCAAGAGCTCCGCCAGGGTCTGGCCGTGCGCCACCGGCTCCCCGACCTCGCGGCTGCCGTGCTGGTGGGGTGCGAGCCCCGTGAGCAGGGAGCCGAGCGCGGGGGTGGTGCGGGGGAGGGGCGTGGTGGCCTGGGTGAAGACCCGGCCGCCGGCCATGGTCGGCACGCTCGCGTCGGCGCGGAGGGTGTCGACGCTGACGATCAGCACGTCGGGCGGCTGCGCGGTGCAGCCGAGCCACAGGATCACCGGCGGTGCCGGGCGTCGACGGCCGCCAGCGCCGCCACGCCGTCCGCGCCGTCGGTTCCTGGCTCCTGATCGAACCAGGCGGCCAGGATCTCCTTGGCCATGTCCTGGGACAAGGTGCGGTTCGACAGGCAGAGCACGTTGGCGTGGTTCCACACCCGCGCCCCGCGGGCCGTGCCGGGGTCTCCGCAGAGCGCCGCGCGGATGCCTGCGACCTTGTTGGCCGCGATGGAGATCCCGGTGCCCGTCCAGCAGAGGAACACGCCCTCTTCGCAGTCGCCCTTGGCCACCGCCTCGGCGGCCGCTTCGGCGGTGGCGGCCCACGGCGCGTCCTCGCCGGTGGCGATGCTACCGAAGGGCACGATCTCGTGGCCGCGCTCCGCCAGCACCGCGAGCAGGGTGGCGTGCACGGGGTAGGGCTCGTCGGAGCAGACGGCGATGCGCATCCCTGTCGCTAACATCGGTCTCGGAGGTTCGATGAGCACCGCGGAACACCTGGCCGCCAACCTGCGGCAGCTCCGCAAGGAGCGTCGCCTCACCCAACAGCAGCTCGCCGAGCGAGCCGACATGCCACGGGCCACGTGGTCCAACCTGGAGAGCGGCGGCGCCAACCCCACGCTGTCGGTGCTCCAAGCCGCGGCCGAGGCCCTCGCGGTCTCGATCGAGGAGCTCCTGGCCCCTCCGAGGGCCACGGCGAAGCACTACCGCCCGGACGAGCTTCCGGCGAAGCAGCGCACGGGGGTCAAGGTGCGGCACCTGCTGCCAGACCCGCTGCCCGGCCTGCAGCTCGAGCGCATGGAGCTTCCCCCGGGGCGGCACATGGTCGGCGTGCCCCACACCCCAGGCACCCGTGAGTACCTCACCTGCGAGAGCGGTCGGGTGGAGCTGGTGGCCAGCGGCGAGCGCTACCTGCTCGAGCCGGGCGATGTGGTGGTGTTCCGCGGCGACCAGAAGCACAGCTACGTGAACCGGGACGCGCGCGTGGCCGTGGCCTACTCGGCGGTGGTGTTGACCGAGGGCTGATCAGCTCCGGGAGCCGACCTCGTGGCCGCAGAAGCCACAGCGCTCGTCGGTGCTGCCGGGCACGTCCTTCACCTTGGAGCCGCACTGCGGGCACGTGAGCAGCGGCGCCGGGCCGAGGTGCTGGAGCAGGAGTGGGAGGTAGCGATCGGGGTGGTCGGCGGCGTCGGCCGGCAGCCCGAGGTACTCGCGCACCGGCTGGTCCGCCAGGCTGACCGGCTGGTGGGTGACGAGCCGCGCGAGCAGGTAGCGCAGGATCTTGTCCTGGGCCGTGTTCGCGTGGGCACCGCCGGGGGCGGCGTGATCGGACGTGGCGGCGTCCTCGACGAAGCGCTTGATGGACATGAGGAGAGCATAGCGTCAGCCGACGACGGGCTCGGCCACCATCGTGAAGCGCGCCGCGGTGAGCCGACGCTGGGCGCCGAGCGCGCCCCAGCGGCCGGGGTTCGTCCAGAGCGCGACCCAGGCGACCGCGCCGGCCAGCACCGTGACCGAGCCGGCCACGCCCGCACCCGCGTGGTCGGCCAGGGCGGCCCCGCCGAGCGCGCTGATCGACATGGCCAGCGTCATCGCCAGACCGTCCAGGGCGCCGAGCCGACCGAGCACGGCGTCGGGGGCGCGCGTCTGGAGGTCCGCGGTGCTGCCCACCCAGTTCGCGCCGGTGCCGACGCCCCAGCTCAGGGCCGCGACCACCAGGACCACGAGGTCGCCGCTCCAGGCGAACACCGCCATGCCCGCGAAGCCCAGCAGATCGAAGCTGGCGTAGCGCTCGCCGAGGGCGAGTGGACCGAGGGCCGTGCCGACGCCGCGGGCGGCGTGGAGCAGTCCCAGGGTGGCGCCGGCGGCGAGCAGGGCCTCTTCGGCGCGCAGGTTCAGGAGCACCCAGGCCCCGCCCGACGCGAGCGCGATGGGGCTCTTGGCCAACACGGCGCGGAGCAGCCGCTGGTCGCCGCGCGCCACCCGTGCGGCGTGCACCAGGTCCCGCAGGGGACGGACCGGCCCACGCTCGCCGGCGGGCTGGGCGGGGAGCCCCGACAACAGACCCGCGGCGAGCAGGAAGGTCAGGGCGTCGAGGGCCAGCGCGATGGGCGCGCCGAGCGGCGCGAGCAGTCCGCCCAGCGCCATGCCGACCGTGAACATCACGCTCCACGTGCCGGAGAGCAGCTTGTTGGCCGTGAGCAGGTCGCGTCGCGCCACGAGCCGGGGCAACAGGGCCCCCTGCGCGGGCAGCACCAGGGCGCCGACCGAGGCCCGCACGAACACCAGCCCGAGCACCAGGTCCAGCAGGCCGAGCCAGGCCGCGGCCACCATGCCGAGCGTCAGCACCCCGCGGGCCAGCGCACCGATCACCACCAGGCTGCGTCGATCGAAGCGGTCGGCGACGACGCCGCCCAACGGCGCCAGCAGGGCGTGGGGCAGGGTGTGTGCCACGAGCACCAGCGCGACCGACATCGCGCCGCTCCCGAGGTCGAGCGCCATGAGGCTCACCACCACGTAGCTGAGCCAGTCGCCGATCTGGGAGACGACGCCGGCTGCCCAGAGCCGGCGGAGGGGGGCGTTGTCGCGCAACAGGGAGAGCATGGGGAACCTCGCTTCCCCTCGGTTGTGCCCCCTTGTGTCGCCGCCTTCGCGCTCCGTGCCAACGCGTTGGCACGAGGTCACCTCGTCAGCGCAGATCGACGTGGAGCAGGTCTTCCTCGAAGCCCACGCGCAGCGGCAGGAACCAGATCCATGCGGTGGCCGTGCCGTCGATCGTGAGGTCGACGGTGCCGTCCATGGCCGCGCTGACGATCGCGCCAGCCGCCGCCAGCCCGCTCACCTCACACGGGATCACCACCTCGGTCGGCACGTTCTGCTCGAGCTTCACGTCGGGTTGGGCGGCGTTGCGCTCGATCTCCTGCCCGTCGACGGTGACGACGTAGTCGAGCGAGCTGAGCTTGACGCCGGGCCAGCCGGTCCGCGTGACCTCGAGCACGAGATCGAAGGAGGTCCCGCCCAGGCCGATGCTCACATCGCGCACGCCGGTCGCGGTCACCTCCACACCGCCCGCCAGAGCCGCACCCGTCATCCACAGCACCATGTCGCCTCCGTACCCACCAGACACCGCGGACGGCTCAGGTCGCCCGCTACTCCTGGAGGTAGCCGAGCGCGCGGAGCTGGTCGAAGGTGTCGGCGTCGGGCACGGCCAACGAGTCGGCGACCTGCGTCGGTTCGGTGCCGCGCACAGCCACCAGCGCGTCGCGGAGCCGCGCCACCTCGGGCGCGCCGGGGTCCGACAGCTTCACCACCTCGTCGCCGTCGTCCGCGAGCCCGAAGAAGCGTTCCTCCTTGGTCTCGAGGAACGCCACGTAGCGGCGGGTGTCGCTGACCGCGCTCGCCTGCTGCTGCGTGTAGAGGGTGTCCTCCATCACGGCGATGCGGCCCATCTCCTCCACGCCGGACGCGAGCCGCGCCAGATCGCCGGCGCCGTCGACCAACCACGCGTGTAGATCGATCAGGCTCACCACGCTCCGGTTCGGTCCCTTGGCCACCTCGGGCCCCTTCAGCACGAGCGGCACACCCGTGACCACGCTGTAGGTGGTGTGCCCGTGCTCGTACTCGCCATACTCCCAGAACTCCTCGCCGTGGTCGGAGGTGAACGCCACCCGCGCCTGATCCCAGCCCGGCCGTGCTCGCAGCCCGTGCAACAGCGTACCCATCGCCTGGTCGACCGTGAGCACTTCCTCGTGGTAGGCGGCGTGGATGTAGGCCTGATCCGGAGCTGGAGGCGTGATGCGCGACACGATCATGCCGTCGATGGTCGCGTCGCCCAGGGGCACCTCGCGACTGCGAGGCAGGCCCTCGGTGAAGCGGCCCTTGGCGTGCTCTCCCGGCTGGTAGTCGGCGTGTGGCTCCATGACGTGCACGAGCAAGAAGGCCGGCTCCTCGGAGCTTCCGAGCCAGGCCAGGGCCGCGTCGACCGTGCTGGCCGCGGTGCGGTGGTCCACCAGTCCCGCGCCTTCGTAGTCGTAGACGTCGAAGCCCTGGTTGAGCCCGAACGCGGGCGCCAGGAAGGCGTTGTTGATGAACGCTGCGGTTCGGTAGCCGCGGGCCTTCATGGTGGTGGCCGTCGTGGGGATGTCGGGATCGAGCTGCCCGTAGTCGTCGCGGTTCACGGCCGAGTGCACCACCCGGTGGTCCCAAGGCCCCTGCCCCGTGAGGATCGTGGTCATGCTCGGCAGGGTCCAGGTCGAGGCCGAATAGGCCCGGGAGAACCAGGCGCTCTCGGCGGCGAAGGCGTCGAGCTCTGGCGAGGTGGGGCGCACGGCGCCCATGAACCCGAGCGCGTCGTGGCGGAGGGTGTCGACCACGATCAAGACCACGTCGGGCAACGCCGCGTCGGACGGTGCCGGGGACGGCGGGACTTCCACGGCGGGCGCGGGCTCGTCGCCGGCGCAGGCCAGCAGCCAGAGGAGCTTCATGGAGGCACTCTACCGGTAAGCGCTTCGGCCCCGTCCAGTTAGTCCTGCGGCACGGAGGATCGCTTGGGCGGCATCGCAGGCCTGATCCACTTTCGCGGGCCGGCTCCCGAGCGCGCCGTCGGCGAAGCGATGTCGGCGGCCGTGGCCCACCGTGGTCCCGACGATGCGGGCCTGTGGACCGAGGGCCCCGCGCTCCTCGCACATCGACGGCTGTCCTTGGCCCATGCGGGCCGCGCCCACCCGCTGCACGCGCCACCGCTCCACCTGGCGGTCGACGGACGACTCTACGACACCGCCAACCTCCGACGCGAGCTGGCGGATCACGGCCTGGAGCCGGAGACGCGGGGTGCCGGCGACCACTTCCTGGCGGCCTGGCGCATCTGGGGGCCCGACGCGCTGAGCCACGTGCGGGGCGACTTCGCGTTGGCGTGCTGGGACAGCCGCGACCACGTGCTGCACCTGGCGCGCGACCGCGTGGGCATCCGGCCGCTCTACTACGCGCACCAGGACGGGCGCTTCGCCTTCGCCAGCGACGTGCGGGCGCTGTTGCTGTTGCCGTGGGTGTCTCGGGAGCTGGCGCACGAGGAGCTCGCGGAGTTCCTGAGCTTCCGCTACGTGCATGCCCCGCGGACCTTGCTGCGCGATGTCCGCCAGCTTCCCGCCGGGCACCTCGCGCGCGTGGACGCCACCGGCGTTCGCACCTTCCGGTGGTGGACCCCCGGCTTCTGCCCCCCGGACGAGCCCGTGCCGTCGGACGAGGAGGTCGACGAGCGCCTGGACACGCTGCTCGATCGCGCGGTCGATCGGTGCCTGGTGGCCGACAAGCCCGTCGCCCTCCTGTTGAGCGGCGGCACCGACTCGGCGGCCATCGCAGCGGCCACCGCCCGGAAGCGCGAGGTCACCGCCTACACGGTGGCGCTCAGCGGCTCCGGTGCCAGCGAAGCGGCCTTTGCGGGACGGGTGGCCAAGCTCCTGGGGCTGAACCACGAGGTGCTGCGCATCGATCGCGACGCCATCGAGTGGGGGGTGAGCCAGGTGGTGGAGGCCATGGGCCAGCCGGTCACCTCGCCCAGCGCCATCCCCTTCCACCTGCTCGCGCGTGAAGTCCGCGAGGACAACGCCGTGGCGCTGTCGGGGCATGGCGGCGACCACGTGCTCGGGGGCTCGCGGACCGCGAGGCTGGTGCAGGAGCTGCGAGGAGCCAGCCTGATCGGCCGCATGCCGCCTTCGGCCCTCGACCGGGCGCGGACGATGGCGGGCCGCTTCAAGAGCTACCTGTCGGCACCGGAGTCCTACGGCCTCGAGCGCGGGCTGGGCGGCTCCGACGTGTTCGACGTCGACGAGCGCATGTCCCTGCTCCGCGATCCGGCCCACGTGCGTCCCGGCCTGCGCTCGAGTGTGCTCGAGCCCCTCTACAACGAGGTCTCGTCCGACCCGATCAACGAGGTCCTGCACGTGTACTTCCGCGGCTGGCTCGCCGAGGACGACCTGCTCCGCGCAGACCGCGTGTGCATGGCCGTCGGCCTGGAGGCGCGCTTCCCGCTGCTCGACAACGACCTGCTGGCCTGCACCGCGTCGCTCCCAGGGCGGGCGAAGATCAAGCGTCGTCGGGGGCGGTGGTACCCGAAGTTCCCGTTGAAGCGCCTCCTGGAACGCCAGCTGCCGAGCCAGATCGTCTGGCGGCCCAAGCGCGGCTCGCCGATCCGACTCAACAGCTGGCTGCGCGGTGAGGGAGAGCGCTTCCTGTGGGATCGGATCGACGCGGTGTGCGAGGACCCGCTGGGGCTGTTCCGCACCGACCATGTGCGGGATCTCGCACGCGCTCACGCACGCGGCGACGCCGATCACGGCGCCCGGCTGTGGTCCCTGATCTTCTTCGATCTCTGGTGGCGCCGCCTCCAGACGTGAGCGAGCTCACAGGAATCGCCCGCTGGAGCAACTCTCACGTGTGCGTGAGGGTCTAGGCTTGGTCAAACCCTGACGTTGACGTTAGGTTTGGAGACCGTTCCGGGTCGGGAGCGAAGGTGCACGTCATGGCGCAGCCACAGCACATCCCCCAGATGATGCGGATCGGAGAGCTCTCCAAGCGCTCCGGGAAGACCAGCCGTACGCTCCACTTCTACGAGGAGCTGGGGCTCTTGAGCCCCGCCGGGCGCACCCGCGGGGGCTTCCGCTTCTACAGCGACGATGCCCTCCTGCGCATCCGCTGGATCGAGCGTCTCCAGGAGCTCGGCTTCTCGCTGCAGGAGGTCGCTACCTTCCTGAGCGACCTGAACGGCCACGAGTTCGGGCCGGCGGCGATGGAAGACCTGCGCCGCTTCTACGTCGGCAAGCTCCGCGAGACCCGCGAGGCCCTGGCCCGCATCCAAGCGCTCGAGGGCGAGCTGTCCTCCTCGATCGACTACCTCGAGGGCTGCCGACCCTGCGATCCCTTGACCCATCGGGCGTCCTGCGCCGAGTGCACCTCTCCGCAACATGCGGGGCAGTCGGTGCCTCCTCTCGTCGCTGCCGTCCACGACTCTCCCTGAGGCTCCTCTCATGGCCGTGAAGCTCCCCATCTACATGGACAACCACGCCACCACGCCGGTCGACCCGCGCGTGGTGGAGGCGATGTTGCCCTACCTCACCGACAACTTCGGCAATGCGGCCTCCCGCAACCACGTGTTCGGCTGGACCGCCGAGGCGGGGGTGGAACAGGCACGCGAGCAGGTCGCCAGCCTGATCGGTGCCAAGGCCAAGGAGATCGTCTGGACGTCGGGGGCCACCGAGTCCGACAACCTCGCCATCATCGGGGCGGCCCGCTTCAACGAGAAGAAGGGCAAGCACATCGTGACGAGCGTCATCGAGCACAAGGCCGTGCTCGACAGCTGCCACTACCTGGAGAAGGAAGGCTGGGAGGTCACCTACGTGCAGGTGGGCGACGACGGCCTCGTGAAGCCGGAAGACGTCGAAGCCGCCCTGCGCCCCGACACCGTGCTCTGCTCGATCATGCTCGCGAACAACGAGATCGGCACCGTGCAGCCCATCGCGGCCATCGGCGCCATCTGCCGCGCGAACAAGGTCATCTTCCACTGCGACGCGGTCCAGGGCATCGGGCGCCTGCCCTTCGACGTCAACGAGATGAACGTCGACATGGTCAGCATCTCCGCCCACAAGATGTACGGGCCCAAGGGCATCGGCGCGCTCTACGTGCGGCGCGGTCGCCCGCGGTTCCGGATCGACCCGCTCATCCACGGCGGCGGGCACGAGCGCGGCATGCGCTCCGGCACCCTCGCTGTGCACCAGATCGTCGCCCTCGGCAAGGCGGCCGAGCTCGCCGAGCACGAGCTGGCCAGTGGCGGCGTCGAGAAGCAGCGGGCGCTGCGCGACCGGCTCTGGGCCGGGCTGCAGGGCCGCTTGAGCCACCTCTACACCAACGGCTCGATGGACGCCCGCCTGCCCAACAACCTCAACGTGTCGTTCGCGTTCGTCGAGGGTGAGGCGCTGATGATGGCCATCAAGGATGTGGCGGTGAGCTCCGGCTCCGCCTGCACCTCGGCCAGCCTCGAGCCCAGCTACGTGCTCCGCGCCCTCGGCGTGGACGAAGAGCTGGCCCACACCTCCATCCGCTTCGGCGTCGGGCGGTTCACCACGGAAGACGAGGTGGACTATGTGGTCAACCTCGTCTCGGACAAGGTCACCTGGTTGCGCGAGATGTCGCCGCTCTGGGAGATGGTGCAGGAAGGCATCGATCTGAAGTCCATCCAGTGGGCCGCCCACTAGCCAACCCCCTCTTCTTCCGGCTATACAGGCCGGCTCACGGAGCCTCCCATGGCGTACAGCGACAAGCTGCTCGATCACTACAACAACCCCCGCAACATGGGGGCGCTCGACAAGGCGTCTGACGACGTCGGAACCGGCCTGGTCGGTGCTCCGGCCTGCGGCGACGTGATGAAGCTGCAGCTCAAGATCGACGACAAGGGCATCATCGAGGACGCCAAGTTCAAGACCTTCGGCTGTGGCAGCGCCATCGCGTCGAGCTCGCTCGTCACCGAGATGGTGAAGGGCAAGACCGTCGAGTTCGCGTCGGGCATCTCCAACGCCGACATCGCCGAGGAGCTGAACCTCCCGCCGGTGAAGATCCACTGCTCGGTCCTGGCGGAAGACGCCATCAAGGCGGCGATCGCGGACTACGAGCGGAAGCAGAAGCAGTAGGGGAGCGCGTCATGGCGATCACGATGACCCAGGCTGCGTCCAAGCGGGTGGCCGCGCTCAAGGAGCGTCGCAACCGCCCGACCGACCTGTTCAAGGTGGGCATCCGCGGTGGTGGGTGCTCCGGTCTGAGCTACTACGTCGACTTCGTGGAAGAGCCCGGCCCCAAGGACAAGGTCTTCGAGTTCGACAACGACGTGAAGGTGGTGGTGGACCGCAAGTCCTACCTGTTCGTCAACGGCACCGAGATCGACTTCGTGATCGAGAAGATGAAGCGCAGCTTCGTCTTCAACAACCCGCTGGCGCAGGGAAGCTGCAGCTGCGGGGAGTCCTTCGCCCTGTAGGGACCGCACGTGAACTGCTGGAGCTGCAAGGAGCCCGTGGGGAGCGCGGTGTGCGTGGGCTGTGGAGCTCTGCAACCGCCGCCGTCCACCCCGGACTTCTACGACATCCTCGGGCTCGACCGGGTGTACTTCCTGGAACGGAAGGACCTCGACAAGGCCTGGCGCGCCAAGGCGCGGCAGGTCCATCCGGATCGCTTTGCGGGCAAGTCCGCCGTGATGCGGCGCATGGCGCTGCAGTGGACCGCCGCCTTGAACGACGCGCGCCTGGTGCTGCGCGATCCCGAGACCCGCGGGTGGTACCTGGCCACCGGTGAGCGCCGCATCCCCGAGCGGGGCGGTCCGCAGCCGGAGCAGGACTTCCTCCTGGCGATGTTCGAGCTGCGCATGGCCCACAGCGAGGGCGAGGACGTGTCGGCGCAGACCAGCTCGCTCTACGAGGCCACCGTGGCCGATCTCGAACGCATCTTCCGCGCTTGGGAGGCGGGCGAGGGCACCCTCGACGAAGCACCCCGCCAGCTCGTCCGGTTGCGCTACCTGAACCAGTTCCGCCTCGCCGCCTAGCACGGGGGCAGGCGCAGTCGGATAGGTCCGCGCGACCGTCCAAGAGGGGCCCATGGCCAACATCGGCATCGATCTCGGCACCACCCATTCCCTGGTCGCGTACGTGCGTGACGGACAGCCTGTCTGCCTGCCGGACGAGCAGGGGCGCGACATCCTGCCGAGCGCGGTGCGCTTCGAGGGCGACGAAGAAGTCGTCGGCTGGGATGCTCTCGCGGGAGCCATCGAGCACGCTGCGACCACCATCACGAGCGTGAAGCGCTTCATGGGGCGCAGCCTGGCCGAGGCGCAGGCCGAAGCCGACCAGCTGCCCTACGAGGTTGCGGAAGGCGACGACAAGGTGGTGCGCATCCAGGTGGGCGACGAGACCGTCACGCCCATCGAGGTGAGCGCCCACATCCTGAAGACCCTGTTCTGGCGCGCGGAAGACGTCCTGGGCGGCATCGGCGGGGCGGTCATCACCGTGCCGGCCTACTTCGACGATGCCCAGCGGCAGGCCACCCGCGACGCCGCGCGGCTCTGTGGCCTCGAGGTCTTGAGGCTCCTGAACGAGCCCACCGCGGCGGCCATTGCCTACGGGCTGCAGGAAGCGGCCGAGGGCGTCTACGCGGTCTACGACCTGGGCGGCGGCACCTTCGACATCTCCATCCTCGAGCTCACCGACGGGGTGTTCCAGGTCTTGTCGACGGCGGGCGACACCCACCTCGGCGGTGACGACCTCGACCGTCGGCTCGCCGGTCTGCTCCTGCGCTCGGCGGGCATGGAGGGTGCTGGCGGTGGCGTGTTGCGGGCCGCGCTCATGGCCGCCGAGCAGCTCAAGAAGGACCTGACTGACGCCGAGGAGGCCACGGTCGACGTGATGCTGGGCGGCCAGCGTGTGCAGGCCTCGGTGGATCGCTCCACCTTCGAGCAGCTCGTGGGCGATCTGGTGCAGAAGACCCTCGTGAGCTGCCAGCGGGCGCTCGACGATGCGGAGCTCGATCCGGAAGACATCCAGGGCGTGGTCCTGGTCGGTGGCTCCACCCGCGTGCCGATGGTGCGGCGGGTGGTCGGCGACTTCTTCGGGCAGACCCCGCACAGCGACCTCGATCCCGACAAGGTCGTGGCGCTCGGTGCCGCGGTGCAGGCGGATCTGTTGAGCGGGCAGAGCTCGGTCAGCGAAGACATGCTGCTCCTGGACGTCGTGCCCCTGAGCCTCGGGCTGGAGACGATGGGCGGTGTGGTCACCAAGCTGATCCACCGCTGCTCGCCCATCCCCGTGGAGGCCAGCGAGACCTTCACCACCCACGTCGACGGACAGAACGCGGTCGACATCCACGTGCTCCAAGGCGAGCGCGAGCGGGTGGCCGACAACCGCAGCCTGGCGCGCTTCAAGGTGCAGATCCCGCCGATGCCCGCGGGCCTCCCGCGGGTGAAGGTCACCTTCACCGTCGACGCCGACGGCATCATGGCGGTCTCCGCGAGGGAGGAGCTCACCGGGGCCGAGGCCGAGGTCGACGTGGTCCCCAGCTACGGGATCGGCGACGACGAGATCGAGCGCATGCTCGAGGAAGCCATCGACCACGCCGAGACCGACATGGACGAGCGGCTCTTGATCGACGCGCGCGTGGAGGCGGAGAGCGTGCTGGGAGCGCTCGACAAGGCCCTTCGGGCCGACACGTCTCTGCTGGTGGGCACGGAAGAAGTGGCCATCACGAACGCCCGTGATGCGCTGGCTGCGGCGATGACGTCCGACGACCGGAAGCGCATCTCGGACCTGACCCACCGCCTCGACGAGGTCTCGGCGCCCTTCGCCCAGCGGCGGATCGAGCGGGACCTGCACCTCGCGCTCCGGGGCAAGGCCACGGGCGATGTGGCGGAGGAGTACGACTTCGCCGACAAGATCTGAGGGCCCAGGCGCCGCGGGCCGATCCGATCAGGGTCCGCACATCGGCCCGCCCTCGGCCCGCAGCACCGCGCGTGTGTACGCCAGCGCTGCCTCGGCCTGCACGGCGTGCAGCGCCTCGAAGGGCGCTCCGCCACCCTGCACGCCCGACTCGCCGTAGGCCCCGAAGCCCTCCCCCTCGACCACCCAGTACGCGGCGAGCTCCACCTCGCTGGTCACCCGTTCCCAGGTCTCCAGCGCCAGGGCGTGGTGCGCGCCCAGCGGATCGGTGGCCTCGGGAAGGGCGCGCTGGCCGGTCAAGCCGGTCAGCTCCCGCGACTCGAAGGGATCGTCCAGCCCGTGCTTCACGGGCACCACGTGGGAGGGCGACGCCATGTCCTGGACGTGGTGCAGGATGCGGCCCAGCTCCCCCCAGGCGGCGCCGATGTTCCCGGCCTCCAGAGCGGCGTCGAGCTCGGCTGCGAGGCCCTCGACGCGGACCTCGGACGTGCTTCGCCAGCCCGTGTCCACGGCACCCACGGGTCGGTAGTAGTGGCTGTGTCGACCCCACTTGACGGCCAGGTTCAGGTCCTCGGCCAGGTTGGCGCCGATCAGCACGCTGCTCCACTCCGCGAGCGCGGGGCACGCCGAGCGCTCCAGGGCGATGGCCCGCTCGGTGAGCACGCGGTGGCCCTCGAGCTGGAAGGCCCAGGCGTTGGTGATCCAGACGAACATGGTGCAAGGATGCCGCAGCGTCGGGCGATCATCCATCCCGGCCCTCGCGGCAGGCAACGCATCGCCCGCCGAGCCGCATTCACCATCCCCCGTCGCGGAGCACGCATGCGCACCGATCACGTCCTTCAACGCGCCGCCTTCGACGAGAAGGTCAAGGTGTACTGGTACGTCCAGGGCGCGTGGCTGCTCTTCGTCACCGTGGTCGGGTGGCCGCTGTGGCCCTTCTGGATGCTCGGGCTCGGACAGTGGTTCGCACGCCGACGCTACGACGCCATGGTGGCCGAGCTCGGCACGCGCACCCTGCACTTCAAGCAAGGCCACATGATCCGCGTCGAGAAGACCATCCCGCTCGACAAGATCCAGGACGTCGCCCTCATCGACGGCCCGCTGTTGCGGAAGTTCGGACTCAGCGCGGTGCGTCTCGAGACCGCGGGTGGGTCGTCGCAGGCCCCGGACATGGTGCTCGATGGCGTGGTCGACGCTGCGGCCTTCCGCGACGCCATCCTCGAGCAGCGGGACGCGGTCACCGACACCACGGTGGCGGCCGCGTCTCCCGACAACGCCGTGGAGAGCCTGCTCACCGAGATCCGCGACATCCTGCTCCGCATCGAGGCGCGCCCCGGCTGAGGGCTCGGCAGCCGTTAGACGCCGGCCATGACCTGGATCCCACCCGAAGCCGAGCGCCTCTCGCTCGGGCCACGCCGCGAGCTGGTGCAGACGCCGATCGGCCCGCTGGTGCCCTGGCTGCGGAGCTTCCTCGCCGACGATGGACCGGGGGGCGCCGTCGTGCTCGGCGCCTTCGGTTCCGGCAAGACCACGATCTCGAACGCGCTGGCCGAAGCCGGTGCCGTGGTCGTGCCGCTGCGCCTGCTCGTGCGCGGTGGCTCGTTCGAGAAGCGTTGGGCGCGGGCCGTGGGTGATCCGGCGGCAGTGCTCGCCGGCCGACCGGTCGTGCTCGACGGCCTGGACGAGGTCGCGCGTCCGGGCGAGGCCGACTTTGCGGGCTTCTTCGACCGCGTCACCGCCGTGTGCCGACGGTGGGTGCTCACCTCGCGGCCCGGTGTGTTCCGGACCGATGCCGCGATGCCCGCGCCGCACCAGGTCGACAGCCTGCGTCGGCGCGAGTTGACCACCCTCCGCATCCTGCCGCTGGCGGCCGATGAGGTCGCAGCGGCGCTCGGTTGCCGGCCATCGCCCGAGGTCTGCGCATCGCCCATCCTGCTCCAGCTCTGCCTCGAGTCCCAGCTCGCGCGCACCTGCGACCCCGACGAGGTCGTCGAGCACTACCTGGCCCACGTCGGCGCCGACCTGCCGCGCTTGATCGAAGCTGGGTGGGCCGCCTACCGGGACCGCGGCCTGTCGGAGGAGTCCGCCAGCTTCCCCGCCGATGCCGCCGACCACGTGCTCGCGGGCCAGCCGGTCGACCGTCTGCTGGTGTCCGACGCGGACGGGCGGCTGCGCTTCGGGCACCGCGCGCTCTACGACTTCCTCGTAGCGCGGCACCTAGCACCCTTGATCGAGCAGCAGGGCGACGTGAACGCGGCGTCCGGCCTGGCGATCAGCGAAGCGATGCGCGTCTTCCTGGCGCACGCCGTCACCGAGCCCACCTGGGAGGCGCACGGCGACTGGGTGCGCGTGCCGCGCGGCAACTTCGTGTCGGGCGGCGACTTCCACAGCGACGAGCGACCGCTCGCCATCCGTCACCTCGCCGAGCCCTTCTGGATGGCGCGCCGTCCGGTCACCGAGGGCGACGTGCAGCGCTGGCTGGCGGTCGAGGAGCGCCCTCGCAGCGCAGACTTCCTCCGGCACTGGCGCGGCGGCGCTCCCCCCGCGGGCACCGAGGACCACCCGGTGCAGCACCTGCGTCCTTCCGACTGCGACGCGTATGCGGCGTGGTCGGGCGCGCGGCTGCCCACCGCGGACGAGTGGGAGAAGGCCGTGCGCGGTGTCGGCGGCCGCCGCTTTCCCTGGGGCGACCACCTCGACCCGGGCCTGGCCAACGTGTGGGAGACCGGCGCGGAGGGGACCCAGCCCCTCGGCACCCAACCGCCCCAGGGCCCGGGCGCCCTCCTGAGCGCCTGCGGCGACGTGTTCGAGGTCACCAGCTCCGCCTATCGCGATCGTCCGGACCGCGGGCGGGTCTGCATGGGCGGCTCCTACGCGCACAAGGGCGACACCGCCCGCTGCTCGCTGCGCCTGTCGCACACGCTCTCGGGCAACCTGCGCATGGGCTTGCGGCTCGCTAGATGACCTGATTGGTGCTCTAGAAGCTGATCGTCTCCCGGGCCCATGCGAAGTCGTCGCCCGGGCAGCTCGGGAACGTGTTGACCTCGTAGACGGGGACCAGCACGTCGTCGTAGAGGGTGGCGCCGTCGCGCTTCACGGTGATGCGGACCTCTTCGGGGGTGGTGTCGAGGATCTCGAAGCCGGCGATGTCGTACTCGCTGATCCACATCTCGAGCTGGTCCGAGGTGCCCGCGCAGCTGTGCTCTCCGGACGACCACTGCACCTGGCACGCCACCCGCTCGGCGTCCCACTCGACCGAGATGTCGTAGGTACCTGAAGCCTCCTGGTGGTCGAAGTCGACCTTCAGGAAGGTCTCGTTGGCCGTGTCGGTCCCGCAGGTGGGTCCGCATCCGAGGGCGACGAGCAGCATCCGACCTCCAGCGAGCAGTCGTCGCCGAGGCTACCGTGGAGCGCGACGCGAGGAGGCCCAATGTCCACCCGGCGAGAGCTCTTGCGCCTCGGTCTCGGATCGGGTGCCTGGGCCGTGGTGTCGTGCAAGGGCGGCGCGGTGGCGGTGGACACCGGACCCGTCGGCGGGGTCGAGCCGTCCGACAGCAGCACCCCACTCGACACCCAGCCCTTCGACTCCGGCAGGCCATCGGACTCGGCCGACACCGGGACCCCCTGCGAGGACCTCTGGAAGCGCGGCACCTTCGAGGCGGTCGTTCCCTTCTCCGATCAGTCGGGCGTGGTGTTCCACGAGAAGCTGGAGTCGGGGCTCGACGCCCGCATCGTCACGGACCTGGCCGAGCTCGACGCGGACCACCTCGAGATCGACAACGACCGCTTCATGCTGCGGTCGGAGACCCCTCACCTGCTGAGCGCCGACGCGAGCTGGACGGTGCGGGTGCAGGGGCTGGTGGACACGCCCTACGATCTCGAGGTCGGGGCGCTCGTGCCCAGCGATCAGGGCGCCGTGCTCATCGAGTGTTCCGGCAACTCCGCGAGCCGTGCGTACGGCCTGATGGCGGCGTGCCGGTGGGGCGGCGTGTCGCTGGCGGACGTGCTCGACGCGGCGGCGGTGCAGAGCGGCGCCACGATGGTCAAGGTGAGCGGCGCCGACGACTACCTGAACGATGGTTCCGGCCACTCCACCGTGGGCGCCGCCTGGGTCTTCCCGCTCGACCAGCTCGAGGGCGCGTTCCTGGCCACGACGATGAACGGTGAGGCGCTGCCGTCGGACCATGGATGGCCCGTGCGGCTGATGGTGCCCGGTTGGTACGGCTGCTGCTTGATCAAGTGGGTGAGCAGCATCGAGCTCGTCGACGACTCCGAGCCGGCGACGTCGCAGATGCAGGAGTTCGCCAGCCGGATTCAACAGTCGTCCCACAGCCTGGCCAAGGACTACGAGCCGGCCACCATGACGCCGTGCGCGATGCCGGTGCGGGTGGAGCGCTGGAGCCTCGACGGCGGCACCGTGTACCGGGTGGTGGGCATTCTCTGGGGGGATGGTGCGCCCGCGAAAGGTCTGCAGGTGCGCTTCGGCTCGGGTGGTCCCTGGGAGGATGTGGCGGTGTGCCCGGCCGTCACCAGCAACGCCACCTGGACCCTCTGGGAGCACCTCTGGCGCCCGGTCGCTTCGGGGAGTGTGACCCTCCGGTGCCGCATCGACGCCCCCGCGCTCGACACCCCGCGCCTCGACGATGGCTACTACGATCGCTCCGTGACCGTCTGAGACACGGCCGCAGGTCGCGCTCGCCGCGGTTCGCGGTGTCGGACAGAGGGTCGCGGCGGGGCTCTCGAACGCCCAGGTGGAGTACCCTTCCTCGCGACGGAGACACCCCCATGACCGCGCGCTACCTGCTGCCCCTCGTTCCCTTCATCGCTCTCGGCTGCCACGGAAAGTACAAGAAGAACCTGCACAAGCTCGAAGACGTCGAGCCTCAGGTCCAGATGCTCTCCGTGCCCGAGGTCGACATCGCGCTCAGCAACCCGGTGGACCAGGGCGACAGCCTCTTGGGTGCCGTGCTGGACACCGCAGCCACGGTGGGCACGGCGGTCGAGGCCCACCAGCTCAACCAGCGCTTGTTCACCTTGCTCGACGGCGGGGACATCGCCGGTCAGCTGCACGACAGCCTGCTCGCGTCGAGCCAGAACCTGCCCTACACCATGGGCTCCGGCCAGGACTCGATGGTCATCCAGGTCACGAGCTACGGCATCAACGTGGTCGGGGGCACCCCCCAGTTCTTCCTGTCGGCGAAGACCCGCATCTACGACGGCGGCACGGAGCGCGTGTACAAGGCGAACACGAGCTGCAGCGTGGCGCTGGGCCAATCCAGTGCCGTGCTCGCCCTCGTGGCCGAGAGCGCCGCCCAGTACGGTGCCTTGAAGACCCTGGAGCAGATGTCCGACGAAGATCTCACGGTGCTCATCGACGAGACCGTGAAGGGCTGCGGCGGCAAGATCGCCGCCCGGCTGATGAAGCACGCGGGGTAGCGCCGCCCCGTGGCGCGGCGTGGGGGTGGTCCTCCGGAGGGGTGGTTAGCTTTCCGCATCCGCACGCCCGCCGCCCGCATCGCCTGGTCGATCGTCGCCCTTGCGCTGGCCCTCTGGGTCGCTTCGTGGCAGCTCCCGGAGCTTCCGGGGGTGAAGGTGCTGCGGCACGCGTGCGAGGGCGCCTTCATCGGTGGCATCTGCGACTGGTACGCGATCTTGAAGGTGTACCGAAAGGTCGAGGAGCACCACGAGACCCTCGCGGCGGAGGTGTCGGAGACCGTCATCGAGGACATGATCCGACCGGAGGAGGCGGTAGCGGAGCTGCGGGATCGCCTCACCGATCCGAGCTTCGCGCGGGAGGTGGTCGCGCGGGTGCAGACCCTGGTGCCCGACACCCGTGCCGTGCAGACCTTCCTCGAGGATGCGTGGCGGGACTCGTTGCGTGGGCGCGTGCTCAGCTGGCTCGTGGAGCTGGACCCCCGCGAGAACCTGCGCACGGCGGGTGGCGGCCCGCTCGGAAACGCCGCGATCCGAGCTGGCGTCCACCACGGTCTCGCCTACGCGGTGGCGCGTCCGGAGCTGGCCGGACGTCTCTACGGGGCCATGATCGCTCGCTTCGGCGACAGGGTGGTGTGGGACAAGCTCCTGGTCACCATCACCCTCGAGCGCCTGGTGCGCGGCTGGTTCACCGCCGACGACCTCCGCGAGCGGCTGGTCGATGCCGTCGAGCGCTCCCTCGGCCCCGACCAGGGACCCGAGCACCCGGCGTCGGGACAGCTGATGCAGGTCGGGCGCGACTACCTCGTGGCCTACGTCGAGGGCTGGCACGCGATGAGCGTAGCCGACCGTCGGGAGGCCGCGGGGGCGCTGCTCGACGCGGTCACCCCGCAGCTCTTCGCAGCCTTGAGTGGGGCGGTGTGGGAGCAGCGGGAGCACCTGGGCGCGCTGGTGGCGCAGGATCTGCCGCTCGACGCACACCCGCTCGTGGACTTCCTCGAGGAGCGGATCGGGGAGCTGTACCAGGAGCAGCTCGAGATGCTGGACGAGCGAAGCCAGGCCCTGCTGACCGACAAGCTCACGAGCATGGGGCCGGCGGAGCTCCGGGAGATGTTGGAGCGACGCACCCGCACCGAGCTGGACTGGATCCAGGTCAACGGCGCGGTGCTCGGGGCGGTGCTCGGCGCGGCGGTGGGCGCGGCCACCCTGGTGATGTGAGGGCTTGACCAACGCCTGACGGGCGCACATGCAAGGGCGTCGGTGCCCGGTGCGTTGTGGCTGGGTGCACGAGCTCGAACAGTGGCGCGCGATGAAGCGTCGACGGAGGATGCTGATCGCCTCTCTCTGGATGGTCGCGCTGGTGATGCTGGTGGGCGGGCTCGCGTGGGTGGCTCGCGCGGCCCCGGTCCCGGCGCCGTCCGCGGGCACCGTGCTTCCGGGCGGTGCCGTGGTGGTCTGGAGCCCCGGGTACCGGGTGAGCTTCTACGGCCTCGAGCGGCTGCACCCGGCCGACGCGAGCCGCTACGACAAGGTGGCCGCCCACCTCGTGCGCGAAGGGTGGGTGCCCGTCGGCGGCTTCCTGGTGCCGGCTCCCGTGAGCGACGCGGACCTCGGGCGCGTGCACGAGGCGGCGTACCTGGCGCAGCTCAACGACGCGGCCTCGCTCACGCGTGCCCTCGAGGTCACGGTGCCGAGCTTCCTGGGACCTGACGCTGTGGAGCGCAGAGTGCTCACGCCCTTCCGTCTGGCCACGGGGGGCACCGTGGCTGCGGCGCGTGCGGCGGTGGAGCACGGTGTCGGCATCAACCTGGGGGGCGGCTTCCACCACGCGCGGCCCGCCATGGGCCACGGCTTCTGCGTGTACGGCGACGTGGCCTTGGCGGTCGCGACCCTGCGCGACGACGGCTTCGACGGGCGTGTGCTGATCGTGGACACCGACGCCCACCAGGGAGACGGCAACCACCTGTTCTTCGGCGACGACGACCGGGTGGTGTCGTTCTCGATGCACCAGGGCGACCTCTTCCCCACGCCGAAGATGCGCGGTGACCTGGACGTCGCGTTGCCCGCGGGGACTGCGGATGCTGCCTTCCTGTCGGAGCTGGAAGTCGCGCTCGCGACCCTGATGGCAGACGAGCCCGCTCTGGTGATCCACGTGGCGGGCAGCGACGTCTTGTCGGACGACCCGTTGGCCGGGCTGTCGGTGAGCGTCGACGGTCTGGTCGCCCGGGACCTCGCCGTGTTCCGTGCAGCGCGAGAGGCAGACGCTGCGTACCTCCACGTGCTGGCAGGGGGCTACGGTCCGAGCTCGGCGAAGGCGCAGGGGAGGGCGGTGGCGGCGTTGTTGCACGAGCTCGGCGGGTAGTCCTGGTCGTCGTCAGCGCCAGCGCCGCGAGATGATCTCCTTCATGATCTCCGTGGTTCCGCCACCGATCGGGAAGAGCCGCGCGTCGCGGTACAGGCGCTCCACCTGGCATTCCCGCATGTACCCCATCCCGCCGTGCAGCTGCACCGCCGCATCGGTCACGAAGCTGCACGCGTCGACGGCCACGTTCTTCACCATGGCCACGTCGTGGTTCACGTCCTCGCCCCGACGGTGCCGCTCGGCCGTGACCGCGGTGAAGGCGCGCGCGGCCTGTTCGCGCGTGAGCATGTCGGCCAGCTTGTGCCGCGTGACCTGGAAGCCCATCAACGGCTTCCCGAAGGCCGAGCGCTCCCGGACGTAGCGTTCGCTCTCCTCGAGCGCGACCCGCGCCATCGCCACGCAGGTGGCCGAGATGAACAGCCGCTCGTGCACGAAGTTCGCCATGATGCCCAGGAAGCCGGCGTTCTCCGGGCCCAGTCGGTTCGCCACCGGAACGCGCACGTCCTCGAAGTGCAGCTCCGCCGTGTCGCTCGCCCACCAACCCATCTTCTCCATCGGCGCCGAGGCCGAGAAGCCCGGTGTGTCGGCCTCGACCACCAGCAGGCTGATGCCCCCGAAGCCCGGTGGACCCGTCCGCACGGCCAGCGTGATCAGGTCGGCGCGGCACCCGCTGGTGATGAAGGTCTTCGTTCCGTTCACCACGTAGTGATCGCCGTCGCGCACGGCGCGGCACCCCACGTTCGCCACGTCCGACCCCGCGTCGGGCTCGGTGATGGCCAGCGCGGCGATCCTGCGACCCGCGATGATGTCGGGCGCGAACCTCTGCTTCTGCTCGTCGGTGCCCATGGCCAGGATGGGCGGCAGCGCGATGGCGTGGCTCCCCAGGCTCATCGCCGTCCCCACCGAACCACCGCGCACCAGCTCTTCGGCGACCACCAGCCCGTGCAGGGTGTCACCTGCGCCGCCTCCGTAGGCCTCCGGGTAGCCGACGCCCAGCAGGCCCGCCTCGCCAGCCTGGCGGTAGAGCTCCACGGGGAAGCTCTTGGCCTCCTCCCATGCCTGGGCGTGGGGAGCGATGGTGCGTTGCACCCAGCCGCGAGCGGCCTCGCGCAGGGCCTCGTGGGTCTCGTCTTCGAAGATCGGCAGCATGCAGCTTCGCTAACCGGCGCGGCCCACAAGCCGGGCGTTCCAGCGCTCGGGCAGGGTCAGCCGCGCGCCGGTCTGGAAGCCGGTAGCGAGCAGCTGGGCCGGGAGCGCTCCGGGCGCCACCACGCCGTCGTCCTCGGCGGCGGCGACCAGCGCAGCCCACCAGCGATCGAGGTCGTTCCGTCCGCGGTACAGGCTGGGTTGACCGGGCCAGAGGTCCAGCTCCTGCTCGTAGTCGAGGGCGCGCCACCCGGCGTGCTCACGGCCGGTCGCGATCAGGGCGCCGAGCAGGCGCGCCAGCCGTGGCGGCAGCGGCCGCTCGACGCAGCCCGCCAGGGTCTTCAGGCGCCCGCGTGGGCGAGCCCCCTGCGAGGTGAGCACCACGAGCACGCCGTGCTCGGAACGAGCGATCGACGCCGTGGAGCGCTGGAGCTCGACGGGGTCGGGCAGGACCAGCACCTCGATGGTGCTCTCTCCGATGCGCAAGGTGCTGCCGGCGCGCAGCACCGCGTCGCCGTCCACGCGCTCGCCGTCCAGCCACGTGCCGTTGCGGCTGCGGTCGCCCACCACCCAGACACCGGCCACCAGCTCGATCCAGGCGTGGTACCAGCTGACCTGGTCCGTGGGCACGCAGACGGGCAGGTCGGCGTTGCGGCCGATCCATACGGGCAGGGCGGCCGCCGACACGCGGACTGTCTGTTCGCCGCAGCGCAGCACGAGCTCCATCACGTGCAAGGGTAGGGCCGCCGGAGCACCGCGACAGCCAGGTTGTCACCACGCTGCAACAGCTGCTGCCGCGCGAGGGCGGCTGCGAGCACCGCGCGTCCCAGCTCCCCCACGGCCACGTGCCGCCCCACCAGCGCCGCCATGCGGATGCGCGGCAGGTAGTCGCCCACCCCGTCGCTGGCGGCCAGCAGCACGCTGCCAGGCTCCAGGCGCCCTGCCGCCACCTGCGCGTCGCCCCCGCTGCCGAGCGCCGCCGTGACGTAGTTGCGCAGGGGCCGCTCCAGCGCCACCGAGTCCGGCAGCTCGCCGTAGTCCACCGCGGCCTGGTCTCGGGTGAGCTGCCGGCCGCACCCGTCCGGCGAGAACGCGAAGCCGCGTGCGTCCCCGACGTGGATCACGAGGTACGGCCAGCCCGGATGGTCCACGTCCACCCAGAAGACGGTCGCGACCGCGCCCATCTGCTCGAGGTGGCCGCGTTCCGCGCGCTCCGCCACGATGGCCTGGTGGGCTTCGAGAGCTGACCGCTGCGCGGCGTCTTCGCACAGGGTGCGCTCGGCCAGTCTTCCGAAGACCTCGACCGCCAGCTCGGCGGCGGCTGCGCCGTCCACGCCGCCACCCATCCCGTCGACGACGCCGACAACCAGCGTGCGATCCCGCGCGAACACCGTGCGGTCCTGGTTCTCGGCCCGCCACGGACCGCAGAGCGCGTGGTGCCAGATCACGGTTGCCTCCGGAAGCCGAAGCGCCGTCCGCCCACCAGCACGGGGGCTCCGAAGCGGGTGAAGAGGTCGCCCCCCCGGCCCACGGCGCCTTGCGGGCCGCCGAGGGGGACCTCGGAGAGGTTGCGCACCCGGACGATGTCGCAGCCGGGCTCCCAGTCGACCACGAAGCGGGCCTCGGCAAGGGTGGTCACGGCGCCCGAGGGCGCGAAGATCAGGTCCATGGGGTCCTCCTGCCACACAGATGGCCGCGCGAGATGGCGGTGGGAAGGACGTGTTCAGACCCTTCAGAACCTCGGGCCCGTCGGCCGCTCGTGGAGCTGCTTGGACCGCCTCCTGCCTCGCGTCCCTGGTTGGGCTTGCCACGTAGCGAGCTGGCCCTCGAGCGGCTGTAGCCGCGGCCGTCTAAGCTCAGGGTCCGGAGTGTCCATGCGTCGCCTCATGCCCTTCTTCGCTCTCGCCTGTTTCGCTTGCCGCCCGGTCATCGTCGAGCTCGACGACACGGCCGTGTCCGATCGCAGCGACGACACCGGCACTGACGACGGCGACGACGGCGGCGGTGTCGTCGGTGAGGACGGTGGCGACGGTGGCGACGGTGGCGACGGTGGCGACGGTGGCGACGGCGGCGACGGTGGCGACGGTGGCGACGGTGGCGACGGTGGCGACGGTGGCGACGGTG
>CAZSAT010000100.1:0-24830 GCA_964604675.1 uncultured Enterobacterales bacterium
CGGTGTCGGTGTCGGTGTCCGTGTCGGCCTCGGCTGTGTCGTCAGCCGGCTCGGTCTTGCCGTTGCAGCCAACCACGGCGAAGCACGCCAGGGACATCAGGATCGAACGGGTCATCGGTCTCTCTCCATCTCGAAGCCAAGCTGGTAACCCGCCCGGGAGGGTGACTACCAGCGTCCCTTTCGTGACCAACGACCGGCGCTGTGCAGCAGCACCCCCTGATCCTTGAGCCGGCGCAGCACGCCCATGATCTCGTCACGCCCCAGATCGGCGAAGGGCGAGCGGTGCAGGGAGCCCGCGACGAGCACCGCCTGCTTCAAGCCCCTGCTGCCGTAGTTCGACAGACGGTGCAGCACGTCTTCCTTGATCCATTGGTCACGCTGCGGATCTCTCGAGCTCGCGGGGGCTCTCGGCGCTGCCGTGCGTCGAGCCGTGCGCTTCGAGGGCGCCCGACGGTTCTGAGGGACATGCGGCTTCTGGACACGGGTGCGAGCCGCGGTGCCGAGCTTCACCCCATCGGGCTCCACGCCCTCGAAGGCGGCGCCCAGGGCGGCCAGGCGTTCCTGGGAGGTGGCGGGCAGCCGCTCGGCATCGGGGGAGAGCAGGATCTCCCGCAGGCAGGCCGGCGTGCGCGCCGGCGCGACCGAGCCGATCTCGTCGAGAAACCCGTCGAGCACGGGACCCCCCGGCAGGTCGGCGTACTCGCGCGCCACCCGGTCGCGAAACCGTCCCAGATCGCGGAGCGTGGGGCGGGAGAGGTCGTCACACACCGACAGGGCCAGGAGGTCGCACAGAGTACCGACCTCCAGCCTCGCCAGCGGCGTGATCAACAGATCCTGGATCTGCACGGAGACCATCATCGGGTCGGCGGTCCGAAGTCCCTCGGCGGTCTTCTTGATCACGGTGGACAGGGTGCACCTCCACGGAGCGCCTAATAGGCACCGAGACCGGAGGCGAGCATGCGCATCAGCAAGGTCTACACCCGAGGAGGCGACAAGGGCCTTACCAGCCTGGTTGGCGGCGACCGCGTGCGAAAGGACCACCCACGGATCGAGAGCTACGGCACCGTCGACGAGCTGAATGCGATCGTCGGCCTTGCGCGGACGTGGAACGCACGGAGCGAAGCTGCCGACGACGCCGTGGCGCGGCTCGACAGCATGTTCTCGCGGGTGCAGAACGACCTGTTCAACCTGGGCACCGACCTCGCCACCCCCGCGGCTTCGCGCTGGGAGGGCATGTACCGGGTCGGAGGTGACGACGTCGCGCAGCTCGAGGCCTGGATCGACGAGCTGAACGGGGATCTGCCACCGCTGGTGGAGTTCATCCTCCCTGGCGGCGGACCCGTGGGAGCCTTCATGCACCAGGCGCGCACGGTCTGCCGCCGTGCCGAGCGGCTGGTGTTGCACCTGATGGACGTGGACGACGAGGTCGGCGAGGGCTCCCTTCGCTACCTGAACCGCCTCAGCGACTTCTTGTTCGTCGCCGGCCGCTGGGCCGCGCGCGCACTCGCGGAGCCGGAGTACTTGTGGGAGAACCCCCACAAGCGCTGACCGCGCTCAGAACTGCCAGGACAGGGAGAGGCCGGGCCCGTCGCTGATGGCCACGCCCCAAGCCGTGACACCGACGCCCACCGCGGCCGCGCCCGCGCTACCGAGCACCAGCAGGTTCGTGCGGGACTGGGCGGCGTACAGGTCTGCCTCGGTGGTGGCGTCGTCGAAGTCGGCGCGGGCTGGGAACGAGGCGGCGTACAAGGCCCCGGACGCCAGGAGCCCGGTGAGCCCTCCGATCAGCAGAGGGGTCTTGGCGGCTGGACGCGTGCGCGTGACCTTCTCGGTCTGCGTGGCGTAGGTGTCCTCGGGGACCATCTGGGCGGTGGCCTGGGTCGACGCGATGAGCACCGACGACGGAAAGGCCGCGCCCTCCACCAGCCAGCTGCGCTTCACCGCGCCGTCGGCCCCGACGACCTGCACCACGTGGTACCGGCTCGGGCGCGCCGCCGGCATCGTGGTGACGCGCCCGTCGAGCAGCAGCACGTCGCCGTCCTTCAGGCTCAAGCTCCGACCGGGCACGAACACCCGCTCGGCGTCGAAGGTGCTGGCTTCTTCCTCGTAGGTGTTCCAGACCACGCTGCCCTGGGGGACCTCGTCGATGTCCCACTGGAAGGTGGGGTCCAGCTCCATCGCCGTGCGGAACCACAGCTTGGCTCCGTCGACGTCGCCTGCGAGCGCGAGGTGCGCGCCGATGTAGCGGTAGGCCAGCGCGTGCACCTGCTCGGGCACCTGCTCGCCGAGGCACGCGAGACCGCCTTCCAGGGCATCCCCCGCTTCGGCCATCGAGGTGGTGTCGCCGTCCGTCAGCGCGGTCTGGGCGCGCCCGAGGTCGGCGAGCATGGCGTCCCCCGAGTAGGGCGGGCACGGGTCCTGCGCGAGAGCCACGGCTGCGAATGCGACGATCAAGCCGACCTCCGAGCCCTGATCTTAGCCCAGGGGCCCCGGCTCAGTCTTCCAGGCGCGCCAGGGCCTGGCCCGCTTCCACCGCATCACCATCGGCCACGAGCCAGCCCGAGAGCGTGCCCTCCTGCCCGGCCACAAGAGGCGTGAAGGTCTTCATCACCTCCACCAGGGCCACGGTCTGGGTGGCGCTCACCGCCGAGCCCGGCGGCGCGAAGACCGGATCGGCCGGAGACGGACGCAGGTAGATCGTGCCGGACATCGTGGCCCGCAGAACCCGTCCTGCGACCGCCCCCTCGGGCGCTTCGCTCGTGACCGCGCCGTCGAGGCGGCCCAGGGCGATGAGCGCGTGGCCGTGTTCAACCGAGGTGAAGGCCGGTGCGTGATCGACCACCTGGCCCGCCGACCCCGCCGGCGCCACGACATCGTGCCAGCGACGCGCCTGCCGAAGCCTCCCGAGGACCGTCCCCGCCGTGACGACCGTGCCGCGGCCCACCAGGGGCACCCACGTGCCGACGGTGGGCGCGAGCAGGCGTCCGTCGCCGCCGACCGCGCTCAGCGTCCGGGACACAGCGCCTCCAGGTCGTGCAGCGACCAGATCCGGGGGTTCTTGACCCGCCGGTAGCCGACAGCCTGGTAGCTGCTCTCCACGCACACCTCGAGCCACGAACGCAGGGCATCCAAGGGGACGACCTCGTCGGTGTCCATCTGGGCGGCGGCGTGCACCGGGTCCATGTCGGCCTCGATGCGGCTGGCGACCTTGGCCATGCCCGCTTCGATGGCTGCTCGTTCCTCGGGGTCGTCGGTGGCGATCTCGAAGTTGGCGTCGAGCTTGCTGTTGAACGCTGCGATCGCCAGGGTGCGGCCCTCCATCACCGACTGACGGGTGATCGGGGTCGAGAGCTGGAGCACGGGATCGTAGGGATGGCCGTGCATCGCGTAGTAGCCGGCCCCTGAGGCCTTCCGCAAGAGCACCGTGAACACGGGGCTCCTCGCCGTTGCGTTCGCGTAGATCAGCGAGGACCCGTAGCCCAGGAGCCCCTGGGCCTCGGCCTCCACGCCGATGTCGAAGCCCGCCACGTCCTGGAGCCAGACGAGCGGCAGGCCATCGTCCGCGCAGGCTCGCGCGAAGGTGGTGAGCTTGGCGATGCCGTCTTTGTAGAGGATGCCGCCAGCACGGCGTTGCCCGGGCTTCTGTGGGTGTTCGGTCAAGGCCTGGTCGTTCGCCGCGATGCCCACCCAGAGACCGCTGATCCGGGCCAAGCCCACCACGACCTCCGAGCCCCGGTCAGGCAGGACCTCGTGGAACAGGGAGCCGTCGACCAGCCGTGCGATGACCTCGCGGATCGCGTACACGTGCCGGTGGTCGGCAGGCAGCAGGGCCGAGAGCTCGTTCGCTGCAAAGCGCGGTGGCTCGGGCGCGGCTCCGTGTCGGTGAAAGGCCACGGCGCTGGTCGGGAGGCGCTCGACCTCGCCGCGGAGCAGCTCCAGGCAGGTTCCGTCGTCAGGCACGCGCACATCGGCACAGCCCGAGCGGTGCACGTGCACCTCCGGCCCGCCGATGTCCAGTGAGGTGAGCCTCAGCGCCTTCGCGCCCTGGATGAGCGCCGCGCCAGCGATGACCATGTAGGCCTGCTCGGTCATGTACACGCGGTCGCTGATGATCGGCATGTAGCCGCCGCCCGCGATGCAGTCGCCGAACACACCGGCGATCTGCGGCACCCCAGCGTCCGAGAGCTCGGCGTTCTTCTTGAAGATGTGGCCTGCGCCACGACGCCCGGGAAAGGCCAGGCTCTGCTCGGGCAGGAAGAGCCCCGAGCAGTCGACCAGGTAGATGACGGGCAACCGCAGGGCGAGCGCGACCTCTTGGCCGCGCTCGATCTTCTCGGGACTGCGGGGCCACCACGACCCGCTCGCCACCGTGTTGTCGTTCGCGATCACCACGGTCCAGCGCCCGGCCACCTGCACGAACGCGGTGACCACACCGGCCCCAGGCGCCGGGAGGCGGCTGCCGTCGAACTCGCGGCCCCAGTTCACGAGCGAGCCGAAGGCGTGCACCCGGCTGCCTGGGTCCTTCAGGGCTTCGATGCGTTCCCAGGTGGTGAGCTTGCCCTTGGCGTGCACGCGATCGACGTAGCGCTCGCCCCAGCCAGCTTCCACGACGGCGATCTTCTCCGCGAGCGCCGCGTCCAGGTCCGCACAGCGCGCGCGGTTCTTGTCCTGCTCCGCAGACCCGATCACGGCGTCGAGCGGGTTGCCGACGGGCTCCATCCACAGGCGCGCCACTCAGGCCTCCAGCAGGGTGTCGAGGGTGGTGGTGTCGTAGTCACCGGACGAGAACGCCTGCGAGGCCAGGATCTGGCGCTGCAGGGCCTGGGTGGTGGTCACGCCCTCGATGACGAGGGCCGTCAACGCGCCGTCGAGCCGGGCGATGGCCTCCGCGCGGCTGCCCCCACGAGCGATCACCTTGCAGATCATGGAGTCGTAGTGCGGCGACACCGAGTCGCCCTCGCAGAGGTGCGTGTCGACGCGGATGCCCTCCCCTTGCGGCAGCACGAGCTTCGTGACCCGACCGGGACAGGGTCGGAAGCCCTGCTCCGGGTCCTCGGCGTTGATGCGGACCTCGATGGCATGCCCCGACGCGGCCACGTCCAGGCTGAGCTTCTGGTTTGCAGCAATGCGCAGCTGTTGTTCGACCAGGTCGACCCCCGTGACCTCTTCTGTGACGCCATGCTCCACCTGCAGCCGGGTGTTGACCTCCATGAAGTAGAGCTGACCGTCCGCGTCGCGCAGCATCTCGACGGTGGCAGCGTTCCGGTAGCCGAGGGCAGCCAGCGCGCTGGCGCAGCGGGCCCCCATGGCTGCGCTGTCGGAGGCCGCGACGACCACCGAGGGGGTCTCCTCGACGAGCTTCTGGTGCCGACGCTGGATGGAACACTCGCGCTCACCCAGGGCCAGTCCGTTCCCAAAGGCATCGACGAGCACCTGGAACTCGATGTGGCGTCCGCCCCGGATGAGCTTCTCCAGGTACAGCTCGGGGTTGCCGAAGGCGGCCTGGGCCTCGCCGGCAGCCTCGCTCCATGCCGCCGCAAGCTCCTCGGGCGCGAACGCGCGGCGCATCCCGCGACCCCCTCCCCCGGCGCTGGCCTTCAGCAACACCGGGTAGCCGATGGACTCGGCAACACCCCGCGCTTCGTCCAGGTCACCGAGCGGGCCGGGCGAGCCTGGGATCAACGGCACGCCCAGGGAGCCCATCGTGCGACGCGCTTCGACCTTGTCGCCGAGGCGGCGGATCAGGGCGGCCGAGGGGCCCACGAACGCGAGTCCAGCCGACTCGCACCGTGCCGCGAACACTGAGTTCTCGGCCAAGAACCCCCAGCCCGGGTGGATGGCGGTCGCACCGGTGGCGACCGCCGCTTCGAGCACGGCGTCCTGGTCGAGGTAGCTCTGCGCGGCTCGTGCGCCTCCCAGCACCACCACCTGGTCGGCGCCCTCCAGCCAGGCGAGATCGCGGTCAGCAGACGACGCGACGGCCACACACCCAATGCCCAGCCTCCGGCAAGTGGCCAGCACCCGGGCGGCCACCTCCCCGCGGTTGGCCACGAGCACCTTGCGAAACATCAGCCCGCCAACAGCTCGGAGAGCAGGCGACGCGCCAGGCCGCCATCCACCTCGCCCTTGTGCTCCCGCATCAGGGCACCCATGGCCATGCCCAGCTGGCGTGGCTCCGTGGCTCCGGTGCACGCTACCGCGGCCTCCGCCCAGGCCCGCGTGGTGGCTTCGTCGGCGAGCCTGGGCAGGAAGGCGTCGATGACGTCAGCCTCGAAGCGTTCGCCGTCGGCGAGGTCCGTCCGTCCGGCGTCGTCGTACGACGCCGCGGCATCGATGCGCTGCTTGAGCAGGCGCCGGAGCAAGGCGACCACGGCCTCGTCCGTTGCGCCGCCCGTTCCGGACTTCTCCAGCTCGATGATGCCGGCGCGCACCATGCGCAAGGCGCTGGTGCGCTGCTTGTCGCGCGCCTTCATGGCGCCCTTCAGCTCTCCGTTCACACGCTCGACGAGGGACATGGGGCCTTCTCCAGGGTCGGCGCCTGCCCTATCCCGGCGGGACGGCTGCAACCGCCTCGCGTCGACGGAGGTAGACGATCACGAGCACCCCGCCGACGAACATCAGGATCGAACCGTACTGAGCTGGCGTGAGCCCCGACCAGCGGACGTCGGCGCCGTCGAGGTCGGTGTTGCGGAGGAAGTCGAACAGGAAGCGGATGGGGGCGTACAACATCGCCCAGGTGGCCATGTAGAAGCCGCCCGGGCGCGGCTTCTTGTCGAGCCGCCAGAAGATGAGGGCGATCACCAGCACCCAGAGCGCCTCGTAGATGCCCAGGTCGTGGCGCGGGCCTCCGGGGAAGTCCACGGCCAGGAAGAAGTCGCTGGGGCGCCCGATGTGGTCGTGCACCACGCCGCAGCCCGCGCGTGCGAAGACCCAGGCGAAGGGAAACGCGAACATGATGTTGTCGGCGTAGTCGAAGTACGCGATCTTGCGCACGACCTTGTAGTAGACGATCGACCCGAGGATGGCGCCGAGGAAGCCGCCGTTCGACGACAGTCCCCCCCAGACCTTCAAGAGCGTGAGCCAACCCTCTTCCTCGATCAGGTGCGGGTTGTAGGCGAGCACGTGTACCAGGTGGCCCACGACGAAGCCCGAGCCGACGATCACCACCACGGCATCGACGACGTCGCGCGGCTCCTGGCCAAGGCGCAAGCCGCGGGCTCGAGCGATCTCGAGCCCCACGATGAAGGCGACGCAGGCCAGCGTTGCCCAGGGATCGATCGGGATGGGGCCGAGGTAGTAGACCTTGGGTGCCCAGTAGGGAATGAGGAGCGGCATCACGCAGTGGCCTAACGTCGAGTGGCCGTCGCGTTAGATCGAGTGGCGCTGGAGGGCCCGAAGCATGGCCGTGATCACCAAGGACGTCCTCGTCGTCGGCATGAAGCGCGACGACGTCCTCGCCTGGCTCGGCCAGGCCGACAACCACGCAAGGATCCTCGAGGGCGCCTTCGCCAGCTGCGACGCCAGCGGATCGGGGGCCTGGACCCTCGGCCTCGCCTGCCAGGACAAGCAGCGCACCTTCACCTACCGCTTCGACCGAGTGGACGACGCGCACGGCGGTCGTCGGGTGCTCTGCACCACCGAAGGCAAGCGCGTGAAGGGCAAGCTGCACTACTCGCTGCGCACCATGAAGCCGTCCACGAACACGATGATCACCTTGCACGCCGACTACGAAGCCGGCGGCGCGCTCGGGCGCGTGCTCGACGGCATGACCGTTCGCCCGGCGCTCGAGGTCGCCTGGCAGCGGGCCATGGACAACCTGGAGCAGGCACTGCTCGGGTGAGCTACGCTTCGCCGGTGCTGTTCTGGTTCCTGGCGTGCGCGACCCACCACCTCGGCGGCGAACCGGAGGTCGTGGAGCTCGACCTCATCCGACCGTGGCCCCACGCCGACAAGATCTACGTGCAAGCGGGGCTGCCCGACGGCACCCGTGGGGTGTTCCTCGTGGACACCGGAGCCGCCACGTCGGTGATCAGCTCGAACACCGCGGCGCGACTCGGCCTCAGCGGCATCGATCGCGGCGGGACGCTGGCGGGTCTGGGTGGCGAGGTCCCCTGGTACCAGGGAGAGCTGGCGTCGCTGACCCTCGGTGCCTTCACCATCGAGCACATCGACGTGGCCGTGGGCACCCCCGGCCTGCCGCAGGCCGCTGGGTGGATCCCCATCGACGGCATCCTCGGCAACAACGTCTGGGGCCAGTTCGTCGTCGCCATCGACTACCCGGCGGACGTGCTCGAGCTGGCGCGGCCCGGTGCCCTCCCCCTCCCCGAAGACGCCACACCCATGGCGTTCGACGGCCGGCACGTGGTCGTGCCGGCCGTGCTGCACGCCGAGGACGGCGATCTCAGGGCCGAGAAGAAGCTGCTCTTGGAGCTGGACACCGGGGCCCGGCGGGTGCTGCTGTCCGGAGCCACTGGTGCCGGCTTCGAGCCGCTGGCGCAGGAGGGAGAGGAACCGATCTACGGCATCGGCGCCGCCGATGTCCCCTTCTCGTCGTTCTACCGGCGCACACGCCGGGTGCCGCTCGCGTCGGTCGAGATCGGCGGCGCGTCGATCGAGGACCCGGGCGACGCGGTCTGGATCAACTACGAGGACGCAGCGCCCGTGGGTCCGTTGGCCATGCTCGGGCTCCTCGGTCATGCGGTCCTGTCGGACCACCGCGTGATCCTCGACTTCCCCGGCTCGCGCTTCGCACTCGTGGACAGCACCCGCGAGCCCCGAGCCCTCGACGGCCACGAGGTGCTCTACGACCAGGACCTCGTCGCCTACGGAGACGACCCCGAACGAGGCCTGTTCCGCGCACGCATGCTGCTGGCGCTGGAGCGGTGGAACGAAGCGCTCCAGGCCCTCGACGACTACCTCGCACGTCATCCGGACGAACAAGAGGCGCTGGTCACCCGGGCGCGCATCCTGCGCTTCCTCGGAGACCTCGACGGCTACGACGCGGTCGTCGACGCGCTCGCCCCGGAGGCCCTGGTCGACCGTGCGGAGCTCCTGGGGGTGGTGAACGGCCAGCTGCTCGCAGGCCGGGTGGACGAGGCCGTGGCGCTCGCCGATGCGGCCCTCACCAGCCGACCGGACGATCCGGGAGCCCACCTCGCGCAGGCCGACGTGCTCTACCAGGAGGGGCGGATCGACGAGGCCCGCGCCGCCATCCAGGACGCCTCGCGGGTTCGCGAGGACCCCGACGCCTTCCTCCTCCGCCGCGCCCGGCTGTCCATGGCCGAAGGGGACGGCTACGCGGCACTGGCCCACCTGCGCCGCCGCATCCAGCTCTACCCCTCCGACGGTCAGGCTCTCTGGTTCTATGGGCTCGTCGCCGCAGAGCTGGACGACCGCGGCGTGATGACCACCCTGCAACACGACATCGAGCGCTCGGTGGCACGCCTGCATGCGGACGCACGCCCCCTGGACTTCGAGCTGGCGCTCTGGCACCTGCTCGGCGACGAAGCGAGGGTGAAGGAGCTGTTGGCGCGCGGTCTGGAGCGCGACTGCAGCGAGATCGACGACCACGCCAGCGCGAAGAACTGCGAGGCCTGGTACCGCGCCCTGGCCCACGAGGATCTGGATGCGGCCCTCGCGGCGATCGAAACGGCCGTGCACGACGAACCCAACCGCCCCGACTACCTGGACACGCTCGCCATGGTGTTGAGCGCTCGGGGAGACGCGGTGGGCGCCGCGGAGGCCGCTCGCTCCGCCGCACGTTTCGCGCCCGACGACCTGTACCACGTGTGGCAAGCGGAGCGCCTGTCGCGACTCGCGGAGCCAGCACCCGGTTAGCCTGCCCACGGTCTGACGTACGGGAGCTGCCGTGTCCTTGATCGCCTGCATCGCTCTCGCCCGCGCCGCCGACGAGACGGAAGAGCGCCCGGCGCCCACCTCGGGCACCGTCATCAGCGTCTACGACGGCGACACCTTCACCCTCGACGACGACAACCGGGTCCGTCTGATGTGGGTGAACACCCCGGAGAAGCGGCCCGCGGAGGCCTTCGCCGAGGAAGCCACGGTGCTCGCCGAGAAGCTGGTGCTCCGCAAGGAAGTCGAGCTGCACTACGGCGCCGCCGAGCGCGACGGCTACGGGCGCCTGCTCGGCGCCGTGAAGGTGGACGGCGAGTGGATCGCCGAGGCCCTGCTCCGTGAAGGCTACGCCCACCTGTTCCTGTTCCCGCCGATGGCGGACTTCGTCCCCTATGAAGCCCTCGTCGCAGCCGAGGACGAGGCACGCTCCGCCGGTCGTGGCATCTGGTCGGAGGGCCGCTACGCAGGCGCCTTCCACATCACCAGCTTCCATGCGAACGCGCGGGGGAACGACACGGAGAACAAGAACGGCGAGTACCTGCGCCTCTGCAACATCTCTGGCGGCACCCTGGAGCTCTCCGACTACCAGATCGCCGACATCTCCGGTCAGTCCTGGCGCCTGCCCTCCGCTCAGGTGCCGGCCGGCCACACCGTGAAGGTGATGAGCGGCGCCGGCGAGCACCAGCTCCTGCCGGATCAGCCGATCGAGGTCCACCTGGACAGCGAGTGGCCCATCTGGAACAACGACCACGATCGGGCGACGCTCTACGACCTCACCGGCAAGGTGGTCGACTCCCGAGAGCACCGGCCGAAGCCGAAGCAGTGACTCACGGCAGCACGCGCTGCAGCTCCGCGAGGATCTCGACGAGCGAGGGGTGCTGCACCAGCCTGCAGGCCTCGGAGACCGGGAACCAGCGCACCTCGCCGATGCCTTCACCGGACGCCGGGCGAAAGCGCTCCGGAGCGGGATCCAGCCGCATCAGGTACACGAACATGGACTTCAAGCGTGGTTGCCCCTCCGGGGTCTGGAAGCCGTAGCGAACCACGCCGAGCGAGCGGAGGATCTCCGGGGTGGCGTCCAGGCCCATCTCCTCCCGGACCTCCCGCACGGCCGCCTGCTCAGGTGACTCACCGGGCTCGAGCTTTCCCTTGGCGATCTCCCACGTGGTGCCGCTCCTGCGCGTGCACGACACGAGCGCGAGCTCGGGGCCGTGCCCGCGGTCGCGGAACAGGAAGCCCCCGGCGGAGTGCTGCTCGGCGTACCCACGGCGGAGGTTCAACACAAAGCACATCGGGAGCCGCGGTGCGAGGTAGAGCCCACCCCGACCGCGGCTGATCCGCACCCTTGCGCGACGGGCCCGAGCCGCATCCACGACCAGCACCGTGGGGTCGCCACGGTCCAAGCGGTGGGCGACCGCCCAGGTCGCTGAAGGGTCGGGCGACAGGAACACACGGCGACCGCGGCCCGCCGCGACGAAGCCCTGGGCCTGGAAGCGCGCCATCCGGTCGGTGGTGGTGGCGTGGTACAGGATGTCGGGAGCACGCGCCTCTCCCCGCCGGGGCAGCTCGCGCACGTGCGCAGCGTCGACCTGGAGCGCGCGCTGAGCCGCCAGCTCCGCTTCGCTGACCGCCCGCTCGAGGTCCCTCGTCAGCGCGGCGAGCAGGCTCGGCACGGGCGTCCAGCCGCGGGCGTCCAACACCAGCCCGGCCACGTCGGGCTGCCGCAGCATGGAGAGCGCGCGCTTCTGGAGACCGCCGGACATCTTCCAGTTGTATCAGAGCACGCTCTCGTACGCGGCCAGCGTGCCCTCGACCATCGCCTCGACCGAGAAGCAGGCCCCTCGGGCCAAGGCCCGTGCCCGCGGTGGGTGACGGCCGTCGAGCGCCTCCCGGACCGCCGCCGCCAGTGCCTTGGCGTCCCCCACCGGGACCAACAGGCCGGCGTCTCCCACCACCTCGGGCACACCCCCAGCGCGCGTGGCCACGACCGGGAGGCCGGCCAGGAGCGCCTCGATCACGACCTGGCCCATGCCTTCCTCCTTGCTGGGATGAACGAAGACCTGGGCACGCTCGAAGAGCGCCGAGACATCGTCACGGTGCCCCAACAGCTCCAACCTGGTGGAGGCGAGCGCGGAGCGGAGCGGTCCCTCCCCTGCAACCACGACGCGTGCCGGGATGCCTTCAGCCGCCTCGGCCAGGGTTCGATGGTCCTTGTGGTCGACGAGCGCGCCCACAGCGAGCACCACCGGCCCTTCGCCGAGCTCGGCGGCGGGCTGGCGCGGCAACGCTCGCACACCGTCGGGCACGACGTGCAGGCGCTCGGTCGCGACGCCCGCCGTCTGGAGGACCCTTGCCACCGCCAGCGACACGCACACGAAGGCCGCCGCGGCGGCGTACTTCGCGCGAGACAACAGCCCCCCGGGGGCGAAGTCCACACGTCGATGGACCACGAGCGGGGTCTGAACGGCGAGACCGGCGAAGTGGGCGTGGCTCGTGTGGGCCGCCACGAGATCCGCGTCGGATGAAGCACGCCGCAAGACGCCGAGGTTGCCTGGGTGATTCCCCGGGCGCACGTCCACGAGGGGAACGTCCAACAGCTCCCGCAGGGGAGCATCGACGGGGCAGGCTACGCGCTGGGCGATGCCGGACGCCGCGAGCCCCTCGACGAGGAGCGCGAGCTGCCTCTGGCCGCCGCGGAGCTCGGTGGCGGTGTCGACGTGGAGCACCCTCACGGAGCCGCCTCCCTGGCGAGCTTCCTGGCGTGCTCCGGCACGAGCCAGGGCACACCATCGACCACCGGGAAGAGCCGCTGGCACGGCCGGCAGGCCAGACCTCGAGGACGGTCCTCGAGCTCTCCTCGGCAGAGCGGGCACACCAGACGCTTGCGCAGCTCGGGCGTCATGGAACGCTCACGAACACAGCGCCGCCACCCGATCGACCAGCGCGTCGGCCAGGTCCTGGCCGTCGAGGATCTCGCAGCGCACACGGAGGGCGCGTGCCGTGCCGTCCGGCAGTCGGATGAGGTCCTTCTCGGTCGTGACGAGCGGGAGACCCAACGCGCCGAGCCGCTGGAGGTCGCCCGTGTTGTAGACGTGGTGGTCGCGGAACGTGGTCCACGTCCGCACACGGAGTCCGAGGACGACGAGCTGCTCGAGGAACCTCCCGGGGTTCGCGATCCCGGCAAAGGCGACCACGTCCCCGCGCACCGAATCGAGCGGCGAGAGGTTGTGCCCGTCCCACCAGCCGACCGGAACGTGATGGCCTCGGACCGTCGGGCGGTCCGGCAGGCCGGCGGGCAGCGGGCCGTTCTGGACCCACAAGACGTCCGCACGCGCAAGAGCCGCCGGACCCTCCCGGGCCTCCCCGGCGGGCAGTGGGCCGCCAGCATGCGGACGGTGACCGTCGACCACGACCACGTCGAGGTCGCGGGCAATGCGACGGTGCTGGAACGCGTCGTCCAACACGACGACATCGGCCCCCGCCTGCCGGGCGTGCGCGGCCCCGGCAAGCCGGTCCGGCGCGGAGATGGCCAGGAAGCCGCGACGGGCCAACATCGCCAGCTCGTCGCCGTCCTCCGCGGTCGAGACCTCGCGCACGGCGGGGCCGTCGACGCGTCCGTACCCGCGCGACACCACCGCCGGGCGCAAGCCCCGCGCCGCCAGCGCCTCGAGCCACCAGGCGACCACCGGCGTCTTGCCGGTTCCGCCGCTCGCGACGTTGCCGACCGACACCACGGGCAAGGCCGCGCGCGCGCCGGCGCCAAGGCGTCGAATGCGCCACGCGGCCGCGTGCTCGAAGAGCCAGGCGACCGGAAGGAGCCACGGCCGTGCGGCACGCTCGACCGGCACCGGCCCTTCGAGCAGCGGACGCAGGGCCTCGGCCCAGCCTGCCCGGTCGGAGACCGCTTGCCTGCCGGGCCGAGCGACAAGCGCCGCCTGCAACGCATCGGCGAGGTCCGTCACGGTCGAGCAGCGATGGGTCGCGAGGCCTGGCCAGGCTTCGTCGTTGGACCAGGTGTGCGGACCGTGCACGACGGCCGCTCCGGCGCGCGCGGCTTCGATGGGCGAGTGCCCGCCGATCTGGGGATCGAAGGTGCCTCCGATGAACGCCGCGTCCGCCTGGGCGAGCACGCCCGAGAGCTCGCCCAGCGTGTCGAGCAGGATCACCGCACCCGGGGTGGGCGCGGCGCCGTCGCTACGACGCCAGAGCGGCCTCCTCGCGGCGATCACGAGCGCAGCCACCTCGTCGAAACGCTCCGGGTGTCGAGGCGCGAGCAGGAGGGTGGCGCCACCCGGGAGCGCAGCCAGGAGCGCCTCTTCGTCCCCTGGACGGGTCGAGCACCCCACGACCAGGGGGCGGGGCAGCACCAGTTCGGAGGCGGGTGTGGGGGCGAGCACCTTGGGGTCTCCCAGCACCTGGACAGGCCCTGTGACGTGGCCGCGCAGCGCCTCCGCCGTTGTCTCGCTCTTCGCGAACCAGTGTGCGACACACCCCTCGAGCACCCCCCAGGTGCGCGGCAAGGCGAGCCAACGCTGCGTGCCGCGGCCGATGCGCGCGCCGACGACGACGACGACGACGCCGCGCGACCGAGCCGCCAAGAGGAGGTTCGGCCAGATCTCCGCCTCGACGAGCACCAGCGCGCGGGGGCGGACGTGGTCGAGGAAGCGCCTCACGGCGAAGGGCGCGTCCATGGGGAGCGCGCAGAGGGCGTCGTGCCCGCGGGCCACGGCGAGCCCGGTGTCGGCCGTGGCCGACCTCAACAGCACGCGTCGAGGCTGCTGGGACGCCAGGACGTCGAGCACGCCAGCCGCCGCCTGCCCCTCGCCCACGGAGGCGCCGTGCACCACCACGGTGCCAGGAGGGACGGCTGGCAAGGTCAGAGTCCAGCGCTCCCGCCAGCGAACCCTCGTCCTCGGATGGAGCCAGGTCACGAGCGCGACCATGGGCCAGCCCAGCCACCACGCCAGGCGGTACAGCAGCAGGCCGAGGCTCATACGCCCGCCACGTCCCCGGCCTCTGGCTGCCAGCGGTGCCTGGCCATGTCGACGTGGCCCGCGTCGAAGACCACCCCTTCCGCCTCCAGCAGGACCCGCTGCAGCGGAGCACGCCCCGGCTCTCCGCCGTGGGCGATGTGGCCGCTCTTGCGGACCACACGGTGCCACGGAACCGTGTCGTCGCCGAGCGCCGCGAGGGCGTAGCCCACCTGGCGCGCTGCGCGGGGACTTCCCAGCGCCGTCGCGACGTCGCCGTACGCGAGCACGCGTCCGCTCGGGATGAGCCTCACGAGCGCGTAGACCCTCTGGCGGAAGTTCAAGCGCCCTCCCCGTACAGCCGCGCGTACTCCCCCGGGCGGCTCACCAGGTCGTCGTGCCGCCCCATCTGCACCACCCTCCCGCCTTCCAGGACCACGATCCGGTCGGCGTCCTTGACGGTGCTCAACCGGTGGGCGATGGCGATGACCGTGCGGCCGTCCATGAGGCGACCGAGCGCCTCCTGGACCGCCTCCTCGCTCTCACGGTCGAGTGCCGACGTGGCCTCGTCGAGCAGGAGCACCGGCGCATCGCACAACAACGCCCGGGCGATGCAGATCCGCTGACGCTGCCCCCCGCTCAGGCGGAGACCGCCTTCGTCGACCAGGGTGTCGTAGCCCTGCGGGAGCTCGCTCACGAAGCCGTGCGCGTTCGCGTCCCGGCAGGCCACTTCGACCTCCTCGCGCCTCGCCTCAGGGCGGCCCAGCCGCACGTTGTCCAGCACCGAGGCGTTGAACAGGAAGCTGTCCTGGCTCACCATGGCGACGTGGCGGCGGAGCGTGCCCAGGTCGAGCTCCCGAAGATCGCGCCCGTTGAGCAACACCCGCCCCGCGCTCGGGTCGTGGAAGCGCGGAACGAGCCCGATGAGCGTGGACTTGCCGGCTCCGCTGGGACCGACCAACGCGACCCGCTCACCGGGTGACACGGTGATGTCGATGCCGGAGAGCACGGGTCCGTCGCCGTAGTCGAAGCCCAGGCCTTCGAACTGGAGCTCGCAGGTGCGGGCATCGAGCCGGACGCTGCCGCTCTGAACGCTCGGGGCGGTGTCGAGCACCCGAAACGCGGCCTCGGCGCCTGCGATCGCACGCTGCGTCAGGCTGTTGATCTCCGAGAGCTGCTTGAGCGGGAGGTTCATCAGCCCGACGGCGACCAGGAAGGCGATCAGCTGGCCCGGTTCCAGCTCGCCCGCAAAGACCCGCTGACCGCCGTAGGCGATGGCGAGACCGACCCCGACGGCCGCGATGAGCTCGATGATCGGACCGGGAAGCAGCTGGGCCAGGGTGGCGTCGAGCTGGAGCTTCAGCTGCGCGTCGTTGTCGTGCTCGAAGCGCTTCAGCCGCTGGGGCTCGGCGCGAAAGGCCTGCACGACCCGGATGCCGCTCAAGGTCTCCTGCGCCGACGTGGTGAGCGAGGCGAGGTTGTCGAGGCTCTCCCGCGCGGTCCGACGGAGCTGACGCCCGAAGCGGCTGATCGGCAAGGCGACCAGCGGCAGGAGGACCACAGCAGCGAGGGTCAGGCGCCAGTCCTGCCAGAGCGCAGCGGCCAGGAGGCCCAACAGCGTCAGGGGCCGCTGCACCAGGGTGGCGTAGGCGCTCACGAGGTACTGCACGTTGCCCAGGTCGGAGGTGAGCCGGGTGAGCTGCGCCCCCAGCGGGGTGCGCTGGTGCCACCCGACATCGAGTCCGAGGGTGTGCGCGAACAGCTCCCGTCGAAGGCGCGTCACCACCTGGAACGCGATGCGCCGCGTCATGTAGGTGCGGCCGACATGCAGGCTGCCGTTGGCGGCGTACAGGACCATGATGGCGACGGGCATGGCGGCGAGCGCGGCACCGTCCTTGGCGATGAGGACATCGTCGAGCACCCGCTCGATCAACAGCACGAGGAGCGCCGGAATCGAAGCAGCCAGCGCCATCAGCACCGTGGCCACCAACAGCTGGCCGGCGTAGGGCCGGTAATAGCCGAGCAGCCGCTTGAGGACGGGACCCATGACCCGGCAGCTTAGCGTGAGCCGGTGGCGGCGGTCGGCAACAGCGAGCTCACCTCGAAGACCTGCCAGCGAGCTGTCCGGATGCCGTTCTGCTCAGCCACCACGACGTTGGGGCCACCGGACTCGAGGTACAGCCCGTCGGTGCCCAGCTTCCGGCTCTTTCGGGCAGGTCGCACGAACACGGTGCTCTCCGGCAGCTCGCGCGGCCAGAGGTCGAACTGGTCGGTGCGGCCGATACCGGGCACGGTCGTGGCATCGATGCCGCCGTAGAACCGCACCCAGGCGGCCTCCTGGTAGCGCGACGCGAGCACCGGCTGCTGCCCCCAGGCCTCGACGGCGGCCCCGATCACCGGCCCCTGGGACAGCTCCTGCGTGGGCTCCTTGGGCCAGGGCAGCACCGGATGGACGGCGACGTGCACCACCACCAACGCGCTGATGGCGGCACCGAGGACGCCACCCACCCAAGCCAATCGGGGGATGCGACCGCGCATCCGAGCGATGCCCACGCAAGCGACCACCAGGGTCGGGGCCCCCCAGTTCGGCTCCGAGTGTCCGACCACCGAAGCCGCGGTGAACAGCGCCAGCGGCAACGCCGCCGACCACCACCACACGTCCCGCTCACCCCGCCAGAGCCATGCCAGGACCGCCAGGAACAGGAAGGGGTTGGCCAGGACGGCCTGCCCACCGACGAAGGTGACGAAGCCTTCGAGGGCGCTGCGTTCGCCCGTGAAGCCGTGCCCGAGCTGGAAGCCGTAGCTCACCCACTCGTGCTGTGCGTTCCAGACCAGGTTGGGTGCAACACACGCCGCGGCGATGCCCGCGGCGAGCCACACCCCACGGCCGCGTCCTCGCGTCGCCATGCACAGCGCGGGCCAGAGCACCCAGCCGGTGTGTTTGGCCAAGAGCGCCGCGCCGCACGCGAGGCCCACCAACCACCAGCGATCGCGCTCCGCCGCCCAGGGCGCCAGCACCCAGGCCGACAAGAGCACCACGTCCGGGGTCGCGAGCAGACCGCCCAGGGCCGTCAGCGGCGCCCCCAGCCACAAGAGCGCCAGGAGCTCACGGTCACCGCGTTCCGTGGTCAAGACCGCGCCGAGCACGCCGCCGGAGAGGCACACGCCCGCGGCGCGCACGCCGAGCTCCGTGTCGCCGAACACGGCGGTGCCCGCGGCGATCAGACCGGCGACCGCCGGCGGGTGGTCGTAATAGCCCCAGGCCAGCGCCTCGCTCCAGCACCAGTAGTAGGCCTCGTCGGCGGCCAGGCCGAGCGTGCCACCCAACCAGAGGCGCGCCGCGGTCCACACCAGGACCAGCGCCACCAGGAGACCGAGGGCCGGCCTCAGGGCCGCAGCCGGAGCGCCGGCACGAGCCACGCCGCCTCCACTGCGATCGCGCGGCTCATCTTGCTCACGCCCTGATCGCGCTCGGTGAACACGATGGGCACCTCCCCGACCGACAGCCCGGCCTGCACCACGCGCCAGGTCATCTCGACCTGGAAGGCGTAGCCGTCCGAGGCCAAGGGCGTGGAGAGGGCACGGTCGAGGGCCTCGGCGCGCCAGGCCTTGAAGCCGCCCGTGAGGTCGCGGTACGGCAAGCCGAGCCACAGCCGGCTGTAGGCGCCGCCGAAGCGAGACAGCAGACGCCGGCCCAAGGGCCAGTTCCGCGTGCCGCCTCCCGGCACGTAGCGGCTCCCGAGCACGAGGTCGGCGTCAGCGGCCAGCAGCTTCGGGACGTCGGCGGGATCGTGGGACAGGTCCGCATCCATCTGCACGATGCGCTCGTAGCCCTGCTCGAGGCCCAGCCGAAACCCCGCCTGGTAGGCGCTGGCGAGGCCCGCCTTGGCCGCGCGGCGGAGCACCTGCACACCCAGGGCCTCGGCGGCGTCGGCCGTGCCGTCGGGAGAACCGTCGTCCACCACGAGCAGGTCCACCTCGCCCATCGCGGCGCGGAGCCGCCCGACCAGCGCGTCGAGGTTTTCCCGTTCGTTGTACGTGGGGGTGACGACCAGGACCGACATCGGCTCAGAGGTATTGCGCCACGACCTCGGCGGCCCGTGCCGCGGCCCCCCGGCCCCCGAGCGCTTCGCGCACTCCGGCCAGTGCATCGGCCTGGACCGCATCGCCCCACACGCCCTGCCACTCGTCGCAGAGGGTCTCGGCGTCGAAGCGCTGGACGAGCTCGGGCACGATCGTGCGACCCGCGACGAGGTTCGGCAGGGCCATGTGATCGACGCCCTTCACCAGCACCATGCCGACCTCGAAGGTGACCGGGTGCACGCGGTAGCAGACCGCCATCGGTCGGCCGAGGCACGCGATCTCCAAGGTGGCCGTGCCCGAGACCGCCAGCACGCCTCCCGCTGGTGCCACCGCGGCCTCGAGGGACTGCGTGATCTCGACGCTGTCGACGAAGGCCGTGCCGGCGAAGCGCTTCATCTCCTCGACGGACCGACCCGGCGCCAACGGCACCCGGATCACGGCGCCCGGGACGCGCTCGCGCAGCAGGGCCACGGTCTGCGCGAAGGTGGCCAGCATCTGCCGCCACTCGGCCAGCCTGGATCCAGGCACGAGGGCCCAATCGAGCCCGGGCGCGTCCTGCCAGGCGACGCGGTCCACCGCAGGGTGTCCGACGAAGGTTGCGCGGCCCCCGACCTCGTGGAAGTGCGCTGGCTCGAAGGGCAGGAGGCACAGCACCTCGCCCAGCTCCGCATAGGTCGACGCCCTCCCCGGTCGCCAGGCCCACAGCTGGGGCGACCCGTAGAACACCACCGGGATGCCGCGCCGACGCGCCGCGCGCGCCAGCGGGAGGTTGAAGTCGGGCAGGTCCACGCAGAGCAGCAGGTCGACGCCGGTGAGCGCCTCCACCATGCGTCGCCGGACGGCCAGGATCGCCGGCAGGCGGGCCAGCACCTCGACGACGCCCATCACCGCCACCCGCTCCATCGGCTCCACGAGCTCGATCCCGCGCGCCACGAGCGCCGGGCCGCCCAGCCCGACCAGCTCGGGCTCACAGCCACAGGCTCTCAGCGCGTCCACCAGCTCCGCTGCGAGCCGGTCGCCGGAGGCCTCGCCGACCGAGATCAGGAGCCGCTTCACCGACGCGCCGCGATGGCGGCCGCCACCTGCTCGGCGGCCTCCACGGCTCGCAACGCTTCGGTCCCGGGCACCGGAAAGGGGCGCTCGCCGCGCACCGCAGCCAGGAAGTCCCGGTGGAGGGCCTCCAGCGCATCCCCTGGCGTGACCGGCTCGGGTGTGGCCTCGAGCTCCCCCGCCCGCCAGTCCACCCGAGCGGCCTGCCGCGCGCCGAGGTCGAGCGTCCAGTAGGCCTCGTCACCCACCACCCGCAGCACCCGCCTCGGTGCCCGACTGACGCGGCTGGCCGTGAGCGTGGCCACGCAGCCCGTGCTGGTCTCGATCCAGGCCTCCGCGATGTCGACCCCATCGGTCACGACCGCCACGCCGACCGCCCGCAGCTCTGTGACGGCGCCGCCGGTGAGGTGCAGGACCAGGTCGAGGTCGTGGATCATCAGGTCGAGCACGACGTCGACGTCGGCTCCCCGCCCGGCAAACGCGCCGATGCGCTCGGCGCGGAGGTAGCGAGGAGCGACGTCGGCGGGCAGGGCGGCCAGAGCCGGGTTGTACCGCTCGACATGGTTCACGGACACGTGCGGGTAGGCCGCCAGGACCCGCGCAGCATCAGCACTCGGAGCGAGCGGCTTCTCGACGATGCATGGCACGCCACGCTCGAGCAGCGGGAGCGCCGTCTCGACGTGGGCGGCGGTCGGGGTGGCGACCACCGCGAAGTCGAGCGCTTCGGGCAGCTCGATCCGGGGAAACTCGCCGCGCCGACCGTCTGGCTCGATCACTCCCAAGAGCTCGACGTCGGCGCGGGCGGACAGCTTGCGGGCGTGGAACGTGCCCATGTGGCCGCATCCGACCACCACTCCGCGCAGGGCGCCCACCGGTCAACCGGCGTCGATGTCCGGCGCTGCCTGGGCAGCCCGGCAGATCCCACGCTGGGTGCGCTCCAGGAAGTCGACCAGCTCGCGCACCTCGGCGACCTCGCCCCAGCGCTCCATGGCCACGCTCCGCGCCAGGCGAAGCGGCTTGCTGCGCACGAAGAGCTCCCGCCAGGCCGACCGCAGCGCGTCGATGGTGTCGGCGCTGAAGCCACCGCGACGCAGGCCCACGATGTTCAGGCCGAAGAGCCGTGCCCGATCGCCCTGCGCGATGCTGAACGGGGGCACGTCGAGGGCCGCCATCGCACCGGCGGCCACCATGGCCCTGCGTCCGATGCGGCAGTGCTGGTGAACACCCGCGAGGCCGCCCATCACGGCGTGGTCTCCCATCGTCACGTGCCCGGCGATCGCCGCGGAGTTGGCGAAGATGATGCCGTTGCCGAGCTGGCAGTCATGAGCCACGTGGGCCTGCGCCATGAAGAGGCAGTCGTCTCCGATCCGGGTGACGCTTCCTCCCTGCTCGGTGCCTCGGTGGACGGTCACGTACTCGCGGAAGGTGTTGCGCTCGCCGATCTCGAGCCGTGTGGGCTCACCGGCGTACTTGAGATCCTGGGGATCGCCCCCCAGGCAGGCGAAGCTGTGCACCCGTGTGCCGGCCCCCACGGTCGTGGTGCCGAGCACCACGGCATGGGCGGCGAGCACCACGCCGTCGTGCAGGGTCACACCCGCACCGACCACCGCGAAGGGACCGATCTGAACGTCGCCGACCTCGGCGCTCGGATCCACGACCGCTGTCGGGTGGATGGCCATCTGCACTCCTGTCCGGGCGGGGACTTTAGCCGGGCCCTGCGTTGCCTGCCCGGATCTTGTCGTCGGCGGCCACCGCGACATGCAGCGTGTCGCGTGTCCAGAGCACCGAGCAGCCCGTGACATCGCTCACCTGGAGCTGTGCGCCCGTCAGCAGGCCTCCGGCCTCGCCGGAGAAGAGCCAGGCTTCACCCAGATCGCTCACGCCGCACACATAGACGCGTCCTCCCCCCGCCGTGACGTCCAGGTGGGTGAACCCGACCGCGGTCGGCGAGGTCCGTGTGCTGGCCTCCTTGACAGAGTCCTCGGGATCCTGCTCGAAGACGACGAGCCCTGCATCGGCGTCCCCGAACACCGTGTAGGCGATGCCGTCCACCTCGTTGCTCGCGATGGCGGTCACGTTCCAGGCGCGCTCGTCGATCAACGCGTCCGAGACCTGCTCGAGACCGGTGGCCGTGATGTCGTGCACGCTCACCTCACCGCTGTCGCGATCGGAGAGCAGCAGCCGTCCGTCGCTTGCCCGAACCTCGCAGGCGCCGTACGAGGAGCTCGCGAGGGTGACCACCGTCTCGGCGCACTGCGGCTCGGTGCTGCAGTAGGAGATCGTGTTGGAGGCCTCGTTGGTGACCGCCCACAGGTCGCCGTGGGTGGGGTCGCAGACCACGCCCGTGAGCACGCCGTCGGCGACGGTCACCGACGCCTGGGCGAAGGTGCGGTCGGGCTGGCCGTCGTCGACGAGGTGTGCCCCGTTGGGGCGTCGGCTGTCCGACTCCTCGATGAGGTCGAGGTACCAGATCCGCGAGCCGAAGTCGTAGAGCAAGCTGTTCCACGCCGCCCAGTCGTCGTCGAACCAGAAGTCGAAGGCGAGGCCGAACTCGCCATAGTCCGCCGGCCACGACAGGCACGACTCCTCGATGGCGCCGTCGCTCACGATCTCGTCGCCGAAGACCGCGTAGCAGACGCTGTCGTAGACCGACCCGAAGTAGTTCGCCTCGTTCGCGCCCAGCCCCATCACGATGTAGCCGCCTGCGTCCCTCAACACCGGCCCGGCGATGCCGGTGGTGTCCAGCACGCCGACCACGCCCAACCACATGCTGTCGTCGCCACCGTCGCAGTCGGCGTCGAAGCCGTCGGCATAGGTCTCGGCGCTGTCCGGGCTGCGACTGGGATCGGCGTCGTCGCAGTCGGTGCCGCCTTCCTGCGAGTCGATGTCGTAGCCGTCGCCGTCCGCGTCGTAGTCGCTGTCCCCGCCACAGTCGCCGTCGATGCCGTCGTACCAGACCTCGTCGGCGCCCGGGTACGCGAGCTCGGTGGTGTCGTCGCAGTCGGCCCCGCCCCAGGCGTCCGACGCGAAGCCGTCGCCGTCGGCGTCGTAGTCGTCGCCTCCGTCGCAGTCGCTGTCGATGCCGTCGTACCAGGTCTCGTCCACGTGAGGGCCGAAGTCCACGTCGGTGTCGTCGCAGTCGTCGCCCTCGCCGTAGGACGACGCGCCCGAGCCATCCCCGTCGGCGTCGTAGTCGTCGTTGCCCGCGCAGTCCGTGTCCACGCCGTCGTACCAGGTGTCGGCCGCTCCCGGGTAGATGGTGGGGTTGCGATCGTCGCAGTCGTTGCCGCCATAGGCCGTGCTCACGAAGCCGTCGCCGTCGGCGTCCTGCAGAGCGGCCTCCTTCTCGAGGTACTCCGCCTCGCTGACGAAGATGCAGGCCGTGGCGAGGCTCAGAAGGACCACGTGAAGCCCCCCAGCGGCAACGGGGTGCCGTGCACCAACCCCACGCCCGCGACCCCCAGCCCGACCGCGGTGAGGGCCAGACCAGCACCGCCGAGCGCGTTGGTGCGCGTGCGCAGCTGCACCGCCTCGTCGACCGTGGCCGCTTCGTCGAAGGCACCGTGTGAGCTCGACGCGAGCGCGAGCCCGATCCCACCGAGCACCACCGCGCCAGCACCCGCGCCGACCAGGGGCCACGCGGGTCCGTCGGATGCGCTCGACGTCTCGTCGAGGATGGGCGCCTCGGCCTCGGTGAGCGCGACCGGCGGACCCTGGGGCACCACGCGTAGCCGGCCGTCGAGGGTGACCTCCACCACATCACCCGGTGACAACCTCACCACGAGCCCCTTCACGCCGGCGGGGGTGTCGAACTGCAGCAGGTGGGCGCCGGCCGCGACGTCGAGGCTCGCGCCCTGGGGCACCAGGCGACCGTCGAGCCAGGCGGTGAGGCCGACCGGCGCGCCGACGGCCCCGCCAGGCACGCTCATGGCACGCTGGCGGACCTCGTCGTACAGGGCCGCGGCGTCGGGTCCGAGGGTCTCGTCGATGCCCCCGGTGGACGACACGGCCACGGCGCGGCCGTAGTAGATCTCCGCCGAGGCGCTGTCGCCCTTGAACAGGTGGATCGAGCCGGCCAGCTGGTAGAAGACGGTCAGCGCCATGGTGTTGACGACAGCGTCCTGGCACGTGAGGCTCGCCTCGGCGTCCTGAGCCAAGGCCGTCGCCTCGTCGAGCTTCACGCGCTCGAGCGCCTGGCCGAGCCCGCGGACGGCGCCAGCCAGCTCGACGCAGTCCTCCGCAGCCGAGAGCGGCGCCAGGAGCGCCCAGAGGAGCATGCTCACCGGATGGTGCCCAGGGTCGCGGTGAAGGTCCAGACCTCCTGCCCGCTTTCAGCGACTTGGATGGTGGTGGAGGCGGGTCCACCTTCGTGGTCGTACATCAGCGTATGCTGGCCCGAGGACAGGGTGATCCGAATCGGCGTCTTCCCACGGTATACACCGTCCACGACGACCGGGACGCCAAAGGGCTTCGACGAGAAGGCGACCTCCACCTCGGCGCTCACCGCCGGGGCAGCGGTGGAGACGGCGCTGGCGACGTCCGAGCCCTCGGCCTGCGTCTCAGGTTCCGGCGATCGTGTCGCGGACACGGCAGGCTCGGCTGCCGGGCGACTCGGCGGCACCACGGCCGCGGTGGCTTCGGGCACCACCTCGGTGCCTGCCGCTTCCTCGGACGTCTCCCCCACCTCGGCGACCACGGGTGCCGGCGCGGGGGCCTGGACCTCGAAGGTCGTGACCTCCGGCACGGGCGGTGGTGGCGGGTCCGCCTGCGGCAGGATGGTGACGACCAGCAGCACCAGGAGGGACACGACGGCCGCGACCAGGACGGCGGAGGCGATCCTGTAGGAGCGCGGAGCCGCCAGGGGCATGCGCA